>NZ_JBWYHD010000007.1:0-377510 GCF_056711665.1 Bacillus sp. Medicinal_06 | reverse complement strand
AAGAACACTTTGTCCCAGATTTTTACGCTTATTACCAGAGCAGATAATAAGTCTAGGAACTGGATGCATGACAAAGTGTTCTAGCCTCGATATAAGAAAAAGTAGTTGTACCTATTTTGTTTGCCTTCTGTCGGAAGATAGAATGGGTCGTCTTACATAACATACAGACACTACTGAACTCTATATCGTTGTATCCTCTTTGTTGAACGAGAGGAACTGTTTTTGTGAGGACAGAGACAGGAGAATCCCCACCTCAAGCTCTTGTAGAGGTAGGTGGGGGTAGTTCAATTTATTCCGCTATTTGTTGGGAGTAGGACTTCGCTCTCTCAAGATTCAGATAGAAGTTAGGAAGAATGCCTGTAAAAGGCTAATTGGGGAGAGATTTCCAACTGTTGCTTACTCTATATAGATCCATTTTTATTTTCCAACAGATAAGTCGCTATTATGAAAATAAAAGGAGATCTCCACTTGTCTTCTTCTTTTGTTTTAATTTGGTATGGGGCAGGAAGAGGGTCTGACCGCTTCAATGCATGGCTGGATGCTCTCTTCTATCTAAAAGGAATGTTTTTTATTTTGTATTTATAAAGCTAGCGCACAAATCTAGTAATAATAGAATGTGTATGAAAAATGAAAAAGTAAGTGTTTCACAAAAACTTCACAAACATTTCGTACATTGTTTTCAGCAGAAGGCTGGAATATGAACTGGTATATCCTCTATACTAAATAAAGTATAAAGGAGGAAATCATAATGAAAAAACTTATAATCACTTTATTTATTGCAATGCTAGCATTAGCTGGATGTAATACAAAGGAAGAAGATACAACAAAAAAAGAGAAACTTGAAGAAGTAAAAGTAGCTGTCCAAACAAATCCGAAAAAAATTAAACCAAATGAAAAAACAGAAGTGCAGGCTCTTGTTACACAAGGGAAAGAAAAAGTAACGGATGCTGATGATGTGAAATTTGAAATTTGGAAAGATGGCGAAGAAAAGCATGAAATGTTAAATGGGAAGCATAAAGGAAAAGGTGTTTATGCAGTAGAAAAAGCATTCCCATCAGATGGTGTATATCATGTTATTGCACATACAAATGCACGTGAAATGCATGTAATGCCAGAAGTGAAAATAGCTGTAGGAAATGCAAAAGTTGAGGACGCAAAGAAAGAAAATGGCGGTCATGAAGCAGGGCACGGCGATCATAAGAGCGATACGATGATTCACCTTATGGCTGGTGAAGTAAAAGTAAATACTGAATCAACAATGAAAGTACATTTAAAACAAAAAGAAGAAGCGTTAACTGGAGCTGAAGTGCAGCTTGAAATTTGGAAAGACGGCGCGGAAAAACATGAATATATTCCTGCTGAAGAAGGCAATAAAGGCGAATATGTAAGTAAACATACGTTTAAAGATGCAGGTGCATATAAAGTAAAAGTTCATGTGAAAAAAGGTGAGCTTCACGAACATAAGGAAGAAACAGTAGAAGTAAAGTAAGAAGCGGCTCTTTAGAGCTGCTTTTTTCTTTAGGTTAATGAAATAAATCATAATTTCATTAGCACTTCTGTGCAGAATGGATTACAATAGAAGGTGTGAAGAAAATAAGAATTTCTACGAAAATGTATTAAAAAGAAAGCGTAAACATGTTATGATATCAGTATGAGATGTCTGACATCTGACTTAGAAAAAACAGGAAAGTTTTTTGCTTCGTTTGAAAATAGAGCGAAGAGAGTTGGAGCATGACTTGAAGAAGTGTTTTAGTAAGTGGGAAACGAGAGAATTCTCACTGATAGCAGTTTCACTTTACAACGTTTTGAACATACTACAAGAAGTAGAACCGAACATATAGGAGGTTGCAGTTATGAATAAATATAAACGTATTTTCCTAGTCGTAATGGACTCAGTAGGAATCGGAGAAGCACCGGATGCTGAAAAATTTGGTGATGTAGGTTCTGATACAATCGGTCATATTGCTGAACATATGAATGGATTACAAATGCCAAATATGGTGAAATTAGGTCTTGGTAATATCCGTGAAATGAAAGGGATTTCTAAAGTAGAGAAACCACTTGGTTACTATACAAAAATGCAAGAGAAGTCTACTGGTAAAGATACAATGACAGGTCACTGGGAAATTATGGGTCTTTACATTGATAAGCCATTCCAAGTGTTCCCAGAAGGATTCCCAAAAGAATTATTAGATGAGTTAGAAGAAAAGACAGGCCGTAAAATTATCGGGAATAAACCAGCGTCAGGAACTGAAATCCTTGATGAGCTTGGTAAAGAGCAAATGGAAACAGGATCTCTAATCGTGTACACATCAGCTGATAGCGTATTACAAATCGCGGCTCATGAAGAAGTTGTACCACTTGAAGAGTTATACAATATTTGTAAAATTGCCCGTGAGTTAACACTGGACGAAAAATATATGGTGGGCCGCGTTATTGCTCGTCCATTCGTTGGAGAACCAGGAAACTTCACACGTACACCAAACCGTCATGACTATGCATTAAAACCATTTGGCCGAACAGTAATGAATGAATTAAAAGATAGCAACTATGATGTAATTGCAATTGGTAAAATTTCTGATATTTACGATGGAGAAGGGGTAACAGAATCTCTTCGTACAAAGTCTAATATGGATGGAATGGATAAGCTTGTAGATACATTGAACATGGACTTTACAGGTCTTAGCTTCTTGAATTTAGTTGATTTTGATGCGATGTTCGGTCATCGCCGTGATCCTCAAGGATATGGAGAGGCATTGCAAGAATATGATGCACGTCTTCCAGAAGTATTTGAAAAACTAAAAGAAGATGATTTATTAATCATTACAGCAGATCATGGTAATGATCCAATTCACCATGGTACTGACCATACACGTGAATATGTACCATTATTAGTATATAGCCCAAGCATGAAAGAAGGCGGACAAGAATTAGCACTTCGTCAAACATTTGCTGATATTGGTGCAACTGTAGCAGAAAACTTCGGTGTGAAAATGCCAGAATACGGAACAAGTTTCTTAAACGACTTAAAGAAATAAGGGGGACAATATAATGAATCGTGAACTTATTACAAAATCAGCTTCATACTTAAAAGAGAAATTCCAAGAAACACCACAAGTAGGACTTATCCTTGGATCTGGACTAGGTGTTTTAGCCGATGAAATCGAAAATGCAGTGACAGTACCATATAGTGAAATTCCTGAATTTCCTGTATCAACTGTAGAAGGACATGCTGGTCAACTTGTATTTGGTACACTTCAAGGTGTAACAGTAGTTGCGATGCAAGGACGCTTCCATTTCTACGAAGGGTATGACATGCAAAAAGTAACATTCCCAGTTCGTGTTATGAAAGAACTAGGTGTAGAAACAGTTGTTGTAACAAACGCGGCTGGTGGTGTTAACACATCATTTGAACCAGGAGATCTGATGTTAATCTCAGACCACATTAACTTCATGGGTACGAACCCATTAATCGGGCCAAATGATTCTGAAATGGGCGTACGTTTCCCTGATATGTCTACATCGTATACAAAAGAGCTTCGCGAAATGGCGAAACAAGTTGCAGCAGATTTAAACATTAAAGTACAAGAAGGTGTATACGTTGGAATGACAGGTCCCGTATACGAAACACCTGCTGAAATTCGTATGCTTCGTACACTTGGTGGAGATGCAGTTGGAATGTCAACTGTACCGGAAGTAATCGTAGCACGCCACGCTGGTATGAAAGTACTTGGTATTTCTTGTATTTCAAATATGGCAGCTGGTATTTTAGATCAACCACTTCATCATGATGAAGTAATTGAAACGACAGAGCGTGTTAAAACTAATTTCTTAGCATTAGTAAAAGCAATCGTAAAACAAATGAAGGGGTGAGTTCACAATGAGAATGGTGGACCTAATTGCAAAAAAACGTGATGGACATGCATTAACGACAGAAGAAGTGAACTTTATTGTAGAAGGCTATACAAATGGCGATATTCCAGATTATCAAATGAGCTCACTTGCAATGGCGATTTTCTTCCAAGATATGAATGAACAAGAGCGTGCTGATTTAACGATGGCAATGGTGAATAGCGGCGATACAATTGACTTATCAGCGATTGAAGGGGTAAAAGTAGATAAGCATTCAACAGGTGGTGTTGGCGATACAACTACGCTTGTGTTAGGTCCGTTAGTAGCGGCTTTAGATGTACCAGTTGCCAAAATGTCTGGTCGTGGTTTAGGACATACAGGTGGTACGATTGACAAATTAGAAGCAGTTCCAGGGTTTCATGTAGAAATTGAAAATGCTGAATTTATTCGTCTCGTAAACGAAAATAAAATCGCTGTTATCGGTCAAAGTGGAAACTTAACACCTGCTGATAAAAAGTTATATGCACTTCGCGATGTAACAGCGACGGTAAACTCTATTCCGCTTATTGCAAGCTCTATTATGAGTAAAAAAATTGCTGCTGGTGCAGATGCAATTGTGCTTGATGTCAAAACAGGTGCGGGTGCATTTATGAAAACAGATGAAGATGCCAAACGTTTAGCAGAAGCAATGGTACGCATTGGTAATAACGTTGGACGTAAAACAATGGCAGTTATCTCAGATATGAGTCAACCGCTTGGCGAAGCAATTGGCAACGCATTAGAAGTAAAAGAAGCAATTGATACACTGCAAGGTAAAGGACCGAAAGATTTAGAAGAGTTATGTTTAACACTTGGAAGTCAAATGGTATACCTTGCTGGAAAAGCTTCTTCTTTAGAAGATGCTCGTGAAAAACTTATTGAAGTAATGAACAATGGAAAAGCATTAGAAGCATTTAAAACGTTTTTAGCAGCGCAAGGCGGAGATGCTTCAGTTGTTGATGATCCTTCTAAGCTTCCACAAGCACAATATAAAATGGAAGTAGAAGCAAAAGAAGACGGATACGTATCTGAAATTGTTGCTGATGAAATTGGAACAGCAGCTATGCTTTTAGGGGCAGGACGTGCAACGAAAGAATCTGAAATTGATTTAGCAGTTGGACTTATGCTTCGCAAAAAAGTGGGCGATAGCGTGAAAAAAGGTGATTCACTTGTTACAATTTACGCAAATCGCGAAAATGTAGAAGATGTAAAAGCAAAAATTTATGAGAACATGAAAATTGAGAAAGACTATGTTGATGCACCGAAACTCGTGCATGGCATTGTAACGAAATAATCTAAAAAGCTAAGGGGCCTTCTCCTTGGCTTTTTTGGTTGTTTTTTGTTAATAATAATAATGGGTGAAATTATGATTAGAATTTGCGCAGTAACGAAAGAAGATGAAGTATTATACGATGTTTCATTAGAAGACACAAAGAGAGAAGATATTGTATGGTATTGGCTTGATTTATATAAGCCGACAAAAGAAGAGTATACATATATTTTACGAGACCATTTTAAGTTCCATCCCTTGGCGATTGAAGATTGTGTAGAGTATGTACAGAGGCCAAAAGTGGATTTCTATGATGGATATAATTTTTTAGTTCTCCATGCATTTGGAGAAGATGGATTAGAGCCACACGAAATTGACTTATTTGTTAGTGAAGGTTATATCGTCTCTTTCCATTTCTCACATAATAATGCGATTGAAAGAGTGTGGAAAAGGCTTGGTGAGAAGAAACGGATTAAGAAGAGTCCTTTGCATGTAGCACATACAATTATTGACCAAATTGTTGATGACTATTTTGCGCCTGTTTACTATATTGAAGATCATTTAAATGCAATTGATGATAATTTAACAGGAGATACAGCAGGAAGTGTACTAGAAGAAGTATTTGATATTCGTGCGGACCTATCTAAGCTTAGACGTACGATTATACCAATGCGTGATCTCTTGTATCGCATTTTAAATTCAACTCGATTTTATGGTGTAAGCGATCATGAAATATATTTTAAAGATATTCACGATCATTTGCTAAAGCTTTCAGAAATGATTGAAGCAAGCCGAGAGTTAACAGCGGATATTCGAGATAGTTACTTTTCGTTAAATTCGCATCATATGAACAACATAATGAAAACATTAACCGTATTCTCGACTATTTTTATGCCATTAACATTTATTGTTGGTGTATATGGGATGAATTTCGATAATATGCCAGAATTAAAATGGGAGTATGGTTATTTTATATGTTTAGCACTTATGGCCTTTATAGGTGGAGGTATGATGGTTTGGTTTTATAAAAAAGGATGGTTTAAGTAAAAAGCGCTAGGGAGTTTCTCCCTAGCGTTTTTTCTTAGCCGATAGCATGTAAGACAAACATGGCTAAGAATAGGCATGTAATAATATACATGGACGGTGCGATTTCTTTATGCTTTCCAAGAGCAACCTTTAAAATAGGATAAGCAATAAATCCGAACGCAATACCATCAGCGATGCTATATGTGAGTGGAATCATAACGATGATTAAAAACGCTGGAAATCCTTCTGAAAAGTCATTAAGAGGGATTTGTAGAATGTTTGTAATCATTAGACCACCAATAATAATTAAAATCGGTGCAATGGCACTATCAGGAATTAATTTGACAAACGGAAGAGCAAACAGTGATGCGAAGAATAACATCCCTGTAACGATAGACGTCAGACCTGTTTTTCCTCCCGCGGCAATACCTGCAGCACTTTCTACTGTTGAAACGGTAGGACTTGTGCCAAATAGACCACATGTCATTGCTGAAATTGCATTTGCTTGATAAGCACGTGGGAATTTACGATCGTCTTCTAATAATCCGTGCAATAGCCCCATGTTCTCAAAAATAAGTACCATACTTAAGGAGAATGTTGCAATCCAAAACGGTAAGGAAGAAAGTTTTCCAAATGACATAGCTCCAAATACATCTCCGTAGTTAGCGAATGAAAATGAGCTATTTCCTACTTGGCTTGTATCAACAAGACCAAATAGCCACGCAATACCAGTTCCAATTGCAATCGTCCATAAAAAGTTTCCACGTACGTTACGAATAAATAAGACAAGTGCAACAATTAGAGTAAGTAGTGTTGCAAGAACAACAGGGCTACTTAATTTTCCTAATGCAACAGCAGTGTTCGGATGCGAAACGACTAAACCACCTTTTTGCAATCCAATGAAAGCTAGGAATAAACCGATGCCGACGGTTATTGCTTCTTTTAACGATTTTGGAATCGATAGTGAAAGCGTGCGAGCAATCGGTGTAAACGCGGCAATTGCAAAAATAATACCGGCGATAAAGACAGCTGCTAATGCCTCTTGCCAACTTAATCCAAGCGTATGCACAGCTGTGTAAGTGAAAAATGCATTTACACCCATACCTGGTACAAGAATAGCAGGTGCATTTGCCCAAAATGCCATCATTAGACATCCAACAAATGAACTAAAAACAGTTGCCAAAATTCCAGCTTCAAGTGGAATACCGGCATCTGATAAAATAGACGCGTTGACAATCATAATATAAACGATTGTGAAAAATGACGTCACTCCAGCTAATATTTCTTGTTTTGTTGATGTGTGGTGTAGGTCTAATTTAAATGTTCTTTCAAGAATTCCTTTCATGTTAAACCTTCTTTTTCATATCCCTCTCCCACCCGTGATATCCCTTTTGTAAAGAGCTCACCGTTCTTTATTATATCAGAACATAATCTTTTTACAATAAATAAAATGAGAACGGTTACTTAAAGATTAATTGGTGTTACAAATAAGTGAAGATCGCACGAACGGTAGAGATAATTTCTAGTTCCCCAGATTGAATTGGAGGAGCAGCTTGTGCCTGTAAAGTAGTATGAGTCGTAAATTCACGCGGCAATTGTGCCGATTCTTCAACGAGTGACAGAGGGACAGGATTAATATTTAAATTATATGAATTCGCAATGATGCGAGCTTTTTCTTGAGCATGCTGAACTGCTTGTAAGAGTGCTTGTTGATAATACGCGTTTGGATGGGAAATGCGAAAGCGTAATCCTCTTGCGACATTTGCTCCATTTGTAACGGCTATATCATATACTTCCCCAGCTTTCTGTACATTTAAAACGGTAATTTCATACAAATGCTCTACTCGGTAACCTTGTAATAATGCTTTTTCATTTACGTATTCATATTGAGGTGTAATTGTGTAGGAGATGGTTTCTATATCTTTATCAGCGATACCAATTTGTTTAAGTGCAGCAAGTAATTGATTAGATTGAATTGCATTTTCCTCTTGTGCTTGTTTGACATTTTTATTATCTGTTCGAATACCGATTGTTAATATAACAACATTTGGTTTTGCTTTTATAACGCCTTCTCCTTGTACAGTAATCGTTGCTTGTTTTCCATTACGGACATCGGGTGAATAAGGATTCATGCCAACTTGCATTTTTGCTCACCATCCTTTTTATATGTATATGAGTAAAAGGGAGAGAAAATTGTATGTAAAAAGTTACATAATTGAGAATCAAAAGGAAAGAAAACATATACAACGTAGGTATTTATAGATTATAATATGTATAAATATGATGAAAAAGGGTCGAGGCTAGTGAACGAAAAAAGAGAAGCGCTGATTTTAGATTTATCTACATCATTTCGAAAGATGATACGTTTATTACAAAATGATATTAATACACGTTTTTCAGAGCATATGCCATATAATGAGTTTTCAGTATTGCGTGCATTGTTCTTGAAAAGCCCGCAAATGGCTTCGCAAATAGCTAGTGAGGTAAATGTAACATCCAGCCATATTACAGCAGTAACAGATCGCCTTGTACGAAAAGGTTTTGTAACGAGAAAACGTTCTGATTCAGATCGTCGTATCGTGTATTTAGAAATTACAGAGCATGGAAAAGAAGTTACACAAAAACTTGAAGCTGTACGTAAAGAATACTATAAAGAGAAATTTAAAGAGTGGAGCGATCAAGAGGTTGAGATGGTATTAGAACTATTTGGTCGTGTACTATAATTACGATAAATGAGGATAGGAAGCAAAATGCTTTCCTATCTTTTTCTTTTGAATAAAAATATTTTGAAATTCCAATACTTTAAGTAAAAAGTATTCGGAGGAAAAATAATGAAATATATTGTTTCACTTGCAATTATTATTGGAAGTTTTATATGCTCGAGCACGTTAAGTTATGCAAAAACACCAGTCCAAGTTGTACAAAAAGAACTACATTATATTACGAGTGATCAGCCTATTTTATATTCAAAGCTATGGATTCGTTCTATGCAGAATGCTATTCTTTTTCAACATAGTAATAATATTCGTGAGCAGGATACAATGCGTAATGTCAAAAATTCTTCTCTCGTAAAAGTGAAACAGCTTTCCCTTGAAAAGGCTTCACATTACATCCCACGGTTATCTCAATATGTCTCTAAGTTTGAAAATAAAAATGTTCAAGTTTATTACGTTGCTGTTCGTTATGAAGTGAAAAAAGAAACTCCATATCAATTGAATGGAATGAATTATTTTCTTCAAGTATTTGTACAAGAACAAGGCGATTGGAGGATTGCTGAAAGTATTGTAGCTCCTACAGATCAAATGATAGAGAATGGTGATGGATTTGGGATGAAGGAAGAGAAGGAATATGGGAAAAGAAGAGACAATGTGAAATAATCTTTTATATAGTAATAAGGCATTGCTCGGAAGCAATGCCTTGTTTATTTTGCATATAAAGAAAGTTTATGCTTTAAAAGGCGCTGCAAGATAACATATGTCAGTACGCCCGATCCTATAAAGTAAATATAGTAAAGAGGTAAAGAATTACTACCATCAATAAAAACTGTACCACCAAGAAGCCCAAAACAAAGAGAAGTACAAATTAAGAAATACTTATGAAGTTTTGGATATAGCAGTATTTTTCCGTTATGTTCATTTGGAGCACGTATATATAAATAAGCCCCTAGTGGAAGACAAATAAGTATATACATAGCAGGGCTTAACAATGTCCAAGCGGACGGAATATGATGGTAGGTAGGCCCTGTTTGTACATTGCCGAATTCATCTTTATAAGATTCACTTTGTGAGTCATAGTTGTAGTTAATACGAAAATGAGTAAGAGGAGATGCAATACTTACATTTTCTGTATAAAGGGCGTATTTATTATAATTATAATTGTATTCCTTCTGTGGTAAATCCACATGTAATGCAAGGAAAGGGAAAATAAGTCGAAAGATATATAAAGGTAAAATGATAATAATATAACTTAAAGTCCCTTGTGAGATTACGTTCCCTGTAATGGTTCCAATAAAGAGTGTGAATGTGTAAACTGCAATAAGCGTAATGATTGTATACGTAAAGTATATATGAAATGGTTCAAAAGATTGATACTGAGCATGTATCGTGTTCTGGTAGATGATATACATAAGAAGCCAACTAAGGCTAAGCGCACCTACGATATGAACGATGCCTAGTAACCATTTTGATAAAAATAAGTGTGACCGTTTAAATGGCATAGACCAAAGAAAATCGATTGTTTGATTATTGCGTTCCCATCCTATTAAGAGGATCGCTAATCCCATTAATAGAAGGGCTGGAAATAGTATAGCGTCAGCTCCCTGTATATGATACGTATAATAAGTATCTGTCGTTTTCCGTAAATGTTCAGCCGTGTGCTGTGCATTCATATAATATTTATATGGTAAGGTGTATAAAGTACTTAGCCAAAAGAGCCAAATCACATATTTTCCTTGTTTATAGTTCCGTATCCATAAGGCTTTATGAAACATGTATCCACCACCTCAATTTGTATTTATTTCCCTCCAAAAGCAAACTTCAATTTTAATAGACGTGTAAAAATGAAATAACTCATGATAGCGAATAGGAAAAATCCAACATAATAAGACAGCAGGGCATCTCGTCCCCCTAATATTCTACCGCCAAGTAATCCGAAGCATAGAACAGTACAAAGCATGAACCACTTTTGCAAGCTAGGAAACAATAGTATTTTTCCGTTTTGTTCGTTCGGTGTACGTGTGTATAGAAAAATTGATAATGGTAAAAAGATAATGATGTAAGCAAATGGTGTTAATAGTGTCCAAGGAGAAGGCACAGAAGTATGCTCCATTGGATTGTCCTGTGGTACACTAGAAAGTTTATTTCCATAGTCATCAAATGTTTCTATCGGATGGTAATCATAAGTAATAGAAAAAGATTCTAATGGTGAAATAATCCCTACATGTTGTAAGTACTCATGAGTCTGCACCTCTATTTCTCCCATCGCCTCTAAAGACCATTGTGTATGGGTATAAATGAATCCAGAGATTAATAATATGGAACCGTATGGTAAAAATAATAAAATTGCTGTTAAGCTACTTTGGGAGAAAATATTTCCAGTAATAGTTCCGATAAATAAAGTGAATGTATAAATAGCAATGAGTACAACCGTAGCATATACAAAGTAACTATGGAACGGAGTAAAGATTTGATACTCATTGTGAAACGATATGTGTTTGATTCCGTACATGCTAATCCAGCAAATGATCTGTACTGCAATAATGTTGAAAACGCCAAACAACCACTTTGTTAAAAAAATATCTTTTCGCTTAAAAGGCATCGAGAATAGAAAATCAGTAGATTGATTGTTACGTTCCCATCCAATTAAAAGACAAGCGAGTGCAATAAGAGCAGCTCCTTGAAAGAGGACAGCACCATCAGATGTTTGAAAATAGTAGGAGTAGTAGTACGTATAGTCATCAAACTTCATTTTTGAATGATTTAGCGCCATTTGTGCTGCTTGATAATATTTATAAGGGAGTTGATACAAACTAATTAACCAAAACAATAGAATGATATATTTTCCTTGTTTCCATTGCCTCATCCATAAAGCTTTATGAAACATGTGAATCCTCCTCAAACGTTGTGACAAAAATATCTTCGAGTGACATTGGTAATTCTTCTAATAAAAGGGGCTGTTCTTTATGAAACTTTTCTAATGTAACTGCTACGTTTCCTTCAATTAAGATGGTATATACTTTTCCAGTTTGATTTAATATTTTTATATTTGCTAAGTTTTCTAGTTTTTGTGGTAGTGAACGCTCGTAAGCAACTTGTATTTTTGCATAGCGAGATTTCGTATCTTCTAATGCTGTAATCGATGCGATTGTATGATCTTTTAAAATAATAACTGTGTCAGCAATTTTTTCTACTTCATCTAAATGGTGAGTAGAAATGAGAATGGTAATTTCTCTTTCCGCTACTTCTTCAATTAAAAATTGTAAAATTTGTCTTTTTACAATTGGGTCAAGCCCATTGGTTGGCTCATCTAAAATGATGTATTCTACACCTGTACAAAAGGCTAAAATCATAGCAAGAAGTGCCTTCATCCCGCGTGAGTAACTACGAATGCGCTTTTCAGGCAATTTGAAGCGTTCTAGCAGCTGATAGAAATGTTCTTCATTAAAATTGTGATAAACAGCCTTATAAAACTTTACAATTTCCTTTACTGTATATCCGTTTAATATATTAGTAGAATCCGGCACATAGGCTACCTTTTGTTTTATTTCTGGATGCTCATGAACATCCACATCATCATATGTAACAGTGCCTTCATCTGGATTTAAAATACCAACAAGTGTCCGAAGTAAAGTGGTCTTCCCCGCACCGTTTCTTCCGAGTAATCCAACAATACTTCTTTTTTGTAATGTGAAAGAAATATTGTCTAAAATGACTTGGTTATCAATTGTTTTTCTGAGACTCGTCACTTTTAGCATTCGTATTTCCTCCTAGTTCTTTATAGTATGAATCTATCCAATTATGAATTTTTTCTTTCGTAATCCCAAGGTAGGAAGCTTCTAGTAGTAATTGATGGAATTGTTTTTCAACCATAGCAATTTTCCTTTCATCTAGTGTCGGTGTAATCGATTGAGAGACAAATGTACCTTTTCCTCGCAGCGTTTCGATAATACCTTGCCGTTCTAATTCTTGGTACGCTTTGCTTACTGTATTCGGATTAATGACAAGAAGTGAAGCCAGTTCACGTACAGATGGTAGTTTATCATTTGGTGCTAGCATTTTTTTCAGTACGAGTTCTTTTATATTTTGAACAATTTGTTCCCAAATCGGAGTGTTGCTTCTTGGATCGAGTTGAATGTGCAAGAGCAATGTCTCCTTCCTGATGAGTATTAGTGTATTACTAGTTGTAATACACTTAATACAATATATGCGATAGAATTGTTTGTCAATACGAATTCATAGAAAAATATGGTATAAAAATGCTCTAGTTGGAAAAAATAGGTTTGATATAGAATGGAGGGTTAGTCATGAGGCGAGTTTTTGGAATACTTGTTTGTTTCATGTTGTTATTTTCTGGTGTTTCAGTTGGCTTTGCAGAATCTGAGAAAACACAGTCTAAGAAAACAGAAGTAGAAACAGGGCCGAAGTTAGCGGAGCAAGCATCATCAGCAATTGTGATTGAGCAAGATACAGGTAAAGTTTTATTTGAGAAAAATCCAAATGAAAAACTACCACCTGCTAGTATGACGAAGATTATGACGATGCTACTGATTATGGAACAAGTTGAAAAGGGAAAACTAAAACTAGAAGATAAAGTCAGAGCAAGTGAACATGCAGCATCAATGGGTGGTTCGCAAATCTTTCTTGAGCCAGGTGAAGAAATGACAGTGAATGAAATGCTAAAAGGAATTGCGATTGCATCGGGAAATGATGCATCTGTTGCGGTTGCTGAGCATATCGCTGGTTCAGAAGAAGGCTTTGTAAACATGATGAATAAAAAAGCAAAGGATTTAGGACTGAAAAATACACATTTCCAAAATCCAACGGGGCTTCCGGCGAAAGATCATTATTCAACAGCATATGATATGTCAATTATGGCGAAAGAATTGATGAAGTATCCACTCATTCGAAAATATACAGGAAAGTATGAAGATTATTTACGTGAAAATACAGAGAAAAAATTTTGGCTTGTAAATACGAATAAATTAGTACGTTTTTATCCAGGTGTAGATGGAGTGAAGACAGGTTTTACGACAGAGGCAAAATATTGTTTAACTGCATCAGCTGAAAAAAATGGCATGCGTGTTATTTCTGTTGTCATGGGAGCGCCAACATCAAAAGAACGTAACAACCAGGTAACAAAGCTCCTTGATTATGCATTTGGACAATACACAACGAAAAAATTGTATAAGCGCGGTGAGAAAATTCAAACTGTAAAAGTAGGAAAAGGTAAGAAAGAAAATGTAGATTTAGTGGCATCAGATAATGTATCTCTTCTTATGAAAAAAGGCGAGAATATGGACAAGGTAAAACAGGAAGTTATCGCTGAAAAGAAAGTAAAAGCACCAATTAAAAAAGGTGATGCACTCGGTACACTTGTTATAAAAAAAGATAAAGATGTTTTATTAAAGCAAACGATTGTAGCGAAAGAAGATGTTGCTGCAGCAAGCTGGTGGGAACTGTTTAAAAGAAGTTTGGGAGCGTTCTCAACATCGGAATAACGACAAAGATATTGCTCCTTTTCTATCCGCAGGCATGAAAAAGGTAGAATAATTGCTGAAAGGTTCACATTATGGCGAAATAGTACTTCTTTTGTCAGTAGGAAGGATTCTTATTTTATGTTCACGAAAATCTTATGTAAATGAATCAAGTTTAAGCATAAGGAGGAAATCGTGTGAGTCTTTCCATGCATTTAGAAATAAAGCGTGATGTCTTATGTGTTCGGTTAGCGGGTGAATTAGATCATCATACTGCTGAAGAGTTGCGAGCAAAGGTAACGGATATGATTGAGACGCATCGCGCTCATCATATTGTACTAAGTTTAGAGAAGTTAACATTTATGGACAGTTCTGGTCTTGGTGTTATATTAGGCAGATATAAGCATGTTAAAGGTTTAGGAGGGGAGATGGTCGTTTGTGCAATCTCACCTCCTGTAAAACGTTTATTTGAAATGTCAGGTCTGTTTAAAATCATTCGCTTAGAAGAAAGTGAAGCGCATGCGCTCGCGACATTGGGGGTGGCATAAATGAGAAATGAAATGAACCTTCAATTTTCAGCATTAAGTCAAAATGAATCGTTCGCTCGCGTTACAGTTGCTGCTTTTATCGCACAATTAGATCCAACAATGGAGGAATTGACAGAGATAAAAACGGTTGTGTCTGAAGCAGTCACAAATGCAATTATTCACGGATATGAAGGGAATGCAGAAGGTCTTGTTTACATTTCAGTGATTTTGGAAGAAGCAATGGTGAAACTCACGATTCGAGATGAAGGGGTTGGCATTTTTAACTTAGACGAGGCAAGGCAACCTCTTTTTACAACTAAACCTGAATTAGAGCGTTCCGGAATGGGATTTACTATCATGGAAAATTTTATGGATGAAGTAGAAGTAATTTCAAATGAATCTTTCGGGACAACAATCCATTTGACAAAATACTTATCAAATAGTAACGCTCTATGCAATTAAGGAGAATTGCCTATGGACATAGAGGTCAGAAATGAGAAAAAGAAACCTCAGTTAAAGGACCACGAGTTAAAAGCGTTAATTCAAAAAAGTCAAGATGGAGATCAAGGGGCGAGGGATACGATAGTCCAAAGCAATATGCGTCTTGTATGGTCAGTTGTACAAAGATTCCTCAATCGAGGATATGAACCAGATGATTTATTTCAAATTGGCTGTATTGGACTCTTGAAATCAGTAGACAAATTTGATTTGTCTTTCGAGGTGAAATTTTCAACCTATGCAGTTCCAATGATTATTGGAGAAATACAGCGGTTCTTGCGGGATGATGGATCCGTAAAAGTAAGTCGTTCTTTAAAGGAAACTGGAAATAAAATTCGAAAAATGAAGGATGAGCTTTCTAAAGAATACGGCAGGGCTCCAACGATTAATGAGGTTGCTGAAGCGCTTGAACTAACGGCAGAGGAAGTTGTTCTTGCGCAAGAAGCGAGCCGTGCTCCATCATCTATACATGAAACCGTGTATGAAAATGATGGAGATCCTATTACAATTTTGGATCAAATTGCAGATCAAACAGAAACGAAATGGTTTGATAAGATTGCTTTAAAAGAAGCAATTCGAGAATTGGATGAGAGAGAACGTTTAATTGTGTACTTGCGGTATTATAAAGATCAAACGCAATCGGAAGTTGCGGAACGAATTGGTATCTCTCAAGTTCAAGTTTCGAGACTTGAAAAGAAAATTTTAAAACAGATGAAAGATCGAATAGATGAATGACCATCTATTCGATTTTTTATTTCAACGAGAAGGGAGTAATATTTCAAATGAACTTTTGAAAAAAGCTACATCTTATGTTATTGATGTTATCTTTTCCAAAATCCAAAAATTTCACTCATCCAGAAAAATTTACAGAATTTATTGATAATTTAGTAAATTTTAAATATAATCCAATTATAAACTTGTCATAAAGGGGGAAGGAAACATGGAAACAAGGCAGCAATGGGGAACGAGGGCTGGATTTATTTTTGCAGCAATCGGTTCTGCTGTTGGATTAGGGAACATATGGCGTTTTCCGTATACTGCGTATGAAAACGGAGGGGGCGCATTCTTTTTACCGTACTTATTTGCATTATTAACGACTGGTATTTCATTATTAGCTTTTGAATTTGCTCTTGGGCACCGTCACCGCGGTTCAGCACCACTTACATTCTTTCGTATAAATCCACGTGCTGAATTTATTGGTTGGTGGCAAATGGCTGTTACATTTATCGTTTCCACGTATTATGCTGTTATTATTGCATGGTCGATTTCTTATACGTATTTTTCGATTACTGGAGCGTGGGGGAAAGATACAGAAGCTTTTCTATTTAAAGAGTATTTACAAGTTGTTGATAAGCCAGGACAATTTGGAGGCCTTGTACCAGAAGTGTTAATTCCACTTGCGCTTGTTTGGATTATTGTACTTGGTGTGGCATTTAAAGGGGTTAAGAAAGGAATTGAAGTTGTAAACCGTATTTTTATTCCTTTACTTGTTGTGATGTTTCTAATTATTGTTGTTCGCGCTGTTACGATGGAAGGGGCAATGCAAGGGCTTGATGCCTTTTTTAAACCGGATTGGAGTCGTATTTTAGATGGAAAAGTATGGCTTGCTGCATACGGACAAATTTTCTTTAGTTTATCGTTAGCATTCGGAATTATGATTACTTACTCTAGTTATTTACCAAAGAACTCTGATACAACAAATAACGCTTTTATTACTGGTTTTGCGAACTCAGGCTTTGAATTATTAGCTGGAATCGGTGTGTTTGCAGCACTCGGTTTTATGGCAAATAACATGGGAGTACCAGTTGATAAAGTAGCGAGCGCTGGCGTTGGACTCGCGTTTGTCGTATTCCCGCAAATTATTAACGAATTACCGATGTCACCATTATTTGGAGTATTATTCTTTCTGTCCTTAACGGTAGCTGGAATTACATCACTTATCTCATTAGCAGAAGTATGTTTTGCAGCTGTATCTGAAAAATTTAGTCTAAGTCGTCAAAAGACCATTGGAATTATGGGTACTCTTCTTGTGCTAGTTTCACTTGTATTTGCGACACGTGGCGGGCTTATGTTCCTAGATGTTGTAGATTACTTTGCAAATAACTTTGGACTTATTGTAATTGCATTGGTAGAGGTAGTTACGGTTGGACTTATCCTTCGCCGTTTACCAGTATATCAAAATCATGCGAATTTCACATCGGATATTAAGCTAGGGATGTTCTGGAGAGTTAGTTTACTTGTTATTACACCACTGATGTTAGGGTACATGCTGATTGATGGTACAATCCAAAACATTCAAAAGAATTACGGAGATTATCCAACACAATTTGTCGTAACGTATGGTTGGGCTTTGGCAGCAGCATTTCTTATCATTGCATTAATTATTAGCGTGAAAAAATGGAATTCGCAAATACATTCAGATTCTGCCCAGCTTGAAAAAGAATGGAAAGATCGAGGTGTTTCATAATGAGTGGATCAGCAATTATGATGATGATCATTGGAATTGTAGTCATTTGGGGAGGATTAGCTTTAAGTATTATGAATTTATTTAGAAAAAAGAAGGCATAAAAAAACATCTGCGCCAAAAAGGTGCGGATGTTTTTTCTTTAAGGGTGTGGGGAAACAGGAGTCAGCAGGCTCCTGTTTTTATCGTTATTTGTGGCAATGTCGATATATTTGAAATTGGAACGATAAAATTTCATTCACCATTTTCTTCCATAAGACCCTATTACTAAAATTCCTGTTTTCTTTATTCACTGTGATCGTTGATAAAAATTCACCGTACAAAGTTTATTTTATAAAAATGTTGTATTAGAAAATTTTCCAAAAACCATACTACAACTACGAGGAAAAGTGAAGAGGTGAGCTTTAAGTGGAACAAACAATCTATCTCAAAATGCGAAATCGTCTGCAAGTATCGCCTTCATATGAGGTGAAGATTGAAGATGTTGCACAAGTAGTTGGAGAGTCTGATGTAGTAGAAAAAATAAAAAAACAGCTCGTCTATAAAATCACAAAACGTGATAAAACACATGTTGTAATTGATGCGATGAAAATTATTCAAGTCATTGGGCAAACTACGCAGCATACACAAATTAATTTATTTGGTCCTGGACAAACACTTGTTGAAATCGTCTATGAAAAAAAGAAAGTAAACCCCGTTTTCTTTGGATTGGTTTGGATATTACTTTTTGTCGGGGCGGCTCTGGCAATTATTTATTTTCATGAGGACGTAAGTATGCAACAAGTACATGGACGTCTATATTACATGATTACAGGAGAAATTAACTATAAACCACTCTTATTTCAAATTCCTTATTCTTTAGGACTTGGATTAGGGATGGTCCTATTTTTTAATCATGTGTTTCAAAAACGAATTAATGAAGAGCCGAGTCCGTTAGAAGTGGAAATGTTCCAGTATCAACAATCACTCGATCAATATGTCATGATTAATGAAAATAAAGAGAGTGCAAAACAAATTGCAGATGATTGAATATGGTTTGGTGATCGTAATGGGGCTTGCTGGTGGTATCGCAGTTGGAGGGGGATATGTTGCATTTTTAGCTGTGCTCGGTGTTATTCCACGATTAGCTCAGTTAACAAGGAGTGGCCATCGTATTCAAATTTTTGAATGGGCTGTAATTGGTGGTTCTTTGGTCGGGGCATGGTGCAGTTTAAGAGATATAACCTTTCAAGTATCTCAGTATTGGCTTATTATACTTGGCTTATTTTGTGGAACATTCATTGGTATGCTTGCTGCAGCTTTGACAGAAGTATTAAATGTTTTACCTATATTAGCTAAACGGGTAGGAGTAGATGGGAAAATTGTTATTTTACTTGTTGCACTTGTACTTGGAAAGGTAATGGGTTCTTTATTTCATTGGATTTATTTTGCACGGTAGGAGGCATCAGATGACACAAGATAAATTAAAAGATGATTACATAAATAAAGTAAAAGATTATCATCCAAAGCCAAATTATGTGATGAATTGTGTAAAAGCATTCGTCGTGGGGGGACTGATTTGTACGGTAGGTGAATGCTTGATGAAATTTTTTATGCATTATTTTCATTTCAGTGAGCAAGATGCAGGAAACCCTACAATAGCAACGCTTGTATTATTATCAGCCATGTTAACTGGACTTGGTGTGTATGATAAAATCGGTCAATTTGGAGGAGCTGGTTCAGCAGTTCCTGTTACTGGATTTGCAAATTCAATGGCAAGTGCAGCAATAGAGCATCGTAGTGAGGGAATTGTACTTGGAGTTGCTACAAATATGTTTAAGCTTGCTGGAAGTGTAATTGTATTTGGAGTTGTTGGAGCATATATTGTTGGACTCATTCGATATACGTTTAAACTTTGGATGTCTTAAAGGAGACTAGATATGAGATTGACAGGGAAGCAAACATGGGTATTTCAAAATCATATATTTGTGAATGCAACAGGTACTGCTGTCGGTCCAAAAGAAGCGGAAGGTCCTCTTGGAAAGTGTTTTGATATTTCATACGATGACTTACACTGCGAGGAAGAAAATTGGGAGCTCGCTGAAAGAAGGTTGATGAATGATTCAATTCAGCAAGTTATGCGAAAGGGGGATATAAGACCTTCGCAAATTGATTTTTTTTTAGCAGGTGACTTATTAAACCAAACCGTTACAGCGAATTATGTGGCACGAGAGCTTGGAATTCCTTTTTTAGGTATGTTCAGTGCTTGTGCAACATCAATGGAGACACTAGCAATCGGATCGGCTTTTATTGATGGCGGCTTTGCTAACCGTGTGATAGCTACGGTTAGTAGTCATAATGCAACTGCAGAACGGCAATTTCGTTATCCGACAGAATATGGAGGGCAAAGGCCTGGTACAGCTACATCAACTGTTACAGGGGCGGGAGCAGCTTTAATTAGTAAAGAACCGAGCAATATTAAAATAACAGCTGCCACCATTGGTAAGGTACAAGATTTAGGAATTACAAATCCTTTTGATATGGGATCGGCAATGGCACCTGCAGCTGCTCATACGATTCAACAGCATTTTGAAGATTTAGGGAGAAGTGCAGCTGATTATGATCTTATTGTTACAGGCGATTTATCAGGTGTTGGAGCGCCAATTACGAAGCAGCTTTTACTTGAGGAAGGATATGATTTAGGGCATGTATATAATGATTGCGGACTAATGATTTATCACAAGGATCAAGAAGAAGTTTTTGCAGGTGGAAGTGGTTGTGCTTGTTCGGCAGTTGTAACATACGGTCATTTACTAGAAGAAATGAAAAAGGGAAACTTACAGCGTATTTTTGTAGTTGCAACAGGAGCATTGTTAAGCCCGATTATGATACAACAAAAAGAAACGATTCCGACAATCGCACATGGCATTGTATTTGAAAGGGTAAAAGGAGTGTGAAGTGTGGATTTTGTATACGCGTTTATTGTTGGAGGAGCTATTTGTGTAATAGGACAACTTTTATTAGATTTTGCTAAATTAACTCCTGCACATTTGATGGCAACTTTTGTAGTGATTGGAGCGATTTTAGATAGTTTTGGACTATATGATAAACTCATAAAATTTGCAGGTGCAGGTGCAACTGTTCCTATAACGAGCTTTGGACATTCCCTTTTACATGGGGCATTAGAGGCGGCTGAAAAACATGGCTATTTAGGAATAGGAATTGGGATGTTTAGTTTAACTTCCTCGGGTATTTCAGCAGCGATATTATTTGCGTTCTTTGTGGCACTTATATGTAAACCGAAAGGATAAAACAAATGAGACGAAGGGTTATTTTGGTGACAGACGGAGATGAATATGCAAAGCGAACAATTGAGCTGTTAACAAAGGAATTTGGCGGAAGGTGTATTTCAGCCTCCCAAAGCAATCCGACCAAGTTGACAGGAAAGAAGATTGTGGAGCTGATTATGCAAACGCCATATGACCCTGTATTTGTCATGTTTGATGATAGTGGATTTATCGGAGAAGGTTCAGGTGAAAAGGCATTAAAATATGTGGCGATGCATAAAAACATTGATGTTCTTGGTATTTTAGCTGTTGCGTCTAATACACATCATTGGGAGTGGGCACGTGTAGATGTCAGTGTAGATCGAGAAGGCAGATTAACAGAATACGGCGTTGACAAATTTGGATTGCCCGATGGTGAAATTGGCAGGATTAATGGGGATACGATTTACTGTTTAGATGAATTAAATGTCCCTGTCATCGTTGGGATTGGTGATATTGGAAAAATGTGTGGAAATGATGAGTGGGAACGAGGATCACCTATTACAAAAAAAGCAATTCAATTAATTTTAGAAAGAAGTGGATTTTATGACGAAACAGAAGAACGTTAATATCCCGATTTCTTCTTTTTTAAGTGACAATGAAAATTATTTAAAACAAACAGTCGGACTCGGTGTTACATTTGATGTTGGAATTCGTAAATTTCAAATTCTTGATAAAGAAATCGGTGTATTATTTGTAAATGGATTGTGTGATACAAACTATATCATTCCAATTTTGGAAGAAGCAGTGGATACAAATGAGATAAGGAATGCTGAGGGGAATACAGTAGAGATTTTAGAAAATCGACTTATTCATCAACAAGTAAGTAAAGTGAAAACGATGGATGATGTAATGGTACAAGTTTTATCTGGTCTCGTGATTATTTTTGTAGAAGGTGAGACGGAAGCTTTTGTAATTGATGTTCGTAGTTATCCAGGGCGAACACCGACAGAGCCAGATACAGAAAAAGTAGTACGTGGAGCGAGAGATGGCTTTGTAGAAAATATAGTTGTAAATACTGCCTTAATAAGAAGACGTATTCGTGATCCGCGCTTGCGAAATGAAATTATCCGGGTAGGGGATAGATCGCAAACAGATATTTGCATTACGTATGTTCAAGATGTTGCCAATCCAGATTTAGTAAAGATTATTAAGCAAGAACTAGAGAATATCGAAGTAGATGGAATTACGATGGCAGATAAAACGATTGAAGAATTTTTAGTTAAACAAGGCTATAATCCTTTTCCACTTATTCGTTATACAGAAAGACCGGATGTAGCAGCAAATCATTTATTAGAAGGGCACGTATTAGTTATTGTTGATACATCTCCAAGTGTGATGATTACACCAACAACTTATTTTCATCATGTACAGCATGCGGAAGAGTTTAGACAAAATCCCGCAGTTGGTACATTTTTACGATGGGTACGATTTGTTGGTATCTTATTTTCCCTATTTTTGATGCCTTTTTGGCTCGTGTTTGTTTTAGATCCAACGTTATTACCGGAAAAACTAGCTTTTATTGGACCGAATAAAATGACGCATTTACCTATTGTATTACAAATTATTATGGCAGATATTGGGCTTGAATTTTTAAGAATGGCATCGATTCATACGCCAACCCCTCTATCATCAGCTACCGGTTTAATTTCAGCGATTTTAATTGGACAAATTGCAATTGATGTTGGCTTATTTGTTCCAGAAGTTATTTTATATACAGCTGTTGCGATGATTGGAATATATGCGACACCGAGTTATGAATTAGGACTCGGAAATAAACTAGGAAGATTATTCGTAATTCTTTTAACCGGTTTATTTCATGAAATAGGATTTATTGTTGGAATGACAATGTTAATCTTATTTTTAACATCTATTAAAAGTTTACAAACACCGTATTTATGGCCGTTTCTACCGTTTGATTGGGGCGCATTAACGAAAATTTTGTTACGTCCAACTATGTCTAGCTTAAAAGTACGTCCAAGCATTGTACATCCGCAAAATATACGTAGACAAAAATAAGCAGGATTATTTTCCTGCTTATTTTTTATTATAAATTTATCGTTTTTTAACAAAAACACAACATTTTTTTCGTACAATTAGAGTAGAAATTGTGTATGAAAGGGGAAGAGAGCATGATTAAATTATTTGTAAGTGATTTAGACGATACACTTGTTTATAATGTAAGTCATATTCATAAGGAAGATGAAAAAGCACTTTGTTGGTTAGCAGAAAAAGGGACAAATATTTGCTTTGCTTCTGGCCGTTTTACACATAGAATTCACGATGCAGTTAAATGGTTCACATTTCCATATTATACAACTGGTTTAAATGGAGCTACGATGCTATTACCAAACGGGCAAACATTTCATGAATCGAAATTTAATGATGGAGTTGCCCAGGAAATATATCGATATATACATGAAAAAAAGCTAGCTGATATTGTGTGTGCAAAAGAGCAGCGATATACGAAAAAGAAAAACGAACATCATTATGTTTTTGAAGAATATATGGGTGTGCATATTGCTGAAATAGAAACATTAGAAGAAGAATTTGGTAAAAGTGTACATCCTGCAAAGTTGTTTGTGTATGGAGAAGCAGAAAAAATTGTGAAATTGGATCAAGAACTAAGAGAAACTTTTCATGAACAAGCTGAAATTTTTATTTCTGGAAAAGGCTATGTGGATATTATGCCAATGGGAGTTAGTAAAGGAAGTGCTTTAAAACGTTTAATGGCGCATTTGAAAATTGAAGCGCACGAAGTAGCATGTATCGGTGATTCTTTTAATGATATCTCCATGTTTGCAGTAACGCCAAATTCTTTCACTCTTCATCATGCACATCCCTATGTAAAAGAAAAAGCACGTCACGTTGTTCGTTCTGTAGAGGAAGCTGTTATGAAGTTACCCTTGCTTATATAAATCTCAAGTATATAAGTCGTGACTATGAAAATAAAAGAAGCATCTGCTCATTTTTTCTCTTTGTTTTGCACATGGCATGGTGTTAAAAAAGCTCTGATCGCTACAATGCAAGGGCGGATGATCTCTCCCACCTAGAAAAGAGGGTTTGATTCGGATGTATAAAGAAAAAGCCCGTCAATGACGAGCTTTTTCTTACTTAAATAAGGATTTAATAAAATCAATAATACTAGAGAAGAAATCTTTTACTTTATCTAGGAACCCTTGTCCTTCTTCAGATCCTAAGAAGGCTGAAACATGTTCTTTCGCTTTATTTAATTGGGTACCAACTTGGTTCCAGTCAATATTTAAGTTTTTCATTTTATCAAATAATGAAACTAAACTATCTAATTGCTCATCTGTTAGTGTAATACCAAGTTGCTCAGCAATCTTTTTAATTAGCGCACGTAAATCTTCTGTTGTTTTTGGTTGTTCCTTAGCAATTTCTTCTTTTACTTTTGCAACAAGTTGAACAGCTTTTTCTTCACCAATTTTGTCACCAAGCTTGGCTGTTTGTACCATTTCTTCATTGGCTACTTTTTTTACTTCTTCAGGAATTTCTTTTTTCGATGTTGTTTCGTAAGCTTTCATTAGTCCTGTTAAAGCAGCTGTTCCTGATACTTTAAAGGGTGCTGTGATTTGAATCTCTGCATCTTTGACACCTGCTGTAATGAGTGCGTTTGTATACATTGCATCTGTTACCCAATTAATGTTTTTCGCTCGCACAATAAGACCTGATCCTGGTTTTGTATACGTAATCATAGAAGAGGAAATAGCTCTCGTACCAATTTGTGCTTTTGGTACAATACCCTCTAAAAATTTATGTTCTTCCGCATTAGAAACAGTAATAATTTGCGCATCTTTTGGCGCTTTCATTTCTTTTAAAAGATCTTGTTTTTGTTGTTCAGATAAATTTTCTCCTAATGTAACGATTGATTCTCCCTCAATCACATCTGCAAATGAAGCTGTTGGAATCATAAATACTGTAACAGCTAGTAGCAGAGCTAATAGTTTCGTTCTCACGAAAAATCGCTCCCTTTCTCTTTCTGGAATTTTCGGGCAACACAGTTATTATAGTATATTTTTCTGATTTGTCATCCGTCTTCTTCTTGATTTCAAAAAAGAAGTATGCAGATTGTCGGATTCTTTTTGTTTCTGGACGCGAATATGGTAATATAGTGCTGAGATAGTTGAAAGGAGACATATACGTATGAAAACTTTAGGATACATATTAATGGAGAATGGTGAAAAAATCGAATTAGAATTTTTCCCAGAAGAAGCACCAAAAACAGTTGAAAACTTTAAAAAATTAGCAGACCAAGGATTTTATAATGGTGTTACATTCCACCGCGTTATTCCTGGTTTCGTAAGTCAAGGCGGAGATCCAACAGGAACAGGAGCGGGTGGCCCTGGTTACTCTATTCCATGTGAAACTGATGGGAATCCTCATAGACATGTAGTTGGAGCACTTTCTATGGCACACGCTGGCCGTAATACAGGTGGTAGCCAATTCTTTATTGTCCATGAGCCACAACCACATTTAGATGGTGTACATACTGTGTTTGGTAAAGCGACAAGCGGTATTGAAACAGTATTAAACATGCGTCAAGGCGATGTAATGAAAGAAGTTAAAGTTTGGGAAGAGTAAGTGAAAGAGAGAGCAATCTAGCTCTCTTTTTTTGTACTTATTCTTACTATCATCAGTTTAAGATAATTCTTTTGCAATCAATATGAAAAGGGAAGAGTAGTTTTTTATGTTATAAGGAGGAATTGATGATAGTTGTACAGTAAATGATAATGTAGAGAATAAAGTTATTATGCGAAGAACTAGTTTTTGTAAACATACATAGGATATAGTAAAATTTTTTATAGGCGTTATGATTGAATTGTATTCAATTTTTCTCCCTTGTTTGATTTGGCCTGGGGCAGAAAAAGGGTTTGAACGCTTCTATGCATGAACGGATACTCTCCTCCCGCCTAAAAGGGAAAGGTTTTATGCTCATTTTAAAATTTATATGTAGTTGACTTTCCTAAACTCTCTTTGTATGATTATCAAGTTGTTTTGGCAGCCCTTCTCACTATAGTGAAAATATTGTAGAATGGATATGATGTAGAAATAGTGGTAGAGGGGATACATGGTTTGTAACTTTTGTAAGAAGGGATAAGATTTATGTTAATTCGTTTTAAAAAAAGTTATGAGAAGATTGCAATGGGACTTCTTTCTTTTATGCCGACTGAAAAAGATGTAAAAACTTTACAATTAACAATGAAAGAATATGATAAAAACGATAGTTGGCAACTGTATTTGTGGAAACAAAATGATGATTTTGTTGGGATAGTTGGAATTATCAATCAAGAAAATGTATTAGAGATTCAACATCTTAGTGTGAATCCATCTCATCGTCACATGGGGATTGGTACGAAGATGGTACAAGAATTAAAAAATAAGTTTCAAGGTGTTACGGTTTGTGGTAATGAACAAACTACTAGTTTTTGCGAAAAGTGTAAGGAAGTAGAACAAAATATACATTCATAAAAGCAGAGATAAGAACAATGTCATCTCTGCTTTCTCTTTTTTAGTTGCTCGTTTCGTTCGGCAATTACATCATTTCTGTTACGTAATTTATGTTTATGGACAATGTACTCAGTAGGTAGTGAATGAGCATCTTTCCAGGGAAGCATTTTTTCTGTACACAATTGCAAGCATGTATTTTCCAAAGAAGAGTCTGAAAAAGGTAAAAATATAGGTGTAAAAGGTTCTTTCTTTTGAATAGACTGTAATTGTTTTTGCAAAATAGTTAAAAGTTTTGGGTGATCAAGACCTAATTCATGCACTTGTTTACTTTCTTCTTTTAAAATAGCAATGGCGCTTTTCATCATTCGTATTGAACCATTCCAATTTGAGCGTCTGTGATGGTATAAAGAAACTGCTATTTGAATAAAACCAACCCAGTAGTTGTCACGCTCTCCTCTTGGTTTTAATTTCCAATATTCCTCTAATACTTCGTGACATTCGAAGTAATCGTAATCTCCGTGAAAATGAATTAAAAACTGTATGTATGCAGTAGGATACATTCTTTTCGCTCCTGTCTAAACGGTCTTATGTACAGTGTACCATGAAGCGTAACGATAATGTGAGTAGGGGAGAATTCTAAAGCTTTTCTTTTTTAGAGATGAGAGATAAAGTGAAACTTTAATCAGTATGGGGGTTATTTCCTGTAAATAGCAGGATAAATAATAAACGGCTAGAGATTCCCTAGCCGTTTATTATGTTCTGCATTAGCAGAAGCAAGCCGCGCCTACAATGATTAATAAGATAAATAGCACAACAAGTAAAGCGAAACCGCCATTAAAACCACAATCAACATGGCCCATAGTTTTTTACCTCCTACATTGAACTTACTACACTTTTATCATATGAAGAGGTGGGCATTGTTGCATGGGCAGATGTCTATTTTTAAGTAAATTTCTTAAAAAGGTTGGATAGAACATAAGTATGCTCTATACTTATGTTGTTATAGAAAAAATGTGGTGGGATGCTTTGTGCAATATAATTTTAAAGTAGAAGCTTTTGAAGGACCTTTAGATCTACTGTTACATTTAATTCATCGTTATGAAATCGATATATATAATATCCCTGTAGCGGAAATTACAGAGCAGTATTTATCTTATATTCATACGATGAAAGAATTGCAACTGGATGTTGCAAGTGAGTATTTGGTGATGGCTGCAACGCTATTACAAATTAAAAGTAAAATGCTGTTACCGAAACAAGAAGAAGATGTACCTGATAGTGGTGAAGATTTTATGGATGATCCTCGTCAAGAGTTGATGGAGCGGTTAATTGAATATAAAAAATATAAACAAGTTGCTGCTGAATTAAAAGAGAGAGAACAAGAAAGAGCACAACTTTATACACGTCCACCAATCGATTTTACATCGTTTCAACAAGAAGAGGAGACAAGTTTACCTCTCGATGTCACACTGTATGATATGTTAGCAGCATTTCAAAAACTTATGCGTCGAAAAAAGTCAAAACGTCCAGTAACAACGCGAATTACTCGTCAAGAAATACCAATTGAACAGCGTATGAGTGATATTTTACAGCAATTAGATACAGCGGAAGGACGCCAAAGCTTTTATGATTTATTTGTTGATGAAGAGCGTGAAGTAATGGTTGTGACGTTTTTAGCCATACTCGAACTTATGAAAAACCAGCAGATTGTTATTGAGCAGGAACACAATTTTGATGAAATCTTTTTGACTCGCTCTAAATCTTAGGAAATCCTATTTCAAGATTGTAATGAAAATTAGCAGTAAGTATTTGATTAGTCAAGACGAATGATCAGTGGAAGTAAATTCGCTGATCATAGTTTTACATGATTTTGTTTGGAACAATAGAAGGAGTGTTGGACCGAGCGCAATATACTGTGATTCGGTTTTTGTCGTGGATATTTTTGCGCGGAAAGATATGAGAAAGGAGATTGTATGTTGGATAGAAAAGAACAGATGGCAATAATTGAGGGGCTTTTATTTGTTGCGGGTGATGAAGGGATTTATCCAGAACAAATTGCAAAAGTACTTGAAATTGAAGTGGAAGATGTAATTCAGCTTGTCGAAGAAATGCAAAAGGAATGCCAAGGGATGCAGCGAGGATTGCAAATTGTACAATTTGCAAAAGTGTATCGCCTTGCTACAAAAAAAGAACATGCATCTTATTATCAAAAATTAATGGATACGCCAACAGCAGCATCTCTTTCCCAGGCTGCTCTTGAAACATTGGCGATTGTTGCCTATCGTCAGCCAATTACAAGAACTGAAATGGAAGAGATTCGAGGTGTGAAAACGGACAGGGCATTGCAAACATTGGTATCACACTTACTTATAAAAGAAACGGGCAGAGCAGAAGGTCCAGGGCGCCCTATTTTATATGGTACGACGAAAGAGTTCTTAGATACATTTGGACTTCAAACATTAGAAGATTTACCAACCCTTTCTGAAGAAAATGAACAAATGAATGAAGCAGACTTATTCTTTGGTTCTTTGCAAGAACTGTCAAAATCGTAGCTTAGCACATTGCTAAGCTTTTTTTGTATATGAAATACGTCTCGTGCCATACTAAATGAAAAAAGGAGACGAACTATGAAAGGTGTACGGATTATTCTATTGCTAGTTTCTGTTTTATTATGTTTTTCATTAAACAGCACATCTGCCAAAAGATATATGACGTCTGTTCATACTGCGTCCTCTTTTTCCGTACAACGACCGCATTTAGGGAGAATGAAAGTGAGTTTTTTTAAGGTAGGACAAGGTGATGCCACACTTATTATTTTACCTAATGGTCAAACAGTGTTAATTGATGGAGGTCCTTATGAGGCTGGAGAGGTAATCATTCAAAAATTGGTTGAAAAGGGAATTAACCATTTAGATGTTGTTGTAGGAACTCATCCAGATATGGATCATATAGGCGGACTTATACCGATTATAGAACAAATGCCAGTTTCACTTGTATTAGATAGCGGCAAAACCTATAGTTCTTTTACATATCATACGTATAGGAACGATATTAAAAAGAGAGGGATTCCGTTTGTTCGTGTAAAACAAGGACAGTATATCCCATTAGATCCTCATGTTTCCATGCAAGTATTAAATAATGGGAAGTCGAAGGATGAAAATAATGAATCATCAATTGTTTTAAAAGTTCGATATGGTAAAGCTGATTTTTTGTTAATGGGAGATGCGGATGTACAAACTGAAAAGAAAATAATAAGGTTGTATGATGTACATGCAGATGTTTTAAAGGTAGGTCATCATGGTTCGTATACGTCAACTAGTGAAGAACTTTTAGAAAAGGCAAATCCTCAATTTGCTATTCTTTCTTATGATAAAAAAAATCCATATGGGCATCCACATCAAAGTGTAGTAAAAAGGTTAAAGAGACATGGTGTGATGACATATACAACAGATAAACGAACGGTAGAAATTGAAACAGATGGAGAGCATATTGTAATGAGGTCTAATTTGCTACTTCCGTTATTAAAGTAAACTAGTATTGTTTATTGATAATCAAAATCTAGATAAAATAAGGAATCGATACCAAATTTCATAAAAAGTCTACTGTCTCCTTTTGGAAAAAATGCATAATATATATTATAATTAGGGAAGAAAAGAGAATTTCCTTTTTTGATCATAAAAGAGGAAATTTATTTTTAATGTATAGACAACTACTCGTGTATATATTAAGATGGAATTAGGCAAATAGGTAATCATAACAAGTAGGTATTTCATGGGAAAGGATCGATGAAAATGAAAACGCAAGTTGTCATCAATGCCAAAATTTATACAGGTCACGAAGTAATGGAAAGTGGATTTATTCGTTACGCAGAAAAAATTGAAGAAATTGGTTTGATGGCTCAATATGTATCACAAGAAAATGAAACTGTGTTTGATGCAGAAGGAAAAATTGTGATTCCAGGTATGATCGATGTTCATATTCATGGTGGATACGATATTGATGCGATGGATGCAAATAGCGATGGATTAGTAACTCTTGGTAAAGAAATGTTAAAAGAAGGAGTTACAACTTACTTCCCAACAACAATGACACAAGCTCCAGAAGCGATTGAAGCGGCTTTAAGTGCTGCAAAAGAAGCAAAAGAAAAAGGAGCACATTTTGAATATATTCATTTAGAAGGACCATATGTTTCAAAAAAACGTGCAGGAGCACAGCCACTTGAGCATATCGTCCCTGCGGATATTGAACAATTTAAACAATGGCAAGAAGCAAGCGGTAATTTAATTAAATTAGTAACGTATGCACCAGAAGAAGAGGGTGCGGTAGAGTTTGAACAGTATCTTGCTGAAACTGGTGTTGTTGGTACAATGGGGCATACAGATGCAATTGATGCACAATTAAAAAATAGAAACATTACACATGCTACACATTTATACAATCAAATGCGTGGTTTACATCACCGTGAACCAGGTGTTGTCGGTCATGTGTTATTAAACCCAAATGTAATGGTTGAAGTGATTACAGATGGTATTCACATTCATCCAGACATGGTGAAATTAGCATATAAATTAAAAGGTCCTAAAAAAATAAGTGTCATTACAGATGCGATGCGTGCAAAAGGTTTAGAAGACGGATTATATGAACTTGGTGGACAACCTGTACACGTAAAAGATGGCAGTGCTCGTTTAGAAGACGGAACATTAGCTGGTAGTATTTTGAAAATGGACCAAGCATTCCGAAATGTAATTGAATTCACAGGCTGTTCTATTGAAGAGGCTGTTCTGATGACATCAGTTAACCAAGCAGAAGAGTTTGGATTAACAAATAAAGGTATACTAGCATCAGGGAAAGATGCAGATTTTGTTGTCATGACTGAAGATTTACATGTATATGACACAGTTCGATTAGGAATTCATATGAAGGAAGGGAAGTGAGTAGATGAATATTCTTGTTGTAAAAACGCCAGAAGAATTAGCAGAAGCAGGTTATAAATTAATTGAAGAAGTTGTAAAATCAAAAGAAAATTCAACATTAGGAATGGCTACAGGAAGCTCTCCACTTGGTATTTATGCAGAAATGAGAAAAAATAAACTTGATACAAGCCGTGTAACCACTGTAAACTTAGATGAGTACGTAAATTTACCACACGAAGATAAAAACAGCTACCATTATTTTATGCAAGAACAGTTGTTTGATCATCTTCCATTTAAAGAAACTTATGTACCAAATGGGATGGCAAGTGATTTAGAAGAAGAGTGCAAGCGTTATGAAGGCATTCTAGCAGCTAACCCAGTTGACCTACAGATTCTTGGAATCGGTGAAAACGGTCACATCGGATTTAACGAGCCAGGAACAGCTTTTGATTCTCCAACTAACATTGTAGAATTAACAGAGTCTACACGCCAAGCAAACCTTCGTTTCTTCGAAAAAGAAGAAGATGTACCAACTCATGCAATTACAATGGGGATTGGTAGTATTATGAAAGCGAAGCAAATTCTACTTGTTGCTATGGGACCGAAAAAAGCAGAAGCAATCAAAGAACTACTGCAAGGTGAGTATAGCGAAGCGTGTCCTGCTACAGTACTGCAACGTCATCCGAATGTAACCGTAATTGCTGATCCAGAAGCTCTATCTTTATGCAGTGAGGCGATTGCTGATGAACATCGACAAGTATTCACCATTTCCGATCTATTATCAGATTCAAGAGTGGGTGAAACAGCTAATTGAGGACGGTGAATGGACGCCGGGAGATAAAATTCCATCTGAGAATGAACTTTGTGATAAGTTCGAAGTAAGTCGCATGACAATCAGACAGGCAATTAATAATTTAGTGGAACAAGGGTATTTATACCGAAAACGTGGAATTGGAACATTTGTTCAACTTCCAAAAGTGGAGCAGAAACTGCAAGGGATGACGGGATTTACAGAAGATATGCTTTCCCGTGGTATGAAACCAAGCAGTCAGTTATTAAGCTTCCGTCTCGTTCCAGCTACTGCTAAAATAGCAGAACGGCTTAAAATTCAAGAGGGAGAATCGGTATATGAAGTGAGACGTATTCGTCTAGCTGATGACGAGCCGATTGCTTTTGAGACAACATATTTGTCACCAACTCTTGTAAAAGATATTAACGAAGAAATTCTGCAACAATCTTTATACGAACATTTAGAGAAAAAGTTAGGCTTTAAACTTGTTCGTGCTACCCAAGCAATTGAAGCTTCAATTGCAACAGATGATGAAGCAGAACATCTGCATATACCTAAAAAAGCACCTGTGCTTGTAATGCGACAATGGTCATATTCAGAAGGCGAATTACCGTTAGAATATGTAAAATGTATTTATCGTGGTGATCGTTATAAGTTTATTACGAGTATTTCACGAAACAAGTAATATACCTCATTTTTTGAAACATAGTAAACTTTCGATCAATTAGGTATGTAAAGAAATAAAAATACGACTCATCCTTATATGGAGTGAGTCGTATTTTTATTTTGCTTTGAATTGAAGGCTAGAACGTGTTCGACAGCATCTTTTACAGAGTCTACGACATAATGAGAATGCTCTTTTACTGCGTCATCTGCTTGCGCCATGGCAAAGCTATGAGGTGTTAGTGCGAACATTGGAATATCGTTATAAGAGTCACCAATACAAGCAATTTCTTCAGGATTTATTTGGAATTCCTGTAATAAAACTGAGATAGCTGAGCCTTTACTAATATTGGGTGGCATAACATCTAGGCACTGTTCAGCAGAAATAAAAGTGCTGACCTTCCCATGGAATCTTTCATCAATTTTCTTCTGAAGAGCTTGTAAGTCCTCTTTCATGCCACCAACAGAAATTTTATTTGGGAAGATTGTATCATCAATTTTTTCTAATAAATTTGGTTCTTCAACAGAAGTCATTGTGACTTGTTTTTCAAGTTCATGGATAAAAGGTGTTTTTTCTTCGATGTAATAATTATGTTCATCACTTACATAACGAAAATACGGTTCCTCTTTTGTCATAGCTAACAAATCGGGTAAAATATTTGAATCAAATGTCGCTGACAATAGTTGTTTATTGTCATGTGTATATACAAAGACACCGTTCACACTGATGCGGTGAAAATGAGCACCAACCTCTTTCATTAAACCAGCAATTTCATTATCTAGCCTACCAGAGGCGAAACAAAGAATTACATTTTGTTCTGCGAGACTACGAAGTGCGGCAATATCTTCCTGATCAATGATGCCTCCATGTTGCATCATTGTACCATCAATATCGCTTACAAACATTTTAATCATGTTGCTCTCTCCTTTCTATGTACATATGCTCTTACATTATACGTATATCGTACAATCATGTCTAAAAAATGAATTTTTCTAAAATGGTAGATGTTTTGCATTGACGAAAAAGAAGGATGTTCTGTAACATAAAAGCAGGCTATTTAAGTACGAGGGTGGTGTTATATGAATAATTATCTAGAAATTAAAAAAGTTTTAAATAATAATGTCATCATTGCGAGCCATCCGGAACATGAGGAAGTAGTAGTGATTGGCAAGGGAATTGGATTTGGAAAAAAAGCAGAAGATATGTTAGATGCGGAACAAATTGAAAAAATGTTTGTTTTAAAAAATGAACGGGACCGTGAACAATATAAACTTTTAGTGCCACATGTGAGTGAAAAGTTAATTGAATTGATGAGCGATATTATGCTGTACATTCAAGAAAAAGCGCAGTCACCATTAAACGAGCATATTCATATTGCCTTAACAGATCATATTTCTTTTGCAATTAAAAGACTGAAACAAGGCTTTACAATAGATAATCCTTTTTTAGTTGAAACAAAAATGCTGTACCCTGAAGAATATAAAATCGCTGAGGGAGTTGTACAACTTCTGAATTCCCGCTTGCAAATTACATTACCAGAAGGGGAAATTGGTTTTATTGCACTTCATATTTATAGTTCACTCACAAATTCTGATTTATCGTCTGTTAATCAAAACTCCCGTCTTATTGCACAGCTTGTTTCTTTAATTGAAACAAACTTACACCTTACATTAGATCCAGAAAGCATTCATTATTTACGTCTTATTCGTCATTTGCAATATGCAATTGAACGAGTGAAAAAGGGAGAAAAGGTAGAAGAATCGCAAGGGTTTGCTGATTTGTTAAAAGCAGAGTATCCAGTTTGTTATAATTTAGCTTGGAAACTTGTGAAGGTGATGCAAAAAGAATTACAGCTTCCTGTATATGAAGCGGAGAGCATTTATTTAACGATGCACTTGCAAAGATTAGTAAAAGCAGAGCACGTGTAAAAGGCATATATTTTGTCTAAAATGAAAACGTTAAAAAAAATGATTGAATCGCTTACAATTGTTTTGTATAATAAGTCATGCAAAGTTATACAAAATTCGACAAACAAATGAAAGCAAATAACGAAAACGTTTGCTTTAAAATAGTGAACTTATAAGTAAACCTATTTTTGACACGTGTTACTGATTCGATCAGGCATGAGTGGAGAAAAGTCAGGAATGTAAGCTAGAGAAAGGGACATACTACCCTTTGTATAGCTACCGTTCTATCTTTTTTTTCCTCATGCCTTTTTGGCGTTTGTCGAAAAGTACAATATAGATAAGAGAGGAAGGGTTTCCATGTTTAAGAAGATCTTTGGTGTTCTTCAAAAAGTCGGAAAAGCGCTTATGCTCCCAGTAGCGATTTTACCGGCAGCAGGTATTTTACTTGGATTTGGTAACGCATTTCAGAATGAAACGTTAACAAATTTCATTCCTGCTTTAAAAGCAGATTGGTTTGTCATGGTTGCAAAAATCATGGAACAATCTGGTGATATTATTTTCGCAAACCTAGCGTTATTATTCGCAGTTGGGGTAGCGATTGGTCTAGCGGGTGGAGACGGGGTAGCTGGATTAGCAGCGTTCGTCGGCTACTTAATTATGAACAAAACAATGAGTGTTTTCTTAGAAGTAGACAAGCTAGTAAAAGTAACAAGTACTGGATCTGACCCGGTTAAAATCGGTTTTACAGATCCTGCGTATGCGAATGTATTAGGGATTCCAACACTGCAAACAGGGGTATTTGGTGGTATTATCGTCGGGATATTAGCGGCGTATTGCTATAATAAATACTTCAATATTGAATTGCCACCATACTTAGGATTCTTTGCAGGTAAACGTTTCGTACCGATTGCAACGGCAGCATTCTCTTTATTATTAGGGATTTTAATGTGTTTCATTTGGCCTACGATTCAAGGTGGTTTAAATACGTTCTCACATCAAATGATTGATGCAAACAAAACGTTAGCAGCATTTATTTTTGGATTAATTGAACGTTCCTTAATTCCATTTGGACTACATCACATTTTTTATTCACCATTCTGGTTTGAATTTGGCCAATATACGAATGCGGCAGGCGAGTTAATTCGCGGTGACCAAAAAATCTTTATGGCACAGTTAAAAGACGGTGTAGAATTAACAGCTGGTACATTTACAACAGGTAAATACCCATTCATGATGTTTGGTCTTCCAGCAGCAGCTTTAGCAATGTATCATGAAGCTCGTCCAGAAAATAAAAAATTAGCAGCTGGTATTTTAGGGTCCGCTGCGTTAACATCTTTCTTAACAGGTATTACAGAACCACTTGAATTTTCATTCTTATTCGTTGCACCAGTATTATTCGGAATCCATGCTGTATTTGCTGGTTTATCGTTTATGACAATGCATATTTTAGGTGTTAAAATTGGGATGACATTCTCTGGTGGTTTAATTGACTTTATGTTATTCGGTGTACTTCAAAACCGTACACCATGGTGGTGGGTAATTGTTGTTGGTCTTGTACTTGCAGTGATTTACTACTTCGGATTCCGCTTTGCAATCCGTAAATGGAATTTAAAAACACCTGGTCGTGAAGTAACAACAGATACTGATGGCGCAGGGAAAACAGAAGCAGGCGAACTTCCACGTGAAGTACTAGTAGCGCTTGGTGGTAAAGAGAATATCGCTTCTTTAGATGCTTGTATTACACGTTTACGTGTTCAAGTTAACGAACAAAAAAATGTAAACAAAGATCGTTTAAAAGAACTTGGGGCAGCAGGAGTACTTGAAGTTGGAAATAACATTCAAGCGATTTTTGGACCGAAATCAGACACACTAAAATCACAAATTCATGATATTATGTCAGGTCGCACGCCTCATGTTGAAAAAGAAGAACTTGTAAAAGTAGAAGAGCCTGTACAAAAAGCTGATACAAATGAAGCAATTGTATCTCCAATTGAAGGTAAGATTTTACCGATTACAGAAGTACCTGACCAAGTGTTTTCAGGGAAAATGATGGGTGATGGATTTGCAATTGAGCCAACAGAAGGAACAGTAGTTTCTCCAGTTGACGGTGAGATTGTCAACGTCTTCCCGACAAAACATGCGATTGGTATTCAATCTGAAGGTGGAAAAGAAATTTTGATTCACTTCGGTATTGATACTGTAAAATTAAATGGTGAAGGTTTTGAAGCACTTGTAGCGCAAGGTGATCAAGTGAAACAAGGACAACCTTTATTAAAAGTAGATTTAGGATTTGTAAAAGAAAATGCACCATCTATTATTACACCAATTATTTTTACAAATTTAGCGCAAGGACAACAAGTTGAATTGAAAAAAGAAGGTAATGTCAAGAAAGGTGAAACAGCTATTATTGACATTCAGTAAGAAATTGACGCAAAATGTTTATAATTATAATAGGCGATGTGGTTGACCGGACATCGCCTATTATATACAATAGATGATGTAGTACTCACGTCTATACAACTAAAAAATACTGTATTTAAAGGAGATAGATTATTATGGAAAAAATCTTTAAAGTAACTAGTGACTCAGGAATTCATGCTCGTCCAGCAACTCTACTTGTTAACACTGCAAGCAAATTCGGTGCTGACATTAACTTAGAGTATAACGGTAAAAACGTTAACTTAAAATCAATCATGGGTGTTATGTCTTTAGGTATTCAACAAGGCGCAGAAATTAAAATCACTGCAAATGGTGATGATGCAGCTCAAGCACTAGCAGCTATCGAAGAAACTATGAAAAACGAAGGATTAGGAGAATAATGACTCTTAATATTCAAGGGATCGCTGCATCAAGTGGGATTGCTATTGCAAAGGCTTTCAGACTTGAAAATCCTGAATTTAACATTGAAAAGAAAACGATTACGAACGAAGCTGCAGAAATTGCACGCTTAGACGCTGCGCTTGAGAAAGCAAAAACTGAATTAGAAGCAATTAAAGACCATGCTTTTGCTGAGCTTGGTGCTGATAAAGCTGCTATCTTTGAAGCACATTTACTAGTACTAAATGATCCTGAACTAGTAAATCCAGTAAAAGATAAAGTAAACAATGAAAAAGTAAATGCTGAATTTGCAATGGATGAAGTTGCAACAATGTTCATTACTATGTTTGAAAACATGGATAACGAATATATGAAAGAGCGTGCAGCGGATATTCGCGACGTAACAAAACGCGTTCTTGCACATTTACTAGGAATTAACTTCTCAAATCCAAGTACAATTTCTGAAGAAGTAATCATCATTGCTGAAGATTTAACACCATCTGATACAGCTCAATTAAACCGTAAATATGCAAAAGGTTTTACAACTGATATTGGTGGACGTACATCTCACTCTGCAATTATGGCTCGCTCTATGGAAATTCCAGCTGTTGTTGGTACAAAAGTTGTTATGGAGAAAATCCAAAATGGCGATATGGTAATCATCGACGGTTTAGATGGAGAAGTAATTGTAAATCCATCTGAAGAAACTCTTCGCACTTTCCAAGAAAAGAAAGCGAAATTCGAAGAACAAAAAGCTGAATGGGCTAAATTAAAAGATCAAGCAACTGTAACAAGCGATGGACATCATGTTGAGCTTGTTGCAAACATCGGAACACCAAATGATGTACAAGGTATCATTGACAATGGTGGAGAAGGCGTTGGTTTATACCGCACAGAATTCTTATATATGGGTCGTGACAACCTTCCAACAGAAGAAGAGCAGTTCGAAGCGTATAAAGCAGTTCTTGAAGGTGTAAAAGAAGGTCAACCAGTTGTTGTTCGTACACTTGACATCGGTGGAGATAAAGAACTTCCATACTTACATTTACCAAAAGAAATGAACCCATTCTTAGGTTACCGTGCAATTCGCTTATGCCTTGAAGAACAAGATGTGTTCCGTACACAACTTCGTGCATTACTTCGTGCAAGCGTATATGGTAATTTAAAAATTATGTTCCCAATGATTGCAACTCTTGATGAATTCCGTCAAGCAAAAGCAATTTTATTGGAAGAGAGAGAGAGACTTGTTCAAGCTGGTACAACTGTTTCTGAAGATATTGAAGTAGGTATGATGGTAGAAATCCCTGCTTCTGCGGTATTAGCAGATCAGTTTGCTAAAGAAGTTGATTTCTTCTCTATCGGAACAAATGATTTAATCCAATATACAATGGCTGCTGACCGTATGAATGAGCGTGTATCTTACCTATACCAACCGTATAACCCATCTATTTTACGTCTTGTAAAAATGGTTATCGATGCTGCTCATAAAGAAGGAAAATGGGCTGGTATGTGTGGTGAGATGGCAGGAGATTCACTTGCAATCCCATTATTACTTGGATTAGGTTTAGATGAATTTAGCATGAGTGCAACATCTATCCTTCCTGCAAGAACACAACTAAGTAAGTTGTCAAAAGCAAAAATGGAAGAGTTAGCACAAAAAGCATTAACAATGTCAACTGCTGAAGAAGTTGTTGAATTAGTTAAAAGTATTTAATAGTAAAAAGAAAACCTGAGACCGATTTGAAATCGGTCTCAGGTTTTTTGTACAAGGTTAATCTTCTAACAAATTGCAATTGCGATTATATCCTCTGGGCAAACACGTAATAATCCTTTAAAATCGTCTTTGTGTCTGTTGTTATCACCTGAATCATGGTGATGATCGTTTCTGCAGTTATTCTTGGAGAAGAGAGCCACACCACAAGAAAAACCTTCGAATACTACATCACGGAACGTACCACAATCTTTAACTTTTAGAAGAGAAATTTTTGTTCCAATTGAAATGTTAACAAGGACATTGCATAGTGATTTTCTTTGAAAATCATCATTTCTAGAATCATCTTTTCTAAAATCATCTTTTTTACACCCATCGTCAAAGTTACAACCTCTGAAGTCATCACGACATCCAAAAGATCCAAACATAATTCTTCACCCCCTTCACACTTATAATGTATGTAAGTTCCATATGTGGTGATTGGACATAGCGTGGAATTTTTGCTGGGATATTTTCTTATTTTAAATGACTAGATGGGTATTTGTTACTTAGTGGTATTTGGATAAGGACAAATGACAGGGGAAGATAGATTGCAACTTTTATTCGTGTGTTTTTTTATTCAAGCATCGGAATTTTAGGGGGAGTTATTTTGTATTTCTCATCTTTGAATCAACAAGAATCTTTAGGGGAGATTTGGCTATTCGCGAATAACCGGATACATAGAAAAAGACACCTTCATTTATAACGAGGTATCCTTTACACTTTTCTACTTTTATATAAAACGATTGCATATACGGGAAGAGCCAACAGTAATGGTACGATAGATTGTGAGATATGTAGTCCTTCTTCTAGCTGTAGTGCCTTTTCTTTTGGAAATTGTAATATTGTAATATTTGTGGCATCACCAATAAAGTATAGAAGCAGAACAGTTACGGTATAGCTTAAAAATGCAATAAAGCTTCCATATGAATTCAATGAAAATCCCTCTCTTGTTATCTGTTTGTTACCATTGTATCATAATTGTAACAAAAAAACACCCTTTATATTTCAGTATGTAACAAAATTCGACAAAACACTACGGTTCAAAGGGGGAAAGAGGAGTGTTTTGTTATTTATATATGTTGAAATATTACAAAGAAATGACATAAAAACCGAAGGAATCTCCTTCGGTTTTTATGTCATTGTGAGACGGTTTACTTTACCCATTCGGCTACTTGTTCGACATTCATACGTGGTGCTGGATGTCCTTTTAAAGTCGATTCTCCAATTGTAATTAACATGATTGGTACATAGCGAGAAGAAACATTAAATTCATCCATTAGTGCTTGTGGATTAAAGCCGCCGATTGCACAAGTATCCCAGCCAGTTGCCTTTGCTGCAAGCATAAGCTGCATTGCTGCTAGAGATGCATTAGAGAAGGCTGCATCTCGTGGATATTGTTCACGTTTATATGCAGATTCAATATTTTGTGCCAAACGTTCTTTGGCCTCTTCCTTCATAAATCCTTGCTCTACGATTGGTCCATATACAGGATCAATGTTTTTATTCGCTTCTAAGTCACCTAAAATAGCGACTACTGCAGAGGCGTCAAGAATTTGTTGTTGATTATAAGCGATTGGATGTAAACGACTTTGTACATCTTTACCTTGGAAAACAAGAAACTTCCAATGTTGTAAGTTCCAAGCTGATGGTGCTTGGCACGCTGCTTTCAAAATTTCTTGTAATTCTTCTTTTGAAATTTCCTTTTCAGGATTGAATGCACGATTAGATGTTCGTTCATATAAAACAGTAAAAAAATCTTGCTGTGTCATAATATACCTCCAAGTTTTATATCGATTTACAAAAAATACTATATGTAATTTTCACTTACGTTTTGTAAGTTATCACTGTAAAAGAATATAATACCTTTATTTTAATTGTCAAGTTGTTGAGAATAGAATAAAAAGAGGACATTCGTACAATCGCTGCCGTTCATAAAGTCATACAATAAAAAGATGATTCACAGATTAAGAAAGAAATATGTAAAGAGAAGCTCCTGTCAGTGGGAGGGTTCTTCGTTCCTGCTGATACTCAGCCCTCATCAATCGGGTTCTTTTGATAGCGGTCCCTTATAGAAAAGGATAGTGAAGAATTCAGTAGAACAGGATATATGAAGTGAGTGAAGACCAGTGGTGAACATACTACATTTTTTATTAGAGAATACGGTTTTTCAAAATGTATTACAAGATCTCCATGTAAATGTACTTTATATAGAAGAAGGGTGTAATCACCAGTATACGATTGACAATATACATCCCAAATGTATGTTTATAGCAAATAGTTTTGAAGAAGGAGAACTATTATATGAAAAAGTGCGACCACAAATTGTAATCATTTATGTGTCGAATGGTGCACAAGTAGAGTATATAAAACACATATATAATTCAATGAGTTCTTTTATTATTATTTGGGATCAGCCGGTGACATCAAAATTTGTAGATCTACTTACAATAGGGGTACGTAATATTGTGATGGCTCCTGTTACACCGCAGGTTGTGCTAGAAGAGGTAAACAAAACTCTTTACCAATTATCACTATTGCAGCAATTGACTATTCAACAAGAGCTTCTTCAAATGATGTTTGATTTTCAAAATGATTTATTATTTATTGTAGAAGATGATGAAATTGTCGACTGTAATACGAACTTTTTAAGTTTTTTTGGATATGAAAATTTACTTTCATACCGTGAGAATCATATGGTATTTGCGGAACATTTTATTCAAGAGAATGGATATTACACAACAAATCACGATATAACTTGGCTCGATGATTCTTTAGAGCAATCCAGAAAAATAAAAATGTATAATTATGAAGGTGAAGAGTTCGTTTTTTTATTACGTGCCGTATCTGTACCAGAAGATTTGTCTAGGTTTATTGTTAAGTGTACCGATATTACGGAATTAGATGAATTATATCAAGAGCAAGAACAGCTTGCTGCAATTGATTCTTTAACAGAAATATACAACCGTTTGAAGTTTCAACAATTATTAGAAGAAAACTGGAAAAGTGAGAAACGAATGAATCAAACAATGGCGGTTATTCTTTTTGATATAGACGATTTTAAAAAAGTGAATGACACATATGGACATGATTTTGGTGATTTAGCATTAATTCAATTAGCCGAACTTATGAAATCTAAAATAGCATCTCAGCATATTCTGGCACGGTGGGGGGGAGAAAAATTTATTATATTAGCAACAAATACGACGGAAAAAGAGGCTTTCCAAATTGCTGAATCGCTACGTTTTTTCATTGAAACAAAACAATTCTCTAGTATTTCAAAATTAACCGCAAGTTTTGGAGTTGCTTTATATGAGCAAGGAATTACAAAAGAGGAATTGATGCAACGAGCAGATATTGCTTTATATGAAGCGAAAAAGAATGGGAAAAACCAAGTACGTTTATATAGAGAAGAAAAAATGTGAATTTTTCGCAACAAAGTGTTGCGATTTTTTTCTGTTGTTTGATAATAGAAAGAGGGCGCCATTTATGATGAAGTAACTGTGGAGGTTTTTAAATGTTAAAAAGATTGATTATGATGGTCTTGTGTTGCTTTTTAGTATGCGGAATTGTGTACTATTTTTGGGATACGCCGGAGAAGCCAAAAGCGCCAATAGCAAAGGCAATCCCTTCTGTTAAATCTAAATTGCAGGATAATTTGGAAGAAAAAAAGCGACCATCAACTGATTATGCTAGTATTGCACAAAAGTTAGATCAATATTTAATAGATAAAGACTTTAATGGAACGGTTCTTGTCAAGGATAAAGGTCATGTGTTACTCAATAAAGGTTATGGATATGCGGATGTGCAAAATAAAATTAAAAATACACCACAAACAAAATATCGCATCGGTTCAATTACTAAGACTGTTGTGGCAACATCCATTTTACAGTTGCAAGAGCAGGGGAAAGTAAATATTCGGGACAATGTAAATAAATATATCCCTTCGTTCCCCGCAGATAAAAATATTACATTATACCACCTTCTCACACACACTTCTGGTTTACCAGGGAAGGGAAAAGGAAAAGTGAATGCTGCATCCCGTTTGGCTTTAGTTACTTGGATTGGAAACCAGCAAGTAGCTTTTCCACCCGGTACTGGCTGGGAATACACTGACTATAATTATATGGTGCTTGCTTATATTATAGAAAATGTATCTAAGAAGTCTTTGGGGGAATATGTAAATGAGAATATATTTGCGCGAGCAGGCATGCATGAGTCAGGTATGGGGAAAATGGCGCCAGGAGAGAGACATTTCACGAAAGGGTATAAAAAGGAAAATAATATACTTGTACCAGCTCCAAAATTAGCAATGAACTGGCTATATGGCTGCGGCGAGATGTATACTACAGTTGGGGATATGAAGAAATTAGATGAAGCGATTATAAATGGAAAACTTCTTTCACAGAAAAGTATACAAGCAATGTTTATACCTTCAGCAGAAAAAAAGTATGCATTGAGTTTTTATATTTATTCTGATTATTTTCATAATCATGGTGTAGTAGCTGGTTGGAATACATTTAATAATTTTAATAAAGATAAGAGAACGTTTGTTATCTTATTTTCAAATGTACAAAATAGCATAAATGATGATTTCAATAAGGAATTTCGAAAAATGGTAAGTGACTTATTAGAAAAAAGGGGATGAGTAGATGAAACAAGTAATTTCATCAATAGGTTTTATAGGTACAGGTGTTATGGGGAAAAGTATGGTACATCATTTATTACAAGGTGGTTATACAGTATATGTATATAACCGTACGAAAGAAAAAGCAACTTCTTTATTAAATGAAGGAGCACATTGGTGTGATTCACCAAAAGAATTAGTAAAGAATGTAGATGTTGTTATGACGATGGTAGGATATCCGCATGATGTAGAAGAAATTTATTTCGGAACAGAGGGAATTCTAGAATATGCAAATGAAGGAACAATTACAATTGATTTTACAACATCGACACCAACGTTAGCAAAACGTATATATGAAGATGGAAAAACAAAAAATGTACATACTTTAGATGCACCAGTATCGGGAGGCGATATTGGAGCGAAAGAAGGAAAACTTGCCATTATGATTGGTGGAGATGAAGATGTGTATGAAGCTTGTTTGCCGTTATTTGAGATATTAGGGGAAAACATTCAATTACAAGGGCCGGCAGGAAGTGGACAGCATACAAAAATGTGTAATCAAATTGCAATCGCTTCTAATATGATAGGAGTTTGTGAAGCGGTAGCATATGCAAAGAAAGCAGGATTAGATCCAGATAAAGTATTACAAAGTATCTCAACTGGAGCAGCTGGTAGTTGGTCATTAAGTAACTTAGCTCCGCGTATGCTAAAGGAAGACTTTGCACCAGGGTTTTATGTAAAACACTTCATGAAGGATATGAAGATTGCATTAGATGAGGCTGAAAAGTTAGAATTACCTGTACCAGGTTTAACGCTCGCGAAAGACTTATATGTACAATTAATAGAAGCAGGAGAGGAAGACAGTGGAACACAAGTGTTATATAAAAAATACATAAGGGGGTAATATGATGAATTTAGAAAAATTTGATGGAATGATTGATGCTGTGCAGCGTACAACTTGTATGCCGATTAATGATAAACAACAAGCAGCATTTAAACAAAAATATGATTTTGAGCCAACATTTGAATATGGACGTGATGAGAATGACCATTATGTTATTCGAACATCAAAGAAAATGCTAGAAGAAATGGAATTTTATTTAGCTTTAAAGTACGATCGTGAAGGTATCGATCTTTATATGCATGCTGAAATTGATGGCGTATGTTATGTATCTGTTAGCTACGGAGAAGATGCTCTTCATTTACAAGAACTATTTCAGTTTTTGGAAGATAATAAATAAAAAAGTCCTTGTTTGAGGACTTTTTTATTTTGTTTAAAATATTTTTTTGAAAGCTGGAGGCTCATTTTGACAAAGGTAGGTTGCATGAAAGTAGGTGTATGGAGAGGATATAGTAATGGATTATAAGCTAGAAGCACGACGAGAGCGTTCAATTGGAAATGGAATGATTTGGGCCATATGATTGCGATTGAATTGTTTTGTGCGAGCGTGACGTAATATATATAATGAAAAGAGAATAGCGACAGGAATAGCACCGTACAAGCCAAAAAGTAAAGCGCTTACAGAAGATGCGACAAAACCTAACATACCAATTTCTAATTCCTCCATAATTGCCCCAAGAATAGCAGGAATAGCCCCACAAGTAACCCCAAGTATAAGTGCTATAATTAAATTCATGTTCTTCCTCCTTTTTTTTACAGTTTTTTCGATACATTTTCTATTATTTGTATTATAACACAATTTAAACAGAATTTTCAGAAAAAGTTCAAAAAATGTTCAAAAATTATTGATAAATATACTTGATAAAATGGAAAAAGAAAAAATGAGGATCATTCATTCTAGGTGATGAATTTACGAAGTAGGAGAAAATAAAAAAGCAGGCTTATTTCAAAAATATGAAATAAGCCTGTTCCATAGGAGGATGTATATATGTAGAGTGAATAAAAGGAAGGAAAAGGGGGTCCAATTCCTTTTATTCAACTAACTACCTTAGTAAATAGGAACCCAACCTTCCGTTGTAACAAAGATACGAATGGCTACAACTTGGCGATCATCTTGTAATGTGAAATAATGTCTTGCATTTTCAGGTACAGAGATTAAATCACCAGGCTCAAGTTCAACATCGAAGAAGCGACCATCTTTGTCTTGGATGGCAAAGATGCCATGCCCACTGACAATAAAACGAACTTCATCGTCAGTATGATGATGCTCTTGTTTAAAGTTAATTAATAACTCATCGAGGTTAGGTGTTGCCTTTGAAAGGGAAATAACATCATGTGCTTTATAACCTCGACGTTCTGAAACATCAACAATTTCTTTAGAGAATACTGTTAAAATTTCTTTTTTGTCTTCATCAGTTAAGGAGTAGTTTTCTTTTAAATGAGCAGGAAGCTTTGAAATATCCCATTTCTCATATAAAACGTTTTCTCCTTGTAAAAATTGCTTCACTTCTACTTCATTTTCAATGCGGGTATTTATTTCATGAATACGAATTTGCGCCATATGAAACGCCTCCTTGAATTGATAATAGTTTTATATGAAATTGGAATAAAAACTCATATGCTTCTAATCGTTTCTTTGTATCAAAGCTATCTTTTCCCCAAACGGTAATACCGTGGTTTCGGATTAATATAGCCCCTGAATCTTCATGGATGTGCTTCTTGAATTTTTCCCCAAGCGAAGGGATGTGGGCATCATTTTCAATAATTGGAATGTGAATGGTTGCACCTTCTTCCCAAATATCAAGAGCTTTAATAATTTCTTGGTTACGAAGAATAACTTCTTCTTTATATAAATTTGTGATGACATTATTATCAGTTGTATGGACATGTAGGACGCAACCAGCATTTGTATGATTGTAAATATGCGTATGCAATATGGTTTCGGCAGAAGGACGTAAATCGGTATCTAAGACTGGTTTTCCTTGATAATCAACTAATAGGAAATCATCAGGTGTTGTTTTTGTTTTATCCTTCCCGCTTGCTGAGATAAGAAAAGTAAGTGGTTCGTGATTTACTTTTATAGAAATATTTCCACTTGTTGCTGGAAACCAGTTGCGATTGGTTAATTCTTTTTTTAGTTCACTTAAGTTATGCCATTGATGAAAAAGTTGTTTCATAGCTTTACCTCCAACAAGTGCTGTAATTCCGTTTGAATATCATAAAATGTTTCAAATGGTGTGTAAGGAATATGGTGTTCTTCACATTTTGTAATAAGAAAATCCCGGGCGAATACTTTGTCGGCTTGTTTGGCTGCTTGTAAATCTGTGATGGAGTCGCCTATTACAATATGAAGATCATCGTTAGAGCTAAGATGTCGAATTAATGTTGATTTACAAAGACCACAAGCATAATTACAATGTTCATCGCAAGGGTGTGGCCATTTTACTTTGATGAATTCTTCAGAAAAATCAGTTTTATTGCAATAAATTCGATTTTCTGGAACGAGTCCTTCTAAGAGGGGATGAACGAAGAAATCCATTCCTCCAGAAATAACATAAAAAGAAATATTATTTTCATTTATAAACTGTAAAAATTCTTCAAAACCAGTGCGTATACTAGCCGTTTCTTTTAGGAACTTGATGATATTATCATGCAAAGTTGTTGGTAATAATTTAAAAAGTTGTGAGACTCCTTCTTGAATAGAAAGATCTTGTGATAATATCCTTCGTTTTATTTCCTCAGCTTCTGGTGGAGCGAATTTTTCCATAATGGCAACGATATTATCATTGTTCGTAATCGTACCATCGAAGTCACAAAAAATTTGAAGACTCATAGTTTCACCTCGTAAGATGGATTTCCCCATAATTGTAGTGCAGCATGTAAATCAGTGTTATCTACTTCATGCAATGGTGTTCCTTGCAAAGCGGCATCAATTGCTGCTCGGAATGCTTTTCCTCCGCCTTGTGCACTGCTTGGATGACCGTGAATACCACCACCTGCATTAATGACAACATCCTTGCCAAAATCGCGAAGGATAAATGGAACAAAACCAGGATGAATACCAGCTGATGGAACAGGGAAGCTTCTTTTTAAATCGGAAGCTTCTTTTGTTAGTGCTTCTGTAATAAGAAGGGCTTCTTTTTTTTCTAATGCAACACTGCCGTATGGCGATGGAAATAAAGAGAAGTCTGCACCAGCATAACGAAGCAATTTTCCAAGTAACAATGGTGAAGAAAATCCGTATAATTTTGATGATGCATAAGCACCGCTAACAGCAGGATGAGCCATGATAGGAATAGAAATATCTTTATCCTCTGCAAGTGATTGTAGTACATCTAATCCGTACGCGAAGACATTAAAAAGTAGGATATCTGCACCGGATTCAATTGCTCGTTTGGCATGTTCTTTTAAATCATAAGTACGTCCCGTTAAATTCACTGCATATAAAGTCTTATGACCATATGTTTCGTATACAGATTGTAATACTTCTTTTCCAGCATGAATTCGTTTCGTAAGTGGCGTTAATGAGTTTTCAAATAAAATCTCATCATCTTTTACAATATCTACACCGCCAATTGCTTGATCACGTAGTTGAGTTTTTAAATATCCGATATTACGTCCAAGCATTCCCTTGAAAATACTCATTAGAAGTGGACGATCGTGAATATGTAAGAGATGTCGAATACCTTCAATACCAAATTTAGGACCAGGGAAATGTTTTTTTAAGTCATCTGAAAATGTTAAATCAATTAATTTAACTTCACCATCTAATGATAATTTTCCAAATGTTGTTGTTAAAATGGCCGGTAAATCAGGACTGAAATTTAGTGATGGATAATGAATTTTAATGAGTCCACGCGTTACTTTTTTTCCAAGGTACGCATTTACATGTTCTTGTTCTTCTAACTTTTCGACATGAATGACATTGCCTTTATGTTGTTTTAATTGTTCTTGTAATAAGTGTGGTAAATGGGTCCATGAACCAATTGTCAAACCGAGAGCAATTTGTTCTGCTTTTTTGTTTACATTATGAGAATCATCATGGATTAAATAAGTTGCTGTTATTCCGCTCATTTTCATAACCTCCTAGTTAAATAAAAAAACCTCTCAGCTAAGGAGAGGTTTTTTTACAACCAGCTCCTTATCTGTCAGCGTAATGCTGCGAGAATTAGCACCGTGCCTACAATTGTAGATCGGTTGCCGGGTTTCGTCGGGCTCGTCCCTCCACCTGCTCTTGATAAGAAGTATTTAGAAATGTTTAAATTTTTTCGATATCTGAATTTTGACAGAGTTTCTTTATAGTGTCAATGTTTTTTTGAAAATTTTTAATTTCTGGATTCGTTGAATAGCTTCTTGTAATCGCTCTTCTGTATGTAATAACCCAATACGAACGTAGCCTTCGCCATGTTCACCGAATCCGACTCCAGGTGCAACTGCTACATGTGCTTGTTCTAACAATAAGTCAGTAAATTGTTCTGATGTATACTCATTAGGAACAGGAAGCCATGCGAAAAATGATCCCTTCGGTGCGACAACATCCCATCCAATTGAACGGCACGCTGTAATGAGTGCATTTCTCCGTGATTCATAGCGTTCTACAAGTTCATTTACACAAGATTGTGAACTTAATAGCGCCTCACAAGCCGCCTCTTGCACAGCACCAAAAATGCTGACATACATATGATCTTGCAATAAATTAATTGTTTCAATGACACTTTCGTTACCGATCGCAAAGGCGATACGCCAGCCAGCCATATTAAATGTTTTTGATAGTGTATAAATTTCAATGCCAACATCTTTTGCGCCGTTTGCTTGTAAGAAGCTAGTTGGTTTGTTGCCATCAAAGCCAATTGCTCCATAAGCGAAGTCGTGAACTACTAAAATATCATTTTCATGTGCAAATGATATTGTTTGTTCAAAGAACGTTTTTGATGCAATAGCACCAGTTGGATTATTAGGATAATTTAAAAACATCAATTTGGCTTGTTTGGCAATAGCATCATTAATTTTAGTGTAATCCGGTAAAAAATCATTTTCTGCTAATAATGGCATCGTCTCAAACTTTGCTTTCGCTAAAGCGACGCCTGATAAATAGTCAGGATATCCTGGATCAGGTACAAGTATTGTGTCACCAGGATTTGTAAAACAAAGCGGTAGTTCAACCAGCCCTGCTTTACCACCAAATAAGATAGCGACTTCTGTTTTAGGGTTTATTTTGACTCCGTATTCACGTTTATAGAATGTCGCAACGGCTTTTTTTAAGCTTTCATGTCCGCGGAATGGCGGGTATTTGTGATGAACTGTTTTTTCTGCTGCACGTTGTAAAGCTGTTACGATATGCGGCGGTGTTGGTTGATCTGGATTGCCTTGACCTAGATTGATAACATCATGCCCTGCTTCAACGACTTTGTTAACTTTTGCAACAAGTGAAGCAAAAAATTGTGTTGGTAATGATGTTGTAATCTCGGAAGGTTGAAAATGTTTCATACTTTCCACCTCTTTTGAAAGTTGTTACAATTCTAGTGACAAATGATATAACCTTTCTAAGTTTTTGTAAAGAAAAAATAATTGAAGATGGGGTCGATAGAATGAAAGTCGCATGTATTCAAATGGATATTGCTTTTGGTAATGTAAAAATAAATATTGAAAATGCAAAGAAAAAAATAGAAGAAGCGATGCAAGGAAACCCGGACATTATCGTATTACCAGAACTTTGGACGACTGGTTATGATTTAGAGAGAGTGCCGGAAATTGCAGATGGGGATGGTATTCAAACAAAGCAACTTCTTTCAGAATGGGCCCAACAATATTGTGTGAATATTGTTGGGGGGTCTATTGCGAAACAAACAAAGCACGGTGTTATGAATACGATGTATACAGTGAATCGGGAAGGAAAACTACAAAGTGAGTATAGTAAGGTTCATTTGTTCCAGTTGATGAATGAACATAACTATTTAATAGCAGGTGATAAAACAGGAGAATTTACATTGGATGGTGTACAGTGCGGTGGTGTCATTTGTTACGATATTCGTTTTCCAGAATGGCTGCGTGTTCATACTGTAAGAGGAGTAAATGTATTATTCGTTGTAGCAGAATGGCCGCTTGTTCGCTTAGCTCATTGGCGCTTACTTCTTCAAGCGAGAGCAATTGAAAATCAATGTTATGTGGTTGCATGCAATAGAGCAGGAGAGGATCCAAATAATGTGTTTGCTGGACATTCTCTAATTGTTAATCCATGGGGAGAAATTGTAGCAGAAGCAGGAGAAGAAGAGTCTATTTTGTATGGGAATGTAGAGTTAGAAAAAATTAAAGAAGTACGAAAGGGAATTCCTGTTTTTGCTGATCGACGTCCGGAATTATATAAATAAAAATATTGACAAATGATTTTTATTCTTGTTATATTCTGTAACAGAAACTTAAAAATTTGAATAAATCATGCAACTCTTATCAAGAGCAGGTGGAGGGATTTGGCCCGATGAAACCCAGCAACCGACCGTAATACCATTGTGAGATGGGGCGCTTATGCGCCAAAAAGGCACGGTGCTAATTCCAGCAGAAAGGATGGCTTTCTGACAGATAAGAGGGGAGAAGATCAACTTCAAACCTCTTTCTTCATGGAAAGAGGTTTTTCTTATAATGAAAAGCCTCTGAATTTAATAAAGGGGGATAAAAAATGGGATATTGTTCATTAACAAAAGAAACAGCAGTTGAGTATGTAAAAGAGCAGGGGTACTTTGAGCAAAAAGCAAAGGTGACTTGCCATGAAATAGGGGATGGGAATTTAAATTATGTATTCCGGCTCCATGATGGAGAACGCGGTATCATTGTAAAACAAGCTCTCCCGTATGCGAAAGTCGTTGGGGAAAGCTGGCCACTTTCGCTAAGAAGAGCCACAATTGAAAGTCAAGCATTGCAAGTTTTTGCGAAATATGTACCAGAATATGTTCCGAAAGTATATGGTCACGATGAAGAGTTAGCTGTAACGGTAATGGAGGATTTATCATCTCTTACTATTACTCGTAAAGGTTTGATTGAAGGGGAAGATTATCCACTTTTATCCCAGCATATTGGACGCTTTTTGGCACACGTTCTTTTTTATACGTCAGATTTTGGTCTATTAGCAGAAGAGAAAAGGGTGCTAGACGGAAAATTTGTAAATCCTGATCTTTGCAAAATTACAGAAGATCTTGTGTTTACAGATCCGTTTGGAAATTATGATACAAATAATTATGAGAAAGAATTACAGCCTACATTAGATGAACTTTGGTGTGATAAGAAATTGAAATTACAAGTAGCGCAGTATAAATATAAATTTTTAACGAGAAAAGAAGCACTAATTCATGGCGATTTACATACAGGTAGTATTTTTTCATCACCTTCTGAAACAAAGATAATTGATCCAGAGTTTGCAACATTTGGGCCATTAGGATTTGATCTAGGTCAATTTATAGCAAATTTATTATTAAATGCGCTATCAAGAGAAGAGAAGCGAAGTGTATTATTCTATCATATTGAAAAAACATGGAGTAATTTTGTAGAAGTATTTACAAAGCTATGGGTACTAGAAGGAGTAGAATCATATACAAAGGAGAAACAATGGCTTGCAATTGTACTGCAAAATATTTTTGCTGATGCAGTTGGATTTGCTGGGTGTGAAGTCATTCGTCGAACAATTGGATTAGCACACGTAGCAGATTTAGATGGAATTCAGGATAAGAATAGAAGAATTCAAACTAAAAAGCATGCATTAAACTTGGGCAGAGAACTATTGTTACATGAAACGACAGGTGCAGATACTCGATTGTTCCAAACGTTATTTCAATATATTGTTTCAGGGAAGGTGAAAGCATGATGACAACAGTTGCCATTCCGCGTTCTATAAGCTGGAAAGGAGATTCTATTGCATTATTAAATCAAACGAAATTACCGCATGTTGTAGAATATAAAACGTTAACCAGTATTGAGGATGTGTGGAAAAGTATTGTTATGTTAGAAGTGCGCGGGGCACCTGCAATTGGTATTACCGCCGCTTTTGGTTTAGCACTTGCCGCAAAAAAATATAATGCTGCGAATATCACTGACTTTGAAAAACAATTTAAAAGAGATTGCAATTATTTAGCAACCTCACGTCCGACAGCTGTTAATTTATTTTGGGCAATTGATCGTATGACTGCTTCTATCAAGCAAGTAACAACTATTAAAGAAGCAAGGAAAATATTAGAAGAGGAAGCACTTAAAATTCAGCAAGAAGATGAAAGTGTATGCCGTAGCATAGGAGAGCATGCTTTAACTAGATTTAAAGATGGTGATCACATTTTAACGATTTGTAATGCAGGAAGTATTGCTACAGCTCGTTATGGAACAGCGCTAGCTCCGTTTTATATTGGAAAAGAGCATGGGGTGAACTTACATGCTTATGCATGTGAAACAAGGCCGGTTTTACAAGGAGCGCGCCTTACTGCCTGGGAATTGCAACAAGCTGGTGTTGATGTAACGCTCATTACAGACAATATGGCAGCCCATGCGATTCGAACAAAAAATATTTCTGCTATCATTGTAGGAGCAGATCGAATTGTTGCAAACGGTGATACGGCAAATAAAATAGGGACATTGAATTTAGCTATACTAGCGAAATATTTTCATATTCCTTTCTATGTTGCTGCTCCGCTTTCTACATTTGATATTACGAAGAAAACAGGGGCTGAAATTGTGATTGAAGAACGCGATGAATCTGAAGTTACAAAGGTTTTTGGAAAACAAATTGCTCCAGAGGGCGTCGGTGTTTATAATCCTGCATTTGATGTAACTCCGCATGATCTTATTACTGGAATTATTACTGAAAAGGGAATTCTACAAGGAGATTATTCAGTAGAGATTGCTTCATTATTCGAGAACACAAGCTCAACAAATACGCATGGAAAGGCCGGCATAAAGTAGTGGAAGAGAGCATCCGCTCATGGGTAGAGGCGGTCAGTTCCTTTTTTAGCCACATGCCATATGAAAACAGAAGGGGAAAATGAGTGGTGAACCTCTTTTGTTTTTATAACTGTGACTTATATGACGGAAAATGAAAAGGTATATAATATACAGTATTTTATTTTTTTATTGCCAAATTTCCTTTCTTTTTTCTATTTATTTAAAAGAAAGGAGGAGAAGTAGATGGAGGAATGGATATCTATGATCGGTAATGTTGGATTTCCAATTGTTGTGACTTTATATTTACTGCATCGTATTGAAAGTAAATTAGATGGTGTAATTGTTGCAATTGAGAAATTACCACAACAGATGACAAGGTATGAAGCTCCGCATGAAACAAAATGACAAAAGGCTTTGCTCTCAATGAGCAAAGCCTTTTGTTACAAAGATTATTGTGCTGTATATCCCCCATCAATAACGACCGCTTGGCCAGTTATTCCTTTTGTTTTTTCGCTTGCTAAAAATAAAGCATAGTCAGCAATTTCCTCTACAGCTAGCAATCGTTTTTGTGGTACGAGTGGATAAATAACATCCTCTAATACACGCTCTAGTGGAACATTTCTTGTTGTTGCTAAATCTTGGAGTTGATTTCGAACAAGCGGTGTATCAACATAGCCGGGGCAGAGGGCATTTACCGTAATTCCATGTGTAGCGCCTTCTAAAGCGGCAACTTTTGTCAAACCAATCACACCGTGCTTTGCACTATTATAGGCAGCCTTTCCAGCAAATCCAACAAGCCCATTAATAGAGGCGATATTAATAATGCGTCCATACTTTTGCTTTTTCATAATTGGAAAAGCATGTTTTATTGCGATGAAAGGTGCGATTTGCATAATTTGAATCAGAAGTTCAAATTTATCGGTTGGGAACTCTTCAATAGGTGAAACGTGTTGCATACCAGCATTATTTATTAACACATCAAGTGAGCCGAATTTTGTAACAGTTTCAGAAATAGCCTCGGATATTTCTTTCTCAGATGTAACGTCACATCTTAGACCTATTGCTTCATAACCTTCCCTGCATAACTGTTCAGCAGCTTCCTTCGCACGATCTTCAAGACGATCACTAATCACAACTTTTGCTCCTTCTTTCGCAAAAGCATTTCCCATTTCATAACCAATTCCACTTGCAGCACCTGTTAAAAAAACGACACGATTTGAAACCATGATGAGAGCACTCCTTTATATAAAATTTGTCTTAGTGCTCTATTTAGAGGGAATGTAATGAAAATCCTGCAAAGATTTGGAAAAATATACTGAACTATCTTGTTTTGCAAAATAGCTTTTGCTATACTATTTTGTAAAGCAAGATACTTACGCTTATCTATCTTGTAAAACAAGATAGAGGGAGGATTTGAATTATGTCGACAAGTCAAATGCTGAAAGGGATTTTAGAAGGGTGTCTCCTTGCAATTATTTCTGAAGGAGAAATATATGGATATGAAATGAGTGAAAAGCTAGCTAAGTATGGTTTCACTATGGCAAGTGAAGGAAGTATTTATCCGTTATTAATAAGGATGCAAAAGGAAGGGCTAATAGTAAGCACAATGAAGGAATCTCCATCTGGTCCAAAGCGAAAATATTATACATTAACAGAAAGAGGTGAAGATGCGTTAGATGAGTTTATGGAGCGTTGGGGGACAATGCAGAGTAGTGTAGAGCGTTTGCTAGAAGGAAAAGGGAGACGACGATGATGCTATCTACCGAAGCGAGAAAATTCCTATTAGATATGAGCTTGTTTTTAACAGCAAAGGGTGTAAAAGAAAGTGATGTTGAGAGCTTTTTAGAAGATGCAAAGTTACATTTAATCGAAGGTGAAATGGACGGGAAAAGTGTAGCAGATATTTTTGGAAGCTCACCAAAAGAATATGCAAATGAACTTGTTAAAGTAATGGAAAAAGATCGCAGGGAGAGCTGGAAACAAATCGGATATACAGTGATGAATATTGTTGCGTTTTGGATTATTGCCTCTATCTTAGTTGTAAATGATAGTGGGCAATTACAGATTTCAGTTGTTCAATGTATTGGCTATGGGATGTCACTAATGGTTGCGCTTGTAGTGCCCAATCTGGCTTTTCGTAAAATGGCTTTTCGATTACATTTTTCAAAATAATTGTTTGTCCAAGCGTTATTGATGGCAGTTCCGATGGTTTTATTAGGAGCAGTAATTATACTGGATATCATCTATCCTACACCAATGATTCAATTAACTCAGTTGCAGAGCTATATGATAGCAGGCGCAATCTTCATCGTAACAGTAATTATAAACGTGTACTTTGAAGGATGGTATAAAGTTTTATATTTAGTGGTTCCACTTGCTATTATGCTCGTCTTTAAAACATTTACATCAGAGGATTTAATTCCGATGTTATTTCAGATTGTGTGTTTGTATGGCAGTCTATTTATTCTTATTATTATTGAATTTATTATGAAGGCGAATAAAAGAGAGACAGCTAGGTAAATTTGGTAGCTGGTATATGCTCATTAAATAGTTAAATAAAAGGAGGAAAATAATGTTTTCAAAGGAAGCGCAGAAATTTCTAGATGATACAACAGTATATTTAGTAACGAAGGGAGTAAAAAAGGAAGACATTGATTCTTTTATAGAAGATGCAAAACTTCACTTAATAGAAGGAGAAAAGGATGGGAAAACAGTTGCAGATATTTTTGGAGATTCACCAGAGGTATATGCTGAAGAGTTAGCAAAAGAAATGGAGCTTGATAAAAAAGAAAACATGAATCTATTCATTTCCTTTATCATTGGAGTTCTTGCGTATTGGTCTGTTCCAGATCTTTTATTTCATGGGGTGAATGAGCCGGTATCTATATCATTAATCAGCTTAATCGGTTATCCAATAGTATTGGCTATTAGCATTCCTATGGGGATCATTGCTTTTCGTAAATCTACATTTATAACAAGTAAATTAAAGGAATTCTCTATTTTGTATATATGTATATCCCTTTTACCAGTCGCGTTGATTGTTTTGGTTATGCTACTAAATAAATGGTATGAACCACCGCTCTTTTATTTATCACCAGTGCAAAGTTATCTATTAGGTGGATTATTACTATGTGTATTGGCCATTATCAATATGCGTTTAGCAAGCTGGATGGGCTTACTTCAAGTAGCTGCATTATTTACCATTATGTTTGTGTTTGAATGTACAGCAATTAAAGATACGAATTTCGGAGCACTGGAACCGCTCTTTTTATATGGAAGTTTAATTCTATTGATGAAAATAGATTTGAAAAGAACGGAGACTTCTAACATATAAAATAGATGGGAGGTAGAACAATGCTTATAAAAGAATCACAAAAATTTATAGAGGAGACACGCGCATATTTACGAGTAAAGGGGATTAAAGAATCTGACATTACTTCCTTTTTAGAAGATGCAGAGCTTCATTTAATAGAGGGTGAAAAACAAGGAAAGACAGTCGTTGATATTTTTGGGGATTCACCGAAAGAGTTTGCCAAACAGCTTGCTAGAGAGATGGAGGTTGATAAGAAGGAGAATTATAGTTGGTTAGTCTATTTCATTGTGAATGCATTGGCGTTCACAATGGTGAAGAGTGTATTTTTTAGTCAGGTAGATCATCGTTTATATTATTAGTTAATCTAAATAATTGGTTATCTAATTATATTTGCTATAGGTGTTATGATATTGATTTTTGGGATGCGAACAGCTGCTTTTAAACGTAAAGGAATTGAATTCATTATTATGTGTACCACTGGAGCGCTGTATTTCTTATCAATTTTTAGCATCGCACTATTAAATGAGTTTTATGGTACGACAGTTATATAATTTACTACAGGGCAAAGCTATTGTATTGTAGGTGCTATATTCCTCATAGCAGCATTTGTAAATATAAAGGTTGGTGGTTGGTTTACTCTATTATATTTAATGATTCCTATTACAATAGAGTATGTATTCTTCAAAATAGATTTGTCAAGTGTGCCAGGTCTGTATATAAAACAATTCATATTTTTAGCTATTTTATTTGTCCTTGTAATGATTCATATGAAATTAGAGAAAAGAAAAGCGAATATATAAGATTAAGAGAGAAGTAGCTTATATACAACTTTATTTTAATGTTTCGACATATGAGTTGTTGCTACAAAGAATGGTAATTTTCACTTACTTTCTGTTTTTACTTGGCATGGGCAGGAAGGGAATTTGACCGCTTCTATACATAGTCAGACTCTCTTTCCCACCTACAAGGTTTATTTTAAACAGTAACTGATATGGTTACTGTTTTTCTCTGTGTAATAAAGAACTCTGTAAAGATAATGCTCGCTGTTCTTTTGTTAATAAAGATTCAATGTGTACTTGATCAGGGCGAGGTACGATTGGGTACATAAGATTGGTGGAAGAAGGGTGATGCTCAGAACCGGTTGGAGAATGTGGATCTGCATGGGTAAGCTTTCCATTAATACGCCTTGTAAATAAAATATGTCCTATTTCATGAGCAAGTGTATATATATTTTTCATAGGAGAAGCAGCATTAGTAAGAATGATATAACCTGTGAGGATTTGGTTTATAACGAATGAGTAGGCACATGCAATTACAGATTGTTCTTTAAAATAATTACTCCCAATATAACAAATATAAATATCACAATCGGGAACTTCTGATGAACAGGTGTTAAAAAAGGAAGAAACTTTAGGTTGATTTTTGACAGAATCCATATAGCTAATTTCACCATCATGAAATCTAAAGGATTCATTTAGTATAATGACATCTTTCATTTGAAATGAAATGGGGTGCCAGATTGATTCAGCAACTGCTAAGTCTTTGGCAATGCGATCTTCTGTAATATCAGAGCCTGGGGCAATGCAAATACATATATTTACGTACGGATCCATTAGAAACACCTCAAATGGAAAATAGTTTATTAATATACTATGTGAAAGGAAAAGGGTATGTATGGATATAATCCCTATAAATTAGGTGTATTTTGGTGTGTTGGAATTGATGAGAAAATAGAATATCTATATATTCGCAATATGTTTTATCTCGTATTAACAGGCAGTAAGACTCATACCTCAAAATTCAGCGAAAATAAAGAAGTTAGATGAGAGAACTGCTCGTAAAATCTCGATTGGTAAGGAATGATTAAAGTTTTCTTTTATGAATAGCTATGTTTTTACCTGAGAATATATAGAGGAGTGGATAATATGGATATAAGGATGAATGGAAGAAGTCGGAAAATATTCATAGTTTAATTCAATTATATGTGATTCATTCTGCTATAGTAAAAGAAAAGGGGGAGAATGTATGTATACATTAAAAATTGTTTCAGATCGAGAAGCTGTTTATCAGTTTGCAAGTTATGTAAGGGTCGTTCAAGGGGTAGAGAATGTATATGTAGAAGTTGGAGAAGCTTTATATGAACATCCACTTATGAAATTTTATGTACATGTAACGATTGAAGAGACATATGAAAAGCAAAAAGCATTACAGGAAATTGCTCGATTAGTAGAATTAGGACGTTTTACATATGTTCATTATCGAAATGAAGAGATTGAAAAGGCGTTTGAAGCAGTTAAATATGAAAGTTTTCGAAAATAAAAATGATTAGAAGGGAGCAGATGCTCCCTTTTTTTGCTAGTAGGAATATTTTTTTTCATCGCACAAAAAAATAAGGAATTTTGCTATGATAAGGAAGGGTGAGGAAAGGAGAGATTTATAATGGGGTATATCGAAGAGTTGCGAAAATCAGTCGGTACAAGACCGTTAATTCTTGTAGGATCAGCTGTGATCATTTTAAATGAAAAACAAGAGGTATTGCTTCAATACCGCTCGGATACATATGATTGGGGTATACCAGGTGGTGCAATGGAGTTAGGTGAAACGACGGAAGAAACGGCTCGGCGAGAGCTTTTTGAAGAAACAGGATTAGAAGCGAAGGTGTTGCAGTTTCTTGGTGTCCTTTCTGGGAAAGATGTGTATTATCGTTATCCAAATGGAGATGAAATTTATAATGTAATTCATCTATACCAAGCGCATCACGTGAGTGGAAAAATAGAACTTGATGAAGAAGGGCTGGATCTCAAGTATTTTCCTGCTGAAAAGTTACCGAATTTAAATAAAACAACAGAGAAAATTTTACAAAAATTCTTATATGCATTAACGGAATAGAGGGTTGATTCCCTCTATTTTTACTATATCAAATATTTTGATTTTTTAGTATGTTTGTAGTATGATAAGTTCAGATATACATCTTCTGCTATTCCATCCAAAAACTTACTAGGGTACATAAGAGAGGGGCAAGTGCAAGATGCATAATGTTGTCATTACAGCCGCAGTTCGTTCGCCAATTGGAACTTTTGGAGGAGCACTAAAAAATGTAACGCCAGTAGAACTAGCTGTTCCTGTGCTTCAAGAAGCTGTCAAAAGAGGTGGAGTAGACCCTCATGAAGTGGATGAAGTCATTTTAGGACACTGTATTCAAAGAACAGACGAAGCAAATACAGCGCGAACAGCTGCATTAGCAGCAGGGTTTCCAGAAACAGTTACAGGTTACACAATTCAGCGTCAATGTTCTTCAGGTATGCAAGCGATTATGTCAGCAGCAATGCAAATTCAGCTAGGTGTAAGTGATGTTGTTATTGCGGGTGGAGTAGAAGCGATGAGCTCAAGCCCTTATGCATTAAAACAGCACCGATGGGGACAGCGTCTTCAACATGGAGAAATTCGTGATACGGTGTGGGAAGTTTTAGAAGATCCGATCCATCATATTATGATGGGAGAAACAGCTGAAAATTTAGTTGAACAATATGAAATTACAAGAGAGGAACAAGATGAAGTTGCGTTGCGTAGCCATCAATTAGCGCTTCAGGCGATTGAATCAGGTTATTTTGATGAACAAATTGTTCCTATTACGATAAAAGAACGTAGAAAAGAAGTAGTATTTTCAAAGGATGAACATCCGCGTGCTGATATTACAGCTGAAAAATTAGCTGGACTTAAGCCGGCATTCCGTAAAGGTGGGTCCGTAACGGCAGGGAATGCGTCCGGTATTAATGATGGAAGTGCGGTTTTAGTATTGATGAGTGAAGAAAAGGCTAAGGAAAAAGGTTTACAACCGTTAGCTAGAATTGTTGGCTATTCTGTAGCTGGGGTAGATCCGAAAGTTATGGGAATCGGTCCAGCACCAGCAATTCGTAAGGGGTTAGAGAAAGTAAATTGGTCATTAGAAGATGCCGATTTATTAGAGATTAATGAAGCTTTTGCAGCACAATATTTAGCGGTTGAGAAGGAACTTGGATTAAACCGTGAGAAAGTAAACGTTAACGGAAGTGGTGTTGGTCTTGGACATCCAATTGGTTGCACAGGAGCGCGTATTACGGTAAGTTTAATTCACGAATTAAGAAGACGTGGACTAGAAAAAGGTATTGCATCTCTTTGTGTCGGTGGTGGCATTGGGGTAGCATTATTTATAGAAGCGTTGTAAAAAGAAGCAGCAATTGCTGCTTCTTTTTTATTGATGAGAGTTCAAATTCATGATTGAAACAAATGATGGAATAACCGATCACGATTTTCAAAGAAGAGTTTTGTTGTTTGATAGTGTTCAGTTTCTTCTAAAGTCGATTCATGAATTCCTTCTTGTGTTAAAGAATATATAGTGGACTCTGGGTAAGCCATTAAAATAGGAGAATGTGTTGCGATGATGAATTGTGATCCTTGTTTAGCTAATTCATGCATCCGAATAAGCATAGAAAGTTGCCTCATAGGAGACAAAGCGGCTTCAGGCTCGTCTAAAATATATAAACCTTGTTCTGAAAAACGCTTCATAAATAAGGAAAAGAATGATTCCCCATGAGATTGGTCATGTAAGGATATACCACCGTATGAATCAATTACCTTATTGCCTAATATGGCATCCTCATTTGCATCCACCTCATCAATATAGGAAGCAACGTTATAAAATGACTCTGCCCGCAGAAAGAACCCATCTTTAGGTGTAGCAAAGCTTTTGGCAACTCGAATATACTTGTGTAAGGAAGAGTGAGAATCGTAAGTAGTGAAACGAAAATTTTTTGTACCACCTTCTGCATTAAATCCTAAAGCGACAGCAATTGCTTCTAGTAATGTTGATTTTCCAGTTCCATTCTCTCCGATAATAAATGTTACATTAGGATGGAAAGTGAGTGATTGCAATGTTCGGATCGCAGGTAAACAATACGGGTACACGGAAAAGCTAGGAATCTGTTCTTTTTGCAAGGAGACACTTTTTAGAAAGGGCGTATGTTCATTCAATATATAAACCTCAATTCATTGATGATTTCGTTTCTAATATGGCTGCAAATACAAGGGTTAGACAGCTTGTGAATAAGATGGTAAATTGGAGAGCATCAAAACCTAAGCCTTCCCAGCCATATGTATTTCTCTTTAAGGTAAAATCAATAATACGGTAATAGGACCTGATAGTGCTGGAATATATTTTACTATTTTTAAGTGTTTTCATAGAAGAAATCCTATGTATGTGCTTATGAAAAAGTACAATAAGACTAAGTAAAAAGGCGAGAACGAATGACAATTTAATCCCTACTGATCTTCTATATACTACATAAAAATTGTATCATTTAAAGTATAGATATTCCAATGTCAAAATAAGTGTTGCATAAAAAGAATTGATATCGTTATGATAGATTATGTTCTACTTACTATCGTTATGTAGCATCAATCCCATGGAAGTTTACTTCAGGGAAAGGAATTTTGGTGTTTCTCTATTCTACAGTATTTGGTATGCTTACACATGTTGTGTGGGATACGTTTTCCCATAAGACGGGTTATTTTGTTATGAATCTATCCTTTCTACAACAAACTATTTATTCGATACCAATATATAAATTGATGCAACATGGGAGTACATGTTTTGGCTTTATATTCATTATATTTGTTCTTTTGAAATATAGAGATTCTCCCCAAAAAATGGATAGGGTTTCAGGGAGAGAGAAAGTAAAATACTGGGGATGGTCCATGATCACAGCGCTTGGGATATTTATTGCTCATGCATTGTTAGACCCGTATTTTCAAATTTTACATATAGGGAGTATAATAGTATCCGGACTTACAAGTGTTTATTTGGTATATTCATTGTTTCAGTAGTATATCAAATAAGGAGATCATTTAGTGAACTATGAATGAGAGTGTTAGGAGTAATAAAAAGATGAAGATATGGAAAAGTATTTGTATTTTATGTAGTTTTCTCATTATATTAAGTGGTTGCTTCCAAAAGGAAGAAAAAAAAGATGCTAAGAAGAAAGAGTCAATTCCAGAGACGACTGAATATGGTGGCAAGGAATTAAAGAAAGTCGGACAAGCTGTAAAAGAAAAAGGATGGGGAACGTTTAAATTAGAACAACTAAAACATGTGAATCAAACGTTTGAAGTAACTCCGATGAAAATACATGTGCAAGATGTAAAGGTTATTGCATTATCACAAATGAGCCAAGAGGCAAAAGATACATTGAAAGTATATACAGCATTGACTCCAGAAGAAGTGCAGCGCAGGCTTGGAGATAAAGTTAATCGAGAAGATGCTGAGTTGTACGCTTCGTTAAGTGGAAAAGATATTAAAGATAAAATACGTTATGTTGAAATTACATATAAGGTAGAAAATAGTGGAGATAAAGATATGCAATTTTTCTCTTTGAATGATGTTACAATTAATGAAACACAGCAATTTAATGTTCCAAAACAAAACTTTCTATATGAAGAGGACACGCTTGTAGGTACAAAAAGTGTTGCAAGAGAAGAGTACAAATCAGGCGAGACAAGGGAAGGAATAATTGGATTAATACTCGAGGATGAGAAAAAAGAGGTTACTCAAATCGCATTTACAACAGATGTTCTGGCCACGGGCGATACACATGAAACAGTTGTAGAACCGCAAACATTTAACATCTCACTGTCTAAGTGAGATGTTTTTTTGTATATATAAATTCAAGTTGAAAAATCGACATAAACCTCTTCTTTTTAGTTTGAGAGAGGATCTGAAGCGGTCAAATCTTTTTTCTGCCCCATGCCAAGTAAAAATAGAAAGAGAAAACAAGTAGCGGCTACCTTTTTTTCTTCGAATGAGCGACTTATATGTTGAAAGACTAAAATGGATTTACATAGAAAATGAACAGGAAATTTGTCAAATCAAAGCGAATGTATTATAAAGTGCAAAGGGGGAAGGGAAATGGAAAAAAGATGTTACGAATGTGGTAGTAAAGAGATAGAAAAAGCAACGATAGCACCAAACCAAAAAAACTATCTTACTTTATTTGCACAAACAGTCGCGGAGGTAGAAATTTGTAAAAAATGCGGTACTGTTATCACAATAAAAGAGAAGCATCCAAGTTATCTAAATCAACAGATGGACTGAAAAAGTTTTGATTTTGAAACAAACAGCCGTTTTTAGGTGTTTGCTGACTGTTTATTTTGCTCGTCTAAATACACTTCTACGGTTTGTAATTGTTTAGAAATTCGAAATGCTTCCTTTTGTTCCTGAAATTGTTTTTCATTATAAGGACCAAAACGTCGATTGTTGTTCATATCAATAATCCAATAATGTTCACTCTGTTTATTTATAATACTAGATTCCGGGTTATTGGGATCAGATTTTTCTTCAATTTGTTTTGCAATAATATATGTATCGTCCCAAGCAATTTCTACAATTTTAGCTGGTACATATTGCGTAGCGTATATAGCGTCTTGTTTTGGAAAAAGTTCAAATGCATTTCCGGAAGTATTTATTAGTTCATATTCATCATTGATGGTGTAAGCTGAGTGGCTAGAATTTGCTGTGCAACCAGTCAGCAACATAATGGCAATTGCGGTCATCAATCGCTTCAATATGAGGCCCTCCTTAAAAATACTTATTGTAAACACATTGTACAGGAAACGGAAAGGAAACGCCAATATATGAGTTATTTACAATGGTTTTTAGAAATGGTACGATGAAGCAGGTAAAGAAGGATGTAAAGGAGTCGACATAAAATGAAGTTAAAGATGCATCGTCCAGCGATGGTAATGAATCGCATAGGTGCCTCCATTATTGATATGTTTTTTATCTCGGTTATGTACGGTGCGGTTGTGGCCATTGTAACAGGAAATTATGGAGCCATTTTCAATCGTTTTAATATAAGCTTAGGTGACTACCGATATGATCTTATGATTGTTTTTATATTAATGGCTATATATTTTATTTTTGTTCCATTCATATGGAACGGTTGTACAATTGGTAAAAAAATTACACGAACAAGACTTATATCATTAACAAGTGAAAAGTTAACAATTCAAACGCTAACAGTACGGTTCTTTGTATTGTTATTACCAAACATATTGCTACTAGGAATTCCATCTATTTGTAATGTATATATGATGTTGTTCCGTCAAGATAATTGTGGCTTCCATGATCTAATTATGAAAACGAAAGTGATGAGTCTCGTTTAAAGAATAATAGAATGATAAAGGTTTATATTTTGTAAAGCCCCTTTTTGAAAGGCAATATGCTATTCAAAGAGGGGTTTTATTTAGGTTTATCCCGCTACTTTAGGGCAGTAATACTCTCACCTCAAAATTCGGCGAGAGCAATGTCCGGCTCTAGCGGCTAGAATCTCCGGTCGTTTCGCCCCCTCGGACGAGGCAAAAAGCGCCTCTCTGCCTAGGGCGCGGGCGTCCTGCGATTCTGAGTGAGCCGCTTCCGCTCTTCTAAAGAAGTTAGGTGGGAGATAAACTGCCCGTAAAGGCCCGATTGGTGAGGGCTAATAATCAGTAGGGGATGAAGAAACCCCACTGATTAAAGTTTCACTTTATTAAAAAACATGTGTATCCTTAAAGTTTTATAAAATTTGATAAATTTAATTGGTATAGTGAAGTTCATATAAGGATGAACATCTCTTATAGAGTACCTCCATATTGACGTAGGATGTGTTAGAAAGTCGGTTTTTAACACATCCTATTTTAATTAGATTGAAAATTAAGAAAATGATATAATAAAGAAAACGTGTTATACAACAAGGGGGAGATCGAAATGACAGAAAGTAGCTTAATTTTTTGGGGGATACTTATTTTTATCGGTCTAGCTTTTGATCAATATAATAGTAAGAAAAAAGAGAAAATAAACAAGTAAACGGTTACAAATAATGATATTGACTTTTCCTGCTTGCAGAGCTACAGGCGAAAGGAGTATACTGAATGACGGTAAGACTTACAGAAGGGGTAATGACGATGAAGCTTGCAGGAAAAGTTGCCGTTGTAACTGGCGGTGGCATCGGTATTGGACGTAGTACAGCTCTTTTGTTGGCAAAACAAGGTGCAAAAGTAATTGTGACGGATATTGATAAGGAAAATGGACAAGCAACAGCAGAGGAAATTGTAGATTTAGGTGGAGAGGCACTTTTTGTTACTCATGATATGGCGAAACAAGGAGATTGGCAACGTGTCATTGAAGTAGCGATTGACGCTTATAATCGTATTGATGTGTTATTTAATAATGCTGGCTTATATAAAATAGATTCTATTTTCTCGCGGCAACAAGAGAACGATTCCAATGTACTTTGTATTAATGATGTTTGGATAGAAATAAAACAATTGACATCATCGTTTATGAAACACCAAGAAGAAGTAACGCTAACTGATTTACCTATTTTTGGTATTATTAGTACAAAAGAACAGTCACTTCATACAGTAGGAACCCTAGTATAATAATAGAAAACCGCCCAAAATACATATGTGGACGGTTTTTTTGTATTTGTATGATGCAAAGAAAAGTGCTATTTTAGCGAATGCGTTTTTCAGTTTTACTATCAAAGAAATGTGCTTTATTCATATCAAATGCAAGTTTAATTTGATCACCGTGTGCAAAAGTATGTCTTGCATCAACGCGTGCTGCAAAATCTTGATTTCCAAGTTTCATATATAAAATAGATTCTGCCCCTAATAATTCTGCAACTTCAATTTGAGTTGTAAATATTGTTCCTTGTGAAGCTTCTAAAAATAGAAGTTCATCATGAATATCTTCTGGACGAATCCCTAGTACAACTTCTTGATTCACATAACCTTGTTCGCGTAATAATTTCATTTTGCCTTCAGATACTTTAATCTTTACTTTATCATCTATAACAAAGTCTTGTTCTGTTAATTTACCACGGAAGAAATTCATTGCAGGAGAGCCAATAAATCCACCAACGAAAATATTTTCTGGTGTTTCATATACTTCTTTCGGAGAGCCGATTTGTTGAATCTTTCCATCTTTCATAACGACAAGGCGTGAAGCCATTGTCATCGCTTCTGTTTGATCATGTGTTACATAAATTGTTGTTGTTCCAAGTTTTTGATGCAGTTTAGAAATTTCTGAGCGCATCGCTACACGTAATTTTGCATCTAGATTTGATAACGGCTCGTCCATTAAGAAAACTTTTGCGTCACGGACGATCGCACGACCTAGCGCAACACGTTGGCGTTGTCCACCAGATAATGCTTTTGGTTTTCGATTTAAATATTCCGAAAGTCCTAAAATTTGAGCTGCGTCTTTTACACGGCGATCAATTTCGTCTTTTGGGATTTTACGAAGCTTTAATCCAAATGCCATGTTATCGTAAACGCTCATATGTGGATAGAGTGCATAGTTTTGAAAAACCATTGCAATATCTCGATCTTTTGGAGGAACATCATTCATTACTTTACCATCAATAGAAAATTCCCCTTTTGAAATGTCTTCGAGTCCAGCTACCATTCGTAATGTTGTGGATTTTCCACATCCAGATGGACCAACGAAAACGATAAACTCTTTATCTTGAATATGCAAATTGAAGTCTGTTACTGCTGTGACGTTATTATCATAAATTTTATAAATATTTTCTAACTTTAGTTCTGCCATGACTTTTCCCCCTAGAAAAAATTATGCAAACGTTTTCTTTGAATTCATTATATACGAATGAATTCAAAAAATAAATAAAAAGGGATAAAAAAATAAAACGTTTTCATAATTTGTGTGGAATGAACAGTAAAATCACTTAAATAGATTATAAAAATTGTAAGCGCTGTTTTCATTTCTTTTAAAATCTGTTATCATTCATTAGTGAAAACGTTTGCGCCTGGATTTTTTTGATTTAAAAAATGAAATGGGGTAGCATGATGAAAAAACAATGGTGGAAAGAAAGTGTTGTATATCAAATTTATCCACGTAGCTTTATGGATAGTAATGGTGATGGGATTGGTGATCTTCGCGGAATTACTGCAAAGCTTGATTATTTACAAAACTTAGGTATAGATGTTATTTGGTTATCACCAGTCTATGAATCTCCAAATGATGATAATGGCTATGATATTAGCGATTATCGAAAGATTATGGATGAGTTTGGGACAATGGAAGATTGGGACGAATTATTAAGCGAAATGCATAAACGTAATATGAAATTAATGATGGATTTAGTTGTTAACCATACGTCCGATGAGCACGATTGGTTTATCGAATCTCGTAAGTCAAAAGATAATCCATATCGAGATTACTATATTTGGCGTCCTGGGAAAGATGGAAAAGAGCCAAACAACTGGGGGGCAGCTTTTAGTGGCTCCGCTTGGCAGTATGATGAAACGACAGGTGAATATTATTTACACTTATTCTCTAAAAAGCAACCAGATTTAAATTGGGATAATGAACGGGTGCGAAAAGAGGTTTATGAGATGATGGAGTTTTGGCTTGAAAAAGGGATTGATGGTTTCCGTATGGATGTGATTAACTTTATTTCCAAAGAAGAAGGATTTCCAGCTGTGAAGACAGAGGAAGAAGGTTATGTATCTGGACATCAACACTTTATGAATGGACCGAATATCCATACATATTTGCATGAAATGAATCAAGAAGTATTGTCCAAATACGATATTATGACAGTTGGTGAAATGCCTGGTGTAACAACAGAGGAAGCTAAACTTTATACAGCTGAAGAACGTAATGAACTACAAATGGTATTTCAGTTTGAACATATGGATTTAGATTCTGGAAAGGGAGGAAAGTGGGATGTAAAACCATGTTCACTCCTTACATTAAAACAGAATTTAACAAAATGGCAGAAAGCGTTAGAACAAACAGGATGGAATAGTTTGTATTGGAATAATCATGACCAGCCTCGTGTTGTCTCTCGTTTTGGTAACGATAAAACATATCGCATAGAATCAGCGAAAATGTTAGCGACGGTACTTCATATGATGAAAGGGACTCCTTATATTTATCAAGGAGAAGAAATTGGGATGACAAATGTTCACTTTGATTCGATTGATGACTACCGAGATATTGAAACGCTGAATATGTACCGTGAAAAAGTAATAGAACGCGGTGAAGATGAAGAAACAGTAATGCAATCGGTTTATATAAAAGGGCGAGACAATGCTAGGACACCAATGCAATGGGATGCCACTGTGCATGGTGGGTTTACAGCGGGGCAACCATGGATTGGATTAAATCCTAATTATAAAGAAATCAATGTAGAACAAGCGTTACAAGACTCGAACTCTATTTTTTATTACTATAAAAAATTAATTGAACTTCGTAAAAAACATGAAATGATTGTGTATGGAACGTATGATGTAATTTTAGAAGAACATCCTTCAATTTTTGCTTATGTAAGAACATGGGAAGATGAAAAATTACTTGTTATTGCGAACTTTACTGAGGATAACTGTATATTTGAAATGCCAGAAGGGCTAAATTATAATAGTTCAGAATTGTTGATACACAATTATGATGTACAAGATGCAGGGGTTAAGAGTATCGATTTACAGCCATATGAAGCGAGAGCATATAAATTAAAATAATGAAAAGCCTTGTGTAATCTCTGACACAAGGCTTTTATATTTTACCTCGCTATTCACGGACAGTAATACTCTCACATCAAAATTCAGTGAAAGCAAAGAAGTTAGGTAGGAGATAAACCGCCCGAAAAAACCCGATTGGTGGAGGCTAATAATCAGTGGGGATGAAGAAAACCCCACTGATTAAAGTTTCACTTTACCATTTCAAAATTGAGAAACCATATGGTGGAAGTGTAACTTGTAATGAGTTTGTTTCCGCTGAAAATTCTTCTTTTGTATATAGGTTGATGATTTTTTTACTAGAAATATCAAAAGGTACAGGAGCTGAGATTTCATGATTTGTTGAATTTAAAACAAAGAAAATTGTTTCTTCTCCATATGTTTTCGTATAAGAAATGTAACCCTGTTCATCATTTGCTTCAATACATTGAAATGTTCCGTGGCCACCAAATGCTTTGTATTGTTTTCGCAATGAAATTAATGTTTGTATATGTTTAAATAATACTTTATCTTGCTTATCTTCATCCCAAATCATACATTTTCGGCACTCAGGGTCCATCCCGCCATCCATCCCAATTTCATCACCATAATAAATGCATGGTGAACCGATGAAAGAAAGATGAAATACATAGAGTAGGTACATTTTATCTTTCTTTCCGTTACAAGTTGTTAAAATTCTCGGTGTATCATGACTGTCTAATAGATGAAAAGCCGCTTCGTTTACGTTCATGGAATACGAGTGAAGAGATGCTGTAATTTGTTCCATAAATTCACTTGCTTGAATCGTTTCATTTGCGAAATAAGAAAGGAGTGCATTTGTTATAGGGTAACTCATTACCGCATCAAATTGATCACCTTGTAACCATGGCAGAGCATCATGCCAAATCTCTCCTAGAATATAGACTTCAGGGTTAATGGTCTTTATTTCGTTACGGAACTCTCTCCAAAAGCTATGATCGACTTCATTTGCTACATCAAGCCGCCAGCCGTCAATGTGAAACTCTCGTACCCAATAACGCCCTACTTCAAGTAAGTATTCTTTTACATCAGGATGGGCTGTATTTAATTTTGGCATATATGGTGTAAAGGCAAAAGTATCATAGTTCGGAATTGGTTTTGTTACTACCGGAAATTCATGAATATGAAACCAGTCGATATAGCGAGATTTCTCACCTTTTTCTAGAACGTCTTGAAACTTATCAAAGAAGTAGCCACTATGATTAAAAACAGCATCTAACATTACTTTTATACCACGTTCGTGGCACGCATTAACAAGCTTTCGAAACGTTTCCTTCGTCCCAAACTGTGGATCAATTTCCATATAGTCAATCGTGTCGTACTTATGATTAGAGTGTGCCTTAAAGATAGGTGTAAAGTAAATGCCGGTAATCCCGAGTTCTGCAAGATAATCAAGGTGCTCGATAATACCTGCAAAATCTCCACCGAAAAAATTAGTAGCTGTAGGATCAGTACTTCCCCATGGAAGTGTATGTACTGGATTGCATCCAGCATCTCCATTAGCAAATCTCTCTGGAAAAATTTGGTACCATACTGTATCTTTTATCCATGAAGGAGCCCTAAAAACATCCTGTTCATGAATAAATGGAAAGCAAAAAAAGTTGCCTACATCATCATGAGGTGTTTCGTGGAAAAAGCCACGTTCCGTATAAATGGTCGTTTCTGTATTGCTTTTTAATTCAAACCCATATCGTAAGCGCTTGAATTTCGGTTCAATTGAAATGAACCAATAATCAAATAAATTTGTTGATCCGCTTTTTTTCATCGGTATGTTTGATGTAATCCATTTTCCATCTTGCCATTCATAAGGATCGCCATGAATGAGTGAGACGATATCCACATCATTTTTTTTTGTACGCAATCGAATATGAAGTGTTTTTTTATCGTAAGCGTATGCATAATTATCTTTTGGTCTATGGTATATAGCTTCTTTAAACATATAGAAAATCCCCCTTTGATATTTCTATAAATAAGAATATATTGCAAACGATTGCTTTTGGTATTACTTTAATATTGCTTATAAGAGTAGTATTCATTTCATATAAAGTCAATGGATATAAAGAATAATGTTATAATTTTTTTGAAAAATATAGAGAGAAAATATTTGCAAAAAATATAAAAGAATGTATAATGATAGACAAATGGCGCAAACGTTTTCATAGATTGGAAGATTGTTTGCGCTCCTATTAAACAAGCGAGTGAAAACGTTTTCATTTATTAAACTAGTACATATATAACTTGGGGAGGTTTTGAGGGTGAAGAAAGCATTATCATTATTAACAGTTTCAGCTTTGACAATTGGTATGTTATCGGCGTGTGGTCCGAAAGATTCAGGGAAAAAGGAAGCAAGTAAAGAAAAGAGAGATTATGATCTTCTTGTTTGGGAAGATCTTAAAAAAGGTCCTGCATTAGAACCAGCGGTAAAGAGCTTTGAAAAGAAATATAACGTGAAAGTAAAAGTGGCTGAAATTCAAATGACCGATCAAACAAAAAAACTACGTCTTGATGGTCCAGCAGGTACAGGTCCTGACGTTGTAACATTACCGCATGATCATATTGGAAATGTGGTTACGGAAGGTTTAATTGATGAAGTAAAAGTTGATGATGCTGTGAAGAACAAATTTACGGACTTATCTATAGAAGCTCAAACATATAAAGGGAAATTATATGGTTTACCAAAAGCAATTGAGACACCTGTTTTTATCTATAATAAAAAGCTTATGCCAAAGGCACCAGAAACAATGGATGAATTATACAACTTCTCGAAAGATTTCACGAAAGATGGGAAATATGGCTTTTTAGCATTAGGAGATAATTTGTATTTTGCGAATGCATTTATGGCTGGTATGGGAGGATATGTATTTGGTGAGAAAGATGGTAAACCGAATACAGCGGACATCGGGTTAAATAATGATGGAGCCGTACAAGGTATGGAATATATTCAAAAATGGTATAAGGAGAATTTATTTCCCAAAGGTATTATTGGTGAATCTGGTGGGGCAGCTGCAGATGGATTGTTTAATGAAGGAAAAGCTGCATCCATTATGAACGGTCCGTGGGCATTTCAAGCTATGGAAAAAAACGGAATTGATTATGGTGTAGCACCGATGCCTAAATTACCAAATGGTCAACCAATGAAAACTTTTGTTGGTGTAAAAGGATGGCATGTAACGAGTTTCTCAAAAAATAAAGATTTAGCAACGAAATTTGTTGATTGGGTAACGAATGAAGAAAATGCAAAAATTCGCTATGAAAAATCAAAAGAAATTCCTCCTGTAAAATCAGTAATGGAAGATCCAATGATTAAAGACAGTGAAGCTGCAAAAGCGATAACTACACAGGCTGAGACAGGTATTCCGATGCCGAATATTCCAGAAATGCAAGAAGTATGGGAGCCAGCAAGGTTTGCATTAGAGTTACTTGCGGCTGGAAAACAAGAACCCAAACCAGCACTTGATGAAGCTGTGAAACAAATTAAAGGAAACATTGAAGCAAATCATAGTAAGCAAAAATAAGACGGAATTCGTATCTCTTATAAAGGGGAGGTACGAATTCTCCTCCTTCCAAGGGGAAGAAAAAAGGGGGAAGAAATATGCACACATCCATTGAACCAGTGAAAGAAGCGAACGGTTCAAAACACCGTAAAACAGCTGTGATGTTGTCAATCATTCCAGGTGTTGGTCAAATATATAATAAACAATATGTAAAAGCACTGATCTTTCTTGTATTAACAGGTTCATTTATTGTAGCATTTGCTGATTTGTTAAATATGGGATTGTGGGGAATTGTCACGCTCGGTACAGAAGTTCCTCGGGATCACTCTATCTTTCTATTAGTAGAAGGAATTTTAGCACTAATCGTTATTGCATTTGGATTAAGCATATATGCTTTTAATTTATATGATGCCTATCAAAATGGGAAAAAGCGTGATGTAGGAATACCATTAAATTCTGTGAAAGAACAATACCGTAATTTATTAGATCAAGGTTTTCCATATTTGATGGTTTCCCCAGGATTTTTGCTATTGATTTTTGTAGTTGTGTTTCCGATTATTTTCGTATTTTTAATTGGATTTACAAACTATGATTTGTATCATTCTCCACCAGCGAAATTAGTAGAGTGGGTTAGTTTCAAAAACTTTATTGATATTTTCACTTTACCAATGTGGAGAGATACATTTTTAAGCGTATTCTCTTGGACTGTGATTTGGACTTTTGTTGCAACGACATTGCAAGTAGCTCTTGGTATTTTCTTAGCGATATTAGTAAATCAACCTGGTATTAAAGGGAAAGCAGTAATTCGTACAATCTTTATTTTACCGTGGGCAGTTCCAGCATTCGTATCTATTCTTGTCTTTGCTGGTATGTTCAATGAATCATTTGGAGCGATTAACAACCAAGTATTAGCGCTATTTGGAATTGAAAAAATTGCGTGGATGACAGATCCGTTTTGGGCAAAAATCGCTTTAATATTTATTCAAACATGGCTTGGTTTCCCGTTTATCTTTGCAATGACAACAGGAATATTGCAATCGATTCCAGGGGAATTGTATGAAGCTGCTACAGTAGATGGGGCAACCGCTTGGCAACAATTTCGGAAAATCACATTGCCACTTGTTTTGTATGCAACAGCACCAATCTTAATTACACAATATACGTTTAACTTTAATAACTTCAGTATTATTTATCTGTTTAATGGCGGGGGGCCTGCAGTGTCAGGACAAAATGCAGGTGGAACGGATATTTTAATTTCCTGGATTTATAAATTAACGATGACATCAGCACAATATGGAAAAGCAGCCGCACTTACGATGATTTTATCGTTAATTGTTATTTCAGTGGCGTTATGGCAATTCAAAAGAACAAAATCATTCCAAGAAGAGGATATGATGTAAATGAATATAAAACGACAGAAGATGTTGCGTCTTTCATTAAGTTATTTCGTAATTTTCATAATGTGTGTCATTATTTTCTATCCATTATTATGGATTGTTGGCTCATCGTTTAATCCAGGAGATAGTTTATCTGGATCAAGTATCATTCCGAAAAATGCAACGCTAGATCATTATCGAGAATTATTAGATCTTGATAAAAGTAATTATTTACTTTGGTACAAAAATACGCTGAAAGTTAGCGTTTTGACAATGACTTTCTCGGTACTATCCATTAGCTTCACTGCATATGCTTTTTCAAGATATCGCTTTGTCGGAAGAAAGAATGGATTATTAACGTTTTTAATTCTACAAATGATACCGAATTTTTCAGCGTTAATCGCACTCTATGTGTTAGCTCAATTGACAGGATTAATTGACACGCATTTAGCGTTAATTTTAATTTATGTCGGCGGAGCAATTCCAATGAATACGTGGCTTATGAAGGGTTACTTTGATACGATTCCAAAAGAGTTAGATGAGTCAGCTCGTATGGACGGGGCAGGACACTTCCGGATTTTTTGGCAAATTATTATGCCGCTTGCAAAACCGATTGTGGCAGTTGTAGCGCTGTTTACCTTCATCGGTCCGTTTACAGATTTTATTTTAGCGAGTATCATTTTACGTACGCCAGAAAATTATACATTAGCTGTTGGATTATATGAAATGGTAGCGAAGAAGTTTGGTAATGAATTTACAACATTTGCAGCCGGGTCTGTATTGATTGCAATCCCGATTTCAATTTTGTTCTTATCATTGCAAAAATACTTTATTTCGGGTTTAACAGCTGGAGGTACGAAAGGGTGAAAATGGGACATTATGTCCCATTTCTCTTTTTTAGGGAGAATTTCGATTCATATGACATTGTAAGGGGAAAGATGTGAAAAAAATAGTATATTATAGTATAGGAAAATAAGCTTATATCCCTTACAATACATGGAGAGGGAGAATATTAGTTTACATTAATATAATTTTTTGAGGAATGAAATAAAGTAATGGCGGCTTTCGTTTTCTCCTATTACCTGTAGAACTACGGGATAAAAATAGATATGAATGAAGAATGAGAAGAGAGGAGGAGATTTTATGACAGTTACCATTAAAGATGTAGCGAAAAAGGCAAATGTTGCACCATCTACAGTTTCTCGTGTAATTGCTGATAACCCAAGTATAAGTGAAAAAACAAAGCGCCGTGTTCGTAAAGTAATGAACGAATTAGGATATCACCCGAATTTAAATGCGAGAAGCCTTGCCAATCAAACAACAAAAACAATCGGTCTTGTTATGCCGAGTTCTGCAAGTAAAGCATTTCAAAATCCATTTTTCCCAGAAGTAATTCGAGGGATTAGCTCGTTTGCACATGTCGAAGGTTATGCGCTATATATGTCAACTGGTGAAACAGAAGAGGAGATTTTTAATGGCGTTGTAAAGATGGTACAGGGGCGTCAAATTGGCGGAATTATCCTGCTGTATTCACGTGAGAACGATCGTATTATTCAATATTTACATGAACAAAATTTCCCATTTGTTTTAATTGGAAAACCATACGAAAGAAAAGATGAAATTACATATGTAGATAATGATAACTATACAGCTGCAAGAGAAGTAGCAGAATACTTAATTTCACTTGGACATAAACAGATAGCGTTTATTGGCGGTGGTTCGGATTTACTTGTTACAAAAGATCGTTTAGCTGGAATGAGCGATGCTTTAAAACTAGCTGACATTATGTTGCCAGATGAATATATTTTACATTTTGATTTCTCAAGAGAGAGTGGTCAGCAGGCTGTAGAAGAGTTAATGGGACTCGAAAAACCACCAACAGCAATTATGGCAACAGATGATTTAATAGGTCTTGGGGTATTAAGTGCGCTTGCAAAAAAAGGAGTGGCCATACCGAAAGATGTTTCAATCGTCAGTTTTAACAATGCTTTATTATCTGAAATTGCGAGCCCACCGCTTACTACGGTCGATGTGAATATTTATCAATTAGGGTATGAAGCTGCAAAAGCGTTAGTTGATAAGGTAGAGCATTCTGAGTCTACTTCAAAATGCATTATTATTCCGCATAAATTATTGAAGCGTCAAACTTGTGATCATTATGCGTAAAAAGCTAAGAGGCTTACCTCTTAGCTTTTTGTTTTAAAAATTCTTCTAAACGATCGCAGCCTTCTTTTAGTGTTTCCATACTATAAGCGTATGAAAGACGGATATACCCTTCACCATACTCTGAAAATGCTGTTCCTGGAACAACAGCGAGTCTAGCTTCTTTGACAAGCTCAATGGCAAAATCAAATGATGAAGATGTAAGATTCCCGATGTATGGGAATAAGTAAAAGGCACCAGTTGGTTTCTCAACAGTTAAGCCCATTTGAATGAGTCTGTTATATACGTAATCACGGCGCTTTTTATATTGATCACGCATCATTCGTGGTGCATCTTTTGCCGCTGTTAATGCTTCAATTGCAGCGTATTGTGCGATTGAAGTTGCACATGTAACGTTATATTGATGCACTTTTAAAATATGCTGTGCTACATAGCTTGGAGCAAATAAAAAGCCAATGCGCCATCCTGTCATTGAATGTGATTTTGATAGACCATTAATAACAATTGTTTTATCTCGCATTTCTGGAAAATGGGCAATGGATGTGTGACTTTCTTCATATACAAGTTCGCTATAAATTTCATCGGAAAGAACGAAAATGTTTTTATCTTTTAAAACAGATACAATATCTTGCAGCTCTTCTTTTGACAGTGTAACACCAGTCGGATTAGAAGGATAAGGTAAGACAATACACCTTGTTTGATCTGTAATTGCATTTTGAATCGCATCCGCTGTTAAGCGAAATCCAGTTTTACGAACGTCTACAAAAACAGGTGTTGCACCGCATAGTCTAATAATGGGTTCATAGCCTGGATAAATAGGGGCTGGTAAAATAACTTCTGTTCCAGGCTCTAAAATGGTACGAAATGTGACATCAATCGCTTCACTAGCACCGATTGTAACGATGGTTTCGTTCTCAGGTGAATAGTGTAAATCGTAATTTTCCTTTAAAAAATGACAAGCTGCTTTGCGTAACTCTAATAGGCCAGCGTTGTGAGTATAACTCGTGTAGTTTTCTGTGATTGCTCGTTTTGCAGCTTCCTTTACTAAAGAAGGTGTTGGAAAATCTGGTTGTCCAATTGTTAAAGAAATGAGATTATCATAGTTTTGAATCATATTAGAGAACTGGCGTATACCAGAAATTTGAATATCTTTTACTTTAGGATTAATGAATTGTTCCATCTTGTTCTCCCTTTCTGCCGCTTGAAAATTAATTTCATTTTACCATATTTGCAATATTTTCGCTTGGTAGCGAAAAAAAAAGCCGCATAAAGCGACTTTTTAATAACCATATTCCCAATCTATTTCATCTTCATTCCAAAGAACCGAAGATACTTTTCCGAGATACATAACAGATTCATTCACAGCGCATGTGCAATGTTCTTCACCAGTTTTGTCTTGTAATTCTTCGTATACTGATTTATCCACATTTTCGAGAACAACCAAATTTTCCTCTTTTAAAACAAGCGTAGTTCCTGCCATATTTATCTTCCTCCTACTAAAATAATGGTCACTTATTTGTAAACATAGATAGTATGGATTATATGCTGTATGTTGTTATAGTTGTCCGTTTACTGGACTGTTTTATATTTTATTTTTAATCCGTATTCATTGTATCTTGCATTGTGATAATTTGGTACAGGGTTTACAATCATTTCGGAAATTTGTAACATTTATAAACGGTTATTCACAAATGATTTACAAATATGTTAAGAAAAATCTAAATTTTAAAACAAAAGTGACTATAAAATGATATAATCATATCAAAATACATGTAGAGGATGAAAGGGTATGGAGCTAATCCGTGACTTAATGATCCAAGTTGCTATCATTATTTTGCCACTGTTTTTATATGAAGCGATTCGTCTAAATCGCTATCAAGATATGCTTCCAAAGCCCAATCGCTATTTTATTATGTTTTTATCTAGTATTACGCTTGTTCTTTCTATGACGTATTCGATTTGTTTTGGCGATGTTTGTGGTTATAATTTCCATCCGATTCCAATTATTAGTGCTTTTTTGTACGGTGGGATTGCAGGGGTTATCCCGGCTTTTATCTTTGTTATATACGAATGGTTTTTGAATGGTTTACAGTGGTTTCGAATCATAGAAGTTTTATGTCTTGCAATTATTCCTTTATTGTTATCAAAAAAGTGGTCTGTATTTCCAAGAGAAAAAAAACTTATTTTAGCTCTTATTATTTCATCTTTGTATGTTCTTGTCGGTTTAGCATGTAGTATGTTTGGAATTTTATTGAGAGTAGGCTTTACGCCACCTATATCGCATTTATATAGTGAATACATATTCGCTTCTCTTGTTATGGTTATGACGATGGTATTTCAAGTGTATTTAACAGAGTATTTAAATGAAAATGCATTGTTACGTACGGAAATGCAAAAGTCTGAAAAGCTGAACATTGTAAGCGAGCTAGCGGCGAGTGTAGCACATGAGGTTCGAAACCCCCTTACAGTTGTTCGTGGTTTTATTCAGCTATTAGAGAGTACAGAAGATATGAAGAATAAAGATTATATGCGTCTTGTACTAGCTGAGCTTGATCGGGCTGAACAAATTATTTCAGATTACTTAAATTTAGCTAGACCACAAATTGAAAAAAAGGAACATATATGTTTATCTGCGCAGCTCATAGAAATGACTACTTTAATGTCTTCGTTTGCAGCTATGCAAGGCGTTTATTTACAAGTTGAAATTTCTGAGAATCTTTATACAATCGGTGATAAGACAAAGTTAAAACAAGCAATTATGAATATCGTTAAAAATGGAATTGAAGCGATTCAAGAAAACAAAGGGTATTTAAAAGTAACCGCTGTTCAAAAAGATGATTTTATTATAGTGCGAGTAAAAGATAGTGGTGTTGGAATGACGAAAGAACAGTTAGCTAGGCTTGGACAACCGTATTATTCATTAAAAGAAAAAGGAACAGGTCTAGGGCTTATGGTTACCTTTAGCATTTTACAAGCACATAATGGTACGTTGGAATATAAAAGTGAGAGTGGGAAAGGAACAGAAGCAATTATTACATTACCAGCAGTTAGAAATAAGGAATAAAAGTTAAAAAAACAACATAATCCCCTTCTTTTTAGTTGGGAGAGAGGATCCAGCCATGTATAGAAGCGGTCAGATCCTTTTCCTGCCTCATGCCAAGTAAAACAGAAAGAGACAACAAGTAGCAATCACTGTTTCTTTTTCACGTGAGCGGCTTATATGTCAAAAGTTAAAATGGATTTGTATACGTGAAAGTGAAAGGTCTGTAAAACTTCTACCTTGGATGATGAAAAGCGAGCGATGAAGGTTTTACTTTATTCATTTGTTTTTTCTGGTTTAACTCGAACAAATAAATTTTTAAATGATTGAAATAAACTTTGCTCTTTTGAGGCGGCGATTAGTCGTTTTGTCTCTTGAATTTCACGAATGACTTGCATAAGTTGTGCATCTCGATTGTTGTCTTTCGTGTAAACTTGATTGACAAGCTTGTTCATTTTTTCTTCTTGTTTTGATTCACGCTTATACATATGATTCATCAATAAATCCATTTTTTCTTTTTGCAGGGCATCTGTTTGGGCAGCGTGATCAATAAGTTTTTGTAGCATTTCTTCCTGTGTTCCTTCTTTTACATAGACTTGTTGCATTAATTCATCTAGTTTTTCATCTTTTAAGCGATTCTGAGTAATTAAAGTTGAGTTTTGATGAATAATTGCTTCGTTTAATTGCGCAAGCATCTCAAGCTTTAGCATGAATTCTTCAAAGTTTCGACCTTCTTCTTTTGATTGAACTTCTTGATTTTTCTTTATCACCGGCACAGGTGGATTTTCTTTTTCTTTTAAAATGATAGGAATTGTTTCTGTGATGTCTTCTTGCAGTGTAGCTGCTCGTTCATGGATGGATTTTAAAAGCTTCATATCATCCATTTTATATATACGAGCATCAGCGGTTTTTGTGATTATATACCCATGTTCTTCTAAAAGTTGACTATATTTTCGAACTATATGTTTCGGGATTCCTGTTTTATTTGTAACATCTTTCGTTTTATATGTCGCCTCCATAACATTTCCTCCCCAAAAAGTATCGTATATACAAATTCCATCTTTTATTTGGACTTCCTTTGAAAAAGAATGTCGGAAGCCCAGAAGTTTTCTACATGATTAGCGAAAAGTTGCATAAAAATGAATATTTTTGGCGTAAGGGAGAGGAAGGGATAAAATAATGTCTGAAAACATGTATCGAGAAAGTTTGTTATAATAGCCTGGAAAAAGAAATTGGGTCAAAAACGGAGGTACATATATGAAACAATTAAAAGGCATTATTATTTCGATTATTGCAATTCTTTCTATTTTGGTTGCTGTTTATGAAGCGTTTATACTAGAGGAACCAAAGAACCAGAAAGAAGTTACATATGATCAAGTTCTAGAATTTCCAAAAGAACGCTATCCCGAGACAGGAAAACATATTGCAGATGCGATGAAAGAAGGACATTCTAAAGTGTGTACGATTGATCGAAGTGGTGCAGCTGATAGAAGAAAGTTGTCTCTAGCTCCATATCCAGCGAAAAAAGGGTATGATCGTGATGAATGGCCAATGGCGATGTGTAAAGAAGGTGGAAAAGGTGCACATATTGAATATATTAGTCCAGCCGATAATAGAGGTGCAGGTTCGTGGGTTGGGAATAAACTAGATAAGTATCCAGATGGTACGCGCGTGAAGTTTATAGTGAAGTAGTAGAAAGCTATTCTAATCAGTGATTGAAGGGAATGGTATATATGGAATTAACAATTTCTTATTCACAATTAATTGTGATGAATTATGATGGAGAACAGCCTTATGTAGACTGGACGAATGAAGATTTTGAGAGAGGATATGTCGAAACAGAAGGTGTAATTATTTTTGAGGCGATTTCTGATTATACATGTGAAATCAAAGCGACTATTGGAACGCATACTGAGAAAGAAGGTATAGTGAGAACGGTATCAGCACCATTTACTGTAGGTAGTGAGGGTGTTTTTATAAGCAGCATTCTTTCAAGTAAATTACATATTTCTATTCCGCAAGGTGAATATATGTTAGTGATGCAAGCAATCCCGCTTGAAGAACCGACAGATAATGAGCTGTACAAGGTTCGGTATGAATTGTTTTTCGAAGAGAAAGAATGAAAAAGCCACTGCAATGTGGCTTTTTATTTGTACGAGTTTATGATTAGCACTTGAATGTCGCTTGGGTCTTTTATCATTTTTATAGGGTATCACTGATGCGAATTGAGAAGAAAGCTAGTTGAAAATGTATAGTATTAAAAGAAGATGTCTCAAAAAGACATCTTCTTTTTAATTATGCGTTTGTTTTTAGAAGAGAACGAGCCTCTTTAGCTGCTTGAACCATATGCTCTAAAGCAGGGATAACTTCTTCTGTTCTTCTTGTTTTTAAACCACAATCTGGGTTAATCCAGAAGTATTTTGGATCACATACTTTTAAGGATTGTTCTACAATTGTATACATTTCATTTTTACTTGGAACGCGAGGGCTATGAATATCATAAACTCCTAAACCGATTCCTTTTTCATATGTTGTATGTTCTAATGTATGAATGAATTCACCATGGCTTCTTGATGTTTCGATAGAAATAACATCAGCGTCTAATGCGCGAATTGCATCAACGATATCTTCAAAGTTGCTGTAGCACATATGTGTATGAATTTGTGTTTCGTTCGCTACAGAAGAAGTTGCTAAAAGGAATGAATGAACAGCCCATGTAATATATGCGTCCCAATCTTTTTCTTTTAGTGGCATACCTTCTCGGAGCGCTGGCTCGTCGACTTGAATAACACGAATACCGGAAGATTCAAGTAATTCGATTTCATGGCGAAGTGCTAATGCAATTTGATAAGAAACTTCTTTTCGTGAAATATCATTTCGTACGAATGACCAATTTAGAATTGTTACAGGACCTGTTAACATACCTTTTACAACTTTATCTGTAAGGCTTTGTGCATATGCAGTTTCCTTAATTGTCATCCCATCAATAAAGGCAACATCACCATAGATTACAGGTGGTTTTACACAACGAGAGCCGTACGATTGTACCCAACCGTTCTTAGTGAAAGAGAATCCAGCAAGTCGTTCGCCAAAATATTCCACCATATCCGTTCTTTCAAATTCACCATGTACAAGTACATCAAGACCAATATTTTCTTGATGACGAATCCACTTCTCAGTTTCTTTTTCGATAAATTGTTCATATTGTTCGTTTGTAATATCACCACTTCGCCATTGTTTACGCGTTTGACGAACTTCAGTAGTTTGTGGGAAGCTACCGATTGTTGTTGTTGGAAGTAGTGGTAATTGTAATGCTTCTTGTTGCAGTGCATAGCGTTGTTCGAATGGAAGAGGACGAGAAAAGTCTTCTTCTTTAAGAGCTGCTCGTGCTGCTTTCACATCTTCACGATTACGTGCAGCTGAAGAACGTATAGTCTCATGAGCAGTACGGTAAGTAGTTAATTCAGTACTAACACTTTCTGCACCTTCAGAAAGTGCACGTTTAATTACTGTAAGTTCTTCTAACTTTTGGTTTGCAAATGCAAGAGCATCAAAAAGTTCTTTTGATAAATGTGTTTCTTCTGTTTTGTCAATTGGAGTGTGTAGTAAACTACAAGAAGGTTGAACAATCCAATCTTTCGGTGTAACACGACCCTTTAATGTTTTAAATAAAGAAAGGACTTCATCGAGATCAGCTCTCCAAATGTTGCGGCCATCTATACAACCAACAGCTAAAATTTTATCTGTTGGGAAACCATGCTCTAAAATAGCTTTTACATTACCTTCTTTACCGTGAACAAAGTCCAATCCAATGCCGGATACAGGGAAGGTAATAATCTCTTCATAGTTTTCTTCTACGCTATCAAAATAAGTTTGTAGAATAAGAGATAAATGTGGAACTTCTTTACGAATTGTTTCATAAAGTTTTTTTGCTTCCACGATTTCTTCTTTTGTTAAAGATGCAAAGATTGGTTCGTCAATTTGTACGAAGCGTGCGCCAGCTTCATGTAATTCAGTTAATAGTTGTACATAAGGAGCAACTAGTTGTTGTAAGATTGTTGCAAATTGATTCTCTTTATATCCTTTTGCTAATTTTAAGAATGTATACGGCCCTAATATAACTGGTTTCCCATCGATTCCTAGCTCTTGTTTTGCTTCTTCATATAAGCGAAGAGGTCGATTGTCTTTTAAAGAAATATCTAATCCTTCTTCATATTCAGGAACAATATAATGATAATTCGTGTTAAACCATTTTGTCATTTCGGAAGCAACGTGATCTTTAGAGCCTCGTGCCATTGCGAAGTATACATCAAGATAAGAAGAGAACTCAGAAAAACGTGATGGAATAAAGCCGAGCATGTAGGCTGTGTCCAGCACATGATCATAATATGTAAAGTCGCCAATTGGAATTAAATCGATTCCTTTTTCTTGTTGAACTTTAACATGTTGCAGACGAAGCTCTTTCATTGTTGTTGAAAATTGTTGCTCATCAATCTTATTTGACCAAAAAGCTTCCAACGTTTTTTTCCATTCTCGGTGTAATCCAATACGTGGATATCCTAAACTACTTGTTTGAATTGCCATTTAAATTTCCTCCCTAATTGAAAGTAAGCATTTCCGTTTACTCGGAAATGCATGTAACGAAAAGTATAAAGGTACAGAAAATAGCCCTTTCTCCTCGTTCATAACACCTAATCATCATCCGTGAGTCTATCAGTGTTGTTAAAATAGGCAGGTCTCCTGACTTATGCTTTATACGATTTCTTTCACCTTCCCGTTTTCACAGTGGTATAGAAAAGAAGTCTTTGCACTTACAGTGGCGGGACCGCGTTGGAATTTCACCAAACTTCCCTTTTAAACACGAAATAAGAAACTCCGTGTACCTATTTTCCTTTATGAAAGGAATTTAACAAGCGAATATGATATTGAAACAAATTCTAACACAATTTTTAAAATTTTGTCTACTGTTTTGAAATAAGAATATTTTAAAGTTTTTAATTCTTATTATTCAGAAAAATAAAGTTACTAAAATTGAAAAAATAATAAAGAAAGATGTTTTTCATCATTAACTCGCATCCAAGAATAACGAGAAAATATGAGGTGAGTGTTAAAAGAAAACAAGAAGACGAATGTTTCTTGATTAGAAAGTAGATAAGAACAAAAATAGAGAAAAACTGCTCGTAAGAACTTGATTAATGAGAATTCTTACGAGCAGTGGGAAGAAAAGCATCCAGGTATAGAAGTTTTACTATATATCCATTCCAATTTCAGAAAGACATCCAGCGCTTGCATCCTTATGTAGCTCATTTAACCAACGTAATTCAACGGTAATATGTTCAATAACACTTTTTAAAATATAAAGTTGTGCACGTGGAACATTTTCTTTGCTATGTTTGTATATGGTTTGCATTGTATGTAAATATTGAATCGTGTCATCCCTCTTTTTTTCTAAAATAGGAATGAGTGTTTTTTCATCACCAAAATGAGCGAAAGATAGTGCTGAATAGATTGGTTTATATATTTGGTTTTTTGCTTCAAATTGTTTTAAAAGCAGTGTATGGAAAAGTTCTATTCCTGTTTTAGTTATATGAAAAATAGTCTTATCTGGTCGATTGGTATCTCGTACTACGTTTGTAATTGCAATTGCCCCTTGCTTTTCTAATTGTTCAAAAGCGTAGTAGAGGGAGCCTTTTGCATATTTAATATAACAATCCATTTGCCGTTCTTTCATTGTGTGCTGCACTTCATATGGATGTTTATCTCCTTCGAGTAGTAAACCGAGAATGACTAGTTTCATACTCATGCTGTCTCAACTCCTGTAATATAAACTTTATACATAGTATAAACGGTATATCTCTTTCGATAAAGAGATATACCGTTTCATTTTGTCATATATTAACTTACTTGTTTTTGTTTTTTCATTGTTCCAGTTAAGAGACGTTCTTTACCCATCATTGTAATGCAGATAATACTTAGAATAGCTGGGATAAGCGCCCAGAAAAATGTATCAGCAATAGATGTCGCAAGTGCTTGTTTAATTCCACCCAATATTTGAGGTGGGATCTTTTCAGTGGCATGCGGTGATAATAAAAAGCTTGTATCCCCACCTTTGGGTGCCATCTTTGCTAACTCTGGAGGAAAAACAGTTTTTAATTTGTCAGTGAAAATATGGTTTTGAATCGTACCAAAAATTGTTACACCAAGCGTCATACCGAGAGAACGGAAGAATGAGTTTGTGGATGTGGCAGAACCCCGGTCTCTCATTTCTAAGTTATGAATGGAAGACATACTTAAAACAGAGAAAGAGAAGCCGACTCCAAGTCCAGCAAGAATCATAAAGAGTGTTACGAGTACGCGGGGTGTTTCCATTGTTAAGGTGCTGAGTAAATAGATACCAAGTACAAAGAAAATGCCTGACACGACCATAATGTTACGGTAACTTGTTCGTGAAGCGAATTGTCCACCTGTTTGGCTTCCAATTACAGAACCAACCATCATCGGTGTTAAAATTAATCCGGCATTTGATGCTGAGCCACCAAGGACGCCTTGGACAAAGATTGGAATATAAACTGTGCAAATAATAAAAGCTGCTCCATAGAAAAAGGCAACACCTTGACTTGCTGCAAATAACTGCTTTTTAAATAAATGGAAAGAAATAATCGGTTCTGTAGCTCGTTTTTCTACAAAGACAAAGATAATGAGCATAATAGCAAAAGTAGCAAATAATCCAAGAATCATATTGGAATTCCATGCGTATTCCTTACCACCAAGTTCTAGTGCAAACATTAAGCAAACAATGCTTATTACAAGTGTAATAGCACCAGCCCAATCAATTTTTTGTTTTTTATATTGTAGAGATTCTTTGTAGTACTTGGAAATGAAGAAGAAAGAAATAAGACCTAATGGAATATTGATATAAAAGACCCAGTGCCAACTTATATAATCAGTAATATAAGCACCTAATAAAGGGCCGAATACGCTTGATGTTCCAAAAACTGCTCCGAATAATCCGGTCATTTTCCCGCGTTTTTCTGGTGGGAATATATCATACATGATTGTGAAGGCAATTGGCATGAGGGCACCGCCACCAACCCCTTGAATTGCTCTATAAATACTTAGCTGTTCAATGCTTGTTGCTGTACCACAAAGAATAGAGCCGACTAAGAAGAGAAGTAATCCGCCGATATAAAAACGTTTACGACCATACATATCCGAAAGCTTTCCGAAAATCGGCATTCCTGCCATTGTTGCTACCATATAAGCTGATGTGACCCAAACAAATTTGTCAAATCCTCCTAGATCTCCAACAATTGTTGCCATGGCAGTGGCAACGATTGTATTGTCCATTGCTGCCATTAAAATACCAAGTAACAATCCAGCAACAACAAATTTTGTTTTACTTACTTTGTTTTGAGATGTTTGTTCTTGCAAACATACCCCTCCTTTTATATAAGATTCACTGCTCTTTAAGATAGTGGCTCTCGCTTTAATATGTCTTTATGTACGACTATGATTTCATTATTCCTTTTATATAAAGTGCCATAAAGAGATAGAAAGTATAAATCATATTATAGTCAAATTTGACTAAAAGGCAAATTTTTTTACTTACTCCATCTATTTGTGGGAAGTAAGATCCTCAGCTCGATATTCAAGGAAAGCATAGAAGTTAGGTGGGAGATAAACGGTTCGTAAAAGTTCGATTGGTGAGGGCTAATAATTAGTAGGGGATGGAGCCTCGACTGATTAAGGTTTCACTTTATAGCTTTTAATATCGAAGAAACAAAAGGAAGTTAGTGGATGACATGGTGTATAGCTATTTAAAATGGTTTTTTAATCGCGTTGTCGAATAAGATAAAGAAGAAAGATAAAAAATGGTGAAGATTTATATTTTTTATTGAAAGAAAATGGGAGGGTGCTTTAAAGGGAACGAATTGGAGAATGGTGTTTTATTATTGAAGAGAGCAGAATAAATTTGTACAGATAATAACATCTGGAATGAGGTGAATTGTTATTGTGAAAATGTGGGAAATAAGTATGGGTAAAGAAGTGTTCCCTTTGTCTTTACAGCCTGTTATGTGGATGGAAGGTGGTTCGAAAGAAGTTACGAGCAAACAATCTAATCCAAATGTAGCAGTAACATTACAAATTCGCAGTCAAAAAGAGAAGTGTTTTTCACAAAAAGTTGTTTATGATGTACATGAAATTCTTTTTATTCAATTAGAAGTTGAAAACATAGGAAGTGAAGGGGTTTCTCATGTGATCGTTAGTCATATGATTCGGGACCATTTTGCATATATCCCCAACACATTACAAATACAAAAAGGAAAGGGAGAGTTTTTATTTCAACTTGTAAGATGGCGTATTGATGAATTACTATCAGGTGAAAAGGCTCAATTAACCTGTCAGGTAAAAGCATCACGTATACCAATCCCGTCCAGTATTTCATTACGTGCTACATACACGTTCCAGCAGAAAGGTCAATTATATGGGCCACTACAAACAAACGAAGTGATGTTGATACAATAAAAGAGGAACCCGGACATGGGTTCCTCTTTTATTGAAGGTTATGCTTCTTTAGTAATTCTTTTTGTTCCAGGCCTTTTTTTCCTACATAGTTATTTTTATATCCAAAGTATAAAATAAATAAGAAAGAACCAACATTTATGATTGCATCAATTTGGTCATTTGTAATAAATGAAAGCCCGAACGATTCAAATAATAGTTTTAATGATAAGAGAAATCCGGCTAAAAAACGAAGGATGTCTGAAATGTTTTCTCTTTGTAGCATTTTCTTCTCCTTTCGATAATGGCTATATACTATATATATGAAATAGAAAAGAAGATGAATACAAGTTGTAAGAAGAAATGGATGATAAGAACGTCCATTTTTTGTTTTGCAAAAAAACATTATTGTTATAGAGGCATATAGTAGTGTAAAAGAGGATTTTCGTAACAAATTTTTCTCTTTTGTTACAAAAAAACAGTATCTTGTAACAAAAGTCTTTAAAAATAGATATAAACATCATATAATTGTGATGGATGTGTCAATACATTTTTGCACAATGGTTTTTCATTTAAAAAGTGTAGGGGAACAATCTCTACACTTTTCCTTTTGGGGAAATAAAAAGAATATTTGTAAATTGTTGCAAGTAAACCTTTACACTGTGTAAAATGGACAAGAAAAGATTGTAGGGGGAAAAGAAGTTGAAATATAATAAAATAGCAATTGTAGCAGTTTTATCTATGACATTATTAGCTGGTTGTTTCGGACCAAAACCAGAAGAGGAATTATATGTAGCATTTGAAAATGCTGCGAAACAAGAAAAGCCGATGTTTGAAGAAGCAAAAAAATTAGAGACATTAGAAAAAGAAGGTCAAACATTATATGATCAAATTGTGCAAGAAGGAAAAGATAATAATCAAGTTGTGAAAGAGAAGTTAGATCAAGCAATGAAAAATACAGCAGAACGTGGAAAAGTAATCGATAAAGAGAAAGAAGCATTGAACAAAGCACAAGAAGAAGTAAAATCAGTTGAAAAATATGTGAAAAAAATCGAGAATGGTAAATTAAAAGAACAAGCAGATAAAGTGAAAAATACATATGAAAAACGACATGAGTCTTTTAAGAAGATGTATGATAACTATAGTAAATCTTTAAAGTTAGAAAAAGAATTATTTACAATGCTTCAAGATAAAGGAGCAAAATTAAAAGATATTAGTGATAAAGTAAAAACGGTGAACGAATCTTATAAAAATATTGATGCTGAAAAAGATAAGTTTAATGAATATACAAAATCATATAATACAGAAAAAGTAGCATTTTATAAACAAGCGAACATTAAAATAAAAGAAGAGAAAAAATAAAGCAGGTTGGCCGTTATGGCCAAACCTGCTTTATTTTTTTGTGTACGTACGACGATACCAAGGAATCGGTTCGCTTAATTTTTTTTCTTGTTTTAGTGCTTCCGGCCCAATGTAGTCTTGAAGTGTTTTTTTCGCTATTGCTAAAGAAAGAGTTGTTTTTGGGTTTCTATAGGAAGATTCGAGGCTACCGAGATGCGGGAGATTACTGAAATCATCTTTTGTAGGAGGAATATGAAAAAAGTAGTCACCTAATCGAACGAGAACATCTGATTGTTGCTGACTAAAACGCGGATTTCTAGAGAAATGCAACCCTTCTTTTATTGCTTTCTTTTCATTAATCAAACGCTCCAAAGCAATCTTTTTCAACCAATATAAATATTTAGGATTTGTAGCAGCTTTGGCATGCCGGTTCACAATGAAAATAGATTGAGCCAATCGATCGATAGAATGTTGCTTGTATGACTGAGACTGTGGTTGTGAAGGTTTCATAGTGGGACCCCTTTCTAGTTTTTCAATATTATAGCATAAATAAAAATAGTTTTTATTATATGCAAAAAATGATTGTATATATTTTCAATATTAATGCAATATTGTTACAAAAAACAACTATTTTGTATAATAGTGATAGGAACGTTTTCTAGAAATTTGATGACGAAAGAGTGAGAATTGTGAAAGATATATTGAAACAGCAATATGCCATTATTGATATTGGTTCAAATACGATGCGATTGGTGATTTATGAAAAACAAAATGGGGGCTTTTATAAGGAAATTGAAAATACAAAAGTTGTGGCACGGTTAAGAAATTATCTAATAGATGGTATGCTAATAGAAGAAGGAATGAATACACTTTTGCAAACATTGCTTCAATTTCAAGAAAGCACAAGGTTTCATGGATTACATAATGTGTTATGCGTTGCGACAGCAACTATTAGACAAGCAAAAAACCAAGAAGAAATAAAAAAGCTTGTAGAAGGAAAAACTGATTTTGTACTTAGGGTATTATCTGAATATGAAGAAGCACGTTATGGTTATTTAGCTGTGATGAATTCAACTTCTTTTACGGAAGGAATTACTGTCGACATTGGTGGAGGAAGTACAGAGGTTACATATTTTCGTGATCGAGAAATTATAGAATATTATAGCTTTCCTTTTGGAGCACTTTCTTTAAAACAACAATTTATTCATCATGAGACACCAACTGCAGAAGAATTAGAAGAGTTAAGAAGATATTTATGGTATCAATTTGAAACGTTACCTTGGTTAAAGGCAAAAAGGTTACCTCTTATTGCGATAGGTGGAAGTGCTCGGAATATGGTGAAGATTCATCAAAATATAATTTCTTATCCAATAGCAGGTTTACATTTATATAAAATGAAAGAAGCGGATATACGAGGTGTAAAAGAGGAATTAGAAAGTCTTTCTTTTGTAGAATTACAAAAATTGGATGGGTTAGCAAAAGATCGGGCGGATACAATTATTCCAGCGGTAGAAGTATTTTATATGCTAACAAATATCATACAAGCTCCGTCCTTTGTATTAAGTCGGAAAGGGTTACGAGAAGGTGTTTTTTATGAGGAACTTACAAAAAATTTAGGTGTTTCTTATTATCCAAATGTGATAGAGGAGAGTTTACATTTATTGTCCTATGAATATGAAATGGATATGAAATTTGTTGTTCAACTTATCAAGTACGGAACGTTAATTTGCAAACAGTTAGAAGAGTCTGGAATTATATCTTTTTCAGAAAAAGATTGGTGTATATTTTATCAAGCTGCAAAAGTGTTTAATATTGGAAAATACATAGATGCAGAAGCAAGTCGTCTACATACATTCTATTTATTAGCGAACAAAACAATTGACGGCATGATGCATAAAGAGCGTATTAAACTTGCACTCATCGCATCTTATAAGTCGAAAATGTTATTTAAACAGCATTTGGAACCATTTGAAGGGTGGTTTGATAAAAATGAACAGAAAAAGATTCGTTTGTTAGGAGTAATTTTGCAATTTTCTGCCGCTTTAAATGTGAGGCAAAGAGCACTGATTGAAAAGATTGAAGTGAAGAAAAATAAAGAGGGGCTTGTCTTTCATATTGTGTGTGAACAATCGGCTTTAGCGGAAAAAGTGCAGGCTGAAAAGCAAAAAAAACAACTTGAAAAAGTATTGAAGATGAACATTCAACTCTTGTTTGAAGGGGAATATTAAGTTGTACGGATGTCTTTACAAAAAATTTACACTTAAATAATTTGGGATTTGATACAATAAATGTAATTAAATTATATTGAAAAAGTTTCAAAGGGAAGTGTGAGAAAATGGAATTGATGAAGGAGAATCCTGTAAAATTCAATGATACAGCTTACTATAATAATCGTGAATTAAGTTGGCTTGCTTTTAATGAACGTGTTTTGCAAGAGGCACAAGATGAAAGTAATCCACTTTTGGAAAGATTAAAGTTTATTAGTATTTTTAGTTCAAATTTGGATGAATTTTTTATGGTACGTGTTGCAGGATTAAAAGATCAAGTAAAAGCGGGTTTTAATCAACCAGAAAATAAAGCTGGTTTAACACCGAAACAGCAGCTAAATAAAATTGCTACAAAAGCTCATGAATTGATGACAGTTCAGTATAATACATTTAAAAATGCTATATTGCCAGCGCTTGAAATGGAAGGTATCGAGCCGTTAACGTTTCAAGATTTAACGAAAGAACAACGTGAATTTATTGAAGAGTATTTTGATGAACAAATTTTCCCTGTGTTAACCCCCGTGGCAATAGATGCGTATCGCCCGTTTCCTATGTTGTTAAATAAAAGCTTAAACTTGGCTACTATTTTGTATGATGGAAAACAAACAGAGGAAGAGAATCGAACAAAGCTTGGAATCGTTCAAGTGCCATCATTGCTCGAACGTTTTATTTTTTTACCGAGTGAAGACCAAAAACATAAATTTATTTTATTAGAAGACGTAATTAGTAGCTTTACTCATAAATTATTTACAGGATACAAAGTATCCTCTGTTACTCGTTTTCGTATTACACGTAATGCGGATTTAACAATTCATGAAGAGGGTGCACGAGATTTATTAAAAGTGATTGAAAAAGAGTTAAAGAAACGTAAATGGGGAGCGGCTGTTCGTTTAGAAATTGGTAAAGAGCATGTGGATGAAAGAGTTTTAGCTTTATTGTATGAAGTGTTAGAAGTGAAAGATGAAGATGTATATATGATGGATGGACCATTAGACCTAACATGCTTATTCTCCTTATATAAAAAATTAGCACCTTTATATGAGCATCTTGTTTATCCAGCTCTTATACCGCAGCCACCTCAAGATTTAGATGATGAAGAAGATATATTTGAAAAAGCGATAGAGCATGATATTTTACTACATCATCCATTTGAATCATTTCAGCCAGTTATTGATTTTGTACGTGATGCGGCAGATGATTCCAATGTACTAGCAATAAAACAGACGTTATACCGCGTAAGCGGGGATTCGCCGATTATTCAGGCGTTAAAGACTGCAGCGGAGAAGGGAAAACAAGTAACAGTACTTGTTGAATTAAAAGCACGTTTTGATGAAGAAAATAACGTCCATTGGGCGAAGGAACTCGAACAAGCCGGTTGCCACGTTATTTATGGTGTAAGTCATTTGAAAACACATAGTAAAATTACCCTGGTTGTAAGAAGAAAACACGGAAAAATCGAAAGATTCGTACATTTAGGGACAGGAAATTATAATGATGCGACAGCAAAATTATATACAGATTTTGGCTATATTACATCCCGAAAGGATTTCGGGGTAGATGCGACAAATTTCTTTAATTACTTGAGTGGTTATACAACAAAGCCACATTTTCATTACTTGTCAGTAGCACCGTTTGATATACGTCATCAATTTATGGAATTGATCGATGAAGAAGTTCGTTATCATAAACAATATGGAAATGGACATATTGTGGCAAAGATGAACTCATTAACAGATAAACCGTTAATTCAAAAATTATATGAGGCATCACAAGCTGGAGTAACAATAGAGCTTATCGTTAGAGGAACGTGCTGCTTGCGGCCTGGTATTAAAAATATAAGTGAAAATATTCGTGTGATCAGCCTTGTTGGACGTTATTTAGAACATAGCCGTATTTATTATTTTCATCACAATGGGGATGAAAAAGTGTACTTATCTTCAGCCGATTGGATGACAAGGAACATGGAAAAACGGGTAGAAATTTCATTTCCAATTTTAGGATTTGAAATGAAAGCACGAATCAAAGCAATTTTGCAGCTTATTTTAGCGGATAATGTAAAAACACGTGAACAAAATAAAGATGGTGAATACTATTATGTAATAAATAATGGTTCACAAGAAATTGATAGCCAAGTGAAGTTATTTAAGATGGCTTATCAAAATACAGATGCGGAGTAATGTGTAAATTCAAAAATGATATAAAACCATATTTTTTAGTTGGGAGAGAGGATTCGTCCATACATAGAAGCGGCCCGATTCTTTTTTAGTCCCATGCTAAGGGAAAAAAAGGGGGAAAATGAGTGGAAGTCCTCTTTGAGTTTCCTAGCAGTGACTGATGTGCCAACAAATTAAAATGAATTTATATATGCAATAGTTAAGTTTAATAATTTGAGAACAAGTAAACTCCTGAATTCAAGATCATGAGAATACGACGAAAAAAGCCTCTTACTAAATAAAGAGGCTTTTTCATAGTTTTTGTTTATATTAATAATAATACGGCTGGCACGGACCTCCGTAACAAGGAAACGGCGTTGGCGGATATGGCGGTGGGTATGGAGGGTAGTAAGGTGGTCTAGGACCAAATGCTAATGCTCCGCCAATTAAGCCGCCAGCAAGTCCTGCTAAGAATGGAACGCCGAAGAATGGTAAGAAGCGTGAGTCACTTACTGGGCCAATAGGTCCTGAACGAACTAGATAGGGCTGAGGATATGGGTACATAAAAAAACCTCCTTTATTGGACTCATTGTTATCATATGGTGAAAAAGCATGGATGAGCGAGTACAAGAAAGGATATATAAGAAAATAGGCAATTATAGGTTACAAGTGCTGGAGAGTAAATACTGTAATTTCAGGGATGGACAAAAAACGAAAAGGAACACGCGTTCTTCCAAGGCCGCGATTTACATAAAGAAGTAATTCTTGGATATGATAAAAACCTTCGATGTAATGTTTTGCTAGTGCTGGGGTAACGATTGCACCTAAAAAGGGAAGTTGTACTTGTCCACCATGGCTATGTCCAGAAAGCTGGAGATTCACTGGAAAGTTAGCAATTTTAGGTGCTATATCAGGTTCATGTACGAGTACTATAGTATATAGCTCTTTCTGCACATGTTGTAGTGTTACGTCGATTTCTGGTTTACCAAGAAGCATGTCATCGATTCCAAAAATAGAAATCTCGCTATTATCTAATAAGCGAATACGTTTTTCGGTATTTTGTAATACTTCAAAACCTGCATTACTCATAATTTGACTATAGTATTCGGTTCCATACCCACCATGATCGTGATTTCCATAGATTGCAAATTTACCAAAGGGTGCACGGATGTTTCGTAAAATTGAAGAAACAAAAGGAATTTCACTATATGTTTGGTAGTCATCGATTAGATCACCAGTAAAAAGAACAATATCGGGTGCAGTCTTATTTATTTTTGAAACGATTGTAGAAAGGTGTTGGAGAGAAAAATAGTATCCTAAATGTAAATCACTAAATTGAACAATTTTCATACCATGAAAGTTTGGTGGAATGAGTGGAGAGCTCAGTGTATGATGAGTCAAAGAAAGACAGTACGGTTCAATATACTTTGCATAGTAATAACCGATACTAGCCGTAATACAGGTATAGAAACAAGATCGTATTCCGTTTTTTATAAAATTTCTTCTTGTTATTTGTTTCATAGAAATATGAATGGGCCTATATAATAAAAAAAGTGGGATAAGTATTATATGAATGTGGTGTAGGCCACAACAGCTCTCCTTTCTTTTTATCTCTTCTTAAAGAAGTATAATTGAGTCGATTAACCTTGTCATCTAGTGAAAATACGATTTAGTAGAATAGTCTAGAGTTAAGAGAATGGTTATTATGAAAAAAAGGGATTGTATATAAAGATATCAGAAAAGTTTAAAAATATAAAGATTTCTATTAAATAAAGTGGTAAAATGAATGTGCATTCATTTTTTGGGAGGGGATATATTTGAAAGAAAAAGTAGTGATTATAACTGGTGGTTCAAGTGGAATGGGAAAAGGAATGGCAACTCGTTTTGCGAAGGAAGGAGCACGCGTTGTTATTACGGGACGTACGCAGGAAAAACTTGAAGAAACAAAAAAAGAGATTGAGCAATTTTCAGGGCAAGTATTGACGGTACAAATGGATGTTCGTAATATTGAGGATATAAGTCGTATGATTGAATATATTGATGAAAAATTTGGACGTATTGATATTTTAGTTAATAATGCAGCAGGAAATTTCGTTTGTCCTGCAGAAGATTTATCTGTTAATGGTTGGAATGCAGTTATTAATATTGTATTAAATGGAACATTTTATTGCAGCCAAGCAGTAGGGAAGTATTGGATTGAGAAAGGGATAAAAGGAAATATCATTAATATGGTAGCGACATATGCATGGGATGCAGGACCTGGTGTCATTCATTCTGCAGCTGCGAAAGCGGGTGTATTAGCAATGACGAAAACACTTGCTGTTGAGTGGGGGCGTAAATATGGCATTCGCGTTAATGCAATTGCTCCTGGACCAATCGAACGAACAGGCGGGGCGGATAAATTATGGATTTCAGAAGAGGCAGCTAAGCGTACATTGCAAAGTGTTCCACTTGGGCGGCTTGGTACACCAGAAGAAATAGCAGGCTTAGCTTTTTATCTATGCTCTGATGAGGCTGCATACATAAATGGGACATGTATGACAATGGATGGTGGACAGCATTTACATCAGTATCCGTTTTAAAGGGGATTATATAAAGTGAAACGTAGGGATTAAACCCCCATTTATGCGAGGTAAAATGTGACGAATTTGTGACATATGAAAGAAAGGTATTTACAATAGGTTTTATATAAGGTATATTTAAGACCTCTTTTTTCTTCATAGTAGAATTGCTAATTCCCCTTAGCATTTTACCCCTCTAATCCCTTCAGGAAAACTGAAGGGATTTTTTATTATTTTTCTATACATATCATGTTATAATTTTTGAAAAGTAAAGGGAGGGAAACATTTTGATAGATGCATTAGATGTAATGAGTAATTTGGATAAAGTCCTTCCTTATTATCAAGCTATTTTTAGTGCTGATGAGCATACAGTAATTGGATATGAGGTAGTAGGGCGTATCCAAACGGAAGAAGGGATACAAAGTCTTTCTTCTTTTTTTCATGATGATTCCATTCCGGGTGAATTCCAACTAGAGGCAGATAATGTCATAGTAGAAAAAGCATTAGAACGCTATTTGGAAACAAATCAAAATTTTTTATTGTTTATACATCGTAATGCAAACATATTAATGAATGATGAAGATGAAAGTTTACTTCATTTATTGTTAATGTATGAAAAAAAAGGATTAAATTTAGGACGTATCGTTTTAGAAATAACAGAGCACGAGTGCAAGGAAGATATAGAACAATTTAATCATTTACTGATGTATTACCGTACATATGGTATTCAAATTTCCATTAACAAAGTGGGAACAGGTACGAGTAATCTGGAACGGATTAGTGTACTAGCACCGGATATTTTAAAGGTGGATTTAACGAATTTAAGACAAACTGCACTCTTACAATCTTATCAAGATATTTTATATTCCTTGTCGTTATTAGCAAGAAGAATTGGTGCGACATTATTATATGAAGAGATTGATGCTTTTTATCAGTTGCAATACGCTTGGAAAAATGGCGGAAGATATTATCAAGGAAATTATTTAAAAGAGTGTTTACCAGACTTTATTGAAGCGGATATTTTAAAAGAACGTCTTGGTAATGAGTGTCATCAATTTATCCAGCATGAAAAGAAAAAACTACAAAAAATTTATCAATTGACAGAAACATTGCGTGATCAAATTGGGAATGTTTTATCTAAGCAGAAAAAGAATGAAGACGTTAATGATTGGTTGTTACATTTTAGTCAACATGTATCACATTATAGTTTTCGAATCTTTATTTGTAATGAAGACGGCTTCCAGCAATCGGGAAATATTATGAAAAAAGATGGTGAATGGATTGTTATGCCAGAGTATTATATGAAAAATTGGAGCTGGCGCCCATATTTTTTAGAAAATATAATGAAAATGAGATTTGAAAATAAAGCAAGACTCTCTGACTTATATGCAGATATAGAAACAGGAGAGATGGTACGAACATTTTCCTTTCCAATTGATGAAGAGCATTTTTTATTTATTGATTTGTCCTATGAATTTTTATATGAAGAAGATGTTTTATTTTAATGCACGGAGCAATTCGTGCATTTTTTTTGTTTGTTTTTATCATAAATTGGTAATAGTGAAAAAGATGGCAAAAATGCTGTCTATCATTGTAAAGATTTTACGAACGAAACCATCCCTTTCTTTGCATAATCATTGTTACAATGAATACTACAAAGACAAGCTCTGTTAAAGGAAGGTGAAAGAATGAGAAAATATGGAATTTGGTTTGTTCTATTTCTGTGTGTTGCCTTTCTAGTTGGGTATAGTGTGACAACGGTTCTTGGTAAAGAAGAAATAAAAGTGGATCGAAAAGAAGTATTTACAACGATTCAAAAGGGATATGAGGCACAATTTTCAATTCGTGGGAAGCATTTATCGATGAGTAAAATGTATGATGCATTATCACCTTATTTTACAAATAACTTTCTTCAAGTTTTTACGGATGAAAATAGTAATGGTGATAAACAAAGTGGCGAATATTTACTCCCTACAAAAGAAGCTCCTTTTTCTTTTACTTCTCAAACAAAATTAGCATATGGTGAAGAACATAGACTTTTATATGTATATGAACGGATGAAAAATGAACAATATCAAATTATTACATTGCAAAAGGAAGAAGGGAAATGGAAATTAGCTGGTTATCATGAGAGTCAGCAACTTTTGACAGAAATGCAAAAATTACAGGAGTTGAAAGAAGAGGAATAGGTAAAGGGTACCTATTCCTCTTCTAAATTTAGTAATTGTTGTAATTTTTCAATTTGAAAACCAGAGACAACTTCTCCATCAATGACAACAGTTGGAGTTGAGTATGAGTTATAGTCATATAAAAGACGGTTGCGAGCAGAAGCATCCTTTTTGACATCAAATTCTTCGTATGTTATGTTATTGTGCTTTAAAAACTCTTTTACAATGGTGCAGGGTGGGCAATCTGGTTGTGTATAAACCTCTACTTTTTTCATTATTAAATCCTCCTCTTTTTCTGCTTTTTATTATATTCCGCAGCTATAAAAACCGCAATAAAGGAAGATAAAGATTTTCTTTCTGCTTTTTACTTCTTTTTTCGACAAATTTTAGTTGAGTTTCTTGCCAAGAAGCTTTATCCTAGAGTGTGGAACATTTTTTCTGTTATGACGGATAGAATGAGTATAGCTGTAAAACCTATTGGTAGGAAGATTAGAGAAAGGGGAGATTTCATGTCTCTACTCCAAGGAATTTTAACTCGACTTGTTAGTCTACAAGAACAAGCTGAAAGCGGTGAAGTAGCACAACGCTATTTTGAAGTGAACGGTGAACGTAAATGTAGCGTGAAATTTTTTGATAAAAGTGAAATGTATGAGTTAGAAGTGTATCAACAAGGCGAAAAGCCACAAGTATATCAATTCGATAACATTGACATGGTTGCAATTGAAATTTACGATATTATTTCTTGATACATACAAAAAAGGTACCGCGAGAAGCGGTGCCTTTTTTGGTTATTATAATAACTAATAGTAAGAGGATAAGGAATTGAAGAAGATATGGGGAGATAACGATAAGAAAAAAACGATTGCTGGGGGATGATTAAAGTTTCACTTTATATGTATAAGATTTTTTTGATCTTCCTACACTGGTATTAAAAGTTAGAAAGGAATGTGGAATGTGGAGCGATTACCAATTGTTGTTTGTCCAAAATGTCATATGTCATTTGAAATGGATCAAGTATTAACAGCGCAGTCTAATCAAAATGTAATTTATATTTGTCCAGCATGTAAGTATTCCATCCGAAATATAGAAACGAGTAAAGGATAATAAAGTCATATTTTGTTCTTTTGTCCCATACAATGAGAATGCAAAAAGTCTGTCTAATTGAAGGGACGTGACTATATGGACGGTGAGTATCGATTTTATAATGTATCAGAGAGGCATATGGATTTTGAAACAGTTTTCTCACGCATTTGCACTTTTATTGAAAGGGATCCCCGAAATTTATACCGCTTATCTATTGGAACAGATTCACAAGCGCATCAAAAAGATACCCGTTTTATTACAGCAGTGCATATTCATCGTGTTGGAAAAGGAGCATGGGGATGTTTGAAACATAAAGCAGTACATAAAAAGCCACCGACCTTACGTGAAAAAATATATTTAGAAACACAATTTAGTCAAGAAGTTGCCTGTTTGTTTACACCGGAACATATAAGGCGTATATGGGAGATTTTACATCCATATGCTCATGAAGGAGCTGGATTTGTAATGGAAATTCACTTAGATATTGGAAATGATGGATTAACAAAAGAGTTCATTTCAGATATGACAGCAAAGGTTAAAGCAATGGGACTAACTGCAAAAATTAAACCTGATGCTTATGCAGCTTTTAGTTATGCAAATCGCTATACAAAATAAAAAAACTGAATCTTTCATCTATTAAATTAAACGAATATTTTATATAATAAATAATAAGAAAAAGCATAAGCATAAGGAGAGGGGTATATGCAGAAGGAAATTACTTTAACAACAGAAGAAAAAAGCTTGTTGTTAGATATTTTATTTCGCCAAAATTATGCTAGTGAAATTCTAGCTGTTGAGCTTACAGATATTGAAAATGGCTTAAAAAAAGCTGATATTTCCCAGTATAGAAGAATTACAAGGTTATTTAATCGATTAAAAAATGAAGGATACTAAGTGCTACCAGAAAGGTAGTCTTTTTTTTGTGTTCTATGGTAGAATGAACTGTGTATCATTATTTTTGTTGGAATAAATAAGGACAAAATAATAATATGAAAACGCTATCATAAGATGTGAATAGAAATGGGAAATAAAGTGAAACTTTTAATCGTGGATATGATTAACTCTAAACAGTAAGCCTTATGGATTGTCGAATGGAGATCATGTTAGCAGGAAAAAAGGGAGAAAAAGTGGGGGATATAATATGATTAGTATTCCAAAAGATGAGTTTCAACAAGTTCTTGTTAAGGATTTAATGATTTCATCAGAAAAAGTCGCGCATGTTCAAATTGGAAATAGCTTAGAACATGCTTTGCTTGTTCTTGTAAAGTCGGGATATTCTGCGATTCCTGTTTTAGATCCAATGTATAAATTGCATGGATTAATAAGTACTGCGATGATTTTGGACGGTATTTTAGGGTTAGAACGCATTGAATTTGAAAAGCTGGAAGATATGAAAGTGGAGAATGTAATGAAAAAAGACATTCCGCATCTTGGACTTGAGGATTCATTTGCTAAAGCATTAGAAATGACAATTGATCATCCATTTATTTGTGCTGTAAATAATGATGGGTACTTTGAGGGGATTTTGACAAGGCGTGCTATTTTAAAATTGCTGAATAAAAAAGTGAGACAATATAATCGATAAAGAAGGGTAAGCGACTTCGTAATGAAAAAGAAGTCGCTTTTTTACCATGCGTCTCTTTTCATTTTATCCCGCATTAACAGGCAGTAAGACTCCCACCTTAAAACTCAGCAAAAGCAAAGAAGTTAGGTGGGAGACGGGCTGCCCGTAAAAGCCCGATTGGTTAAGGCTAATAATCAGTGGGGATGAAGAACCCCACTGATTAAAGTTTCACTGTATCCGGTTATTCGTGTTTAGTAAGACCACCAACCTTTAAGAGAGAAGCGAGAGAGGCGGAGGCTAATAATGAGCGGGAGATGAAGCCACCTCCGCTGATTAAATTTTCGCTTTTATATAATAACTGGAGTAAACAGGTATAAAAGGTTAGGTGAAAATGCCGATTCATCTGAGCTTTTTGAAAATAAAAATGAAATAATGCATGTTAGAGAATAGTGCAACGTATATATTAAAGTTACATGTAAGATGAGGAAAGAGGGAGAAAGTTGCAAATTGATGATTTTCAAATGATGGTTGTTTTAGCACAGGAATCCAATATGAGAAAAGCTGCGGAGCGCCTATTCGTTTCACAGCCTGCACTTAGTCAACGATTACAATCAATGGAAAAACAGTGGGGAATGAAATTTTTTATTCGTTCTCAAAAAGGATTGACGATAACACCAGAAGGGGAAAAAGTGGCCAAATATGCAAAAGATATGTTGCAAAGAGAAGAGGCAATAAAAAGTGAATTAGCAATCTATCGTACAGAAACATATGGAACATTAAAGATAGCTGTGGCATCTGTGATTGGCCAATATTGGTTACCACCTGTTTTAAAGAGGTTTGTACAAAAATATCCATTTGTTAAAGTTTCTCTTTTTACAGGGTGGAGTAGTGAGGTGCAAAAGCACTTTTATGAAGGGGATGTGCATGTAGCTATATTGAGAGGGAAACAAGAATATAAAGGGCATAAAGAGCAATTGTTTGAGGATGAGTTGTATTTAGTTGACACGGAAATTAAAGATATTTCTATGCTGAAAGATACAAACAGACCGTTTATACAATTTAAAAGTGATTCGACATACTATGGACAAATCCAGAATTGGTGGTATGGTTTATTTTCTAATCCACCTAAACGAACAATTGTAGTTGACCAAATTGAAACATGTAAGCAACTCGTTTTAAATGGAATTGGTTATGCACTGCTGCCTTCTACTGTTTTAAAAGAAGTGAGAGAAAAGACGTATAAAACACCTGTTCAATTGACTCGAGAAACGTGGTTATTGACAAGTGATTCTGCAAGGCAATTGAAACAAGTACAAGCGTTTTTGGATATTATAGAAGAAATTCAAATGGAAAAATAAGATTATTGTCTTGCTAGTAGCTCTTTCGTTTGGTAGAGTAACATTATAAATGGATTTAGGAGGCAACAAGCATGAAAATGATGGATGCAAACGAAATTATTTCGTTTATTCAAAAAAGTGAGAAGAAAACTCCTGTAAAGGTATACATAAAAGGGGATTTAAAAGAAGTAACATTCCCTGAAACGGTACAAGCATTTGTAAACAAAAAAGCTGGTGTTTTATTTGGAGAATGGTCTGAAATCAAGGCAGTTCTTGAAGAAAATAAAAAGTATGTTGTAGATTATGTTGTCGAAAACGACCGTCGTAATTCTGCGATTCCAATGCTTGATTTAAAAGGCATTAAAGCTCGTATTGAGCCAGGTGCAATTATCCGTGACCATGTTGAAATTGGTGATAATGCAGTTATTATGATGAATGCAACGATTAATATCGGTGCAGTAATCGGTGAAGGTTCAATGATCGATATGAATGCAGTGCTTGGTGGACGTGCTACAGTAGGTAAAAACTGTCACGTTGGTGCTGGTGCTGTACTTGCAGGTGTTATCGAGCCACCTTCTGCAAAACCAGTTATCGTTGAAGACGATGTTGTAATTGGTGCAAACGTAGTTGTTCTAGAAGGAGTAACAGTTGGTAAGGGTGCAGTTGTTGCAGCAGGAGCGATTGTGACAGAAGATGTACCACCATATACAGTAGTTGCAGGAACACCAGCACGTGTTATTAAAGAAATTGATGAGAAGACAAAAGCGAAAACAGAAATTAAACAAGAACTTCGTCAATTAAACCCAGAAAAATAAAGAACGAAAGCGTAAGGGCAAATAAGCTCTTACGCTTTTTATAAATGGTGGTGGAGACATGACAGTCGGTAAATTTGTACAAATTCGTAGAGACTTACATAAAATTCCAGAGTTAGGTTTTCAAGAGTGGAAAACACAACAATATATTTTAAATTATATCGGGACTCTTCCTAGTGAATATCTTGAAGTGAAAACATGGAAAACAGGTGTTATCGTTAAAGTAAATGGGAAAAAATCAGAAAAAACAATTGGCTATCGTGCAGATATTGATGGCTTACTAATTCCAGAGGAAACAGGATATGAATTTGCTTCTGTGCATGAAGGCATGATGCATGCATGTGGTCATGATTTTCATACTACAATTGGTTTAGGACTTCTAACAGCTGTTGTAAATGAAAGAATAGATGATGATCTTGTTTTTCTATTCCAACCAGCTGAAGAAGGCCCAGGTGGAGCACTTCCTATGTTAGAAAGTGAAGAATTAAAGGAATGGAAACCAGATATGATTCTTGGTCTTCATATCGCACCTGAGTACCCAGTAGGAACAATCGCAACAAAAGAAGGATTGCTATTTGCAAATACATCAGAACTATATATCGATTTAAAAGGAAAAGGTGGACATGCAGCATATCCACATACTGCAAATGATATGATTGTTGCGGCAAGTCATCTTGTTACACAGCTCCAATCGGTAATTAGCCGTAATGTAAATCCACTTGATAGTGCAGTTATTACAATTGGTAAAATTACAGGAGGTACAGTTCAAAATATCATTGCAGAAAAGTCTCGTTTAGAAGGGACGATTCGAACTTTATCTGTAGAATCAATGAAACGAGTGAAAGGTAGAATTGAAGCAATTGTTGCAGGGATTGAAGCTGCATTTCAATGTGAAGCTGTTATCGATTACGGAGCAATGTATCATCAAGTATATAACCATGAAGCATTGACACGAGAGTTTATGGGATTTGCGTCAGAACACACTGATATGAATGTTATTACATGTACAGAGGCAATGACGGGAGAAGATTTTGGATATATGCTTCGTGAAATTCCAGGTTTTATGTTCTGGCTCGGTGTAGATTCTGAATATGGTTTACATCATGCAAAATTACAGCCGAAAGAAGAAGCAATTGAACAGACCATTGCTTTTTTAAACCAATATATAAGTTGGAAAGGGAACAGGGTTTAAACCTGTTCTTTTTTGATTTAAAGGATTGTAATATATAATGCATTTTTTTTGTAATTCTAACACAATACTTTATAATGGTAGATGGAGGGACAAGTTGTTAGTGATTTTTAAATGAAAATGACTGCAAACTCATCTCTCTTATATACTACAAGAGTGGACATATATGATAAAAAATTATGGAGGTTGATACATATGGCAGAACGTATGGTAGCAAAACAAGCTCCACGCTTTGAAATGGACGCTGTTATGCCAAACAAAGAATTTGGTAAAGTAAGTCTTGAAGAAGTTATGAAACAGGACAAATGGACAGTACTTTTCTTCTATCCAATGGATTTCACTTTCGTATGTCCAACAGAAATTATCGCACTTTCAGATCGTTATGATGAGTTCGAAGATTTAGATGCGGAAGTAATTGGTGTATCTACTGATACAATCCATACTCACTTAGCTTGGATTAACACTGACCGCACGGAAAACGGTTTAGGTGAATTAAAATACCCTCTAGCTGCTGATACGAACCATGTAGTATCTCGTGATTACGGTGTATTACTTGAAGAGGAAGGTATTGCACTTCGTGGTTTATTTATCATTAGTCCAGAAGGTGAATTAATGTACCAAGTTGTACATCATAACAACATCGGCCGTGAAGTTGATGAAGTAATTCGTGTTCTTCAAGCTCTTCAAACTGGTGGACTTTGCCCAGCAAACTGGAAACCAGGTCAAGCAACTTTAAATGTTTAATTTTATCGTGAAATATAGTGGTCTAACAATAATTTTGTTAGGCCTTTCTCTACATCTGTAAGGGAGGGGAATTATGAAATTACGTCAACCAATGCCTTCTTTAGACGGTGCAACAACAGTATTAAATGGAGAAGTGGTACGTGAATCACTAATTGGAGAAAAGCCAACACTTATTCATTTTTGGTCTGTTAGTTGTCATTTATGTAAAGAAGCAATGCCAGATATTAATACATTCCGTGATGAATATAAAGAGCAATTAAATGTTGTTGCAGTTCATATGCCACGTTCAGAAGAAGATTTAAACCTTGAGCAAGTGGAAGTAGTTGCAAAAGAACACGGCATATCTCAAACAATTTTGGTAGATAATCAACACAAGATTACAGATGCATTTGAAAATCAATATGTACCAGCGTATTATGTGTTTGATAAAAATGGTGTGCTTCGTCATTTCCAAGCAGGTGGAAGTGGGATGAAAATGCTTACAAAACGAGTAAATCGTGTGTTAGATGAAGCGAAACAAGAAGCTGAATAAAATTTGTATTTTTCTACTTACGCGTTAGGGGTAGTTTGGAAGTAGAAGTTTCTTTTGATATGCGCAAAAAACCTCCTTTTTGATTAGGAGGTTTTTGTTTTTATCTCATATTAACGTGAAGTAAGCCCTTACCTCAAGGTGTAGAGAGATAGAGTGAGAACAACTACCTGCAAAAGTTTGACTCGTGAGGAATTTCGGTTAGTAAAGGATAAAGGATGTCTCGGCTAATGGAAGTTTCAATTTATAAATAGTCGGAGAAATGAGAGATACGCCTATTGGTTGTTAATTGAGAAATGAAAATTGTAATACAGGAAATAGAACCGTATGTTTTAGTTTACTTTTTATACGGAAAATGTGTAAAATCAATGTGATACATAGAAAAAAAGGGTGGGGAATCAGGTGCAGATTGGCAGTGCAATCTTATGTTTCTTTTTATATGCATATGTTATTATTGCAGCGGTTTATTTCGGGATAAGTTTTTATGCATATCGTCTAACAAATAAACGCGAATATGAAGAAACATATAAATGGGTGAAAGGTTATTTATCACCAGTATTAGAAATCATGAATGGATTTGTTCTTTTTTTATTCATTGGCTTAATTGCTTTTTCAACAAGCTTAGTTGGGAATAAGACAACGTTATTTGTAATTGGCGTCATTATTTTTATGCTTTTAGGTATTCGAATAGGCAATGCTGTGTTTTGGAATGAAAGAAAAATTGACGGATGGACAGGTATGCTGATTCCAAGTATGTTAGCAGCTATCGTTACGAATATAGAACATGAATATAATCAATTACATTTTTGGTTAATCATCGTATTAACAATTCTTTCTGTCTTGTATATAAGTACAGTATTTTTAACATATTGTGCAAATGAAAAAGGTGATTCTCATGGACTCCGATTTTTTCGAAGTCGAGCGTTATTTTGGAGTGTTCCCACGATGTTGGTCATTGGAATCATTGCACTTGTTGTAAATGGATATAACTTTGCTGGGTGGAGAGCGTTTTTAGAAACTTGGTGGATTTTTATCATTTCATTTTGTGCATTTTTAGGAGCAACACATTATTTGTTTCATCAACATCATTATAAATGGGCGCTCTTATTTGCTTTTACACAGCTCTTATTTGCTTTTTTTGGTCAAGAAACATTATTATTTGTGTTTCAAACGTTTAGCTCATTTGGAAACATTTTCGTATTCGGTATGCTTATTTGTATCATCGCATTTTATTTGCAGCAGTATTTCTATATACAAAAACAAAAATAAGTATAGGTTAGTTGCTATTCTTTTTAGTGAATATAAAGTGTGCTACAATAAATATGGACAGGACTTGATATTATTGGAGGAATTCATGTGAGTGAGAAAGAGAAAGAATTTGCCGTCATTGGACTTGGACGTTTCGGAGGCAGTATTTGTCGTGAATTGGCTCAATTAGGTATGGAAGTAATGGCCATTGACCTTGATGAAGATAAAATAAATGAATTTGCAAATATTGCTTCACATGCAGTGATTGCTGATTCAACAGATGAAATGGTGTTAAAAAGTCTCGGTATTCGTAATTTCGATCATGTTGTTGTTGCAATTGGTGATAATCTGAATGCAAGTATTTTAACGACGCTTATTTTAAAGGAATTAGGCGTGAAAAATATTACGGTTAAGGCGCAAAATGATTATCATGAAAAAGTGTTAAGTAAAATTGGAGCTGACCATATTGTTCACCCAGAGAGAGATATGGGAAAACGAATTGCAAATAATATCGCTTCAAGCAACGTATTAGATTACTTAGAGCTTTCAGATGAGCATAGTATTGTAGAGATTATTGCGAATAAAAAGATTGATGGGCACTCTTTAATTGAACTGGATATTCGTGCGAAATTTGGATTAAACATTGTTGCAATTAAGCGAGGGAAGGAAGTTATTGTTTCTCCTCGAGCTACAGAAAATATCCAGGTCGGAGATATTTTAATTGTAATTGGTCATGATGATGAAGTGGATCGCTTTAAACATTATTTACGATAGAATGAAATGAAAAAGGACAATGCTCAGGAGGCATTGTCCTTTTTCTTATATTTCCATAATGATTGGTAAAATCATTGGACGACGTTTTGTTTTTTCGTATAGGAATGGTGCCAATGTATCTGTAATCTCATTTTTAATTTCAGACCATTGTGTCGTTTTTCGCTCCATTACTTTTTCGAGATGTGTTGTAATTAACGTTTGAGCATCATTGATTAAATCGCTACTCTCACGCATATAAACGAATCCTCGAGAGATAATATCAGGTCCTGCTGCAACCTTAAATTCTTTCATATCGATGCTAACAACTACAATAACAAGTCCTTCTTCAGAAAGAATACGACGGTCGCGGAGTACAATGTTACCAATATCACCAATACCGTTTCCATCAATATAAACAGAACCGGATGGGATTTTTCCAGCAATGTTTGCTTCATCTGAACGTAAGGCAAGAACATCACCATTGTCCATAATGAAGCAATTTTCTTCTGGAATACCACAATCGTTTGCTAATTTCATATGCATACGTTGCATACGGAATTCACCATGAATTGGCATGAAATATTTAGGTTTAATAAGACGTAGCATTAACTTTTGTTCTTCTTGTCCACCATGTCCGCTTGTGTGAATATTTGAAAGCTTACCATGAATAACATCGGCACCAGCACGGTATAACATGTTAATCGTACGGCTTACGCTAACTGTATTTCCTGGAATCGGTGAAGAAGAGAAAACAACTGTATCGCCAGGAATAATTTGAATTTGACGGTGTGTCCCATTTGCGATACGGGATAGTGCCGCCATCGGTTCGCCCTGACTACCTGTACATAAAATAACGACTTTGTTAGCTGGTAGTCGATTGATTTGAGACGCTTCTATAAATGTATCCTTTGGACAGCGAATATAACCAAGGTTGTGACCAATTTCAATTGCCGCTTCCATACTTCGGCCAAATACAGCCACTTTGCGATTATTTTCAACAGCAGCTTCAACAACTTGCTGCAGGCGATGAATATTTGACGCAAAGGTTGCAAAGATAATACGACCTTCCACTTTGCGGAAAATATCCTGAATACTATCGCCAACGCGGCGTTCAGACATAGTAAAGTTAGGCACTTCACTATTGGTACTATCAGATAAGAGACAAAGTACACCATCCTTACCGATTTCCGCCATTTTTGTTAAGTCAGCTGGTTCACCTACTGGTGTGAAATCAAATTTAAAGTCTCCTGTATGAACAATTTGTCCTTGCGGTGTTTTCACCACAACACCGTATGAATCTGGAATACTGTGTGTTGTGCGGAAGAACGATACAGATGTCTTTTTGAATTTGATGACATCGTCTTCTTGAATTTCGTATAGTTTTGCTTTTCGAAGTAATCCGTGCTCTTCTAATTTGTTTTTAATTAAAGCAATTGCTAATTTCCCGCCGTAAATTGGAATGTTCACTTGACGTAATAGATAAGGGATACCACCAATATGATCTTCATGACCATGCGTAATAAATAAACCCTTAATTTTATCTTCGTTTCGTACAAAATACGTGTAATCAGGAATCACATAATCGATTCCGAGAAGTTCGTCTTCTGGAAACTTAATTCCAGCATCAATTATAATAATTTCATCTTGAAATTGGACAGCGTATGTATTTTTGCCGATTTCACCAAGTCCACCAAGAGCGAAAACGGCTGCCTGATCATTTTTTAGGAATTTCATAAATTATACGATCTCCGTTAATGTTAAATCAGCATTTTGCTTTTCGTATTCAAGATGAGCGCCAGTAACAGATTGGACAAACTCAATATTATATGCGAACTTTTGTAATTTTGTACGAACGTCTCTTTCAGATTCAGCTTCTAAATATAAAACTTTTGTATTTTCACGTACTGGAACCTCAGTCATCTTTTCTTGATAGAATACTTTAAAAATCATTGGAAAAACCTCTCCTTGTCAATGTTTTGCATTATCTGTTACCTATTATAAAGCAAATAGTCGTGATTTTCATGTTTTTTCGAATGAGAATGAAGAAAAAGCCCGAAATGGGCACGATTTAAGCCATGGTCTTTTTCCGGACTAAATCGTTTAAATACCGTTTTAGCTTTTCCTTCAGCTTCTTCAGCATGATTACTCCTTCCTTTCCTTATTTTCAAATATGCATACTTATTTCTTGTTTATTAGTAGTAACTCTTCATCTCTATATACTAGGAAATCATAGAAGATAAATGAGGCGATTACCATCCGGATGTTCAATGATCTTATTGGCTCATACAGAGGTAATCCCGTGTTACGTTTTTTACTCTCACACGCACTATGTCCCCAGCTATGAATATAGTATGAGATAGATTGGAAAAGAAAATTCATTCAAACAAGTATCGATGTTCTATTGATAGTATATGCATACTTCGTAAATAAGGTTAGAAAGTGAACGCTTTCTTCACAGATGTTTAATATGTTATACTTTTTTTTAGGATTTGAAAAGAAGTAGTCAATGTAGGAATATAGAAGGGCTAGAAAGGATTTTGAAAATGAATGATAAAATCGTCTTTTTTGATATTGATGGAACGCTACTCGATCATGATAAAAAAATTCCACAATCTACAAGAGAAGCAGTACGTATGTTGCAAGAAAAAGGAGTACATGTGGCTATTGCGACAGGGCGTGCGCCTTTCATGTTTGAAGATATTCGTAATGAGCTTAATATCCATAATTATGTTAGTTTTAATGGGCAATATGTTGTATTCGAAGATGAGGTTATATTTAAAAATCCACTACAACCTAATGCGTTACATACATTTACAACATTTGCGAAACAAGAGGGATATCCACTTGTTTATTTAGATCATAAGGATATGAAGGCGACAGTAGAATACCATGATTATGTAAAAGAAGGCTTTGGTAGTCTGCAATTTGAGCATCCGTTATATGAACCAAGTTTCTATGAAAATCGTGACATTTATCAAACTTTGCTTTTTTGCCAAGTGGATGAAGAAGAAAAATTTATTCATGATTATCCAGATTTTCATTTTATTCGTTGGCATGCGTATTCTATGGATATTATCCCAAATGGAGGTTCAAAAGCAAAGGGAATTGAAAAATTCATTGAAAAATTAGGGTTTAATCGTGAACAAGTCTATGCTTTTGGGGATGGATTAAATGATTTAGAAATGATTGAAGCAGTCGGAACAGGCATTGTAATGGGGAATGGCCATGAAGAATTGAAAAAACTTGCTAATTATGTGACAAAAGATGTGAGCGAAGATGGGATTCTTCACGGTTTACAATGGGCGCGTTTATTGTAATAAAAAAGTATGAGAACCATTTCAGTATAGAAAAAAGCAGGAGCTAAAGTTCCTGCTTTTTTATCTTTCGAATGGTTTTGCATCATCAGGAGATGCAAATGGATTTTCTTGATTAATGTGGTCATAGAACATTACGCCGTTTAAATGATCAATTTCATGTTGAAATACAATTGCTGGTAACCCTTTTAAACGTAATTTTACCTCTTCGCCATCGATAGTAGTTGCTTTAACTGTAATTCGTGTATAACGCGGAACATAGCCAGGTACTTCACGATCTACAGATAAGCATCCTTCTCCGCCTGATAAATATGTACGTTCAACAGAATGACTAATAATTTTTGGATTGAATAAAGCATAGCTGTATAATGTCTCATTTGTATCAGTAACATGAACAGCAATCATTCTTTTTGAAATGCCGATTTGTGGTGCAGCAATCCCGATTCCTGGACGTAAATTATATTTTTCAACCATTTCAGGGTTTTGACTGTTTATTACAAGTTCAATCATTTCTTTAAGAGTACGTACATCTTCTTCACTTGCTGGCAGAGGTACTTCTTCTGCTACTGCTCGTAGAATGGGATTTCCTTCACGAATTACATCATTCATTGTAAGCATTCACAATCTCTCCTTTCTCCTTTAGTCTACCAAAGGAGCTGAAAAAAGTCATGATAAAGTGCATAGTGTCTGTATAGTTTGGGCGGATTAAGAGTATGCCAAGTAGGCATTTTCCTCATCGGTATGTGCTTAATACAAAAGAAAAGACGGCAGAGCCGCCTGTTTCTTTCTATAGTTGTTTTGTTTTACATTAACGAATGCAAGCAGCACCAACGATAATTAAAAGGATAAACAACACAACGATTAAGGCAAAGCCGCGTCCGGATCCTCCGCAAGAACCTCCATAGCCATAGGAAGGATATGAACAAGTTGGATAACAATATGTGTATCCGTACATGAGATGACCTCCTTTATCATTTCCCGCGAATACTGCGGTTATTATAATGTATGGTAGAGTGGTTAGGGGTGTATAGACATTCGCCTAGAAAAGGAAGATGTGATTGCATATTTTTGTCATAAAGAGAGAAAAACTAAGAAGAATTAATCGTTTACATATTATTCTACGATGAAAAAAGGGTTAAAAAGGGAATAATATAACAGTAGGTTATCACTTACTAATACAGATGTGAAAATGAAAACACCTATGTATAGTGGAAACCTCAATGTTATTCATAAAAAAATCGTAACCAAAGTAATTGACATCGTGATTAGAATAGTTGTAAACTAAAAAACGTGATCAAGATTGTATTAATATGTTTCTGGAAAAACATTAGTACAGATTGTTAGGTACACAAAATTATTCTCAACCGACAAGGTTTCCTGTCGGTTTACATGGTTGCGTTTTCTTTCTAGCTGATTGCTAGTGAAAGCGTTTCAGAATATGGTTCAAGAGAGGAAGAGGTGAACGGAATGGGTACTAAAACAAAAAAGACCCTATTTAATGTTGATGAGCAAATGAAAGCTATCGCAGCTCAATTTGAAACATTACAAATTTTAAATGAAAAAGGCGAAGTTGTGAATGAAGCAGCAATGCCTGAATTAACTGATGATCAATTAAAAGAATTAATGCGCCGTATGGTGTATACTCGCGTACTAGATCAACGTTCTATTTCTTTAAACCGTCAAGGACGTTTAGGTTTCTACGCACCAACAGCTGGACAAGAAGCTTCTCAATTAGCAAGTCATTTCGCACTTGAAGCAGAAGACTTCATCTTACCAGGATATCGTGATGTTCCACAATTAGTATGGCATGGTTTACCATTATACCAAGCATTCTTATTCTCTCGTGGACACTTCATGGGTAACCAAATGCCTGAAAATGTAAATGCACTTGCTCCACAAATTATCATCGGTGCGCAAATCATCCAAACTGCTGGTGTTGCGTTAGGTATGAAACTACGTGGTAAAAAATCTGTTGCAATTACTTACACTGGTGACGGCGGTGCTTCACAAGGTGACTTCTACGAAGGCATGAACTTTGCGGGCGCATTCAAAGCTCCAGCAATCTTTGTTGTTCAAAACAACCGTTATGCAATCTCTACTCCAGTAGAAAAACAATCTGCAGCAAAAACTGTAGCACAAAAAGCAGTAGCAGCAGGTATTTACGGAATTCAAGTAGACGGTATGGATCCATTAGCTGTATACGCAGCAACTGCTTTTGCTCGTGAGCGTGCAGTAAATGGTGAAGGTCCTACTTTAATCGAGACTTTAACATTCCGTTATGGTCCACATACAATGGCTGGTGATGACCCAACTCGTTACCGTACAAAAGATATCGAAAACGAATGGGAACAAAAAGATCCAATCGTACGCTTCCGTGCATTCTTAGAAAACAAAGGCCTATGGTCTCAAGAAGTAGAAGAAAAAGTTATCGAAGAAGCAAAAGAAGATATCAAACAAGCAATTGCTAAGGCTGACCAAGCTCCAAAACAAAAAGTAACTGATTTAATGGAAATCATGTACGAAGAAATGCCTTACAACTTAGCTGAACAATATGAAATTTACAAAGAAAAGGAGTCGAAGTAAGCCATGGCTCAAATGACAATGATTCAAGCAATCACTGATGCTTTACGCGTTGAAATGAAAAATGACCCTAACGTACTTGTATTTGGTGAAGACGTTGGTGTAAACGGCGGTGTATTCCGTGCTACTGAAGGCTTGCAAGCTGAATTCGGTGAAGACCGTGTAATGGATACTCCACTTGCAGAGTCTGGTATCGGCGGACTTGCAGTTGGACTTGCACTTGAAGGTTTCCGTCCAGTTCCAGAAATCCAATTCTTCGGTTTCGTATACGAAGTAATGGATTCAATTTCTGGTCAAATGGCTCGTATGCGTTACCGTTCTGGTGGACGTTGGAATGCTCCAATCACAGTTCGTTCTCCATTCGGTGGCGGCGTTCATACTCCAGAACTACACGCTGATAGCTTAGAAGGATTAGTTGCACAACAACCAGGTCTAAAAGTTGTTATTCCATCTACTCCATACGATGCAAAAGGTCTTTTAATCTCTGCGATTCGTGACAACGATCCAGTTATTTACTTAGAGCATATGAAATTGTACCGTTCATTCCGTCAAGAAGTACCAGAAGGCGAATACACAGTTGATTTAGGAAAAGCTGATGTAAAACGCGAAGGTACAGATGTATCTGTTATCGCATATGGTGCGATGGTACATGCTGCATTAAAAGCTGCTGAAGAACTTGAAAAAGAAGGTATCTCTTTAGAGGTTGTTGACTTACGTACAGTTCAACCATTAGATATCGAAACAATCATCGCTTCTGTTGAAAAAACAGGCCGCGTTGTTGTTGTTCAAGAAGCTCAGAAACAAGCTGGTATTGCAGCAAACGTTGTAGCGGAAATTAACGACCGTGCAATCTTAAACTTAGAAGCTCCGGTTGTACGTGTTGCAGCTGCTGATACAGTATTCCCATTCTCTCAAGCTGAGAGCGTATGGTTACCAAACCATAAAGATATTGTTGAAGCTGTTAACAAAGTAATGAACTTCTAATTTTAGTTTCATGTGCAAAAGAAATCAGCACATGCTGATTTCTTTTGTACTATTCCATAATAATGATATGAATCAGGGGGATGAATTCCGTGGCATTTGAATTTAAACTACCAGATATTGGTGAAGGTATCCACGAAGGTGAAATCGTAAAATGGTTTATTAAACCAGGCGATGAAGTAAACGAAGATGATGTACTTCTTGAAGTACAAAATGATAAAGCAGTAGTAGAAATTCCTTCTCCGGTTAAAGGTAAAGTACTTGAAGTACTTGTAGAAGAAGGTACAGTTGCAGTAGTAGGAGATACTTTAATTAAGTTTGACGCTCCTGGATACGAAAACCTTAAATTTAAAGGTGACGACCATGACGACGCTCCAAAAGCTGAAGAAGTGAAAGAAGAAGCTCCAGCAGCGGCAGCTACTCCAGCAGCAACTGAAGAAGTTGTAAATGAGCGCGTAATTGCTATGCCATCTGTACGTAAATACGCTCGTGAAAAAGGTGTAGATATCCATAAAGTAGCTGGTACTGGCAAAAACGGTCGCGTTGTAAAAGTTGACATCGATGCATTTGCTAATGGTGGACAAGCAGTAGCAGCAACTGAAGCTCCAGCAGCAGTAGAAGCTACTCCAGCAGCAGCGAAAGAAGAAGCACCAAAAGCACAACCAATCCCAGCTGGTGAATACCCAGAAACTCGTGAAAAAATGAGTGGTATTCGTAAAGCGATTGCGAAAGCAATGGTTAACTCTAAACACACAGCTCCTCACGTAACATTAATGGACGAAGTAGATGTAACAGAACTTGTTGCTCACCGTAAAAAGTTCAAAGCTGTTGCAGCTGACAAAGGTATTAAATTAACTTACCTTCCATACGTTGTAAAAGCTTTAACATCTGCATTACGTGAATTCCCAATGTTGAACACTTCTTTAGATGATGCATCTTCAGAAATCGTTCATAAACATTACTTCAACATCGGTATCGCAGCTGATACAGACAAAGGTCTATTAGTACCAGTTGTTAAAGATACAGATCGTAAATCTATCTTTACAATCTCTAACGAGATTAATGAGCTTGCTGGTAAAGCGCGTGAAGGTCGTCTAGCTCCAGCTGAAATGAAAGGTGCTTCTTGCACAATTACAAACATTGGTTCTGCAGGTGGACAATGGTTCACTCCAGTTATCAATCACCCAGAAGTAGCAATCCTTGGTATTGGCCGTATTGCTGAGAAACCAGTTGTGAAAAACGGTGAAATCGTTGCAGCTCCAGTATTAGCATTATCTCTAAGCTTTGACCATCGTTTAATTGACGGCGCAACTGCTCAAAAAGCATTAAACCAAATTAAACGTTTATTGAACGACCCACAATTATTAGTAATGGAGGCGTAATAACAATGGTAGTAGGAGATTTCCCAATTGAATTAGATACAGTCGTTGTTGGTGCAGGTCCTGGTGGATATGTTGCAGCAATTCGTGCAGCACAATTAGGTCAAAAGGTAGCAATTATTGAAAAAGCTAACCTTGGTGGCGTATGCTTAAACGTTGGATGTATTCCATCTAAAGCGTTAATCAATGCAGGTCATCGTTATGAGAATGCAAAACATTCTGATGACATGGGTATCACTGCTGAGAACGTAACAGTTGATTTTACAAAAGTTCAAGAATGGAAAAACGGCGTAGTTAAGAAATTAACTGGCGGTGTTGAAGGCCTTCTTAAAGGTAACAAAGTTGAAATCATTCGCGGTGAAGCTTACTTCGTAGATGCTAACACATTACGTGTAATGACTGAAGACGCAGCTCAAACTTATACGTTTAAAAATGCTGTTCTTGCAACTGGTTCTACACCAATTGAAATTCCTGGATTCAAATATTCTAAACGCGTTATCAACTCTACAGGTGCATTAAGCTTACCTGAAATTCCTAAAAAACTTGTTGTAATCGGCGGCGGTTACATCGGTATGGAATTAGGGACTGCATATGCTAACTTCGGTACAGAAGTTACTGTAGTAGAAGCTGGCGATGAAATCTTAGCTGGTTTTGAAAAAGCAATGAGCACAGTTGTTAAACGTGCCCTTCAGAAAAAAGGCAACGTAACAATTCATACAAAAGCTATGGCTAAAGGCGTTGAAGAAACAGAAAACGGCGTAAAAGTTAGCTTCGAAGTTAAAGGCGAAGTACAAACTGTAGAAGCAGATTACGTATTAGTAACTGTAGGTCGTCGTCCAAATACTCAAGAAATTGGTCTTGAGCAAGTTGGCGTTAAAATGACTGACCGCGGCCTAATCGAAATCGATGAGCAATGCCGTACAAATGTACCAAACATCTATGCAATCGGTGATATCGTTCCTGGACCACCATTAGCTCACAAAGCTTCTTACGAAGGTAAAGTAGCTGTTGAAGCAATTAGTGGCCATGCATCAGCAATCGATTACATCGGAATTCCTGCAGTATGCTTCACTGATCCAGAATTAGCATCTGTTGGTTACACTAAGAAACAAGCTGAAGAAGCTGGAATGACGGTAGTTGTATCTAAGTTCCCATTTGCTGCAAACGGTCGTGCTTTATCATTAAACAGCACAGACGGTTTCGTACAACTTGTAACACGTAAAGACGATGGTCTTCTTGTAGGTGCACAAGTTGCAGGTGCAGGTGCTTCTGATATTATCTCTGAGATTGGTTTAGCTATCGAAGCTGGAATGACAGCAGAAGATATCGCTCAAACAATCCACGCTCACCCAACATTAGGTGAAATCACAATGGAAGCAGCAGAAGTTGCTCTTGGAATGCCAATTCACATTGTAAAATAATAAGAATAAGCAAAATAACCGGCCTCCTATCTTTTCAGAGGCCGGTTATTTTTTGTTTAATAAATCTATCTATAAATACTTTAGAAGAGCTTGCAAGATCATTATGTGTATTTGTCGAATGGATATGTAATACTATATATCAAAAATGGAAATGCACGTAAATATAATAGAAATAAACTGGAGACAAATCCAATACATCTTTTCGTATTATGTAATGGATTTGTATTTAGTACCATATCTTATTATAAAATAGAGCATGTCAAAGGAGACGGTTCCATGAAAATCATCCATGTTATATTTTATCATTTTCTTTTATGGAGTGGATTTTCTATTGTGTTATTCTTATCAAATGGTGATAAGCTTCATTATAAAGTGATGCTTTTTTTCGTGTTCCTTTACTTAGCATATGTAATTGCTTATGTTGTTCTTAGTGTAAGAAAGCAAGCACTATTTCTTACTTGTGCAAATAGTATGTTCTTTTTAATAATATCTTGCTTGTTTAAAAATTAGCGTTTATAAAAGTACATTGTTCTTCCGTTAAATAACTTTAATTCACCCTCTAGTTTCTTTGCTAAAAAACGGCAGAATTCATTTGCTTTTCCTTTATCCCCAAATGTAGCGGTAGAAGGTAAGGAGATTTGAACGAAAGCTTGCTCGTTTTCTGTTCCAACCCCCACATAAATAGAATTATATCGATCGTGACTAGATTTTAGTTCAAGTGTAGTCTCTGATGTATTAAGTATCTCATATGGAAATGCCACGTTAGTATATGCATAACTAACTTGCGCACCAGTTTGGGAAGTAATTGTTTGATAATAATGAAAAAGTTGTTTTACATCTTCTAATGTGACAGCTTGTTGCTTAGATTTAGATACAAGTTTAATAAATGCATGTTGCATAAAGAATTTCCTCCTGACATAATATATATAGCTATTTTAACACTGTTGTAAATTTTTTGACAATTAAAAAGGGATCATTACTCATTCTGTTTAATATATACAAGTAGAAAGTGCTTTGAAGAACGGAGGGAGTAAATGTTTGAAAAATTGTATGATGAACATGAAAGTGTGAAGGTACGATTTTTAGGATTTATGACACATGAAAACCGTTATGATTTTGGGGTTATTTATACAAATATGTTTTTTGGGAAACCTCTTGTTGTTTGTATGCAGACAGGAAGAGCGACTCTACTAGGTCAAGACGATGTAGATAATGTTCAACATTTACAGCAAGTCTTTAAATTACAATCGGAGGAGGAAGCGGATGATTTAGCACAGTTTTTTAAATTTCTTGTACCGCCAACTTCCTTACATGCTGAATATGAAGAATAAATAAATGAAACAGTCGTATGTATTAAGATATGACTGTTTTTTTTTTTTTTTTGTTATTGTCGCATACTAATATAAAATTATTTTTTTAATGTGTTATACTAAAAACCTATTGACGGAAAAAGTATAACATATTAAAATAAAGACAGAAAGTTAAGCGGTTACAAAAGTTTTTGGGATTATAAACTTAGGGGGAAATAGAAAATGGGAACAATCGTATGTCAAGATTGTGAAAGTACAATTGCACACTTCGAGGATGAGAAAGTAACAGTACTTTACGGGAAATGCGGATCTTGCGGATGTGATCACAAGGAGCATACAAAAGCCCAATAATATATAGGAATCTTGCTACTGAAAAAGTTTTTAGGACCTTAAACTTAGGGGGAAATGAAAAATGGGAGCGATCGTATGTCAAGTTTGTGAAGGAACAATCGCGTACTTTGAAGATGAAAAGACAACAGTACTTTACGGGAAATGTGGATCTCATTGCGAATGTGATCACAAGGAACATACAAAAGCCCAGTAATATATAGAACGTGTAAATGTAAAGAGTTTCAATCATAATTCAAACTCAGGGGGAAATGAAAAATGGGAACAATCGTATGTCAAGTTTGTGAGGAAACAATTGCACACTTTGAAGATGAAAAGACAACGGTACTTTACGGAAAATGTGGATCTCATTGCGAATGTAATCACAAGGAACATACAAAAGCTCAGTAATATATAGAACGTGTAAATATAAAGGTTTTTAATCATAATTCAAACTCAGGGGGAAATGAAAAATGGGAACAATCGTATGTCAAGTTTGTGGTGGAACAATTGCACACTTTGAAGATGAAAAGACAACAGTACTTTACGGAAAATGTGGATCTCATTGCGAATGTGGTCACAAAGAGCATACAGAAGCCCAATAATTAAAAGCGCCTGCATATTTGCAGGCGTTTTTTAATAAATTGTAGTTGTGTGACCAATGGTTGCAACAATTGCATCATCTCGAATGGGAATAAATTTGAGTGTTGTTTGTAGAGTATTAGTAGAAGTATATTGGCTCATGAGGCGGCTATCTATGCGGGTAATAAAATCTGTTAAATATGCTGAGATAAAGGCATAGGGAATTCTTCGTTCATTTAATAAATAAATGATTTGTTCCTTTGTTTGTACTCCTACACCGTGCCCATAAAAAAAGGAATTACCTAAATAAATGGCGTTCTCTCCTTGCCATTCAACTGAAGCTGGATTCACTTGTGGGTTTTTAAAGTAAACAAGATCGCCAGGAACGATATCCCCACCGGTTTTTGTCACCAGTTTTAAATCTCGATCATAATCCCATGTATATAGTAGAAGGTTTGCGAATAAGTGATTAAAAGTTTGATCATCATATAAAGCTAAAAGTGCTTTGTAAAAAATAATAATCATTGCTGTTGCACATTCTGTTCCGTACTTTTTCCCATTTTTAAAAATATCTCGTATCGCGACAGAGGGTAGTATATTTGGGAGTAGTTGAAACCCTCCCAGCGGTGTCCTTTTCCAAAATTCAGGGTTACAATAGGACTCTTGGAATGTACGGAACTGAAGGCCGCTTTGAAAGAGTTCTAAGGCTGATGTAATAATATGAATTCGTAAATTCAGATCAAAACTGAGTTGATTAGCTGTTTGGAATGCATATACTTCTTGATTTCCGGTCATAATGGCTAAGATTTGTTGCTTCTCAGTAGCGAACGGTTCGTTTTCACTCGTTATATAAGGATGTACAATGGAACGACCAATCACAATCATAACTGTATCCCCACCTATACGTTACATTCTTTAGTATGGTATGAGTAAACGGAAAAATGGTGAAAAAAAAGCCTATCAACTGATAGGCTTATATTCTTTAATAACGCGTAATGTCTGTAATGTCATGTCTTCGGGACCTTGTACTGGTAGACCCGCTTCTAAATTTTTATGAATGTAATCTAAGTTTTCTTGTGTAATAATTTCACCTGGAGTAAAAATTGGAATCCCTGGTGGATACACCATTACAAAATCAGCTATAATACGACCGGCAGCATTTTCAAATGGGATGACCTCTGTCTCTGAATAAAAAGCATCTCGAGGAGAGAGAGCAAGTACAGGGATTTCTGGAATTTCAACTTGTACTTGAACACCTTTGTCAGCTCGATCTTTAAATGTCGTTGCTAGCTCTTGTAAGGCTTTAATAAGAATGTTTGTCTCATCTTTTGTATCACCTAATGTAACAAGGCATAAGATGTTATATAAGTCTGAGAGTTCAACTTCAATGTTATAATGCTCTCTTAACCATAACTCTGCTTCATGGCCTGTAATTCCTAAGTCCTTTACAGATACAATTAACTTTGTTGGATCGTAGCTAAACGTGGCATCTGTACCTAACATTTCTTTTCCAGGACAATAAAGATGTTCGATGTCGTTTATGGCGTTACGAACCTGCTCAGCTAGATGTATTGTCTCTGTTATTAATGTCTTTCCTTCAGTTGCAAGTCGTTTTCTTGCAACATCAAGAGAAGCAAGCAAAATGTAAGAAGTCGATGTTGTTGTAAGCATACTAATAATGGATTGGACATGCTTTACATTCACAAGCCCCTCTTTTACATTTAGAATGGAGCTTTGTGTTAATGAACCGCCGAGCTTATGCACACTTGTCGCTGCCATATCTGCACCAGCTTGCATAGCTGACATCGGTAATTCGTCATGGAAATGAATATGAACGCCATGAGCTTCATCAACTAATACAGGTATTTCGTAGGAATGAGCTAATTCTACAATTTGCTGCAGGTCTGCAGCGAACCCAAAGTATGTTGGATTAATAACGAGTAATCCTTTTGCATCTGTATGTTCCTCGAGTGCTTTTTTTACAGATTGAATCGTAATCCCATGTGAAATACCGAGCTTTGGATCAATTTCAGGATGAATGAAAATTGGTTTTGCACCTGAGAAAATAATGGCTGACATTACAGATTTATGAACGTTTCGTGGTACAAGAATTTTATCTCCTGGGCCACAAACGCTCATCACCATTGTCATAATTGCACCGCTTGTACCTTGAACGGAAAAGAAAGTATGATCTGCACCAAACGCAGCAGCGGCTAAATCTTGAGCCTCTTTAATCATACCCTTCGGATGATGTAAATCATCGAGCGGTGCGATATTAATTAAATCAATTGCTAATGCATTATGCCCAATAAATTCGCGAAACGTAGGATCCATTCCTTGTCCTTTTTTATGACCTGGGATATGGAATTGAATTGGATTTCGCTTACTGTGCTCTACTAAAGCGGTAAACAATGGTGTTTTGTATTGGGACAATCTATACACCCCTTCTTCTTAGTAATATTTATTATTGATTTGTTTTATGTGTATCTTGTTCAATAAGAAAGTTATCTCCCTTTGTATAGTTATATAACCGTCTAGAAGAACTTGATTTGTTTACTTACCATTCAAAAGTTTTTTCATGGAAGCTTCACTTTATTTTCAATAAAACAAAAGCATTATATCACCAATGATTATATATGTATAGGGAAAATGATTATTTTTATTATATGCATAATTAGTAGTAAGTTTATCCCATTGTGTGTGAGTAATAAACGCTCATCTTAAGGTTTAAAGAAAGCGAGAAGATACATGAAATCTCAGCAATAGAAGTTTTGTTTTATCCTGCTCGTAGTCAGACATACCTTTACAGCGGAATTTAGCGGAAGTAAAGGAGTAAGGCGAGGGGAAATAATACTTAAAGTTACATTTTTAGTTGGCTGAAGAGTTATGTTTTTTATTACTCTGCGATTTTCAATCTGGCGGGAGATAATTCCATCATAAAAGGGAAATAGTGTATAATGCAAAGTGGCCATAGTGAAGAAGGATGGAAGTCATATTTTAAGATAGCACAATGGTAAGAATAAAAATGAATGAGGTGTACATATGGAATATCAATACCCACTTGATTATGACTGGTCAAATGATGAGATGATTGCAATCGTGACATTCTATGAGGCGATTGAAAAGGCATATGAGAAAGGTATCGCAAGAGAAGAACTGATGAGACTATATCGTCGCTTTAAAGAAATTGTACCATCGAAAGCGGAAGAGAAGAAAATTGACAAAGAGTTTCAAGAGGTAAGTGGTTACTCAATATATCGGGCAATTCAAAGAGCGAAAGAAGTAGAAGAACAAAAGATTGTAAAAATGTAAAAAGATTTTGAAAAATAAAACGCATAGTGCTATAATGGGATAACAACTTAAAACGGACAATATAAATATTGTCCGTTTTCTACTATCGATTGCAAATTTTATATAAAGGAAGGAGTGAGTGCATAGTAGTTTCAACCTTCGCAAGAAATTGTTCATCAGTAAGTGTTGAAGATTCTTCTGGCGAGATGTGAATACCAACTAGTAACTCTGCTTTTTTTATAGTGGCTAAGCGTTCAATCATTTTTTGTAAATCATTTGCTTCAAGCGTGTTATGTAGTTTTACATCCGGTTTAGTATGGTCAATGGACCAAACGAAGTCATTTGGTATATTTGTTTTTAAATCATTTAAATGTTCTAAGAAGGCATGAGCCGCTTCCACTTTCTGTGGACACTCATAAATTAAACCAAAGTATATGAAAGCATGAGTACCCCATAAACCGATTTGAAAATGTGGTAGCATTTTATATCCGCGTTTATTTGTTGAAAAAGCAACCCAAGTATCGTTTGGTGGATTGACTTTACGACGTGCATGTTTCGCAACATGATAGAAAAAATTTTCACCAGTTTGTTCTGATAAATAATGAGAAAATTGCTCGCCTAGAGCTTCTAATTTAGGATGAATATTCGTTTTAATAGCATTCATTCGTTCTTCGAGACCATCAACTGTAAAGACAGCAAAGTCAGTTGATTTAAATGTTTGTAATGTCATGATAGTTCCTCCAACTCCTAGTTTGTTTCTAATTTTAGCATAGCTTGTACGATTCATAAAAAAATAGTACAAAAAAATTTTCGGTAAAAAAATATAATTTTGTTGCATAGATGATTTATCCAACATAATATAGTATAAAACAAAAAATCAGAAAATTAAGTTAATTCTAGTCCGAGGGCAGACGAATATTGGGAGGAGGCAATAAAAATGAGACAGGTGATTAACGCATTAAAGAGAACAGATGCTGAAAAAAGAATTCCAGTGCTAAGATTGGAGTTAGATTATGAATTAGCAACACTATATGATGCAATGATGGAAAATGATAATCAGAAAAAAGAAGAGTGCGTGCAAAAATTAGAAGTGCTAAGACTTGAAATGATCCGTTTAGAAGCGTAATAATAGTATATGTATAAAAATTAAGTTGGTGCGAACCTTATAAAGGGTTCGTTTTTTCTGTGAACAGTATAGATCGGAGTGTTAAAACATGCAAGAGGTATGGAAAGAAATCGATACAAATGCGAAACAGTGGATTCGAGAAGCTGGTAAGCGTTTAATGGCATCATTGCAAAAGACACTTACCATAGAGACGAAATCAAATGCAGCTGATCTAGTAACAAATATGGATAGAGAAACAGAACAGTTTTTTATTAGGAAAATTAAACAAACATTCCCGGACCATTATATTTTAGGAGAAGAAGGATATGGGGATGAAGTAGCTTCTTCTGATGGAGTCGTTTGGCTAATTGATCCAATTGATGGTACGATGAATTTTGTTCATCAAAAAAGAAACTTTGCGATTTCAATTGGTATTTATGAGAACGGTATCGGAAAAATTGGGCTTGTCTATGATCCAGTTCATGATGAACTTTATCATGCTGTAAAAGGAGAAGGGGCCTTTTGTAACGATGTATTCATTCCTCCTTTAAAGAAAAGTGCGATAGAACATGGAATAATTGCTTTAAACGCAACTTGGCTAACCGATAATCCATTACTTAATATGGAGAAAATGATGCAGCTTGTAAAATTAGCAAGAGGAACACGTTCATACGGATGTGCAGCATTAGAAATGGTCTATGTTGCAACAGGAAGATTGGATGCTTACGTGACGCCTAGACTATCTCCTTGGGATTTTGGTGGTGGAATGATTATTGTAGAAGAAGTCGGTGGTAAGGTAACGACATTCCATGGTACTATGCTTTCTATTGTGGAGAAGAGTAGCGTATTAGTTGCAAAGCCTGGAGTGTATGAAGAGTTATTACCATATGTATCACAGTAACAAAAAAGTAAGAGGCTCAAGACGCAGCTTCTTACTTTTTTGTGTTACTGTGATTTACGCATTTTGCGTTTTGTTATAAATCCATATCCGACTGTAACAAATGTACCAATAATGCAAATAATAATACCGATGGGACTATTTTCAGCAACCATAATGCCAATACCAATTAAGAAAATAACACCGATAATAGCTGTTAGTAAAAAGCGATATTGAATGTGTTCCATATCTTCACCCTCCAATTTCATTTTACTTTCACAAAAGTAAGAATACAACTATATTTTCATTCTTGATTTTATTTTGATTGCCATTGTATCCCCTTCGCTCTTATAATAGAGAAGGATTAAAAAGACACTAGGAGTTGGACATGTTGAAAAAACGACAAGATTTACGTAATATAGCAATCATTGCCCACGTTGACCATGGTAAAACAACACTTGTTGACCAATTATTACGTCAAGCGGGGACGTTCCGTGCAAATGAGCACGTAGAAGAGCGTGCAATGGATTCAAATGATTTAGAAAGAGAACGCGGTATTACTATTTTAGCGAAGAATACAGCGATTCATTATGAAGATAAACGAATTAACATTTTAGATACACCTGGACACGCTGACTTCGGTGGTGAAGTAGAGCGTATTATGAAAATGGTTGATGGTGTTTTACTTGTTGTTGATGCATATGAAGGTTGTATGCCACAAACACGATTTGTTTTAAAGAAAGCACTTGAGCAAAACTTAACTCCAATCGTTGTTGTAAACAAAATTGACCGTGACTTTGCTCGTCCAGACGAAGTGGTTGATGAAGTAATTGATTTATTCATCGAACTTGGAGCAAACGAAGATCAGTTAGAATTCCCTGTTGTATTTGCATCAGCAATGAATGGAACAGCAAGCTTAGATTCAAACCCAGCAAATCAAGAAGAGAATATGAAATCATTATTTGATACAATCATTGAACATATTCCAGCACCAATCGATAATAGCGAAGAGCCACTTCAATTCCAAGTAGCACTTCTTGATTACAATGACTATGTTGGTCGTATCGGGGTTGGACGTGTATTCCGCGGTACAATGAAAGTAGGACAACAAGTTGCGTTAATGAAGGTTGATGGAAGTGTAAAACAATTCCGTGTAACAAAATTATTTGGTTACATTGGATTAAAACGTCAAGAAATTGAAGAAGCAAAAGCCGGAGACCTAGTAGCTGTTTCTGGTATGGAAGACATTAACGTTGGTGAAACGGTATGTCCAGTTGAGCATCAAGAGGCATTGCCATTATTACGTATTGATGAACCAACACTACAAATGACATTCCTTGTAAATAACAGCCCATTTGCAGGTCGCGAAGGTAAATATATTACATCTCGTAAAATCGAAGAGCGTCTTCGCGCGCAACTAGAAACGGATGTAAGTTTACGTGTAGACAATACAGAATCTCCGGATGCATGGATTGTATCTGGACGTGGAGAGTTACATTTATCAATCTTGATTGAGAATATGCGTCGCGAAGGATATGAATTACAAGTATCTAAACCAGAAGTAATCATTAAAGAGGTTGACGGCGTAAGATGTGAGCCAGTAGAACGTGTACAAATTGATGTGCCAGAAGAATATACGGGTTCTATCATGGAATCTATGGGAGCACGTAAAGGTGAAATGTTAGATATGGTAAATAACGGGAACGGTCAAGTTCGTCTTACATTTATGGTTCCAGCACGTGGCTTAATTGGTTATACAACAGAATTCTTAACTTTAACTCGTGGTTACGGTATTTTAAACCATACATTTGATAGCTATCAACCAGTACATGCTGGTCAAGTTGGTGGACGTCGTCAAGGTGTTCTAGTTTCACTTGAAACAGGAAAAGCATCACAGTATGGTATTATGCAAGTTGAAGACCGTGGCGTAATCTTCGTTGAACCAGGTACAGAAGTGTATGCAGGTATGATTGTTGGGGAACATACACGTGAGAATGATTTAACAGTTAACGTTGTAAAAATGAAGCAACAAACTAACATTCGTTCTGCAACAAAAGACCAAACATCAACAATGAAAAAACCGCGTATTATGACTTTAGAAGAGTCATTAGAATACTTAAATGATGATGAATACTGTGAAGTAACACCAGAATCAATTCGTCTTCGTAAAAAGATTCTTGATAAGAGCGAACGCGAAAGAGCTGCTAAGAAAAAGAAATCTGTAGAAGCGTAAAAAAATGAGAAAGCTGCCTTTTTATGAAAAGGCAGCTTTTTTATTTGGTTATTTTTTAGAAAATTTACTCTTTTATCTGGACAGTATTTTTTCTGCAAGGTACTCTTATAGTAGGTAACGTAGAGTTTGGAAATTAAGAAGTAAGGCACTACTAGTTTGTGGGTTGAATTAGGTTCATATGGTTTATTTTAGCTAGGGGATCTTTATTCATCTTTGCTAGATAAGGGGGAAGTGTAATGCTAGAGAGAATGTCATTTTTTGCAAAGCTATATAATGTAGATATGAATCCAGAGGTGGGGATGTGGCTGCTTTATGGTACAATGATTATTTTGAGTGCACTTGTATATAATTTGGGTTTTGCTAGGAAATTATCGCCATTACAAAATGTTGTAATTTATGTGGTATTAGCAATTGGGAGTACGGTTCTAACTTTTTTTGCGGTTTTTTTACCAGTGGGAGAAGGGCTCGTTGTGGCAGCGATTGTGCTCGGCATTTATAGATTGCGCTTACATCAAGCAAGGAAACAGAGAGCGAACTAAGGGGGGATGTTTTATGCGTTCTGTACAAGATACATTATACAATTGGCTTACGATTAAAACTGTTGCGGAAGCACGCCCGCATGATGAAGCTGCACAAGAAACATATTTACTATTTCATAGCATGCTACATGAAGATCATCAATTACGAGAGGTAATGGTGGAAAAGAAAGAAGATATGTATTTGGTTACATATGAACGAGAAGGGGAAAAACATTCTACAAGATTTCCAGTAGAGCTTATAGATTGTTTCTTAGATCAAATGAAACGAGAGCCGGAGAAATATAAATAAGTCCTCATCTGAATGATTAAGGACTTATTTGGCAGTTTACCACTCATCTTCTATTGTTTTATCACGATATAAGTGGAATTTTCCGGTTGCATGGCGTTCCATTGTACGTTCTGCAATACGTTCTGTGCATTCCATGCACATATATGTATGAATAGGACGGTTACGAAGCCTTTTGGCCATAGGATTTTCGTCATCTAACTCTTCTTTTTTATCACAAAGCATGCATTTGACTCTCATTTCGTCACCTCAATACAAATTCTATCGATATAAGTATATCATGTAAATTTGATATTTTTGAACTATAGGGGGAAAAAATAATATTTTCGCAATTCAAAAAATAAGTTATTATTAGGATGAAGAAAATTTGGAGGTGGAAATATGGCAAATGTAGTAGAACCTACATTGACAGATTCTTTAGTTCAATCTTTACGTGAAGGGCATATTATTACAATTGCAACGATTGATTTTGAAAAGGCTATTCCAAATGTAAGTGCTATTTCATGGGTATATGCAATGAATAAGACAAGCATACGATTTGCAGTTGATCAACGCTCCCGCATTGTGGAAAATTTACGCCATCAGCCAGGGCTTGTACTTACTGTAATGGCAAATGAATCTGTATTTTCCATTAGCGGTGAAGCAAAGATTTTAAAGGAGAGATTAGAAGGTATTCCGCTTAAGTTAACTGTAGTAGAAGTATCTGTTCAAGAAGTGCGTGATGTTATGTTTTATGGAGCAAAGCTTACTTCGGAACCAACATATGAAAAAACATATGATCTTCGTGCTGCTGAAAAACTTGATAATCAAGTTTTGACAGCAATGAAAGAATGATAGAAATGGATGAGCGCTATAATTGTTCATCCTTTTCTACTATTTTAACTAAAGTGAATAGCTGGCCTTTGCTGCATGTTAGAATATAAATTTTGATGAATGAATATCATATCTAGTTATAAATGCGACAAATGATTAAGAAAAGTTTTAATTTCTATGAATTTCGATTCTACCTCGTTAATACATTACATATAATTATAACAATGGTTCGTCCATATCACGATCATGGATGAAACCCTTGTTCTACAAATTTAAAAGTGGAGTCAGGGGGTAACAGGTTGGATAAAATTTATGTGTTAGATACGAATGTACTTTTGCAGGATCCTTTATCTATTTTTTCTTTTGAAACAAATGAGGTAGTGATTCCAGCAGTTGTATTAGAAGAGGTTGATTCGAAAAAACGCTACATGGATGAAGTTGGACGAAATGCTCGTTATGTATCTAAATTGATAGATAAATTTCGCGAATTAGGAAAATTGCATGATAGTATACCTCTTGAAAATGGAGGGACATTTCGTATTGAATTAAACCATCGCTCATTTGTTCAACTACAAGATATTTTTGTTGAAAAAACAAACGATAATCGCATTTTAGCTGTGGCGAAAAATTTATTTTTAGAAGAGCAAGAGAAAGAGAGTGGAAAGTCTGTCATTTTAGTCAGTAAGGATGTGCTTGTAAGAGTAAAGGCGGATGCTCTTGGTTTACAAGCGGAAGATTATTTAAGTGATCGTGTAATTGAAGTGGACAATATATATTCAGGTTTTTTAGAAGGCTACATATCAAAAGAAAAATTAAATCATTTTTATGAAAAAGGAGAGCTTCCTTTATCAGAAATTGCAAATCATCCATTTTATCCGAATCAGTTTATTGTGATGAAAGATGCGCTTGGTGGTTCTAGCTCTGCACTTGGAATTGTTGATTTTTCAGGAAAAAAAGTGAAGAAATTGGTTTTTCATAATGAGCAGGTTTGGGGCATACGTCCGCGGAATGTGCAGCAAACTATGGGATTGGAATTATTGCTTCGTGAAGATATTCCGCTTGTAACATTAACGGGTAAAGCGGGAACTGGTAAGACTTTACTTGCTTTAGCCGCTGGGCTTATGCAAACGGAGGATTTAGGTTTGTACAAAAAACTCCTTGTTGCCCGGCCAATTGTTCCGGTTGGAAAAGATATTGGTTATTTACCAGGGGAAAAAGAGGAAAAATTAAGACCATGGATGCAGCCGATTTTCGACAATCTAGAGTATTTATTTAATACAAAAAAACCAGGGGAATTAGATGCGATTTTAGCAGGGATGGGTTCAATTGAAGTAGAGGCGCTTACTTATATAAGAGGACGAAGTATTCCAGATCAATTTATTATTATTGATGAGGCACAAAATTTAACGAAACATGAAGTGAAAACAATATTAACAAGGGTTGGAGAAAAGAGTAAAATTGTCTTAATGGGAGATCCGCAACAAATTGATCATCCTTACTTAGACGAATATAATAATGGTTTAACGTATGTTGTAGAGAAATTCAAGGAACAAAAAATTAGCGGACATGTAAAGTTTGTAAAAGGAGAACGTTCAAATTTAGCGCAACTAGCAGCAGATTTATTATAAAGTAAAACTTTAATCAGTGGGGTTTTCTTCATCCCCACTGATTATTAGCCCTCACGAATCGGGCTTTTATGGGCAGCTGACCCCCACTTACCTGCTTTGCTTTTTCTGAATTTTGAGGTGGGGGTCTTACTGCCTGTTAATGCGGGATAAAAAGGAGTGGGACTTTGTCCCGCTCCTTTTCTAAATAATTGTAAACTTACGGATGTTTCGAATTGGATTGTTTATATTAGAACCATTACCAAAATAAAGGTGAACAGGTCCGTCTTCTCGTAATGGTGTTCCGTCTTTTGAAAATCCAAGAATAACATTGTTTGCTTCTTCTAATGAAAGACTGATTGTATCATGCAGTGTATGAATTTCAACATGCGTCGCTTCAGCTGCAATTTCGGCGTTTTTTAAAAAGGGATGAAGTGGTATGCCAAACGTGCCTGTAATGAGCTGTTCTTTTTTAAATTTTTTTACGCTTTTTTGAATAGGTGGGAAAGCGGCGCCATCACGGATTTCGCGATCCCAATGTTCAGAAGTATGCTTGAGATAGTCTTCTAATTCTGATGTTTCTTCTTTCGTTTCGGTGAAGTAAGTTGTTAAATCTACTTTTCGATCATCAAAAATCCAAACACTTGGATCAAGTGTGATTGGAAAACGGACTTTTCCGTTTATAAATAAGATTTCACTCATTGTTGTTCCCCCATTTGTATTATGCTCCCACTTTTCAGTATAATAGCATTAGACACGATTGTCACAAAAAATGTTTCTATTGCAATTTATTAAAACTATCGCTAATATTAATAGATAGGATAGGAGAGTAGGACGGAAACGGAGGGAATCAATTTGGCGTCTGAGACAGTAGCAAATCATCAGGAAAAGGCACTTGCCCTTCTACAAGCGGATGCGGAGAAGATTTTAAGACTTATTAAGGTGCAAATGGACCATCTTACAATGCCGCAATGTCCATTATATGAAGAAGTGCTCGACACACAAATGTTTGGACTATCCCGTGAAGTTGACTTTGCGGTTCGTCTTGGTCTTATTGCAGAAGAGCAAGGAAAAGACATGTTAGGAGAGCTTGAACGGGAATTATCAGCACTTCATGAAGCTTTTACAACCAAACAACAATAAAGGGTTCAAATAAGGGGGCTCAAACTGGCTAAGTTTGAGCTTTTTATTTGTATAATAAAGCAGGAAGAATTCCAATACATATGGAATACAACAATTAAACTGAAAACAGAAAGAGGATATTGAATGAAAAAAGTATGGAAGTCGATGGATTATTCATTATTGCTTCCACTTGTTATTTTATGTGTACTGGGAGTTATAATGGTATACAGTGCTAGCTCTATTGTAGCGATTACAAGGTTTGAAAAAGCGGCTAATTACTTTTTTAATAAGCAATTAATCGCATTAAGTATAGGTACAGTATTGGGATTAGGGATAATCGCTGTGATTCCATACCAGTTTTGGAGAAAAAGAATTGTTTTATTACTCATGATGCTAGGAAGTATTGGTTTGCTATCGTTAGCGTTATTATTAGGAAAAGAAACTAATGGTGCGCAAGCTTGGGTATTTGGTATACAGCCAGCTGAATTTGTTAAACTAGCTATCATTATCATACTCGCGCGTTTCTTTGCAAGAAGGCAAGAAACGGATACGTCAGTATGGAAAGGATCGGCAGGTACAATTCTGTTTATAGGGTTAATTATATTTTTAATCCTAAAACAAAATGATTTGGGGACAGTTCTATTAAACATTGGTATTGTTGGAATTATGTTCCTTTGCTCGGGTATTCCGATTAACAAGTGGATAAAGCGTATTTTATTAAGTACAATTGTATGGATTCCGCTTTTGTATTTAGTCGGTAACTTTGCATTGAAGCCTTATCAAAAAGCACGTTTTTCAGTGTTTTTAAATCCATTTGAAGATCCACAAGGTGATGGATTCCAATTGGTAAATTCTTTTATTGGTATTGCTTCGGGTGAATTAAACGGAAGAGGTCTTGGGAATAGTATACAAAAATTTGGATATCTACCGGAGCCTCATACAGACTTTATTATGGCAATTATATCGGAAGAGCTTGGTTTTATCGGAGTAGCGATTGTTTTGATTAGCTTGTTGCTTATTATTATTCGTTCACTTCGAATTGCTCAAAAGTGTAAAGAGCCATTTGGAAGTTTAATTGCTATAGGTATTGCTAGTATGCTTGGTGTGCAGACGTTTGTTAATATTGCTGGTATGTCTGGGCTAATGCCTCTTACTGGCGTGCCTTTGCCGTTTGTCAGTTATGGTGGCAGTTCTTTAATGGCGAATTTATTTGCAATGGGTATATTGTTGAACGTAGGTAGCTATGTGAAACGACAAGAGCAGCAACAAAAAGAAATATATGAGAAAAAAGAACAAGGTGAGCCACATCTTGTTGTTGTGAAATAGAAAGGCTTTGTGTTGGATGCACAAGGCCTTTTTATTATGATATTTTAAATAAGTTATACTTTGCGGGATTAAAGCGCTAATAGAGTGTCATATTTATTTTAATGTGTTATACAATAAAGCTATCAGAAAAAGAAGAGTTGTGCTATACTATTTTTGTGAAACAAATTGATCAGAAAACTTATCATTTGTTGAAAAATAAGGTATGATGTATAAAAATAAAGTGAAGCTTTCCGATTATAGTTTAGAAAAGAAAGTGAAGAACTTCACGCTCTTTAGGGCGTGTACCTATTTAATCTCTAGAGTGGTAGGAAAGTAGAGGGGGAAAATCATGACAAAGCTGCAACGTATTCAAAAAGTATTAGTAGCTAACCGTGGAGAAATTGCAATTCGTGTATTCAGGGCCTGTTCAGAACTTGGGTTAAATACAGTTGCAATTTATTCAAAAGAGGATAGCGGTTCTTACCATCGCTATAAAGCAGATGAGTCTTATTTAGTGGGAGAAGGAAAAAAACCAATCGATGCTTACCTTGATATTGAAGGTATTATTGAGATTGCGAAAAGCAATCACGTGGATGCAATTCACCCCGGATATGGTTTCTTGTCAGAAAATATCCAATTTGCTAGACGTTGTGAAGAAGAGGGAATTATCTTTATCGGACCAAAAAGTAAACATTTAGATATGTTTGGAGATAAAGTAAAAGCAAGAACACAAGCGCAATTAGCTAATATTCCAGTTATCCCTGGTAGCGATGGACCTGTTAATTCACTAGAAGAAGTTGAAGAGTTTGCTAAGCAGTATGATTACCCGATAATTATTAAAGCATCACTTGGCGGTGGCGGCCGCGGTATGCGTATTGTGCGTAGCGGTGATGAATTAAAAGAATCTTATGATCGTGCAAAATCAGAAGCAAAAGCAGCTTTTGGTAATGATGAAGTGTACGTTGAAAAATTCGTTGAAAAACCTAAACATATAGAAGTACAAATATTAGCGGATGAAGAAGGCAACGTTGTGCATTTATATGAGCGTGATTGCTCTGTACAACGTCGTCATCAAAAAGTAGTTGAAATTGCACCGAGTGTGTCACTATCAGATGAACTTCGTCATCGTATTTGTGAAGCAGCAGTAAAGTTAACGAAAAATGTTAACTATTTAAATGCTGGTACAGTTGAATTCCTTGTAAAAGGTAATGACTTTTATTTCATTGAAGTAAACCCGCGTGTTCAAGTAGAACATACAATTACAGAAATGATCACAGGAATTGATATTGTTCAGTCTCAAATTTTGATTGCTGATGGACACTCTTTACATAGTTCAACAGTGAGTGTACCAAAACAAGAAGACGTTATTGTGCATGGATATGCAATTCAATCTCGCGTAACAACAGAAGATCCGCTTAATAATTTTATGCCTGATACAGGGAAAATTATGGCGTATCGTTCAGGTGGTGGTTTTGGCGTTCGTCTTGACACAGGTAACAGTTTTCAAGGTGCAGTTATTACGCCATATTATGATTCACTACTTGTTAAAGTAACAACTTGGGCACTTACATTTGAACAAGCAGCTGCGAAAATGGAGCGTAACTTAAAAGAATTTCGTATTCGTGGTATTAAAACAAATATTCCATTCTTAGAGAATGTAGTAAAACATAAAAATTTCTTATCAGGAGAATATGATACATCGTTTATAGATGCTTCACCTGAATTGTTCGTCTTCCCAAAACGTAAAGACCGTGGAACGAAGATGTTAAGTTATGTAGGTACAGTAACAGTAAATGGTTTTCCTGGAGTAGGTAAGAAAGAAAAACCGATTTTCTCGGATGCACGTATACCAAATATGAAATATTCTGAATCAGTTCCAGATGGAACGAAACAAATTTTGGACGAACGTGGTGCAGATGGGCTAGTAAAATGGGTACAAGATCAGAAGCGTGTACTATTAACGGATACTACATTCCGTGATGCGCATCAATCATTACTCGCAACACGTATTCGTACAAAAGATTTAAACAAAATCGCTGAGCCAACAGCTAGAATGCTACCAAATTTATTCTCAGCGGAAATGTGGGGCGGTGCAACATTCGATGTTGCGTATCGTTTCTTAAAAGAAGATCCATGGGAACGTTTATTAGATCTTCGTGAAAGAATGCCAAATGTTTTATTCCAAATGCTTCTTCGTTCATCGAATGCAGTTGGTTATAAAAACTATCCAGATAATTTAATTCAAAAATTTGTAGAATGTTCAGCGCAAGCTGGTATCGATGTATTCCGTATTTTTGATAGCTTAAACTGGGTAGAAGGTATGAAGGTTACAATTGATGCTGTAAGAGAGAGCGGTAAAATTGCAGAGGCAACAATGTGTTACACAGGGGATATCCATGACCCAATGCGTAGTAAATATGACTTGAATTATTATAAAAACTTAGCAAAAGAATTAGAAGCATCAGGAGCACATATTCTAGGTATTAAAGATATGGCTGGATTATTAAAACCAAATGCAGCTTACGATTTAGTGTCTGCTTTAAAAGAAACGGTATCGATTCCGATTCACCTCCATACACATGATACAAGTGGAAATGGTGTTTTAACGTATACGAAAGCAATTGAAGCGGGTGTTGATATTGTCGATGTAGCTGTAAGCTCAATGGCAGGTTTAACATCACAACCAAGTGCAAATACGTTATATTATGCATTAGGCGGAAATGAAAGACAACCAGATGTGAATGTCGATTCGTTAGAAAAACTTTCACATTATTGGGAAGATGTTCGTAAATATTATGCACCATTTGAAAGTGGTATGAATGCACCACATACAGAAGTATACATGCATGAAATGCCAGGGGGGCAATATAGTAACCTTCAACAACAAGCGAAAGCAGTTGGTTTAGGAGACCGATTTGATGAAGTGAAAGTGATGTATCGTCGTGTCAATGATATGTTTGGTGATATTGTAAAAGTAACACCATCATCAAAAGTTGTTGGTGATATGGCACTATTTATGGTGCAAAATCACCTTACAGAACAAGATATTTTTGAGCGTGGACACTCGCTAGATTTCCCAGGTTCTGTTGTAGAAATGTTCTCTGGAGATCTTGGGCAACCATATGGTGGCTTCCCGAAAGAATTACAAAAGATCATTTTAAAAGGGAAAGAGCCATTAACAGTAAGACCAGGGGAATTATTAGAGCCGGTTGATTTTGATGCTTTAAAAGAAGAATTATTCCATAAACTTGGACGTGAAGTAACTATTTTTGATGTTGTTGCATATGCACTATATCCAAAAGTATTTATGGATTATCAAAAAGTAACTGGATTTTATGGGAATGTATCTGTACTTGATACACCAACGTTCTTCTATGGTATGAGGCTTGGTGAAGAAATTGGTGTGGAAATTGAACGTGGTAAAACATTGATTGTTAAATTAGTGTCAATTGGTGAACCGCAACCAGATGGAACTCGTGTACTTTACTTTGAATTCAACGGGCAACCGCGTGAAATTGTTGTCAAAGATGAAAGTGTTAAAGCAACAGTTGCACAGCGTGTGAAAGGAAACCGTGAAAATCCAAATCATATAAGTGCAACAATGCCAGGAACGGTCATTAAAGTCGTTGTACATGAAGGCGATGAAGTGAAAAAAGGCGATTCTATGGCAATTACAGAAGCGATGAAGATGGAAACGACGGTTCAGGCGCCATTCAATGGGAAAGTGAAGAAAGTATATGTAAAAGATGGCGATGCGATTCAAACGGGAGATTTACTCATTGAACTAGAACAATAATAATAAAGAAAAGAGCTGCCGAAAAGCAGCTCTTTTTTCGTGTTCGTAAAACAGATTCTTCACGGGTGGAAGTTTTACTTTATATAAAAATAATAACTTGCCATAGTGGCAAGTTATTAAAATGATTGTTTCTTTTTCGCTGTAGTTGATTGGTGTGTGTCTTGTGCGTTTGCTTTGCTTCTTGTACCTAACATAACTAAATAACATAATACGGCAAAGAGACAAGAGATAAAGAGCGAATGTAACAGTGCCATTGGCAAGCTTGCATCTGTATATATAACTAAAACACCAACAATCGCTTGAAGGGTAACGAGAATAAATGAAGTGATCCATCCCCAATATACAACTCGTTGCTTTTTATAATGACGAATAGCAAGAATCATCGCATATAGAATCCAAGCGAATATTAACATTGCTGCGATCCTGTGACCCATTTGAACCCATTCGTGTAACTGGGTAGGCCATGGTCTATTTTTACTACAAAGTGGGAAGTCTGGACATGCTAAACTTGCACGTTCATGACGTACTAGTGCCCCTGTATAGACGACAATATAGCTGTAAATTGTTACACCATAAATATGAAATTTCATTTTTTTGTCCATAATGAGAGAGCGTGCATCGAATTTTTTGTCAATCTCAAAAATAAGACATGCTAGTAAAATAACAGAAGCAAATGAAATTAAGGAAATACCAAAATGAATAGCAAGTACAGCAGGTACTTGTCCCCATACAACTGCGGCGGCTCCCATTAATGCCTGTGCAACTAGAAATACGAAAGATAAAATAGCGAGCGTTTTTGTTTCACGTACATGCTTATAATATTTCCATGATAATATACAAAGAAGTGTAACGAGAATCCCTGCAGATCCTGATGTTAAACGGTGACTTAGTTCGATAATTGTTTCCATTGACAAATTTGAAGGAACGAATTCACCATTACAAAGTGGCCATGATTTACCGCAACCTTGTCCTGAACCTGTTTTTGTAACTAATGCCCCTCCCAGTAAAACCAATAGTAGGTCGAGACTTGTAATGACTGCTAACCATTTAATAAAACGTTGCAACCTTTTCACCATCTTTCTGTTATGAAGTTATTGCGAAATATTTTCATTCCATCAATTTTATAGAACAAAACGCGCTACAGTCCTATGATATATAAAAAATAATAAAATAGCAAAGGAATGGGTGGATTGATAAAGTGCTTGCAAAAAACAAAAGAACGGAATAAAAAACACCTATTTTAGGGCGAAATACTTCTATTATAAAAAGAAATAGGGCCAAATATGACAAAATAGTTTATTATAGAAGATAATCTCATGTTATGATAGGGAGTAATAGGAGAAACTTTTTTGTTGTTCGACACAAAAAGTTCATGTTTTCTTCACAAATTGTTCGGGAAATATGATTTAATATATTCGAGTATGAGCGTAGATTAGTAGTAGAGTGAGAAAACACCATTTCTACTGTAATAATATTGCTATATAGAAGCGTATTACTTTCTTTAGTAAAGACGCGAAAGAAGGATGAAAGTTTTAAGAGGGGGTTGAAATGATGAACCATGCAACAAGTGAGCTGCATGATGAGTCAGCTATAACAGATGTACCGGAAACAACACGTGTACAAGATTTATTAGCGCTCGTTAAGATGGGGATTGTAAACTCAAATACACTTACGGTGTTTACAGGGTTTTGGTTGGCTTTACACTTTAATGGATTAAATGCTACGAACCATTTGGATAAAATGTTCTTTACAATTGTCGGCTCGGCTTTAATTATGGCAGGATCATGTAGCTTGAATAATTATATTGATCGGGATATCGATCACTTAATGGAACGGACAAAAAATCGTCCGACAGTAACAGGAAAATATAAACCTGGGTTTGCCTTAACATTAGGTATTACTTTATTGCTTCTTGGTTTTGTATTCTTGTTATTTACAACACCAATGGCAGCAATTATAGGTTTTATTGGTGCTTTCACATATGTTGTTTTATATTCACTATGGACAAAACGAGCATATACACTAAATACAGTAGTAGGTAGTGTATCTGGAGCAGTTCCACCTTTAATTGGCTGGGCAGCAATTGATCCTAGTTTAGGTCATTCGATTGCTTGGATGCTATTTTTAATTATGTTTATTTGGCAAATCCCACATTTCCTCGCGTTAGCGATGAAACGTGTTGATGAATATCGAAATGCAGGTATTCCAATGCTTCCTGTTGTACATGGATTTGATATTACAAAACGTCAAATCATGATTTGGACAGTATGTTTATTACCACTACCATTTTATATGAGTGGACTGGGAGTAACATTCATGGTAATTGCAACATTGCTTAACATTGGATGGATCGTATTAGGATTCTATGGATTCCGTAAGAAGGATGACATAAAATGGTCCATACAAATGTTTGTCTACTCCTTGAATTACTTGACAATCTTATTTGTGTCAATGATTGTAGTTACATTCTTCTAAGACAACGACATGAGGGGATTTCTTTACGTTGAGATTTACTTTACTTACTATAAATAAAGTACAATCTAATTCACAAAGAAAGTGGGGGTTGTTTGTATGAAGAAACAGTGGCGACTGCTTTCATTCGTTTCACTGCTGGCTTTACTGTTAGGGGGATGCGGTAAAGCCTTTCAATCTACTTTAATTCCGCAAGGTGAAGTAGCAAAAATGCAATATGATTTACTCTTGTTAGCAAGTGCGATTATGGTAGGCGTTGTACTTGTAGTTACTATTATTTTCTTGTATGTAATTGTGCGTTTCCGACAAAAGAAGGGTCAAGAGGATTATATCCCGAAGCAGGTTGAAGGAAATCACAAACTAGAGATTATATGGACAGTCATTCCGATTATTCTTTTGCTAATATTGGCTGTTCCGACTGTTACATATACATTCAAACTTGCTGATGTAAGTGCGATGGAGAAAAAGAATATTGATAAAGATACAATCGTTGTTGATGTAACAGCGAATCTTTATTGGTGGGAATTTTCTTATAAATCAGAAAAGATAGTGACTTCGCAAGACTTAGTTATCCCCACAGGTAAAAAAGTGTATTTGAATCTGAAAGGTGCTGATATTAAACATTCATTTTGGGTTCCATCTTTAGCTGGAAAAATGGATACGAATACAGATAATGTCAACAAAATGTGGTTAAAGGCAGATAAGTCAGGCACTTATAATGGTTTTTGTACAGAATTTTGTGGCCCATCACATTCTTTAATGCAATTTAAAGTAAAAGCTGTTGATGAAAGCGAGTACAAAACTTGGATTGCAGATATGAAGAAACTTGATGGTAAGAAAGAAGTAGCTTCCACAAAAGAACAAGAAGGTAAAGAAATATTCAACAAAAGCTGTATCGGTTGTCATGCAACTGGATCAAATGATAGTAGACCACCTTCTGCACGTATCGCACCAAACCTAGCAAATTTTGCTGATCGCGATATGGTTGCCGGCATTGCTGAAAATAATGAAGAAAACCTAAAAAAATGGCTAAAGGATCCTGAAAATATGAAGCCAGGAAATAAAATGACTGGTAAATATGGCAACTTAACGGACGACGAAGTAGAGGCATTAAATGCATATTTGAAAACGTTAAAAGTTGAGAAGTAAAGAGGGATTATTTGCGAAGGGGAGGTTGAAAACGTGAGTTCTGTAGCAAAAAAACAGGGGATGGGTGCTGTTATATGGGATTATTTGACGACAGTAGACCATAAAAAGATTGCCATTCTCTATTTAATTGCAGGTGGATTATTTTTTATCATTGGCGGAATAGAAGCATTATTTATCCGTCTTCAATTAGCCATTCCGAATAATGCTTTTCTTGTTGGGGATGCTTATAATCAAGTATTAACAATGCACGGTACAACAATGATTTTCCTCGCAGCTATGCCGCTCGTGTTTGCATTTATGAACGCTGCTGTGCCACTTCAAATTGGGGCACGCGATGTGGCGTTTCCATTTTTAAATTCACTTGGATTTTGGTTGTTTTTCTTTGGTGGAGTATTTTTAAACTTAAGTTGGTTTTTAGGAGGAGCACCTGATGCAGGGTGGACATCTTATGCATCGTTATCTCTTGCTTCTGAAGGTCATGGTGTTGACTTTTATGTACTAGGATTACAAATATCGGGTATAGGTACACTGATTGGTGGTATTAACTTCCTTGTAACAATTATTAATATGCGTGCACCTGGAATGACATATATGCGTATGCCGATGTTTACATGGACAACATTTGTAACGTCTTCACTTATTTTATTTGCTTTTCCTCCATTAACAGTTGGATTGGCACTACTTATGTTAGATCGTTTATTTGGTACAAGTTTCTTTAACCCAGCTTTAGGTGGTAATACGATTATATGGGAGCATTTATTCTGGATTTTTGGTCACCCAGAAGTGTACATTCTTATACTCCCAGCTTTCGGAATATTCTCAGAAATTTTCGCTACATTTTCTAAAAAACGACTATTTGGTTACTCATCTATGGTATTTGCAACAGTGTTGATTGGATTTTTAGGATTCATGGTATGGGCGCATCACATGTTCACAGTTGGTCTTGGTCCTGTTGCAAATGCTATTTTTTCAGTTGCAACAATGGCAATTGCAGTTCCGACCGGTATTAAAATATTTAACTGGCTCTTTACAATGTGGGGCGGGAGTATCAGGTTTACAACGCCAATGATGTGGGCGGTTGCTTTTATTCCATCATTCGTAATGGGTGGTGTAACAGGAGTCATGCTTGCCTCGGCTCCGGCTGACTATCAATTCCACGATAACTATTTCGTTGTGGCGCATTTTCACTACGTAATCGTTGGTGGGGTAGTGTTCGGATTACTAGCAGGTGCACATTATTATTGGCCGCTTATGTTTAACAGAGTATTAAATGAAACACTAGGGAAAATTACATTTTGGTTGTTCTTTATTGGTTTCCATTTAACATTCTTTATCCAACATTTCCTTGGGTTAATTGGTATGCCACGTCGCTACTTTACGTATTTACCAGGACAAGGGTTAGAAACGGGGAACTTAATTAGTTCAATTGGTGCTATATTTATGGGACTTGGAACGATTGTTCTTCTATTCAATGTTGTGAAAACATCATTATCTAAAGAAAAAGCGGGACGTGATCCATGGGATGGTCGTACTTTAGAATGGACAATGCCAGCCCCAACACCAGAATATAATTTTAAGCAATTACCATTCGTTCGAGGATTGGATCCGTTTTGGATTGAGAAACGTGAAGGAAATAAAGAAATGACACCGGCAGAGCCTGTTAGTGACATTCATATGCCTAACCCTTCATTTTCACCATTTGTTATATCTCTTGGATTATTTATAGCGGCATTTGGTGCAATGTATATGCAAGGTGGAAAAGATAAGTTTTGGCTCTTGGTTGCAATTATTGGACTTATCATTACGTTTGGTGCAATGTTCTTACGTTCAGTAATTGATGACCATGGTTATCATATTCATAAAGAAGACTTAGATGATAAGGGGGGCACAGCGTAATGCATGTAGAGGAAAAATTAACAAATGAAACATTTCCAGCAGAACCTGAAAAAGCAACCCTTGAGGGAAAAAATAAGTTTGTTGGATTTTGGTTATTTCTTGGAGGCGAAACAGTATTGTTCGCTTCCTTATTTGGCACATATTTAGCGCTGAAAAATTCTACAAACGGCGGCCCCACTTCTCAAGAAATGTTTCAAATGCCACTTGTTTTTATTATGACGATGCTTTTGTTAACAAGTAGTTTAACAAGCGTATATGCGATGTATCATATGAAGAACTTTAACTTTAAGCAAATGCAGCTTTGGTTAATTGTTACAGTACTATTAGGATTGGGATTTTTAGGATTTGAGATTTATGAATTTTATCATTATACACACGAATTCAAGCATACGATGAGAAGTAGTGCATTTGGTTCAGCGTTTTACGCACTTGTTGGAACTCATGGATTGCACGTATTGTTTGGATTGTTATGGATCTTAACATTAGTTTTTCGGAATGCGAAGCGGGGACTGAATTTATATAATGCCCCAAAGTTTTACGTTGCATCTATTTACTGGCACTTTATTGATGTAGTTTGGGTGTTTATTTTCACTGTAGTATATTTGATGGGAATGGTGGGATAAACAATGGCGATAAAGCAAACAAACACAAGTAACTCAAAGGTAGATCTCGTTTATCGTAGAAAAAAAAGTGCAGAAGAAATGAGACATCAAGTGATTACATTTGGTTTAATGATTTTCTTAACGATTGTAGCTTTTGTGGCGGTCGCTTATCCGAAAACATTTAGTCCTCTTTTCTCGGTACCATTTATTCTACTGTTAGCTGTTGTGCAAGTAATATTTCAATTGTACTATTTCATGCACATGAGTCATAAAGGACATGAAGCAGCAGCTTTTTTCCTATATTCGGGATTATTAGTAGGATTGTTAACAATTTTAGCTTTTATGACGATTGTCTGGGTTTAAAAAAGTAAAGAATAGGGAGCTTGAAGTTATCTTCGCTCCCTTTTTCCTATGAGGGTAAGGAGTTCATATTGAAAGGGTGGGTGTAAAAGTGAGCAACTTATGGATATTTGGTTTTCAAGCTTTATGGAGCCCGATCTTTTTACTGTTTATAGTTTCTGTCCTTATCTGTTACTTTCTTATTATCGGGCCATATAGGAATCGGTTCGAAAATGCAGAAAAGGTAAACAAAATGCAGATATTTTATTTTACGGCGGGAATAATCCTTCTATATATTGTGAAGGGGGGACCTGTTGATTTACTTGGGCATATTATATTCAGTGCACATATGTTTGAGATGGCGGTGATGTATATCGCAGTACCTCCGCTATTACTATTAGGAATACCGATTTGGTTATATCAATATATTACATCCTTTAAGGTTGTTCAAATTATATTAATGCTGTTTACAAAACCGCTTATTGCGCTGTTTGTATTCAATGGTTTATTTTCTTTTTATCATTTACCAGTAGTTTTTGATACTGTAAAACAAAGTCAAATTGCACACCCTATCTTCCTTGCGGTTCTATTTTTTACAGCAATCATGATGTGGTGGCCGATGCTAAATCCATTACCAGAGTATCAAACGTTAAGTGAAATAAAGAAAATAGGGTATATGTTTGCAAATGGTGTATTATTAACACCAGCTTGTGCATTAATCATTTTTGCAAGTGAATCATTGTTTGCTACATATACAGATCCCAGTGCCTGGATGAAAGCGATGGAGCTTTGTGTGCCTGCAGGGACACTAACTGACTTAAATATAACCGGACCAGAGTTTTTACATTGGATGCCAATTGTACAAGATCAACAAACAGGTGGTATCATTATGAAAATTGTCCAGGAAATAGTGTACGGTATGATTATTGGTTATGTATTTTTTAAATGGGCACGTAGAGAGCGCAAAAAAGATGAGGAGCAACTACAGGCAGTGCCTCCATATTTGCAAACGAAATAAAAAGGTGCGAACGTCCTAATTCGTATCTCTGGATATAGCACACAAGTGAGTGAGCAATGGATGTTAACGAATCGTTCGAATGCATGGTAAAATTTGATGTATAAATTATCTGTAAATTTAGCAGGATATGATGGCGTGTTTTATTACTTTAGCGAAGGGCAAGTGTGTAATTTTGATGGCACTACATTAGTACAAGGGCACTGAAATCCGTGGGAGATTGTTACTGCAGAAGTGTATACGGAATTAGCAGATCAAGCTAGATTAGGATGGGGGCTTGAAAATAATATTTACAATTTAGGGCCTAGAGGTTATGTAGCTACGCCAGGAGGGGTAAAAGAAAACCCATACACATTTGTAAAAGATTTAACAGAAGGCAAGTATAAAGTTCCGTGGGAAGATAAGATTAAAGTAAAAGACGGGTCTATATATGGGTATCCAGTTAAAAAGACAATTCATTCTTAATTTGTAAACAAAACAGGCGTGTCCATATAGACACGCCTGTTTTGTTTATTCAATAACTTGAAATTCCTTTAGCTCTTTTTCAATGTTTTGCAGAAGTTGTTCGCTTTTTTGAAGTACGTTTGTAGGGAAATTTTCATTTTCTCCATATTCAACACCATGTGGATAATAATGTTTTCCTAACAATGGAGGAAGTAATTTCACTTGTGCATGTCGCCCTCCGATTTCTCCTTCTACAGCAAGTCCTTGTACCCGTAAATAGTATACATCCTTTAATATTTCAAATTTATAGTCGTATGTAACTCGCTCATAATCCCATTGCCCAGCAAGTACAAAATGTTGATTTTGCATGACCTCCGTTAATAATGTGAAATCAACTACTGCACCTATAATTTTTGAATTTGTAAATTGCATGGAATCCCTCCTTATTTTTATTTGATACCCTTTAATTTTATAATAGTATGAATAATGAGAAATCGCAATTCGTATTGAGAGAAAAGGGGGAATCACAGCTTTTTTCATAAAAATATGATATAGTGAAAATAGTATAGTACACAAAAGAGAAAAAATATTTGTGTATATCTCAATTTTATGTTTGACCAGGAGGTACATTGTTTGAAGAAATTATTACGTATCGTAATGATTACGGTTTTTATTTTAGCAATTGATTTGTACGGGAAATTACTCGTTTCACAATATATATTACAGCCATCTCATTCTAAGCAGGAACATAAGATTGTTAAGAAAAAGAAACAGATAAATGAAGGATTCCCAGAGACAATTTCCCAATTAATAGGGGGAGATTCAGAAAGTTTATTAGCAAAATGGGGTGAGCCAGCTCGAATTGAACCTTCGGCGTATGGTTACGAGTGGTGGATTTATAATCAGGATTTGTCAAAATATGTACAGTTTGGTGTTGCAGAACATAAAATTGTAACAGCTTATGCTGCCGGGGATCAACTGGATGTAGCACCATTTCGTATGAATGAAAAATATGAGGAGACGTATAAAAAAAATCCATTCTCACATGAAATTTCTTTGAAAGAAGGAAGGAACAGCTATCAATTTGAATTATCTGATGCTGAAATTGCAGAACAACCACTTGTTTCGATAGAAGAAGATAGTTGGGCGCAGTTATATTTTGACAGATTCACACATGAACTTGTTGGAATTCGGTATATGGATGACGAGGTATTGCTTCGACAACGACCGTATCAGCTTGTTTATTCTGGAGAATTAGGGGCGGAACAACCAATCACTCCAGAAAAGATGACACAAATAGAACAGGGGAATATGCAACAAATTCTAGATTTGACTAATATTATTCGTAGTCGTCATCAATTACCACTATTAACATGGGATCAACAAACAGCTGAAGTGGCTTTTGGACATAGTAAAGATATGAAAGAAAATAATTATTTTTCACATGATTCACCCAAATTCGGGACTTTAGGAGATCGATTACAACGCGGTCAAGTTGCATTTCAACTTGCAGGTGAAAATATAGCAGCGCAGCATACTGATGGCATCGCTGCAGTACAAGGATGGCTGAATAGTGAAGGGCATCGGAAAAATTTGTTAAATGAACAATTTACTGGACTAGGTGTTGGAGTCTTTGATAAATTTTATACGCAAAATTTCATTAGAAAATAGGGGAAGGTGCATGAATCGTTTAAAAATAGGCGAACCATGCGCCTTTTTTTTCTTACAATATAGTAGATACATCTGAAGAGGTGAGGATTATGACAAAAACAAAAGGACCATTACATCCTTCTGTTCAACAATTTAAAGAGTTTGTAAACCATCACCCTAAAATGGTTCATGAAGTTCGAAATGGTCAAAAAACATGGCAACAATTTTATGAGGAATGGTATTTACTTGGAGAGCAAGATGAAATGTGGAAGGTCTATAAAGCAGATGGTGAAGCACTTTCTTCTCCAGCACAAGAAAATAATGATGAAAAAGCTGCTGATTTGATGGGGCAAATGCTTTCTTTTTTTAAAAAATTAGATGCAGAGCAAATGCAGCAACATCTAGCTAATGTAACAAGTGCGATAGGGAGTGTACAACAGGTTATTCAGCAATTTCAAGGAAATCGTACACGACCTGAGCAAAGAACTTCTGAAAATAATCCATTTTTCTTTCGGAAAGATTAGGAGGAAAAGAGGATGAGGGCAGAGCTTATGGAATTTATAAAGTCTGATAAAGATTTAGAGCGCTATATTCGTGAACAACCCCACTGGTATCGAAAGTTATCCCGTAATCCGGAAGAAAAAGAGGCATTTGAATTAGCTGCCTTACAGTATTATAAAAAGACAATCCCAGATAAAGTTGCAAAATTTCAAAATCAATTGGCGGTTGCTTCTATTATGATTGACATGTTTCAATATATGAAGCAGCAAAATGCAACGTAATTGGCAGGAAAAACTATGTCCGTCATACGAAACTTTTGATACAATAGAAACGGATTATTGAAAAAAGGAGTTATAGCATGACGGAAATTTGTTTAGTACGACATGGACAAACTGATTGGAATTTTCAAGAGATTATTCAAGGGCTTGAAGATATTCCGCTTAATGAAGTTGGGAAAAAGCAAGCGAGTCAAAGTGCAGCTGCACTAAAATTGGAAACGTGGGATGTAATTATTAGCAGTCCTTTAATTAGAGCACAGGAAACAGCACAGGCAATTAGCGATGCTGTTGGGATACAGTCCATTCTTCTTGATGAACGTTTTGTTGAACGGAATTTTGGAGAGGCTTCAGGAAAACCAGTTCCTACAGTTAGAGAACTTATTGCAGAGGGAAATGTAGAGGGTATGGAGACAGATGAAGAGATTGTAAATCGTTGCTTTGCTGCATTGCAGGATGTTGCACAAGTACATGAAGGTAAGCGCATTATTATTGTTGCACATTCACATGCGATAAAAGCAATTTTACACGCAATTTTACCTGATGAAATTACATTTAAAACGCCACTGAAAAATGCATGTATTAGTTATGTAAAAGAGGAGAATGGAAGCTGGGACGTACTACGATATAATATCGCAGAGCATATTTGTGTATAAGAAATGATGATGGGTGAGTGTTTTCGGCAATAGAAATTTTCAATTTGTATGTAGATGTGATACTCAAATTAGTAGTTCTGCTTTAAATGTGTTATGATGGGTACTCGGAGGTGTCTCTCATGATTGTAGCGACGCTTGAAAGCGTAATGATATTAGAAGCGGCAGAACAGCTTGCAAAAGCGATTGTCTGTTCAGATATAGCAGAGAGTTATCGTGAATGTTATAAGGCGTTACAGGAAGATTTGGAGGCTCAAACATTAATTGGTCAATTTACAGTAATGAAAGAGCGATATGAAGAAGTGCAACGCTTTGGAAAATACCATCCTGATTATACTTTCGTTTCGAAAAATATGCGGGAATTAAAACGTTCTGTAGACTTGCATGAAAAGATAGCTGCTTTTAAAAAAGCAGAAAACGCTTTGCAAAAATTATTAGATGAAGTCAGTGTAGCAATTGGTTCAGAAGTATCATCTGCTATTAAAGTTCCTACTGGAAATCCGTTTTTTGATGCAGGTGGATGCGGAGGCGGTTGTGGCTCTGGTGGAAGTTGTGGTTGTAAAAAAACGGGGTGATATGCCCCGTTTTTTAGAATATGAAAGAAACCGTATACAGAACTCATTCTACAACGTACTATAATTTCACAAATTTCTGATTAATGTTTATAAGATACAATAATATGAGTATATAAAAGGAGAAGATGGAGAAAATTATGTTCGGGCAACGACAAAGTATGATTGTTTATTTACATTCATTGAAACATGCCAAGATTTTAAGGAAATATGGTAATATACATTACATATCAAAGCGTTTGAAATATGCAGTCGTATATTGTGATATGGAACAAATAGAGCATATGATGCAAAAACTAAATAAACTTCCTTTTGTGAAAAAAATTGAGCAATCATATCGCCCGTTTCTTAAAACGGAATTTGAGAATTCACGTCCGGATCGCGCGAAAGAATACGACTATAGTTAAAGAGAAAGGCCCCCACTAATTTTGGTGGGGGTTTCTTTATATTAATAAAAATACAATGAGTATAAAAACTGTTACTGCATTGGGGGAATGAAATGATTCATTCGTAAAATGCCAATAAGGTGATTAAAATATAATTCTTTTTCTGGAAAAATTGTAGAAGGTTTTACTGTAAAGGAAGTAATCTTTTTCCCGATTTGTTCAGCTGTTTCTTCGAATAAGACGATTCGTTTACTTTTTGAATCCTCAAGTATAGGAATCCCTTCACGGCATATGTATAGCGGTTGGAAGTCACCAACTGTGGTCGGTTTAAGAACAACAACTAGTGAGCATACTTTTTTATCGTTTTTTAAGGTTTCGAATTGTAACATATGTGAGACACGATCTTTATTTGTATTTGCAATCTCAAGTAATTCATATAAATCGGAGTAGCCTTCTCCTAGTTCAATAAAACGTTGAATCATATTATTTCCTCCTCTTTCTTTTACTGTATCATTTCATTTTTAAAATGAAAAGCAGGCAAAGAAAAAAACCCTGCAAAGCAGGGCCCTTCTTATACTAGTATGTACTAGTAAGAAGGCAAAGGGAGAGGAGAAACCGGAGGAAGAACTTATGGGGAAACGTAAGTCTTCTCCGCGGTTGGCAACAACATCGAAGGTGATGTTGTTATATTTATTTATGTCCAATCTAAATGAAGATATACATAATGAATTTAAAATTTATCGTAGGCTTTTTATTTTTCTTTCTTTTATTTTATGATAGGATAAAAAAGATAAAGTGAACCTTGTGTTAGTAGAGAGGGTTATACTCGCAAATAGCGAGATGAATATACATATGGAACACTGAAAAGTTATCATGCAATTGATGGCTTTTTAAAGAAATAAATTATTTTTCCTTTTGATAGGCAGCGAATTCGATTACTCTTTAATGGGAAAATATATAGAAAACAGTGGAATTTGATAGCGATTACGGGAGCGGATATGCGTTTGTAATAATCGCTCGATAGATTGAAATAAAGGTAGTGACAGCGAATGAGAGTAGTTTCTGGAAAATGTAAAGGGCATCCGCTTAAGGCTGTGCCAGGTAATACAACGCGACCGACAACAGATAAAGTAAAAGAAGCCATCTTTAATATGATTGGTCCTTATTTTGAAGGAGGGATTGCTCTCGATTTGTTTGGAGGTAGCGGAGGGCTTGGAATTGAAGCACTTAGCAGAGGGATTGACAAAGTAATTTTTGTTGATCGAGATAATAAAGCGGTGAAGGTGATTCATCAAAATTTAGAAAGTTGCAGAGTACATAATCAAGCTGAAGTGTACAGAAATGATGCAGAGCGTGCTGTAAAGGCACTGATTAAACGTGAATTATCATTTGACCTTATACTGCTGGATCCACCATACAAAGACCAAAAAATCATTTCATTAATTAGTGTTATAGATCAACATGGATTATTGAATAAAGATGGATTGATTATGGCAGAACATGGGGACGATGTAATCTTACCTGAGACAATTGGGGGACTTGTAAAGGTAAGAGCAGAAAATTATGGTATTACGGCAATTTCGATTTATAAGTATGAAGGTGAGGGGACCGAATGACAAGTATAGCAATTTCTTCAGGGAGTTTTGATCCAATAACTCTTGGGCATTTGGATATTATTAAAAGGGGCGCAAAGGTGTTTGACGAAGTATATGTTGTCGTTTTAAATAATTCTTCTAAAAAACCGTTCTTTTCAGTCGAAGAGCGCCTAGAGTTAATTCGAGAAGCAACAAAAGATATTCCAAACGTAAAAGTTGATTCACACAGTGGACTGTTAGTTGAATATGCAAAAATGCGTAATGCAAACGCAATTTTGCGTGGTTTACGTGCAGTTTCTGATTTTGAATATGAGATGCAAATTACATCGATGAATCGTAAGTTGGATGAAAATATTGAAACCTTTTTTATTATGACGAATAATCAATATTCATTTTTAAGTTCGAGCATTGTGAAGGAAGTGGCTCGCTATGGTGGAAATGTAGCTGGTCTCGTTCCTCCTATTGTTGAGCGCGCTTTAAAAGAAAAGTTTCAAACCCCGTTAAGATGAACGGGGTTTTTCTTTGTTTATTATGCGCAAGAATAATAAAATAACATATAGATATAAACAAAGTAGTGTAAAGGCGGGACCGTAGTCAAGCAATAATTCCCAAGTTTTCGTTAGAATAGAAGAATGGTTTAATAAAAATACAGGAATATCTTGTTGATTCGGTGAAAAAGAATGTAAATTTTCATAAAGTGGTACCCAAAATATAAAAGTGTAAATTGGGGCTAGAATGCTTTGGATAATCCTTGCAAAAAAATATGGTTTAAAGCGAATATCAGTTTCGGCTAAAATACTGGCTACCTGAGCTTGAATAGAAAGGCCGCTGAATGCCAAAATAAAGCTCGTTACCATTGCTTGTTCAAGAATTGTAGTCTGATTGGTTTGGCTAATCATTTGGCTACCTAGTGTCATTTCAAAAAGTCCTGATAAGATGGGAATGCTAAAGTGTGGCGATAGTTGGAAGAAAGTTAAAATGTTTTGCATAATAAAAGCTAGTGCTGCCGTGAGTTGGAAGACAGTAATCATTTTATTTAAAACGGAGAATAAAATAATAAATCCACCAATCATGAGTAAAGTTTGAATAGAGGAGATAATCGCATCACCAAGTATTTTTCCGATTGGTCTGTTTTCTTGTAAACGTGTTTCGTGGAGAATTGAAAATGCGTGTTGTAAGGGACGTTTTTGAGTGGATTGTTTTTCTTTTATGTAAGTATTGTTATTACCATAAAAACGCATAAGTAATCCGACAGTAAAGTTGCTAACATAATGTGCAACAGCTAGTATGAAACCTAATTTTGGATTATTAAAAAAGCCAATAGAAATAGCTCCAAAAATAAATAATGGATTAGAAGAGTTTGTAAACGATACGAGTCGTTCTGCTTCGATTTGTGTTAACTGATTACTTTGGCGAAGTCTCGCGCTTAATTTGGCGCCTGAAGGAAAACCGGAGGCCATTCCCATTGCCCAGACAAAGCCGCCGATACCAGGTACACGAAAGAGCGGACGCATAAGCGGCTCTAATATAACACCAATAAACTTTACAACACCTATACTAATTAAAAGCTCCGCAACGATAAAAAAAGGTAGTAGCGAAGGAAAGACAACTTCCCACCATATATTTAACCCGCGAATAGAAGATTGCAAAGCGGCTTGGGGGTGAAGTACGAGAGAAAATGTTAGAAAGAGCATCGTTATGGTGAGAAAAGCTGTTTTCCATTTTTCATACATTTTAACGTAACCCCCTTTGTCCCAAAAACGTTCATTTCAGTATACGTGGATACATGGTGAGTTTAGACCATAAGTATGAAAAAGAGGATGAAAAAATTTTAAGGGTGAGGGAAATGAATGAACCGAAAATAGGCTTAGCTCTTGGATCTGGAGGCGCAAAAGGTTTTGCACATGTAGGAATTATTAAAGTGCTACGTGAAGCGAATATCTCTATCGATATGATTGCAGGAAGTAGCATGGGAGCGTTAATTGGGACATTTTATGCGGCGGGTTGTGACGTTGAGCGGCTCTATCGAATGGCGGCTGTATTTAAAAGAAAGTATTATTTGGATTTTACTGTACCCAAAATGGGATTTATTTCTGGAAAACGTGTAAAAGATATGATTAAAATGTTTACATATAATAAAAAAATAGAAGAGTTAGATATCCCAACTGCAGTTGTGGCCACTGACATTTTAAAGGGGGAAAAAGTTGTATTTACAAGCGGTCCTATTACTGATGCAGTGAGGGCGAGTATTTCTGTGCCAGGAGTGTTTGTACCAGAGAAAATAGACGGTCGCTTACTAGTAGATGGCGGGGTGATTGATCGTATCCCTGTATCCGTCGTCAAAGACTTGGGCGCTGATATTGTAATTGCTGTGGATGTATCTCCCATTAAGGTAAACGGAGAAGTCACATCTATTTACGATGTTATTATGCAGAGTATTGAAATTATGCAACATGAACTGGTTGTTAATCGGCAAATTGCTTCAGATTTAATGATGCGTCCAGCAGTAGAGCAGTTTAGTTCTCGTGCTTTTACCAATATTGAAGACATTATTCGAGTTGGAGAAGAAGAGGCTGAAAAACACATTCAGAAAATTTACTTATTAATTGAGCAGTGGAAGGAGAAAAATAATGTTTAAGCGTTTTCGGTTTCTCTATGCAATTTTAATTGGGGTTATATTGGCAATGTTACTTGTCTATGTACGCCTTCCATATTATATAACAAAGCCAGGCATGGCGGCAAAATTAGAACCCTATGTACAAGTTGATGGTGGAAAGAAAGAATCAGGTGATTTTATGCTCGTGACAGTTTCAATGGGGCCTGCAAATGTTATAAATTTAATAGCTGCCCAATTTAATAAATATAATCACATTTCTAAAGCAGAGGAAATTTTACAAAAAGGCGAGAGTGATGAGGAGTATCAGTTTCGCCAAGCGTATGCAATGAAAGAATCTCAAAATGCAGCAATTTATAATGCTTATAAACGTGCAAATCGTTCAGTTTCCTTTCAAGAGAAAGGAGTATTAGTTGCTGGGGTTGCTAAAAATATGTCCGCCGAAGGAAAATTAAAACTTGGGGATGTAATTATTGCTGTTGATGGTCAGCCTTTTGAAGCGATAGACCAATTTATTGCGCACATGGCAGGAAAAAAAGAAGGTGAAGTAGTAAATATTGAATATATTCGAGGGGAAAAGCATTTATCGGAAAAGTTAACACTAAAACAAATTCCTGATGGTAAGGGGCGTGTAGGAATTGGAGTTTCAATTGCTCCTTATAAAGAATTAGTAGTAGATCCAAAAGTGAAAATCGATTCACATGAAATTGGTGGTCCTTCAGCGGGATTAATGTTTACATTAGAAATTTATAATCAATTAATTGAAAAAGATATGACAAAAGGCCATGAAGTTGCTGGGACAGGAACGATTAATGAAAATGGAGAAATTGGTCCAATTGGGGGTATTCAACAAAAGGTTGTAGCAGCTAGTGATGCAGGTGCAGAAATATTCTTTGCTCCAAATGAAAAAGGGGCACCGAAATCGAATTATAAAGAAGCGCTTGAAGCAGCGAAAGATATTAAGACGAAGATGAAAATTGTACCAGTAGATACATTGGATGATGCGTTAACATATTTAGAAAAAATGTCAGAAAAAAAGTAAACCTCTCGCTACAGAGAGGTTTTTTTATACTATTCGCGGGAAGTAAGACCCCTACCTTAAAATTCCGTAAAAGAAGTTAGGCGGGAGAGTAATTGCCCGTAAAAACTCGATTGGTGAGGGCTAATTAAAGTTGTTCGTCGTTTCATCGTACCGAATAGGATGTTGCGTTATATCCTTTTGTATACATTTTGTGCGTGAAGGTTCTTGTAGCACTGAAAAATAAACAGCATTTGCCTTTCGATCTATATCTAGAGCTGGGTGCCTGAATGTCTTCGCATGAGTAAGAAGCGGGAGTCCCAGATTTTTTTTTTGTTTTGAAAGATAAGTTTGTCCTTTTTGTGACATACCAAGTAAACGGATATATGGTGAATGTTGTTCTATATGTGCCGCTTCCATTTCCTCTTTTGTTGTATTCGTTAAAATATGTGTACATGCTCTTTGTAATCTAGTCCATGTGTAACGTTTTGTTTTTAACGCTTCCATGAAAGTGAGAAATGAGGAGGCATTATGGATTTTTGATAAAATACGATGCTCCAATCCTTCCTCTATTTCATATATATGTTGTAATTCCTGAGAAGACATCGTAAGGAGTTTGTATTTGAAAAATGGGAAATAATTCTCCCAACAATGTAGCGTATGATATGTTTGTTTATAGCATTCTAAAAGAGATGCAGTATCATTTGATACAAATGGATAAATGGTCTTGAATGAATCATTGTTACGAAATAACTGTTTGCGAATGCTAGTTGCACTTGCGATATGATTATCTTGAAAGGTTTCGTCATGGTAATGGGAGGCGAACCTTTCGATGGTATGTGCATGAATTGAACTCTTTTGCGAAAGAATTGCTTCGATGTAATGTAAGCCTAATATATTATTTGGTTGGGACATATCAACAGTATTGGCATCCGATAAAATTTGTGAGAAGGCTTGAGATGTTGCTTTGGCATAGCTGTTTCCAGCATCCATAAATTGCTGCACAAGTTGATTGAAAGTATCATTTTCTTTTTGACGTAAAGAAATGGTGTTATAGAAATTTTGAACTTCTCCATCCTCACTGCCGAAGCAAATTTCAGAAACGCCAAGGGCATCTAAAATAGAAATGGCTCCGTTAGCAAATGTTTCGGCTTTTTGTGTTGCGAATGCATAAGGAAGCTCAACCACAAGATCTATACCACCAGCTAGAGCCATCTTGGTTCGATACCATTTTGATACGAGAGCTGGTTCGCCGCGTTGTAAAAAAGGTCCGCTCATGACAGCAATTGTAATGTCAGACTGTGTTAACTTTTTTGTTTGTTGCACATGATAAGCATGACCGTTATGAAAGGGGTTATATTCAACAATAATACCGCTTGCCTTTATGATAATCTCTCCTTTCGATGTAGCATCTTTTCTAAAAACATGATAATCTATATATTATTTCCTATAATGACTTCATTATAGTGTAAAGAAAAAACATTGACAAATATAAAATGGCTAGCTATAATTTTGTTTGTTGCCTTGAGGTGATATGATATGAAATGGTCCATCCATCAATTAAGCAAATTGAGACATAAAGGATTGACATTGGATGAGATGGTAGATGTAAGTGAGCTAAAAGAAGTCGAGAAAGAAATTCGCGAAATTAATCCTGTTCATGTAACAGGTAGAGTTGATTTTGGCTCCAGTAAGTTTACGTTTCATCTACATATAACTGGAAGCATGGTTTTACCATGTTCTCGCTCTTTAGTAGATGTAACATTACCATTTGACATTAAAACAACTGAGGTGTTCCAAACTTCAGTAGAAGAGTACGAAACGGAAGCGGAAATCCATTACTTAGAAGGAGAAGTACTTGACTTACTCCCTATAATCAAGGAAAATATACTTTTGGAGATTCCAATGCAAATTTTCAGTGATGATGTTTCCGGTGGAGCACCGACGCAAGGTCAAGACTGGCAAGTGATTTCGGAAGAAAGCAAAGAAAAGCCTGTTGATCCAAGGTTAGCAGGACTTGCGAAGTTTTTTGACAAATAATCGGAAGACTGGTTCAGGCCTTCATATGAAAATAACTATTTCTTTTAAGGAGGTGGGAAGAATGGCTGTACCTTTTAGAAGAACTTCTAAAACAGTAAAAAGAAAGCGTCGTACGCATTTCAAATTATCAGTACCTGGTATGGTAGAGTGCCCAAGCTGTGGTGAAGCGAAATTAGCTCACCGTGTATGTAAAGCATGCGGTACTTACAAAGGTAAAGAAGTAATCAGCAAGTAATTGCAGAAATAAACGCAGAAGATATTCTTCTGCGTTTATTTTTTGTTTTTTTTCTGTTAGGAAGAAGAGATTTTTCATTATACCCCTCGAAAAATAATGGTGAAGTGAAAGGGGAGAAAAATATATTCTTTACATGTTCGTATTCTATCTTTTCTAGTAACTGCATATGTTTAATAAAAAATGCATAAGGAGGACTAGAGGGATGGCGACAACAAGACAAGATGCATGGACTGATGATGAAGATTTACTTCTGGCAGAAGTGGTGCTCCGGCATATTCGTGAAGGCGGAACGCAACTTTCCGCATTTAAAGAAGTAGGTAGACATTTATCCCGTACACCTGCGGCATGTGGATTTAGATGGAATTCTTACGTTAGAAAGCAATATAAAGAACGTATTGAAGAGGCGAAACAAATTCGTAAGGTAGAAAATTATGAAGTAAGACAACCGAAAGTGGCGAAGTGTTCTCCTGTATCGATTACATTAGAGGATGTCATTGCTTTTTTACAAAAATATAAAGGTGAAGAAGAAGTAAAAGAATCTCATCAAAAAATTGAGTTGTTACAAAAGGAAAAAGAACAGCTTCTTCAGCGATTAGCTGTATATGAAGAAGAGTATCGTACTTTGCTTGATTATATTGATCGAAAAAGAAGTGTGATGGTGCTAGAAACAAAAGGAAGAGATACAATTTATGAGCATGAAACATTAGAAAAGTTGAAAAAATAAAAACAGCTGAATAACAGCTGTTTTTATTTTATGCTGATTCTTCACTTGTAACCGCATTCAAATTAGTTTCTGGATGCCAAATATAAAATTCACCATCAGTCGTTGATACTTGCCTAAAATTTTGTTTATCCCAAAACGCAGCAGATTGAATGCGGGCTGTTGTTTTGATTGGAAATTGTAGCTGTTTTGCGTAGTTAACAAGCATTTGACCAAAACCTTGTTTTTGAAAGTTTGGTAATACTTCAAGCTTTGAAAGTTCTACGTAAGTTCCAGTAATCTCAAGATTTGATTCACCATGTCTCCTCATGTACAAGCTCATACGTGCGATAAGGGATCCACCGTAATAAATGCCGTAAAAAGGAGACTCGCTGCCGTTTTCAATAATATTTGCTTGTAATTCTTCAAACATGGAGAGTTCTTGAGCACCGCAGCCCTTAAATTTTTTAAATTCGTCTAATGTTTTATAATTGATGAGCAAACGCTCAACTTTTGGGAATGTCATTACATCACATCCTTTTCTCGTTTTGAAAAATAAAGAAAAGTATAAATATTTTCAATAATATTATAACTCATTTTTTCATTTTTATGAAGAAAATAGAATATTTCTTTCAGTATTTTTTTGAAGTGTTTGTTACACTAGTCATAGGAAGGCGATTTATACATATTTATGAAATGTACTTTCGATTGTTGAAATATAAATAAGATATAATCAATGTTAGGACAAGTATAGAGAGGAGGGAATCAGAAGGCTTCTAATTAATGGAAGAATATATTTCTTTTTAGTACTTGTTAGGAGCTTCTGAAGGAGAGAGATGAGAATTGGGATTGTTGGTCCGGGAGCGATTGGTCTGTTATTTGCCTTTTATTTAAAAAAGAACAAACAGGATGTTACATTATTTACAAGAACAGTAGAACAAGCTGAAAAGTTAATGCAGGAGGGGATAAGGTGTATTCGTAAGGGAGAAGTGGAAACGGTATTTATAAATGTTATGCCGTTAGAGAATATTGTAGACGAACAAATGGACTATACGTTCATTGCTGTTAAACAATATCATTTAGCGAATATACTTCCTTTCATAAAAGAACAAAGACGGATTATCTTTTTACAAAATGGGATGTCTCATCTGCATATCTTGCAAGAAATAAAGTGTAAAAATGTAGCGGTGGGGATTGTAGAGCATGGGGCAAAAAAAGAAAATGAATATACAGTGAAGCATACAGGGGTAGGGGTTACAAAATTTGGGGTAGTACATAGTGATTTGTCTCAATTTGGATCACTATTAGAATGTTTTTCTCTAAAATATTTTCGGGTGCAAGTAGAAGAAAATTGGAAACAGACGATGTGTTATAAACTTGTAATAAATGCCTGCATTAATCCGCTAACAGCTTTATTCGGTATACAAAATGGAGAATTGTTGTCGAATCCTTATTTTTATAAAGTTATGGAGCAAATATTTCAAGAGGTTGTGTTTCTTACAGGGGAGGGCGAAAAAGAAGAGCTGTGGCAATTGGTTTGTCGTGTATGTGAAACTACAGCCAATAATACATCTTCTATGTTAGCTGATGTAAGAGAGAATCGAGAGACGGAAGTTGATGCTATTATTGGTTATGCGATAGAAGAAGCGAGAAAACAACAAAAACAAGTTCCCACACTACAATTTTTATACAATTCAATAAAAGGATTAGCACTATAAGAGATATTCTTTGCTTTTACATCAAACATTGACTACAATTTGGATTGGTGAGAGAACAGGATAGGAAAGGAAGAATTATATGGAGATAAAAGAAATCTCTGTTCCACTACAAGGTGTTGTAGCGGACTATATGAAGGATAAAAAAGAAGTGCAGGCATACTTCGATTATCCGTTAACAGAAGATGGATTCGGACAACGTCTGCATGATTTGCGCAATAGGAAGTTTTTCCGTCAGGACTTAGTGGCACATTTATTAGAATATAATACGAATTTACATGCTGGAGAGCATACTCTTCGGAATATAGAGGCGCTAGCGGATGAAAATACATATGTTGTTGTTGGAGGACAACAGGCAGGGCTATTAACAGGACCTCTTTATACTGTGCATAAGATTATTTCGATTTTACAGCTTGCAAAAGAAAAAGAAGCAAGTTTAGGAGTCCGCGTCGTTCCAGTTTTTTGGATTGCTGGTGAAGACCACGATATCGATGAAATTAACCATGTGTTTGTAATGAAAAATAAAAAAATAAAAAAGACAATTTTTCATGATCGTTATCCGAAAAAGGCGAGCGCGTCTGAATCTGACATTTCGATAGAAGACTGTAGAAAGTGGCTGGAAGAAATTTTCAAGACATATCCAGAAACGAATTTTACAAAGGATGTATTACAGGTTGTTGAAAATGCTTTGCAGAATTCACGTACATATGTAGATTTCTTTGCGCATCTTATTATGAAATTATTTGTAGATTCAGGCTTGATTCTCGTTGATTCGCATCATCCAGCGTTAAGGAAATTGGAAGTCTCCTTTTTTAAACAAATACTAAGTCGATATAAAGAAGTGCAGATGAGTCTTCAAAAACAACAGCAATTAGTAAGGGAGCAAGGATATAAGCCAATTATTGAAACGAAACCAAATGCAGTGCACATATTTATGCAAATTGATGAAGAACGTGTGTTGTTAGAAGAAGAGAATGGGAAATTCGTTGGAAAAGATGGTACTTATTCGTTTTCGTATGAAGAATTGATAGCAGAAATGGAAAAAAATCCGGAACGGTTTAGCAATAATGTTGTAACAAGACCGCTTATGCAAGAATATATATTCCCGACATTAGCGTTTATTGGAGGACCTGGTGAAATTGCTTACTGGAGTGAATTACAGCAAGTATTTCATGTGTTTGGTTTTCGTGTGCCTCCTGTTGTTCCAAGACTTACAATTAGTTACATGGAACGCGGTATTTTAACAGATTTACATGATTTACAACTACAAGAGAGTGATCCGTTTGTAAATGACATAGGTATGCTACGTGAAGATTGGCTTTCTAACCGAATAGAAGAGCCAATTGATAGTCAGTTTGCAGAGGCGAAAGAGAAAATCGTAGAAATTCATACCTCTTTACAACAGTTTGTGAAAAAAATAGATCCTGGATTGCAGCAGTTTGCTGAGAAAAATGAATGGAAAATTAAAGAGCAAATGGAGTTGCTAGAAAGAACGTTAAAGCGGAATGTTGAGAAAAAACATGAAGTAGAGCTGAATAAATTCCGTCGTTTGCAATATGCGCTTCGCCCGTTAGGTGCTCCGCAAGAACGGGTATGGAATATATGTTATTATTTAAATCAGTTTGGATTAGACTTTGTTGAACGAGTGATGAAGCAATCCTACTCTTGGGACGGAAAACATCATATTATAAAACTATAAAATCTTGCTCTTAGGAGCAGGATTTTATTTTTGATTTGTGGAATTAACTGTAAAGTGTTTTTTTCTGAATTATCGAACGAATCAATCAGGAGTATGATATTGACAATGAAACGTGTGCATATGACAAAATAGAACAAAATGTAAACGTATTATTGTGCTTTTCGACATGTTTTTATTTAATTTCCCGCAAAAAATGATAAAATTTAGTATATAATAAAGTGAAACTGCGATTTGTGGCTATTAAAATTCCACTGACGCCAAGTTGGATGTGACATGTTTTCGGAGTATTAATTTCCTGGCACATTGTGAGGTTTATTAAAAGGAAAAAGGAGACATTCAACGTAATTATTTTGCAAAAAGTAGGTGCAACAATGTTTAAACACGTAACAGTTCTTTTACAAGAAACAGTAGATGGTTTGGATATAAAACCGAGCGGTACATATGTGGATTGTACGCTAGGTGGCGGGGGACATAGTTCTTATTTATTATCCCAACTAACGGAAGGGGGAAAATTAATTGCATTTGATCAAGATGAGATTGCGATTCAAAATGCAAAAGAAAAATTTTCTTCTTATGGTGATCAATTTGTAACAGTGAAGAGTAATTTTCGCTATTTATCAGAGAAATTACACGAATTAGGAATAACAGAAGTAGATGGCATTTTATTTGATTTAGGTGTTTCATCCCCACAATTAGATACACCAGAACGTGGTTTTAGTTATCATCATGATGCACCCTTAGATATGAGGATGGATCAAGATGCCTCATTAACGGCATATGATGTTGTGAACAACTGGTCATATGAACAACTCGTAAGAATCTTTTTCCAATATGGTGAAGAAAAATTCTCAAAGCAAATTGCAAGGAAAATTGAAGCATATCGTGAGAATAAAGCGATTGAAACAACAGGAGAGTTAGTGGAGTTAATTAAAGAAGGAATTCCTGCTCCAGCGCGTAGAACGGGTGGACATCCTGCAAAACGAGTATTCCAAGCGATTCGGATTGCTGTAAATGACGAATTGAAAGTGTTTGAAGAAGCGCTAGAATCTGCGATTGGGATGGTCAAGCCTGGCGGAAGAATTAGTGTTATAACGTTCCATTCGTTAGAAGATCGTATTTGTAAAACAACATTTAAACGAAATAGTTCAACGCCACAGCTTCCTCCAGGATTACCAATTATTCCGGATGAATTTAAGCCGAAATTAAAACTTATTACAAGAAAACCGATTTTACCTTCTGACGAAGAGTTAGAAGAAAATAATCGAGCTCGTTCTGCAAAGTTACGGATCGCTGAAAAACGATAAAAAAGGGAGAGAGAGGTATGACAAATTTAGCTGTAAAGTATAAACAACAACAAGTACAAGACCAAGTACAAACTCAAGTTCCACAGCCAAAAGCACAACCAAAGGTAAAAACAAAGATTACAAGAATTGAAAAAATATTGTATGTGGCTTTTGTTGGCTTTTTATTATACGCTTGTGTTGCTTTTATTGGAAATAAAGCGGGACTGTACCAAGTTGATGCGGAAGCAGCAAAAATAGAGAATTCAATTGTAAAACAACAAAAAACAAATCAAGAATTACAAGCTGAAGTGGAAAAGTTAAGCCGCTATGAGCGTATCGCAGAAATCGCAAAAAAACACGGGCTAGAAATTAATGCGAATAATGTGAAAGGTTTACATTAATATAGTAGGTGTGAAGAAAATATGAAGATGAATATGAACAAATTTCATACCAATAAAGGAGCAGGTTACTTTATGATATTTTTCCTCCTGCTCTTTTTGCTGTTGTTAGCCCGATTCTTTTATATTCAAGCAACAGGAACGGTACATGGTCAAGATTTAAAGAAACTTGCACAAGACAAGCACAATAAGAATGGCGTACTGGAAGCGAGTCGTGGAACGATTTATGATCAAAATGGACATGTGTTAGCGCAAGATGCGAATTCATACAAGCTTGTTGCGACATTAAAAGGTGCAAAACCTGTAAAAGATAAAGAGGATACCGCAAAAAAAATCGCAGGTGTACTTGGGCAAGGCGAAGATGAAATTTTAGCTGCTTTAAACAAAGATAAGAGTCAAGTAGAGTTCGGAACGATAGGAAAGAACTTGACGAAAGAGAAGAAAGATCAAATAGAGGCTCTTAATATACCAGGCATTTCATTTGTTACTGAAAAAGCTAGGGTGTATCCAAATGGCGATTTCGCATCTTACGTGTTAGGTCATGCAAAGCCTGATGATAAAGGAATTGCGAAGGGGTTTTTTGGATTAGAAAAGAGTTTAGATAAGTACTTACGTGCTTCGAATGGAAGTGTAGCGTATACAGGAGATCGTAAGGGTGTTTCTCTCGATGGTGGAAAACAAAGTGTAAAGCCACCGAAAAATGGACAAAATGTGTATTTAACAATTGATCAACGAATTCAAGGTTTTTTAGAAGAGGCAATGAAAGCAGCTGATCAGCACTATGAACCTTCTATGCTAATTGGAGTGGTTGCAGATCCAAAAACAGGAAAAGTACTAGGGATGTCCAGTCGACCTAGCTATGATCCGAATAAGCGCGATATTGAATACTTTTTAAATGATCCAATTGCAAATGCATATGAACCAGGGTCTACGATGAAAATATTTACATTAGCTGCAGCGATTAATGAAGGTGTATATAATGGCCAAGAATATTACCAGTCAGGTACGTATCCCGTTGGAAATCGTAAAATAAAAGACCATAATGGTGGTGCAGGTTGGGGATCTATTACATTTGATGAAGGCGTTGAGCGCTCTTCTAACGTTGCGTTTGCCATTTTAGGAGATCAAAAACTGGGTGCAGATCGTTTCCGACAATATATTCATAAGTTTGGACTAGATGAAAAAACTGGTATTGACTTACCTGGTGAAGGTGAAAATACAATTATATTTGACCAGCAGATTCAACAGGTAACAACTGCATTTGGGCAAGGATCAACTGTAACGCCGATACAGCTTGTGCAAGCTGCAACTGCAATTGCGAATGATGGAAAAATGATGAAACCGTATGCCATTGATCGAATTGTAGATCCAATAACGAATAAAGTGGAGTTACAACACAAACCAGAAGAGGTAGGCAAGCCGGTTTCAAAAGAAACAGCAGCGCAAGTAAGACAATTATTAGAACAAGTTGTTACATCACCAAAAGGCACGGGGAATGCGTATAAAATTGATGGATACTCTGTTGGTGGTAAAACAGGGACAGCGCAAATTCCGGATGGAAAAGGTGGATATATGACAGGAAGAGAAAATTATATTTTCTCATTCCTTGGTATGGCACCAATGGATGATCCACAGTTAATTGTTTACTTTGCAATTAAGCAACCGAAATTAAAAGACAATGAATACGGAGCACAACCTCTTGCAGAAATGTTCAAATCTGTAACGAAAAATAGCTTAGAGTATTTAAAAATTAAACCGAATGAAGTGAAAGATCCGAAGAAATATGTGAAAGAGCAGCAGACGGTTGTACCAGATGTAACTGGAAAAACAATGGAAGAAGCGAAGGCGACATTAGAAAAATCTAAATTCCGTCCGATTATACTAGGTCAAGGAAAAGTAAAACAACAGGTACCAAAAGCGACTGAAAAAACATTGAAGGGCGATCGAATCTTCTTAGTAGGAGAGAAACCGTTGATGCCAAATGTACAAGGATGGGCACTTCGTGATGTAATGAATCTAGCAAAAACGTTAAATCTTAATTTGAAACCATCTGGTACTGGATATGTGACAGAACAAAGCGTGGCGGAAGGAACGCCGTTACAAGCAGGTACGGAATTAGCTGTAACACTTGTACCACCGCTTGAACCACAGCAAGAGGCTGAAACACCATAATGTTTTAAGTGTATATAATACAAGAAGTGCAAGAGGTTCTAACTGAACAGGTACAAGCATATATTGGAACAAGCTAGGCGTAAAGGAGGCTTGTTCCAATATGCGTGTATCAAATGTAACAGTTAGAAAACGACTCATTTTTATACTGATATCAGGTATACTCATTTTTACAATTATTGATATTCGTCTTGGATATGTACAGTTTTTTCTTGGGAATATGTTAACAGATCGTGCGAAGGATTCTTGGAGTCGTAATATTACTTTCGAACCTGAACGAGGAAAGATTTTAGATCGAAATGGTGTGGAGCTTGCAACGAATAAAAGTGCACCAACTGTCTTTGTTGTACCAAGACAAATTGAAAAACCAGCAGAGACTGCAGAGAGGTTAGCTGCAGTTTTAGGTGTGCAAAAAGAGGAAATTTATAAACGGATTACAAAAAAAGAGTCTATTGTAAGATTGGATAAAGGTGGAAGGAAAATTTCTCATGATAAAGCAAAGGAAGTGCGTGCTTTAAGTTTAAAAGGTGTTTATATTGCTGAAGATTCTATTCGGTACTATCCTTTTGGAAAATATTTATCGCATGTACTAGGCTTTGCTGGTAGTGATAACCAAGGGCTTATGGGACTCGAGGCATATTATGATAAAGAGCTAAATGGTGATAAAGGCCATGTGCGCTTTTTTGCAGATGCGAAAGGACAAAGAATGCCGAATGTTGGAGATGATTTCAAAAAACCAGAGGCCGGTTTAGATTTGAAATTAACGATTGACTCTCGAATCAATACGATTATAGAGAGGGAAATGAATATCGCAGATTCTACGTATAACCCAGATGGTATGATAGCAATCGCGATGAACCCGAAAAATGGTGAGATTTTAGGGATGTCGAGTCGGCCAAGTTTTGATCCAGCAGATTTTCAGAGTGTTTCACCAGAAGTATTTAATCGAAACTTACCTGTATGGAGTACATATGAGCCGGGATCCACTTTTAAAATCATTACATTAGCCGCTGCCTTAAATGAAAAATTAGTAGACTTAGAGAAAGATACGTTTTATGATGATGGAGCAGCTGAAGTTGGGGGAGCTAGGCTACGGTGCTGGAAAGCCGGTGGTCATGGCAGTCAAACATTTTTAGAAGTTGTTCAAAATTCTTGTAACCCAGGTTTTATTGAGCTTGGAGACCGGCTTGGGAAGGAAAAGTTATTCCAATACATTCATGATTTTGGTTTTGGGCAAAAAACAGGAATTGATTTGCAAGGAGAAGGAAAAGGGATTTTATTTAACTTAGATAAGGTTGGCCCTGTTGAACAAGCAACCACTTCTTTTGGGCAAGGGGTTTCTGTTACACCAATTCAACAAGTCGCTGCGGTAGCAGCAGCAGTAAATGGTGGGACATTATACCAGCCTTATATTGCGAAAGAGTTTGTTGATCCATTGAATAATCAAGTTGTAAGAAAGAAAACACCAGTTGCAAAAAAGAAGGTTATTTCCAAGGAAACATCAGAAAAAGTTCGCTATGCGTTAGAAAATGTTGTAGCGAAAGGTTCTGGTAAAAAGGCGTACGTTGATGGTTATCGTGTTGGTGGAAAGACGGGAACCGCTCAAAAGGTAAAAGACGGGAAATACTTGGACAATAACTATATTGTATCTTTTATTGGATTTGCTCCAGCAGATGACCCGCAAATCGTTGTGTATGTTGCGGTTGATAATCCAAAAGGAATTACGCAATTTGGTGGTGTTGTTGCTGCGCCAATTGTAGGGAATATTCTTCGTGATGTGCTTCCTGTTATGGGAGTAGAGCCGCGTAAGGAGCAAGTTGAAAAGGAATATAAATGGGGAGATACAGATACACCTACAATAGAAGTTCCAGATTTAATTGGGATGAAGAAGAAAGAATTACAAACGCAACTTGTAGACTTGCAGCTGGATGTAAGTGGTGAAGGCGATAAAGTAATTAAACAATCACCAGAAGCTGGTGCCAAAGTAAAAGAAGGTTCAAAAATTAGAATTTACTTCGGTAATTAAAAGTCAGAGATTGTGTTTTATGATACAATTGGTGGAAGTTGAGTTAATATAAATATCTGTTTTCATAGAAATTTATTTTCTATGAAAACAGAGTATATTGCTCTCGAATATAAGAGATAGAGTGAAAAATTTATCAGTGGGCTATTATACGCCATACTGATAAAAGAGTCTGATTTTCTAGGGCTCTTAGGAAATGCTTCCTTTCTCAATTTTTAACGAATGAAGGATGGGAAGAACTACTTATTAAGTAAGAGATAAATAAACAATGTAGAGAGGGTTTAGTGAAATGAAGTTGCACACACTTGTATCATGTTTGCATGATTTTCCAGTTGTTCCAAAAGAAAATCCAGAAATTACATCCATTGAAGCAGATTCACGAAAAGTGACAAATGGAAGCTTATTTGTATGTATGAAAGGGTATACGGTTGATAGCCATGATTTTGCTAAGCAAGCAGCCGCGCAAGGTGCGGCTGCTATTGTTGCGGAAAGACCGATTGATGTTGACGTTCCAGTTGTACTTGTGAAAAATACCTATCGTTCTTTAGCGGTTTTAGCTGATTACTTTTACGGACAGCCAACGCATAAGTTACATTTGATTGGAATTACAGGTACAAATGGAAAGACAACAACGTCGCATATTATGGATGAAATTATGCGAGCACATGGTCATAAAACAGGGCTAATTGGAACAATTAATATGAAAATCGGTGATGAAACATTCGAGGTGAAAAATACAACGCCAGATGCACTGACACTTCAGCAAACGTTTCACCGTATGGTTGAGCAAAATGTAAATAGCGCAGTAATGGAAGTTTCTTCACACGCATTAGATCTTGGCCGTGTACATGGCTGTGATTATGATGTGGCCGTATTTACAAATTTAACGCAAGATCATTTAGATTATCATAAAACGATGGAAGAATATAAACATGCTAAAGGTTTGCTGTTTGCTCAGCTTGGTAATAGCTATCATCATGGTCGTGAAAAGTACGCAGTGTTAAATAATGACGATCCAGTAGCAGAAGAGTATATGAGAAGTACTGCGGCTACAGTTATTACGTATGGAATTGATACACATAGTGATATTATGGCAAAAGATATTGTGATGACGAGCGGTGGAACAACATTTACTCTTGTTACGCCAAGTGAGAGTAGAGATATTACGATGAAGTTAATTGGAAAGTTTAACGTATACAATGTTTTAGCGGCGATAGCAGCGGGTCTTGTTTCGGGTGTATCTCTACAAACAATTATTGATGTTGTGAAAAAATTAACTGGAGTTCCAGGACGTTTTGAAGTTGTGGATGGCGGTCAGGATTATACAGTCATTGTTGATTATGCACATACACCAGATAGCTTAGAAAATGTATTAACTACGGCAAAACAATTTGCGAAAGGGAATGTGTACTGTATTGTTGGTTGTGGCGGTGATCGTGATCGGACGAAAAGGCCAATTATGGCGGGTGTCGCTACAGAATACGCAACACATGCAATCTTGACTTCAGATAATCCGAGGAGTGAAGATCCAAAAGCAATTTTAGATGATATGTTAACAGGTGCAAAAGGAAATAATTATGAAGTAATTGTTGATCGAAAAGAAGCGATTTTCCATGCAGTTTCAGAGGCGAAAGCAGAAGATATTATTATCATTGCTGGAAAAGGGCATGAAACGTACCAAATTATTGGCAAAGAAGTACATCATTTTGACGATCGTGAAATTGCAAAAGAGGCAATCACTGAACGTTTAAACAACAAAGAGTAACAACATGAGAGGGGGACTACATGTGCTTGAACAAGGTTTATTAGTAACGGCTGGGGTAGCTTTCTTAATTTCAGTTGCCCTTTCGCCATTGTTTATTCCATTTTTACGTAAGTTAAAGTTTGGGCAGAGTATTCGTGATGAAGGACCGAAATCACATCAAAAGAAATCAGGAACACCAACGATGGGTGGTATTGTCATTTATGTATCTATGATGGTGACAACACTTATTATGGCAATTAAATTTAAACATTTAGGTGCGGAAGTATCATTATTGTTATTAGTTACATTTGGCTATGGATTGATTGGCTTTTTAGATGACTATATAAAAGTTGTTAAAAAAAGAAATCTTGGTTTAACATCAAAACAAAAATTAATCGGTCAGTTAGTTATTGCAATTGCATTTTTTGTAATCGCAAAAGGACAGGGATTTGATACAAATTTAATGATTCCAGGAACCGATATTAAATTTGATCTACACTGGGCGTATTTTATTCTTGTACTGTTTATGCTTATTGGTGGATCAAATGCAGTCAATTTAACGGATGGTCTAGATGGATTATTATCAGGAACAGCTGCAATTGCATTTGGAGCATTTGGTATTATTGCAGTTGCGCAAAATCAGTATGCAGTAGCGATTTTCTGTATGGCGGTTGTTGGAGCGGTACTTGGATTTTTAGTATTTAATGCAAATCCAGCTAAGGTGTTTATGGGAGATACAGGCTCTCTTGCTTTAGGTGGTGCAATAGCTGCTGTAGCCATTTTATTAAAACAAGAACTATTACTTGTTGTAATTGGCGGCGTATTTGTAATGGAAACATTATCTGTTATTATTCAAGTTATTTCATTTAAAACGACAGGGAAACGTGTCTTTAAAATGAGTCCACTGCATCATCATTACGAATTATGTGGTTGGTCAGAATGGCGTGTTGTTGTAACATTCTGGTCTGTAGGATTTTTATTGGCAGTATTAGGAATTTATATCGGGGTGTGGATGTAATTGAAAACTGTAACTGATTATCAAAATAAAAATATTCTTGTATTAGGTATTGCGAAAAGTGGCTATGCAGCAGCAACTTTGCTAAAAAGCTTAGGTGCAAATGTAATTGTAAATGACGGAAAACCTTTAGCTGAAAATGTATTAGCTGCAGAATTGCAAGCAAAGGGAATGGATGTTGTATGCGGTGGTCATCCAATAGAATTGTTAGAAAGAAATATTTCACTTGTTGTAAAAAATCCAGGGATTCCGTATTCTAATCCACTACTTGTTGCAGCGAAAGAAAAACAAATTCCGATTGTAACAGAAGTAGAACTCGCGTATCGTATTTCAGAGGCCCCATTTGTTGGGATTACAGGATCTAATGGTAAAACAACAACAACAATGCTAACATTTGAAATGCTGAAAGAAGGGCAGAAACATCCTGTTATTGCTGGAAACATAGGTACGGTAGCATGTGAGGTTGCGCAGGCGGCGAAAGAAAATGAAGTAGTTGTTACAGAACTTTCATCATTCCAGTTAATGGGAGTGGACACATTCCAACCCAAAATTGCAGCATTTTTAAATTTATTTGAAGCGCATTTAGATTATCATGGCACAAAGAAAGAGTATGGTTTAGCGAAAGCGAATATTTTTAAAAACCAAACTGAAGCAGATTACAGTGTAATGAATGCTGATGATGCAGATGTAATGGCCTTATCAGCAAATAGTAAAGGACAAAAAATATTATTTTCAGCCACGAAAGTAATTGAAGATGGTGCATGTATAAAAGATAGTGCTCTTTATTTTAAGGGTGAGAAAGTTGTTGAAATCAAGGACATCGTTTTACCAGGTAAACATAACTTAGAAAACATTTTAGCAGCAATGAGCATTGCAAAATTACTAGGTGTAGCAAATGAGGCTATTGTTACTGTATTAAAACGATTTACGGGTGTAAAGCATCGTCTAGAGTATGTAACAACGATTAACAATCGTAAGTTTTATAATGATTCCAAAGCAACGAACATGTTAGCGACGGAAAAAGCTTTATCAGCATTCGCGCAGCCTGTTATTTTACTAGCAGGTGGGCTTGATCGAGGAAATGAATTTGATGATTTAATTCCATATTTTGAACATGTAAAAGCAATTGTGACATATGGACAAACTGCACCAAAATTAGTAAAGGCAGCGGAAAAAGCAGGATTAGATATGATTGAAACTGTCGATAATTTAGAAGAGGCAGTAGAACGAGCATATGCTCTTTCAGCAGATGGAGATGTAATTCTTCTTTCACCAGCATGTGCGAGCTGGGATCAATTTAAAACATTTGAAGAAAGAGGAGACATTTTTATACAAGCTGTGCATAAACTTATATAAAGTAAACAAAACATCAGTAGGCTAACACCTACTGATGTTTTGTTACATAGAACAAAAAAGCTTCTTCAAAAGAGGTGGTGCTCATTGCCAATGAAGAAAACACCTGATTTTATTTTAATTATCGTTACGCTTTTGTTGTTAACAATTGGAATGATAATGGTCTACAGTGCAAGTGCTGTCTGGGCTTCCTATAAGATGGGTGATTCATTCTTTTTTGCAAAACGACAGCTGTTATTTGCGGGGCTTGGTGTAGCTGCTATGTTTTTTATTATGAGAATTGACTATTGGACATGGCGAACCTATTCGAAGGTGATTTTACTGGTTTGTTTTATTCTCCTTATCCTTGTTCTGATTCCTGGAGTTGGACTTGTTCGGGGGGGAGCGCGAAGTTGGATTGGGGTTGGAGCATTTTCGATTCAGCCATCAGAATTTATGAAATTTGCGATGATCATTTTTTTAGCTAAATTTTTAGCAGAAAGGCAAAAGTTAATCACTTCTTTTAAAAAAGGACTACTTCCAGCGCTTAGTTTTGTATTTGTTGCATTTGGCATGATTATGTTACAACCAGATTTGGGGACAGGGACAGTAATGGTTGGGACATGTATCGTAATGATTTTTATTTCAGGAGCACGCGTTTTTCACTTTTCGATGTTAGGGTTAATCGGAGTAGCGGGGTTTGTTGGATTAATTGCATCAGCACCATATCGAATGAAACGAATTACTTCATACTTGGACCCATGGTCAGACCCGCTCGGGAGTGGATTCCAAATTATTCAATCGCTACTTGCAATTGGTCCTGGTGGTTTATTTGGGCTTGGACTTGGACAAAGTAGACAAAAATTTCTTTACTTGCCGGAGCCGCAAACTGACTTTATCTTTGCGATTTTATCGGAAGAATTAGGTTTTATTGGTGGGTCGTTTGTGTTATTATTATTTAGTCTGTTATTATGGCGCGGGATTCGTATAGCATTAGGAGCGCCGGATTTATATGGTACGTTTTTAGCAGTAGGTATTGTGGCGATGATCGCGATTCAAGTGATGATTAATGTTGGTGTTGTAACAGGATTGATGCCTGTTACGGGTATTACTTTGCCATTTCTAAGTTATGGTGGGTCAAGTTTGACCTTAATGCTAATGGCAGTTGGCGTATTATTGAATATAAGTCGTCACTCTCGCTACTAAACCCTGTTTATAAGACAGGGTTTTTCGTGTGTAGAAAACGGAAAATATATGAATAAGTATATGAATATATAAAATTGAATTTAGAACAGAGAAGCGGAGGAATTTGCAGTGCGAGTATTAGTTAGTGGTGGTGGCACAGGAGGTCATATATATCCAGCTCTTGCTTTAATTAGGGAAATAAAAAAAATACATCCTGAAGCAAGGTTTTTATACATTGGTACGGAGAATGGACTAGAAAGTACAATTGTTCCCAAGGCAGGGATACCATTTCAATCAATTGTTATTAGTGGATTTAAAAGAAAAATATCCCTTGATAATGTCAAAACAGTGATGCGTTTTCTAAAAGGGGTGCAAGATAGTAAAAGGTATATTCGTCGTTTCAATCCAGATGTTGTAATTGGTACAGGAGGCTATGTATGTGGTCCAGTCGTTTATGCTGCAGCAAAATTAGGAATTCCAACGATTGTACATGAACAAAATAGTGTACCTGGTGTAACGAATAAATTTTTAAGTCGCTATGTGGATAAGGTAGCTGTTTGTTTTGAAGCGGCAGCTGAACATTTTCCAAAGTCGAAAGTTGTTATGACAGGAAATCCACGTGCATCAGAAGTAATGAATCAAAATGGCATGAAAGGAAAGCGTTCTGTTGGATTATCTCTTCCTAAAAAATCTGTGCTTATTTTTGGTGGGAGTCGCGGAGCAAGACCGATTAATGATGCATTTGTAGCAGCAATTGAACAATTTGGTAACAAAGATTATGAAGTATTGTATATCACAGGTGAAGTGCATTATGATAAAGTCATGGAAGCTGTAAAACAAAAGGGAAATCCAAGTAATGTAATCATTAAACCATTTATTCATAATATGCCAGAGGTACTTACTGGCGTGGATCTTGTTGTTTCCCGTGCTGGTGCTACAACGTTAGCAGAGTTAACAGCTTTAGGAAAACCAAGTATTTTAATTCCAAGTCCTTATGTGACAAATAACCATCAAGAGAAAAATGCGAGATCAGTTGTCGATAAGGGAGCAGCAAAAATGCTTCTTGAAAAAGATTTGACTGCTGAAACACTTCTTCATGATATTGATGAAATTCTATTAAATACACAAACATTACAAAATATGAAACTAGCTGCTACTCAGTTAGGAATGCCAGATGCAGCGAATAAGTTATTTGAAGTGATGAAAAAGCTTGCACAGAAATAACGTTAGGTGAATGCCCTGCATACTACTGTAATACGGAGATTTCATATGGGGGAGATCATCATGAAACAATTAGCAAAGGAACTTATCGAAGAAGAAGTTGGTAAAGTATTAGAAAATGAAGCGTTAGCTCGTTATACAACTATGAAAATAGGTGGGCCAGCTGATATTCTAATCGTGCCAAGTAGTGTGATTGGTGTGGAAAAAACTTTAGGTTTAGTAAAGAAATATCACGCAAAGTGGACAGCAATTGGACGTGGGTCTAATCTTCTTGTATCTGATAAAGGTATTGAAGGTGTCGTAATTCGTTTAGGAGAAGGATTAGATCACCTAGAAGTAGAAGGAACTACTGTACGAGTTGGAGGAGGATATCCTCTTATTAAGTTGTCAACATTACTTAGTCGCCAAGGTCTAGCTGGATTAGAATTTGCTAGTGGTATCCCAGGGAGTATGGGCGGGGCAGTATATATGAATGCTGGTGCACATAAATCAGATATGTCAGAAGTTTTAACGAGAGCTCGTATTATGTTTGAGGATGGTACAATGAAGTGGCTAACAAAAGAAGAGATGGAATTTTCTTATCGGACTTCGGTACTACAAACAAAACGTCCTGGCATTGTAGTAGAAGCGGAATTACAATTGAAAGCAGGCAATCGTGAAGAAATAGTAAGTATCATGCAAAAGAATAAAGACTATCGCCGTGAAACGCAGCCATGGAACCACCCTTGCGCTGGCAGTATATTTAGAAATCCTCTACCCAATTTTGCTGGAGATTTAGTGGAAAAGGCAGGTCTACGTGGATATCAAATCGGTGGTGCGAAAATTTCTGAAATGCATGGGAATTTTATTGTCAATGCAGGATCTGCATCAGCACAAGACGTACTGGATTTAATTGCGTTTATCAAAAAAACAATTAAAGAAAAATTTGGTGTCGATATGCATACAGAAGTAGAAATCATTGGAAGATAGCTGTTATTTGTTCCGCTCATTATCATTTATGGTATAATAAGAAGATAAGAACGGCATGCATTACATGCCGTTCTTTATGTTACATAGGGGGATCGTACATGAAAAATAGTAAAGTGATTAAACTACAAGATCGTGTACCAAAACTAAAGAATCAAAAGAAAAAGAATAAAAAGCCTGTCAATCAGAGATTAATTTTATATGTATCAATTTTGTTTTTACTAGTACTTTTTTTAATTTACTTTCGATCTCCACTTAGTAATATAAAAAAGATAAGTGTTTTAGGAAATCATTATATGACAGATGCACAAGTCATGAAGGAATCTGGAATTACATATGAAACGAGCTATTTTCGAGTGACAGCACATAAGGCGGAAAAGAATTTAACAAAACGAAATGAAATTAAAAAAGTGAATGTCAAAAAGCGTTTTCCAAATAAAATTGACATTCATATTGAAGAGTATGTAACGATAGGGTATATAAATAAAGGCGGGAAATTACAACCGCTTTTAGAGAATGGCAAAACGCTTGAGATACTACCGAACGGGAAGTTACCTGTTGCAGCTCCGATTTTTGAGCCGTTTAAAGAAAAGAAAATGAAAGAGTTAATTGAAGAACTAGAAAAATTAACTCCAACTATCCTCAGGTCTATTTCTGAAATTCATTATGCTCCAACGAATGCAAATGAAGATCATCTTACTTTATATATGAATGAAGGCTATGAAGTGAGTGCAACGATACAAGATTTTGCAAAGCGTATGGAAGCATATCCATTGATTATAAAAAATATAGAATCAGGTAGAAAAGTTTTAATTGATTTAGAAGTGGGCGCATACTTTAAATATTTAGATGAGGAAGAAAAAAAGAAGTAGAGTAGTAGTTTTATTTCTTTTTAAATACAATAATGACAAGTTTGTTCTTCTATGTGTAAATTTCATTACAATTAGAATCAATTGGGTGAAAATAGCTAGATTTTCTTTGATTCATATTAGGATTGGTACAAGTTTAGCTTTTCTACGAGTACATCTTAGTGTAGACTTATATTTGGCGGTAATCTTTGCATTTGAAATCGAGTTATTTCAAAATAAAGCAGTCATTTATAGGTTACTGTAACATCAATAAGTGAATGTTAAATAAAAATAAGAAAAATACAGGGTTAAAAAAGGGAAACGCATAAAGACGTTGAATATTTTTCTTATAAATAGTAAAGCTGCGATTGTTGTTCCATATATTGACTTGTATGGTATAAATAAAGAAGGAGGTGCCAAAGAATGAACAGCAATGAAATATATGTTAGTCTTGACATCGGTACATCCAATGTTAAAGTCATCATTGGTGAAATGGTTAATGACGGCTTAAACATTATTGGTGTTGGAAACGTAAAATCAAATGGTTTGAAAAAGGGCTCCATAGTTGACATAGACGAAACTGTTCGATCAATTAAAAAAGCAATTGAACAAGCTGAGCGTATGGTAGGAATTCACATTGAACAAGTTGTTGTAGGAGTAAATGCCAATCAGGTACAGCTTCTTCCTTGTCACGGAGTTGTCGCTGTTTCAAATGAAGATCGTGAAATTGGAAATGAAGATGTCTTACGCGTTCTGGATGCAGCACAAGTTGTATCAATTGCTCCTGAACGTGAATTTATTGATGTGGTGCCTCGACAGTTCATTGTAGACGGTCTTGATGAGATTAACGATCCACGCGGGATGATCGGTGTAAGATTAGAAATGGAAGGCACATTAATTACAGGCTCAAGAACGTTACTACATAATTTACTACGTTGTGTAGAAAAAGCGGGCCTTGAAATTGTTGATATTTGTCTTCAACCTTTAGCAGCTGCGACGGTTGCTTTATCTTCTGATGAGAAAAATAGAGGTGTAGCTCTTGTAGATATTGGCGGGGGATCTACAACTCTATCAATTTTTCAAGATGGAGAGTTACAAGCAACAAGTGTATTGCCTTTAGGTGGAGATCATATAACGAAGGATATTGCTATAGGACTTAAAACTTCAACTGAAAATGCGGATCAAATTAAGTTGAAATATGGACATGCTTTTTATGATACGGCATCTGAAGAAGAGGTATTTACGGTTCCTATTATGGGAAGCGATCAAACAGAACAATATTCACAACTAGAGTTGTCTGATATTATTGAGGCACGTGTAGAGGAAATCTTGATGTTTGTTCAGGAAGAGGTCCGGAAGCTAGGAGTAAAACAAGTAGCGTCTGGTTATGTACTTACTGGAGGTATTGCTTCTATGCCGGGTGTTCTTGATCTTGCATATGATATTTTACATGAAAATATTCGTATAGCAACTCCAGATTATATTGGTGTTCGTGAACCTCAGTATACAATTGGGGTTGGATTAATTAAACATTCTTATCAAAAAGCGAAATTGCGTGGGAAAAATGTTCAGGAAAAGGAAGAACATTTTGAGCCAGTACCAGCACCAATGCCAATGCCGGTACAGCAACAACCTGCAAAGCAAACAACTCGCAAGCAGAGTAAAAATAATGAAGACAATGAGCGTATGATGTCAAAAGTGAAACGTGTATTCCGCTATTTATGGGATTAAAATTGCACACGAAAAATGAGGTTCTAGGGGGATTTCGACATGTTAGAGTTTGATACTACTCAAGATCAATTAGCGAGCATAAAAGTTATCGGTGTCGGTGGTGGCGGAAATAATGCTGTAAACCGTATGATTGAGCACGGTGTACAAGGTGTAGATTTCATCGCCGTGAACACTGATGCACAAGCATTAAATTTATCAAAAGCTGAAACAAAAATGCAAATTGGCGGGAAATTAACGCGTGGACTTGGTGCCGGCGCAAACCCTGAAGTAGGAAAAAAAGCCGCTGAAGAAAGTAAAGAACAAATCCAGGAAGCGCTTCGCGGTGCAGATATGGTCTTTGTAACAGCTGGTATGGGCGGTGGAACTGGTACGGGTGCAGCACCAGTTATCGCACAAATCGCAAAGGAACTAGGCGCGTTAACAGTTGGTGTTGTAACACGCCCATTTACATTTGAAGGTCGCAAACGTGCAACTCAGGCTATATCTGGGATTGCAGCATTTAAAGATAATGTAGATACAATCATTGTTATACCGAATGATCGTATTTTAGAAATTGTAGATAAAAATACACCAATGCTTGAAGCGTTCCGTGAAGCGGATAACGTATTACGACAAGGTGTACAAGGTATTTCAGATTTAATTGCTACACCTGGTCTTATTAACTTAGACTTTGCAGACGTAAAAACAATTATGTCTAACAAAGGTTCTGCGTTAATGGGTATTGGTGTTGGAACTGGTGAAAACCGTGCGGCAGAAGCAGCAAAACGCGCGATTTCTAGTCCATTATTAGAAACATCTATCGATGGTGCACAAGGTGTTCTTATGAATATTACTGGGGGCACAAATTTAAGCCTATATGAAGTGCAAGAAGCGGCAGATATCGTTGCTTCAGCTTCAGATCCAGAAGTAAATATGATTTTCGGTTCTGTAATTAATGAGAGTTTAAAAGATGAAATTGTTGTTACTGTAATTGCAACTGGTTTTGATGATAGTGTTACAGTTCAGCCGCCAAAACCATTTGTACGTCCTACAGCAACTACAAATCACGCGCAACAGCAACAACCAGCAGCTCAACCATCAAAACAACGTGAAGTAAAACGCGAAGTGAAACGTGAAGAGCCTGTTGTGCATGAACGTAATACAGATTCAGATGATATTGATATTCCAGCATTTTTACGTAACCGTCGTAGACGATAAGAAAGAAAGGAGCCAATGGCTCCTTTCTTTTTTATTACATAACCTTAAATGTTTTCAGATGAAAGCTTTTATCGTGCTATTTGTAAATATATAAATTCATTTTGATTTTTCCAATACATAAGTCCCGGCTATGAAAGCAACGGGAGATCTCCATTCACTCATTCTGTTTTCACATGGCATGGGGCTAAAAAATACCCTGATCGCTTCTATCCATAGTTGGATGCTCTCTCTCATCTAAAAAGAAAGGTTTTATATGTTTTTTTTATTTGTATTTATATAGTAAGATTATCCTCTAAAATATAGAAAGCAAGAAAGCTAGATGAAGATTACAGAAAAAGTTTATTATTTGCAGGCTTGCAATATATGCCTCACGACAGATTATGTCTGGAAACCACAAAATAACAAAAAAACCCCTCCATAAATTGACACACTTTCCTATTGGATATGCTTTATACTAGTCTCAACTCAAAAAAAGAGGTGAATGGTTTGGTTGTTTACGCCGACGCTGTTTGGTTGTTAAACGCCTGCATTGATTTTCTTTTACTTTTATTAACAGCAACTGTGTTGAAAAAGAAGATCAAAAGATGGAGGCTTGTGCTAGGAGCTTTTATTGGTTCTACAATTGTTATTTTTGCCTTTACTCCTTTTGCTTCTATGATGACACACCCAATTATGAAACTATTGTACTCGTTACTTATTGTGTATACAGCATTTGGTTTTTCTACTTTTAGAAATTATACACAAACTGTTTTTACCTTTTATTTTGTAACATTTATGGTAGGAGGAGGATTAATTGGAACTCATTTTTTCCTAAAAACGAACGAAATGGTCGATGGATTAGTTCAGGCGAAAGCAATTTCTTATGGTGATCCAGTAAGTTGGATATTTGTTATTTTGGGATTTCCAATTATTTATTACTTTTCAAAAAAACGTATTGAAAATGTAGAAGTGACTAAAATTCATTATGACCAAATTGTACAAGTGAATATTAGACTTGCCGAAAATGAAATGAAACTAGATGGATTAATTGATAGTGGAAATCAGCTTTATGACCCTTTAACGAAGACTCCCGTTATGATTATGCATGTATCATCATTAGAAGATTGTTTACCAACATGGTTGACAGAACAGATCTATTCCAAAACAGAGATTCCACAAATACCAGAAAATGATTCAGGTTGGGCAACGAGGCTACGTTTCATTCCTTTCCGGGCTGTAGGAGTGGATCATCAGTTTTTATGGGCAATTAAACCAGATGTTGTTCAAATTCATCATGAAGGAAGCGATATGATTGTAAACAAAGTATTAATTGGTTTAAATACGCAGCAATTGTCTACAAATGGAGAGTATCAATGTATTATACATCCGAAAATGTTGATATCACCAAAAGTGACAATTGCTTAATTATGAAAGGTGGGAGAATATGGCGAAAATAAAATTTTATTTCATATATCTTTGGTATAAAGTATTGTTGAAACTCGGGATTAAGACCGATGAAATTTACTACATCGGTGGAAGTGAGGCATTGCCGCCGCCTTTAACAAAAGAGGAAGAAGAAGTACTCCTTAATAAATTGCCAAAAGGTGATCAAGCGGCACGGTCATTACTCATTGAACGTAATTTACGGCTTGTTGTGTATATAGCCCGTAAATTTGAAAATACAGGAATTAATATTGAGGATTTAATTAGTATAGGAACAATTGGGCTTATTAAAGCTGTGAACACATTTAATCCCGAAAAGAAAATAAAGTTAGCAACGTATGCATCACGTTGTATAGAAAATGAAATTTTAATGCACTTACGTAGAAATAATAAAAACCGCTCTGAAGTATCATTCGATGAACCCTTAAATATAGATTGGGATGGAAATGAGTTATTATTGTCAGATGTTCTTGGAACCGATGATGATATTATTACAAAAGATTTAGAGGCTACCGTAGATAGGCATCTTCTTATGAAAGCACTACATCAATTAAATGATCGTGAAAAGCAGATTATGGAGCTTCGTTTTGGTCTTGCAGGGGGAGAAGAAAAAACACAAAAAGACGTGGCAGATATGCTGGGAATTTCACAATCTTATATTTCTCGACTTGAAAAGAGAATTATAAAAAGGCTTCGAAAAGAATTTAATAAAATGGTATAAAGAATCCCTTTACAAGCTAATAGTATTAAGGGAAGTATAGAAAACCAATCGGTATTCCGATTGGTTTTCTAGTATTTTTCTTTAAAGTTGAGAGAAAAAAACGATATGCATAAAATTCCCTCCAAAGGAGATACTTTACACTGTACAGCAACTCCCGATAGGAGGGAACACTTTGACGAGAAACAAAGTAGAGATTTGTGGTGTTGATACAGCTAAACTTCCAGTACTAAAAAATGAAGAGATGCGTAAATTATTTCGAGAAATGCAAAGTGGAGAGACTAGCGCAAGAGAAAAATTAGTAAATGGAAACTTACGCCTTGTACTGAGCGTCATTCAGCGATTTAACAACAGAGGAGAATTTGTTGATGATTTATTTCAAGTCGGCTGCATTGGACTTATGAAATCCATTGATAACTTTGACTTAAGCCAAAATGTTAAATTTTCAACATATGCTGTGCCAATGATTATTGGGGAAATCCGTAGATATTTACGTGATAACAATCCAATTCGCGTCTCTCGTTCACTGCGAGATATCGCGTATAAAGCATTACAGGTAAGAGAAAAGTTAATTGCTGAAAATTCAAAAGAGCCAACGGCAATGGATATTGCAAAAGTGCTTGAAGTGACACATGAAGAAATCGTTTTTGCACTTGATGCCATTCAAGATCCAGTATCATTATTTGAACCAATCTATAATGATGGGGGCGACCCTATATTTGTAATGGATCAACTAAGTGATGATAAACAAAGGGACGAGCAATGGGTCGAAGAATTGGCATTGAAAGAAGGAATGAAACGATTAAATGATCGTGAAAAAATGATTATTCGAAAACGTTTTTTTCAAGGGAAAACACAAATGGAAGTTGCCGAAGAAATTGGAATTTCTCAAGCACAAGTATCACGCCTTGAAAAATCAGCAATTAAACAAATGAATAAGACAATTCAAGGATAAGGTCTCATCGGTTAAGATGAGACTTTTTTATGTTGCGCGCCTCGAGATTCTGTTCATAGGAAAGATTACGTGTTCATATAATAACAATAAAGTAAAATTGAAGGAGAAGACTTATCAACTACAAATAGTGACATAGAAGGGGAGAATGACAATGATGCGGATTTCAGAGTTTCAAATTAAGGATGTTGTAAATGTCTCTGATGGAAAAAAGCTTGGAAACATTAGCGATATAGATATTGATATGAACACTGGGAAGATTCAAGCTGTTATTATTTCAAAACAGGCACGAATGCTAGGTATATTTGGGAAAGAGGCGGAGTTTGTTATTCCATGGAAGCAAATTGTAAAAATTGGAGAGGATGTCATATTAGTAAGAGCTGATCATGTCAATTCTGTAACAGAATCAATACAAACACCGACAATTTCTTAAAGAATATTACAAATTCCTCTTTTTTTTATGTTGTCATTATGGAAAAATAAAAGTATGGTAAAATAGACAGGAAGTACCATGCTTTTTTATGTTATTTTATTAAAAGGAGCCGCTTTATGAGAGAACCATTTATATATGAGGACGGTATATTATATTTACAAGCGTGGAAAGAACTTGGAAATATTACTGCAGGATTTACGACGAAAGATGGTGGAGTAAGTACAGGCTCCTTCCAGGCGATGAATTTAGGATTACATGTGAATGATACGATGGAGAATGTTCATGAAAATAGACGTATTTTAGCGGACAAGCTACAAAAACCATTAGAAAATTGGATTTGTTCAGAGCAAGTTCATGATCGTCACGTTGAAAAAGTAGGACAAGGGGAAAAAGGGCGAGGAATCTACTTATATGAAGATGGTATTCCAAATACAGATGGTATTTATACGACTGATAGAGATGTATGTTTAACATCTTGCTATGCCGATTGTGTTCCACTCTATTTCTATGCACCATCGCATGGTATGATAGGACTTGCACATGCTGGATGGAAAGGAACTGTAAAAGAAATTGCAAAAGAAATGATTCAAAAGTGGAGTGCAGAAGGAGTGCCAGCTCATGAGATTTATGTTGCAATTGGACCAGCCATTGGGTCCTGCTGTTATGTAGTTGATGATCGTGTATTATCAGCAGCAAAACAAGCGGTAAACGGACCTGTTCCATATAACGTGATTTCAGACGGACAATATGCAATTGATTTAAAAGAAATCAATCGTATATTATGCTTACAGGCGGGCATAAAAGATGAGCATATTGTGATGTCGTCTCTTTGTACAAGCTGTGAAGAACAATTGTTTTTCTCACATCGTCGTGATCGAGGAAAAACAGGAAGAATGTTGAGTTTCATAGGCTTTAAGGAGGATTGAAAACAAGTGGTAGTGCAAGAGAATTTAGCATTTGTAAATGAGGAAATCAAAAAAGCGTGTGAACGAGCAGAGCGCTTGGTAGAAGAGATTAAGCTCGTTGCAGTAACAAAAACAGTAGGAATTGAAAAAACAAATGAAGTAATAGAAGCTGGAATTACTGATTTAGGTGAGAATCGTAATGAAGGTTTTTTACAGAAGTATGAGCATTTTGGTTCAAAAGTAAATTGGCATTTCATCGGTTCATTACAAACGAGAAAAGTAAAAGAAATTATTAATGAGATTGATTATTTGCATTCATTAGATCGCATTTCACTTGCAAAAGAAATTCAAAAACGTGCTACAAAGCAGGTTCGATGTTTTGTTCAAGTAAAAACATCATCTGAAGAATCAAAGCAAGGGATAGCAGTTGAAGAAACAATTACATTTATTCGTGCTCTGCAAGAATTTGATAAAATTGAAGTTGTTGGATTAATGACAATGGCACCATTTACTGGGGAAGAAGCAGAGATTCGTCATTGTTTTAAGGCATTGCGTGGTTTGCAAAAACAAGTGCAAGAACTAGGGTTACCATACGCTCCGTGTAAAGAACTATCGATGGGAATGTCAAATGATTATACAATTGCAATTGAAGAAGGTGCTACATATATTCGTTTGGGAACGATTTTAGTAGGAAAAGCGTAAAAGGAAGGAGAATGTTATTATGAGTTGGTCAAAAGTAAAATACTTCTTTTTTGACACACCTGAAGAGCGAGAAGCTTACGAAAAGGAAAAGGAGCAAGCTGAAATGAAAAAACAACAAGATCCCCCAGAGCAGCAGGATATTCCACTTACGAAAGCACAGCCGAAACAAAATATTGTAAGTATTGAAACAGCAAAACAGTCTTCTAAAGTTGTTTTGTTAGAACCGCGTACATATTCGGAAGCACAAGGGATTGCGGATCATTTAAAGGGAAGAAGAGCGGTTGTCATTAATTTGCAAAGAATGTCAACAGATCAAGCTGTGCGTATCGTTGACTTTTTAAGTGGTACTGTATACGCTATAGGCGGGGATATTCAAAAACTAGGACCGAAAACATTTATTTGTACACCTGAGACTGTAGATATTGTTGGGGCCATTTCTGAGTTGTTCGGTGAAGAGGAAGAGACAAATATAAAGAGGTGGTAATACGCCATGACGATTATTTTAGAAGCATTGCTTTGGATCATCCAGATTTATTCCTGGGCGCTTATTATCTATATTCTCCTATCGTGGTTTCCAGGGGCAAGAGAATCAACATTTGGTGATTTTCTATCGCGTATTTGTGAACCGTATTTAGAGCCGTTTCGGAGATTCATCCCGCCTTTTGGAATGATTGATATTTCTCCAATTGTTGCAATTATTGCGTTGAGATTGGCTAGTAGTGGTTTAGTAAGTTTGTTTAATTATTTCCTGTAATAAGAGGTTAAATGAATGAACATCTATGAGCATTTTAGACCTGAAGAAGCGGTCTTTGTTGATAAAGCGTTAGAATGGAAACAGATGGCTGAAGAATATCATCAAGTGAAATTAACGGATTTTCTTGATCCGCGCCAGCAACAAATTGTTGCTACGATAATTGGCAATCAAGGAGATGCGACTTTACGACTTTATGGTGCTACGCCAAAAGCGGAAAGAAAAAGAGCTCTTATTTACCCGAGTTATCTCGATTTAAAAGAAGAAGATTTTCAAGTTGAAGTATTAGAAATTGACTATCCTTCCAAGTTTTATACGCTTGAACATAGGCAAATATTAGGTGCATTTATGTCTCTTGGTCTAACGAGAGAAAAATGCGGTGATATTTTGCTTCAAGAAAATCGCGCCCAAATTATAGTTGCAAAAGAAATTGTTTCGTACATTGAAATGAATTTACAATCGATAGGGAAAATGAAGGTCTCACTCTCCTCTGTACAAGCAGATCGAGTATTACGATTGCAAGAAGAATGGAGAGAACAGTCTGGAACTGTTTCATCACTTCGATTAGATGTCCTGCTAGCTGAAATGCTCCATGTATCACGGCAGAAAGTACAGCCGTTTATAAAAAACGGTCTTGTGAAAGTGAATTGGAAAACGGTTGAGCAAACTGCATACGAGTGTTTTCCAGGTGATGTGTTTTCAGTTAGGGGACATGGCCGAAGTAAATTATTTTCTATAGAAGGAAAAACGAAGCGCGACAAATGGAGAGTTTTGTATGGTATACTAAAATGATTGGTTTTTTAGAAGGAAAATCTCTTGTTTTGTCGAAGAAAAGATATAATTAAAAGAGGAAAATTTAGATAACTACTTGGAGGTGGCGTTTGTGCCGTTAACACCATTAGATATTCATAACAAAGAATTTGGTCGCGGATTCCGTGGCTATGATGAGGATCAAGTAAATGAGTTTCTTGATCAAATTATCAAGGATTATGAATTGGTCATTCGTGAGAAGAAAGCATTAGAAGAAAAAGTTGCTCAGCTAGAAGGGAAATTAGATCATTTCTCTAACATTGAAGACACGTTAAATAAATCTATCGTTGTTGCACAAGAAGCAGCGGAAGAAGTAAAGCGTAATGCACAAAAAGAAGCAAAATTAATTGTTCGTGAAGCAGAAAAAAATGCAGATCGTATCATTAATGAAGCTTTAGTAAAATCAAGAAAAGTTGCATTTGATATTGAAGAGCTAAAGAAACAAGCGAAAGTATTCCGCACGCGTTTCCGTATGCTATTAGAAGCACAGCTTGAAATGTTGAACAATGATGATTGGGACAAATTAATTGAGTTAGAAGAAGAAGTGGACGAGCTGTTAAAGAAAGAAGAAACAGTGTAAGCTTGACGTTTTTCTCATTATTACATATAATTTTAAACAACATATTTATTAAGAAAAACGAAGATAGGGATAAGTACCTTTTTCACACCTTATATAGCGAACTGAGGATGGTGTAAGCTCAGGATAAGGAGATAAATGGGAATATCACCCTGGAGTTCCACGCTGAACCAAAAAAGTAAGCGTAGGCGTATATTCGCGTTAAGAATATAAAGAGGACTAATGCATACATGCATGGTCTACTAGGGTGGTACCGCGGGAGACCTTCTCGTCCCTTTTTGGGGATGAGAAGGTCTCTTTTTTATTCCATTTTTTAGGGTCTTTCTTTTATACATTCGAGGAGGAAATAAGCATGGAGTACAAAAATACATTACTAATGCCGAAAACAGAATTCCCAATGCGTGGGAATTTACCAAAACGTGAGCCTGCAATGCAAGAAAAATGGGCTGAGATGAATATTTACGAAAAAGTACAAGAACATACAAAAGGTCGTCCTTTATTTGTGCTGCATGATGGTCCTCCATATGCGAATGGTGACATTCATATGGGACATGCGTTAAATAAAGTATTAAAAGATTTTATTGTTCGTTACAAATCGATGACTGGATACTGTGCACCATATGTGCCAGGCTGGGATACACATGGTCTACCAATTGAACAAGCTTTAACAAATAAAGGCGTAAAGCGTAAAGAAATGACGGTTGCAGAATTCCGTAAATTATGTGCAGAGTATGCATATGAACAAGTAAATCGCCAACGTGAGCAGTTTAAACGTCTAGGTGTGCGTGCTGATTGGGATCGTCCATATATTACGTTAGAGCCAGCATATGAAGCGCAGCAAATTAAAGTGTTTGGAGAAATGGCGAAGAAAGGTTATATCTATAAAGGACAGAAGCCAGTTTATTGGTCTCCAACAAGTGAATCTGCTTTAGCTGAAGCTGAAATTGAATATAAAGATAAGAAGTCAGCATCTATTTACGTAGCATTCCCTGTAAAAGACGGGAAAAATGTATTAGAAGGTGACGAGAAATTTATTATTTGGACAACAACACCTTGGACACTACCAGCAAACCTAGGTATTTCTGTTCACCCAGAACTTGAATATAGCATTGTGAAAGTAAATGATGAAAAATATATCATCGCTTCTGAACTATTTGATACAGTTGCGAAAACATTAGAGTGGGAAAATACTGAGGTTGTGAAAACAGTTAAAGGTAGCGAACTTGAGTATACAGTTGCGAAGCACCCATTCTATGATCGTGATTCTTTAGTTATGCTTGGAGAGCATGTTACAACAGATGCTGGTACAGGTTGTGTACATACAGCACCTGGACACGGGGAAGACGATTTCCTTGTTGGTAAACAATATGGATTAGAAGTTCTTTGTCCGGTTGATGATAAAGGTGTATTAACAAGTGAAGCACCTGGATTTGAAGGTTTATTCTATGATAAAGCAAATAAACCAATTACGGAAAAACTAGAAGAAGTTGGTGCGTTATTAAAATTAACATTTATTACGCATTCTTATCCGCATGACTGGAGAACGAAAAAACCAATTATCTTCCGTGCGACAGCGCAATGGTTTGCATCGATTGAAGCATTCCGCAGTGAATTATTACAAGCTGTTGAAGAAACGAAGTGGGTACCAGCATGGGGTGAAACTCGCCTTCATAATATGGTTCGTGACCGTGGTGACTGGTGTATTTCTCGTCAGCGTGCGTGGGGTGTACCAATTCCTGTCTTCTATGCAGAGAATGGTGATCCAATCATTACAGATGAAACAATCAATCATGTAGCGGACCTATTCCGTGAGAATGGTTCTAACGTATGGTTCGAGCGTGAAGCGAAAGAGTTATTACCAGAAGGATTTACACATCCATCTAGTCCAAATGGTGAATTCCGTAAAGAAACAGACATTATGGACGTATGGTTTGATTCAGGTTCTTCTCACCAAGCTGTTCTAGAAGAGCGTGAGGACTTGCAGCGTCCTGCTGATTTATACTTAGAAGGATCTGACCAATACCGTGGTTGGTTTAACTCTTCATTATCAACAGCAGTTGCAGTAACTGGTAAAGCGCCGTATAAAGGTGTTCTAAGTCATGGGTTCGTACTAGACGGTGAAGGCCGTAAAATGAGTAAATCTATCGGAAACATTGTAGTACCGAAGAAAATCATGGATCAATTAGGCGGAGATATTTTACGACTATGGGTATCTTCTGTTGACTATCAATCTGATGTACGTATTTCAGATGATATTTTAAAACAAGTTGCAGAAGTATATCGTAAAATCCGTAACACATTCCGTTTCTTATTAGGAAACTTATCTGACTTTAATCCAGGTCAAGATGCAGTAGCAAAAACTGAACTACGTGAAGTAGATCGATATATGCTAGTGAAATTAAATGACTTAATTACAAAAGTAAAAGAAGCATATGAAACATATGATTTTGCGGCCGTGTATCATGCAATTCATAATTTCTGTACAATTGATTTAAGTTCATTCTATTTAGATTTTGCAAAAGACATTTTATATATTGAAGCTGCGAATCATTCGGACCGCCGTGCAATTCAAACAGTACTTTATGATGTTCTTGTTGCATTAACAAAGCTTGTAACACCAATTTTACCTCATACAGCGGATGAAGTATGGCCATATATTCCTGGTGTTGTAGAAGAAAGTGTTCAGCTAACTGATATGCCAGAAGCAGTGGAAGTAGAAGGTGCTGAAGCGTTAAAAACAAAATGGGATGCATTTATGACACTTCGCGACGACGTATTAAAAGCGTTAGAAGTTGCTCGTAATGAAAAAGTAATTGGTAAGTCATTGAATGCAAGTATTACACTTTATCCAACTGCAGAAATGAAACAAATGTTAGAGTCTATCAGCGAAGATTTAAAACAATTGTTTATTGTTTCTGAGTACAAACTTGGTGGCACAATGGAAGAGGCCCCAGCAGATGCTCCGAAATATGAGCATACAGCTGTTGTTGTAGCGCAGGCAACTGGTGAAACATGTGAACGTTGCTGGGTTGTTTCTGAAACAATTGGTAAAGACGCTGAACATGAAACATTATGTGAGCGTTGTGCGACAGTTGTAAAAGAAAATTATGTGAAATAATGATGTGATAGTAAAAAACTGACTGCTAATTACTGCAGTCAGTTTTTTTGTATTCAGTAAAGATTTTTCTTGGCATGCGGTAGATGTATCGAGAATTTGATTGTTAAAGGTTTCTATTGGATTTTAAGCACTTTCCTATGAAGGAAAAATGTGTGAGCGGTAAGTGAGAAAATTTCGGACACACTAACGGTACATTGCAGCCGGGAGGAATGTACACGTGAATGAAATCTACATGGAAATCAAAGAAGAATTGCAATTGATGAAAAAAGAATTACAGGAGCGACTGGCAAAAGAAGCGATGCGCACGTATCATGTGGAATTTGGACAAGAGATAGGGTATGAAATGAAGGAAGATGCGAAAAAGAAATTATTTTTACATGATATAAGAGAAGATTTAAAAGATGTGGAACGAGCATTATTTAAAATGGAAATCGATATGTATGGAATTTGTGAAGAAACTGGGAGATATATTCCTGTAAAGCAAATGCAAATGATGCCAACAGCACGTACAGTTCATGAGTTTTTGTATGATAAAGTAAATATTTGATAGGCACAACGATATTATATTACCTTTTTTCGTTTTATTTTATTCTTCCGTAAAGGTTCATTGTGAAAAGGCCGTAGCTATGCTAAAATTTTGAGGTACACTGTCTTTGTGGGGGAAATGAAAATGATATATTATTTAATAGCCTTATTTGTCATTACTGTCGATCAGGTATCGAAATGGTTAATTGTAAAGAACATGGAATTAGGTACAAGTATCCCGATTATCGATAATGTATTATACATAACATCACATCGGAATAGAGGAGCTGCCTGGGGTATTTTAGAAGGTCAAATGTGGTTCTTCTATGTTATTACAGTTGTTTTTGTAGGATTTATCGTATTTTATATGAAAAAATATGCAAAAACAGATAAGCTCTTAGGGGTCTCATTAGGTCTTATTTTAGGCGGAGCAATTGGCAATTTTATTGATCGTGTATTTAGACAAGAAGTGGTGGATTTCATTCACGTGTATATTTTTTCATACAATTATCCGGTATTTAACATAGCTGACTCAGCTTTATGTATAGGGGTTGTATTGATTATTATTCAAACATTATTAGAAGGAAAGAAAATGAAGGAGTAAATGAATGAGCGAAGTAGTACAAGTAACAGTTGCAAAAGAACAAAAAAATGAACGGATTGATAAGTTTGTTGCCAGTGTCAATAATGAGTGGTCACGTACACAAGTGCAGCAATGGATTAAAGATGGTGTCGTAACTGTAAACGGAAACACCATTAAAGGAAATTATAAAGTAAAAGAAAACGATGAAATTGCAGTAGCAATCCCAGAACCAGAAGAACTAGATATTCGTGCAGAAGATATGAACTTAGAAATTTATTATGAGGATGCAGATGTATTAGTTGTTAATAAACCACGCGGTATGGTTGTACATCCAGCTCCTGGACATACAAGTGGTACTCTTGTAAATGGACTAATGTATCATTGTACTGATTTATCAGGGATTAACGGTGTAATGCGCCCTGGTATTGTGCATCGTATTGATAAAGACACCTCTGGTTTATTAATGGTTGCTAAAAATGATATGGCACATGAATCTCTTGTCAATCAGCTTGTGGCAAAAACAGTTACAAGACGATATAAAGCAATTGTTCATGGGATGATTCCACATGATAAAGGAACGATTGATGCACCGATTGCTCGAGATAAAAAGGATCGTCAAAGTATGACGGTTGATGAAAATGGGAAACATGCTGTTACACACTTCCAAGTGTTAGAGAGGTTCAAGGACTTTACACTTGTTGAATGTCGTTTAGAAACAGGGCGTACGCATCAAATTCGTGTTCATATGAAATATATTGGATATCCACTTGCAGGAGATCCCAAATATGGTCCGAAAAAAACATTAGATATAAATGGACAGGCGCTTCATGCAGGGATTTTAGGATTTGATCACCCTCGTACTGGTGAATATGTTGAGTTTGAGGCACCGATTCCAGAAGTATTTGAAGAAACGCTAAATATTTTACGGAAATAGTATTGACAAATCATAAGAAAACTGAGATACTGACTACAGTTAAATAATGATCCTTTAACACAGCCCCGTGAGGTTGAGAAGGTAACGGTTTGAAATACTTAGGGTATGTTGTACCCTTTTTTCAAAAGTCCTCTCGCACACGCTGAGAGGACTTTTTTTATACCATTCCTCTCACGCAAGAAAAAAGCTTGGAGGTGTAGAGCATGCAAGAAAAAGCTGTCGTTTTAGATGACCAAATGATTCGCCGCGCTTTAACACGTATTAGTCATGAAATTGTGGAACGTAATAAAGGTGTTGATAATTGTGTTCTTGTCGGAATTAAAACACGTGGTATCTTTATTGCAAAGCGTTTAGCAGAACGCATTGGTCAAATTGAAGGAAAAGAGATTGAAGTAGGGGAATTAGACATTACACTATATCGTGATGATTTAACACTTCAATCAAAAAATAAAGAACCGTTAGTAAAAGGTTCGGATATCCCTGTAGATATTACGAAGAAAAAGGTAATCCTTGTAGATGATGTATTATATACAGGAAGAACAGTTCGAGCGGCAATGGATGCTCTTATGGATTTAGGTAGACCATCACAAATCCAACTTGCGGTTCTTGTAGACAGAGGTCATCGTGAATTACCAATTCGCGCTGATTATGTAGGGAAGAACATTCCAACATCAAGTGAAGAACGTATTGAAGTTGATTTGCAAGAGACAGATCAGCAAGATCGAGTAAGTATATACGATAAGTAAAACCCTTTTAAATGTAGTCCTGTGAGGCTGCCAAAGGGTCTTGACTTTCGTATGTCAAATTTGACATACGAAAGTATAGGACTCTTTGTGCACAGTCACAAAGAGTTTTTTTATTGCAAAGTTTTAAACTGAAGGAGGATGTAACAATGGAACAAAAGCCAGTGTTAGACATTCATGAAGTACCGAAGCCCGGAAAATGGTTATTTTTAAGTATACAACATTTATTTGCGATGTTCGGATCAACAGTGCTTGTTCCATTTTTAACAGGACTGAATCCATCAGTTGCTTTAATTTCAAGTGGATTAGGAACACTAGCGTTCCTTCTTATAACAAAAGGTCAAGTGCCAGCATATCTAGGATCATCATTCGCATTTATCGCACCAATTATTACAGCAAAAACAGCTGGTGGGCCGGGAGCAGCAATGCTTGGTGGGTTACTAGCGGGACTTGTTTATCTCTTAATTTCAATCGGAATTAAGAAATCAGGATCTGAGTGGATTATGAAATTACTTCCACCAATCGTAGTGGGTCCAGTCGTAATGGTTATCGGATTAGCACTAGCACATACAGCGGTTAATATGGCGATGAATGATGCAGGTGGAAAGTATAGCTTTACACATTTCTCAGTAGCGTTAGTAACATTAGCAATTACAATCATTTGCTCCATATTCGGAAGAGGGTTTTTCAGCATCATACCAGTTTTACTTGGAATCATCGGGGGATATATCTTTGCTTACTTCCAAGGGCTTGTAGATTTAAAACCGGTAGCTGAGGCAAAATGGTTTGATGTACCAGACTTCACAGTACCATTTGTAACATATACTCCAGAGTTTTCATGGAAGATTGTACTCTTAATGGTACCAGTTGCACTCGTAACAATCTCAGAACATATCGGACATCAAATTGTACTTGGAAATGTTATTAAGAGAGATTTAATTAAAAAACCAGGTTTACATCGTTCAATCTTTGGGGATGGGGTAGCAACATTAATCGCATCTGTAATAGGTGGACCGCCGAATACAACATACGGTGAAAATATCGGCGTGTTAGCAATTACGAGAGCTTACAGTGTATACTTATTCATCGGATCAGCAGTATTTGCGATTATGTTTGGGTTTATCGGTAAGATTTCAGCACTGATTCATTCGATTCCAACACCAGTTATGGGCGGAGTATCAATCTTACTTTTCGGTGTAATCGCATCAAGTGGTTTACGCATGATGGTAGATGATAAAACAGATTTAAGCGACAAACGCAATTTAATGATCGCATCGGTTATACTTGTAATCGGTATTGGTGGGGCGGTACTCCATGTCGGAGAATCATTCCAAGTAGAAGGAATGGCACTAGCAGCAATTGTAGGTGTACTGTTAAATCTACTACTACCAGAAATAAAACAAACAAAACAATCTAAGCAGATTGCTTCATAAAACAACCTTTTAATTCAGTCCTGTGAGACCGAAAAGGGTGGCTTCTTTCTTGCACCCTAGTCTCACATGACTAGGGTATTTTTATGCAGTTATTGTTATATAAATTCAGAAGTGTTATTATAAAAATTAGAAAGATGAGGGATGACGATGAACCATTTGTTAACGATGAGTGAATTATCGGAGCAAGAAATTTCAGAAATCCTAAAAGACGCAGAAGATTTTGCGAATGGAAAAGAACTAAAAAAAACAGAGCAAACATTTGTAGCGAACTTGTTCTTTGAAAATAGTACGAGAACGAGATTTAGCTTCGAAGTTGCTGAGAAGAGGTTAGGGCTTGATGTATTAAACTTTTCAGCAGATTCATCTAGCGTACAAAAAGGAGAAACTTTATACGACACGATAAGAACACTAGAATCAATCGGAACAAAAGCGGTAGTCATCCGCCATGAGCAAGATCGCTACTTTGATGAGCTAAAAGATCAGGTAAATATCCCGATCTTGAATGCTGGTGATGGATGCGGAAATCACCCAACGCAGTGCTTACTAGATCTTCTAACAATTAAACAAGAGTTTGGCAGATTTGAAGGTTTGAAGATTGCGATAGTAGGGGATATTCGCCATAGCCGAGTAGCACGTTCTAATGCAGAAGCATTAACGAAACTTGGTGCGACAATTTACTTCGCAAGTCCAGAAGAGTGGAAAGATGAAGAAAACACATTTGGAACTTACAAAGACTTAGATGAACTTGTTCCAGAGGTTGATGTGATGATGCTACTTCGTGTACAACATGAGCGTCATGATCATTATGAAACAGACATTATGAAAGAGTACCATGAGAAACACGGATTAACAGTGGAAAGAGAGAAGCGTATGAAAGAAGGAAGCATTATTATGCATCCAGCTCCCGTAAACCGTGATGTTGAAATTGCAAGTAAACTTGTTGAGTGTGAGCGTTCACGCATATTCAAGCAAATGGAAAATGGAGTTTACGTAAGAATGGCTGTACTAAAACGCGCCTTACCAAATGTATTAGGAGGAATGAAACATGAATTATTTGTTTAAAAATGGTCGGTATCTAAATGAAGAAGGAAAAATTGTAGCAACAGATCTTCTCATACAAGACGGTAAAATTGCGAAAGTAGCAGAAAATATTACGGCAGATAATGCTGAAGTAATCGATGTGAACGGAAAATTAATCGCACCTGGACTAGTAGATGTACACGTTCATCTTCGCGAACCGGGTGGTGAACATAAAGAAACAATTGAAACTGGTACACTTGCAGCAGCAAAAGGTGGATTCACAACAATTTGTGCAATGCCAAATACACGCCCAGTCCCAGATTGCAAAGAGCATATGGAAGATTTACAAAAACGTATTAAAGAAAAAGCACATGTAAATGTATTACCATACGGAGCAATTACAGTACGCCAAGCAGGTTCTGAAATGACAGACTTTGAAACGTTAAAAGAACTTGGGGCATTTGCTTTCACTGATGACGGAGTAGGCGTACAAGATGCAAGTATGATGCTTGCTGCTATGAAACGTGCAGCGAAATTAAATATGGCAGTCGTTGCACACTGTGAAGAAAATACACTTATTAATAAAGGTTGTGTACATGAAGGGAAGTTTTCTAAGGAACATGGATTAAACGGTATCCCATCAGTATGTGAATCTGTACATATTGCCCGGGACATCTTACTTGCAGAAGCAGCGGATTGTCACTATCACGTATGTCACGTAAGTACAAAAGGGTCTGTACGAGTGATTCGTGATGCAAAACGTGCTGGAATTAAAGTGACAGCGGAAGTAACACCGCACCACTTAGTACTATGTGAAGATGATATCCCATCAGTTGATCCAAACTTTAAAATGAATCCACCGCTTCGTGGAAAAGAAGACCATGCAGCGTTAATTGAAGGATTATTAGATGGAACAATTGATATCATTGCAACAGATCATGCACCACATGCTACAGAGGAAAAAGCGCAAGGTATTGAAAGAGCACCATTTGGAATTACTGGTTTTGAAACAGCATTCCCACTGCTGTATACAAATCTTGTGAAAAAAGGAATTATCACATTAGAACAGTTAATTCAATTCTTAACAGAAAAACCAGCTGATACATTTGGTTTAGAAGCAGGTCGCCTGAAAGAAGGAAGAGCGGCTGATATTACAATTATTGATTTAGAACAAGAAGAAGAGATTGATCCAACAACATTCTTATCAAAAGGAAAGAATACGCCATTTGCAGGCTGGAAGTGTCAAGGATGGCCAGTTATGACATTAGTTAGCGGTAAGATCGCATGGCAAAAGGAGAGTGCATTAGTATGAAAAGACAACTTATCTTAGAAGATGGAACAGTATTAATTGGAAAAGGTTTCGGCGGTGAAATCGAAAAGTCAGGTGAGGTTGTATTTACAACAGGAATGACAGGATATCAAGAAACATTATCTGATCCATCATATTGCGGTCAAATTGTAACATTTACGTATCCATTAATCGGAAACTACGGCATTAACCGTGACGATTTTGAATCAATTCACCCATCTGTAAATGGTTTAATCGTAAACGAAATATGTGATCACCCATCTAACTTCCGAAATGAGATTTCGTTAGATGAGTATTTAAAAGAAAGAAACATTCCAGGTTTAGCAGGAATTGATACGAGAAAATTAACAAGAAAAATTCGTCAATACGGTACATTACGTGGACGCCTTTGCAACATGGACGCGGATGTAGAATATATCGTGAGCCAATTAAAAGCGACAGTATTTACAGATCATGTAAAACGCGTGTCAACAAAAGATCCATATCCAAGCCCAGGCCGTGGTCATCGTGTTGTACTTGTTGACTTCGGAATGAAACATGGTATTTTACGAGAATTAAATAAACGCGATTGTGATGTAATTGTTGTACCTTACAATACAACAGCAGAAGAAATTTTACGCCTTAGCCCAGATGGAATTATGTTAAGTAATGGACCTGGAGATCCAAAAGATGTACCAGAAGCAATCGAAATGTTAAAAGACATTATCGGTAAAGTTCCTTTATTCGGAATTTGCTTAGGACATCAATTGTTCGCGCTAGCATCTGGTGCGAATACAAGTAAGTTGAAATTTGGTCACCGTGGTTTAAATCATCCAGTAAAACATCTTGCAACTGGAAAAGTAGCAATTACATCTCAAAACCATGGTTATGCAGTAGAAGAAGAATCAGTTAAAAATACAGAACTTGAGATTACGCATGTTGCTTTAAACGATGGAACAGTAGAAGGTCTTCGTCATAAGAAGTTCCCAGCATTTACAGTACAATACCATCCAGAAGCTTCAGCAGGACCAGAAGATGCAAATGATTTATTCGAAGATTTCTTAACAATGATTGAAAACTTCAAGAAAGAAGGGGAAGAGTTATGCCAAAACGCCTAGACATTAACACAATTTTAGTAATCGGATCAGGACCAATTGTAATTGGGCAAGCAGCGGAGTTTGACTACTCTGGTACACAAGCTTGTCAATCTCTGAAAGAGGAAGGTTACAAAGTAATCCTTGTTAACTCTAACCCAGCAACAATTATGACGGATACTGCAACAGCAGATAAAGTATACATTGAGCCATTAACATTAGAATTCGTAAGCCGTATTATTCGTAAAGAACGTCCAGATGCAATCTTGCCAACATTAGGTGGTCAAACAGGCTTAAACATGGCTGTTGAACTTGCAAAATCAGGCGTACTTGACGAGTGCGGAGTTGAAATATTAGGAACAAAATTATCAGCAATCGAGCAAGCGGAAGATCGTGATTTATTCCGTACATTAATGCAAGATTTAAATGAACCAACACCACCAAGTGAAATTATTCATAACCTTGATGAAGCATATGGGTTTGTAAAAGAAATTGGTTACCCAGTAATCGTTCGTCCAGCATTCACATTAGGAGGAACGGGCGGCGGAATTTGCCATAATGAAGAAGAGTTAATTGAAATCGTAACAAGTGGTTTAAAACATAGTCCAGTAACACAATGTCTATTAGAGAAAAGTATTGCTGGTTGTAAAGAAATTGAATATGAAGTAATGCGTGATTCAAATGATAACGCAATTGTAGTATGTAACATGGAAAATATCGATCCAGTTGGGGTTCACACAGGTGATTCAATTGTTGTAGCACCGAGCCAAACATTAAGTGATCGTGAGTATCAAATGTTACGCAACACTTCATTACGAATCATTCGTGCATTAGGGATTGAAGGTGGATGTAACGTTCAGCTTGCACTTGATCCATATAGCTTCCAATACTATGTAATCGAAGTAAATCCACGTGTAAGTCGTTCATCTGCACTTGCATCTAAAGCAACTGGATATCCAATTGCGAAGTTAGCAGCGAAAATTGCAGTCGGCTTAACATTAGATGAAATTGTAAACCCAGTAACGCAAAAAACATATGCATGTTTCGAGCCAGCATTAGACTATGTTGTTTCAAAAATTCCACGTTGGCCATTTGATAAGTTTGAATCAGCGAACAGAACGCTTGGTACACAGATGAAGGCAACTGGTGAAGTTATGTCAATCGGACGTAACTTAGAAGAATCATTATTAAAAGCAGTTCGTTCTTTAGAGCTTGGTATTTACCACCTAGAGTTAGATCACTTAAAAGAGCTTGATAAAGAAACAATGAAAAAACGTATTATTAAAGCCGATGATGAGCGCCTGTTTATTGTAGCAGAAGCAATCCGTCAAGGTGTAACGAAAGAAGAAATCAATTCATGGTGTGAAATGGACTTCTTCTTCTTACAAAAAGTTGAAAACATTGTAAATATGGAACGTAAGGTAAAAGAAAATGTAGGTAACATGGAAGTATTACAATCTGCAAAAGAAATGGGCTTCAGTGATCACTACATTGCAGCTGCTTGGAATAAAAAAGAGCGTGAAATTTACGATATGCGTAAAGAAAACAATCTGACACCAGTGTTCAAAATGGTAGATACTTGTGCAGCAGAATTCGAATCTGCAACACCTTATTACTACAGCACATACGGTGATGAGAATGAGTCAATTGTGACAGATCGTAAGAGTGTAGTTGTACTAGGGTCTGGTCCAATCCGCATTGGTCAAGGTGTTGAGTTTGACTATGCAACAGTTCACTCTGTATGGGCAATTAAAGAAGCTGGATATGAAGCGATTATTATTAATAATAACCCAGAAACGGTTTCAACAGACTTCAGTATTTCTGACAAATTATACTTTGAACCATTAACAATTGAAGATGTAATGCACATTATCGACTTAGAGAAACCAGAAGGTGTTATCGTTCAGTTTGGTGGACAAACGGCAATTAACTTAGCGGCGAAATTAGAAGAGCATGGTGTGAAAATTTTAGGAACATCACTTGAAAATCTAGACCGTGCAGAAGACCGTGATAAGTTTGAAGCAGCATTAACGCAGCTTGGTATCCCGCAACCAGTTGGTAAAACAGCAACGACTGTAGAACAAGCGGTAGCAATTGCTGAAGAAATTGGTTATCCAGTATTAGTAAGACCATCTTACGTACTTGGTGGACGTGCGATGGAAATCGTATATCGTCAAGAAGAATTACTGCACTACATGAAAAATGCAGTAAAAGTTCATGCTGATCACCCAGTATTAATTGACCGTTACATGGTTGGTAAAGAAATTGAAGTAGACGCAATTTCAGACGGTGAGAATGTATTCATTCCAGGTATTATGGAACATATTGAACGCGCTGGAGTTCACTCTGGTGACTCAATCGGAGTATATCCACCACAAAGCTTATCTGCAAAACTAAAAGAACAAATTATTGAAAATACAATTGCACTTGGAAGAGGATTAAACATTGTTGGATTACTAAATATCCAGTTTGTAGTATTCAAAGATCAAGTGTATGTAATTGAAGTAAACCCACGTGCGAGCCGTACAGTACCATTCTTAAGTAAAATTACAGGTGTACCGATGGCGAATGTGGCAACGAAAGTTATTTTAGGTCAAAACCTTGTAGAACAAGGCTATAGAACTGGCTATCACCCAGAAGAGAAAGAAGTGTATGTGAAAGCTCCGGTATTCTCATTTGCGAAACTACGCTCAGTTGATACAACATTAGGACCTGAAATGAAATCAACAGGGGAAGTAATGGGTAAAGACTTAACACTTGAAAAAGCATTATACAAAGGGCTAGTTGCTTCTGGAATTAACATTCCAACGCACGGATCAGTAATCATTACTGTAGCGGATAAAGATAAAGAAGAAGCGATGGAAATTGCAAAACGCTTCCATGAAATTGGCTATAACTTATTAGCAACAGCTGGAACAGCAAAATCATTAACAGAACAAAACATTCCAGTGCAAGTTGTAAACAAAATTGATTCTGAAGACTACAACTTACTTGATATCATTCGTCAAGGAAAAGCGCAGTTTGTTATCAATACATTAACAAAAGGAAAACAGCCAGCGCGTGATGGTTTCCGCATTCGTCGTGAGTCTGTAGAAAATGGTGTAGCTTGCTTAACATCACTTGATACAACAAGAGCGATTTTAAGAGTATTAGAATCCATGACATTCTCAGCTCACTCAATGAAAGAAATTGCGCCAACAAAGCTTCACGAGGTGGTACATGCATGATGCAAAAGCAAAATATGATCGTCGTTAATCAAACAGAAATCGCAAAAAACATTTACGAATTAGTGCTTCAAGGTGATCTTGTACAGCAAATGAACGAACCAGGGCAATTTGTACACATTAAAGTAGCAGAAGGCATTACGCCTCTGCTACGCCGCCCAATTAGCATTTGTAACGTTGATCAAGAGAAAAACGAATTTACAATGCTATACCGTGCAGAAGGACAAGGAACAAAAACGCTAGCAAAGAGAAAACAAGGTGAACTTGTAGACGTATTAGGACCGTTAGGCCATGGATTTCCTGTAGAAGAAGCAGAAGCTGGGCAAACCGCTCTGTTAGTAGGAGGCGGAATTGGTGTCCCACCTCTTTATGAGCTATCACAACGCCTTGTTGCAAAAGGTGTACGTGTGATCCACATCTTAGGTTTCCAAACGAAAGATGTTGTCTTCTATGAAGAGAAATTTGCAGAACTTGGCGATACGTATGTAGCAACAGTTGATGGTACACATGGTACAAAGGGATTTGTAACAGATGTAATTGACGCATATGGAATCGAATTTGACATTTTATACTCATGTGGACCTTTAGCGATGTTACGTGCATTAGAAGGTCGTTATAAAGAGAAAAAAGCCTACATTTCATTAGAAGAACGTATGGGTTGTGGTATTGGAGCATGTTTCGCCTGTGTATGCCACTTGCAAGAAGATCCAAGTGGACATTCTTACAAAAAGGTGTGTAGCGACGGGCCAGTATTTCCAATCGGGGAGGTTGTACTATGAACAGATTGCAAGTTGAATTACCAGGATTATCATTAAAAAATCCAATCATCCCAGCATCTGGTTGCTTCGGATTTGGTCGTGAGTATGCACAGTTTTATGATTTAAGCATGCTTGGATCAATTATGATTAAAGCAACGACAGAACACCCTCGTTATGGAAATCCAACGCCTCGTGTTGCAGAAACACCAGGTGGAATGTTAAATGCAATCGGACTTCAAAATCCTGGGTTAGAAAAGGTAATGACTTCCGAATTACCATGGTTAGAGCAATTCGATCTTCCTATTATTGCGAATGTTGCTGGTTCACAAGCTGAGGATTATGTAGCAGTAGCAAAGGAAATTTCGAAAGCACCAAATGTTCATGCGCTAGAATTAAATATTTCTTGTCCAAACGTAAAAACGGGTGGTATTGCTTTTGGGACCGTCCCAGAAATTGCTGCTGATTTAACGAAGCGAGTAAAAGAGGTTTCTGAAGTACCGGTATATGTGAAATTGTCACCGAACGTGGCAAACATTGTGGAGATTGCAAAGGCGATCGAAAATGCAGGTGCTGATGGTTTAACGATGATTAATACATTGCTTGGTATGCGTCTAGATTTAAAAACAGCAAAACCAATTTTAGCAAACCGTACAGGCGGATTATCAGGCCCTGCCATTAAGCCAGTGGCGATTCGTATGGTACATGAAGTAAGTCAGGCGGTTAACATTCCAATTATCGGAATGGGCGGTATTGAATCAGCGGAAGATGTAATTGAGTTCTTCTACGCTGGTGCAAGTGCAGTTGCAGTTGGTACAGCGAACTTTGTTGATCCGTTCGTATGTCCAACAATTATTGAAGAATTACCAGCGTTATTAGATGAGTTAGGATTTGATCATATTTCGGAATGTCGGGGAAGGAGCTGGAAATAAACATGTCAAAGTCTTTAATCGTTGCACTGGACTTTCCAGGTAAAGCAGAGGTAGAACAGTTTTTAAACCACTTTGAAGAGGAACAGTTATTTGTCAAAGTTGGGATGGAACTATTTTATAAAGAGGGACCTGCTATCATTACGTATTTAAAAGAAAAAGGACATCAAATTTTTCTAGATTTAAAGCTTCATGATATTCCGAATACAGTCAAAAGCGCAATGCGCAGCCTAGCTAGTCTAGACGTTGATATGGTAAATGTTCATGCTGCTGGGGGAAGCAGTATGATGAAAGCTGCGCTTGAGGGATTAGAGGAAGGTAAACAAGAAGGAAAAGAGAGACCGATTTGTATTGCAGTTACACAACTAACAAGCACTTCGGAAGCTATGATGAAAAAAGAGATCGGCATTGAGAAAACGTTAGAAGAAGCGGTTGCTCATTATGCAAAATTAACGAAAGAAAGTGGACTTGATGGAGTTGTTTGTTCAACACTTGAAGTTCCAAAATTACGTGAAGTATGCGGAAATGAATTTGTAACAGTAACACCGGGGATTCGTCTGGCAAGTGATGATGTAAATGACCAGGTGCGCGTAGCAACACCGAAACGTGCGAGGGAACTTGGCTCAAGCTACATCGTAGTTGGACGTAGTATTACAAAAGCAGAAAATCCGCTTGAAGCGTATAAAACAGTAAAACAACAGTGGGAAGGTGTAACAATATGAAAAAAGAAATCGCATCGCATTTATTAGAAATTGGAGCAGTATTTTTACAACCAAATGATCCATTTACATGGTCTTCTGGTATGAAATCACCAATTTATTGTGATAACCGTTTAACATTATCTTATCCAAAAGTGCGTCAAGCGATTGCTTCAGGATTAGAGACGTTAATTAAAGAGCACTTCCCAACTGTAGAAGTTATTGCAGGAACAGCAACTGCGGGTATTGCGCACGCAGCATGGGTAAGTGATCGTATGGATTTACCAATGTGCTACGTACGTAGTAAAGCAAAAGGTCATGGTAAAGGGAATCAAATTGAAGGAAAAGCAGAAAAAGGTCAAAAAGTAGTTGTAGTAGAAGACCTTATTTCAACTGGTGGTAGTGCAATTACTTGTGTAGAAGCACTTCGCGAAGCGGGTTGTGAAGTATTAGGAATCGTATCAATCTTCACATATGAGCTTGAAGCAGGAAAAGAAAAACTAGCAGCAGCAAACGTAGCATCATATTCTTTAAGTGACTACAGCACATTAACTGAAGTGGCAGCAGAAAAAGGTATGATTGGACAAGCTGAAACGAAAAAATTACAAGAATGGCGTAAAAATCCAGTTGATGAGGCTTGGATTACAGCGTAATTCTAAAAAACACGACCGCGGGGGAAACGCGGTCGTGTTTTTTATGAGAAACAAATGTGATAGATAGGGATTTTTTGTGATTTCAAAGATACTTACTGTAGAAGAATGGATATAGCGCTAAATACTAATAAAACCGCCATGGCGATATTAAATTGTTTCCTATATTGCAATAAAAACTTTTGAAACATCGCTCCAAAGAGGCTCCAACTAAATGTACTCATTAAACCGACTATTCCTAAAAATAAGGAGAAAAGAAGATAACTAGAATATGAATTGTAATAGGGGATAATAAAAGTTGCTACGACGGTAAGTCCGAAAAGAATTCCTTTTGGATTAATAAATTGTAATAAGATACCGATGAAGAAAAGGTTTTGATCTCTATCCGCATTTTCTTTAGAAGTCCCACGGCTGGTGAGTGTTTTAAAAGCCAAATATAACATATAACCTACACCTAAAAAAGTTAAAGGAGTTTCAATGATTGGCATCGCGTTAGTGAGAATAATATTAAAAATACTACATAATAACGTGAGGACGAAGAATCCAAAACTAACTCCTAAACAAAATTTAAATGTTTCTTTTAGACCATGTTTATTCGCAAATGTCATTGCCATAATATTATTGGGGCCTGGAGTAAAACTACTAATAACAACAAATAACAAAAACGAAAATAAAGGCATTGTTAACCCTCCCTTTTATGGATGTATGTTATAATATCCAAAATGAACACTATAACGTTATTTGTTTTATTATACATAACGGACGTTATAGTGTAAATGGTATAGGAGTGATTTTTTATGGAAGAAATTCATCTTATTCTTGCCAAAAATTTAAAAGCGATTAGGGAGAAGGAAAAATTAAGTTTAGAAAAAGTCTCTCAATTAAGCGGGGTCAGTAAAGCGATGATTGGGCAAATTGAAAGGGGGGAGTCAAGCCCAACTTTGACGACGATTTGGAAAATAGCGAATGGATTAAAGGTTTCCTTCACTTCTTTAATAAATAATCCGCAGCCTGATACTACAGTTGTTTTAAGAAATGAAATTCAAGTATTGTCTGAAGACGGTGGGAGATATAGAGTCTATCCTCATTTTCCGTTCCAAGAGGATAGACGTTTCGAAGTATATTCTGTTGAAATTGAAAAAGAAGGCATATTACATTCTGATTCTCATAAAGAAAGAACGGAGGAATTTATCACTGTTTTTGATGGAGAAGTAACGATTCGCGTAAGTGAGGCTGAGTATCAATTAAAAAGTGGGGATGCTATTAGATTTAAGGCAGATCGACCACATACATATTATAATTCTGGAGAAACATTGGCTAGAATGAGTATGACAATATATTATCCAAATGAATAGAAAAAGTAAAAAAAAGTTGACTTCCTTTATTTGGAAAGTAAGTCAACTTTTTGCTTGTATAAGAACAAATAGAATTATTAAATGTTTAATTTTTATTTATCATATTTTTAAAATGACTATATAAAAGATATTAGTGTTTCCCTTCTATAACCTCATATCCTTTTACAAATAATAAAGTCATATAAGAAACGATAAATGAGAAAATGCTATACATGCCGACCCAAAAGAAAAAGGATGGGGGAAACAATGTAACTCCTAATATAAGAAAAATAGCAAACGTTACAATTGGCATCACATAATACGTTCTTGTTTTACGCGTCCCAATTACTGAAACGATAAAAATAAGTAATGGACAAATAAATAAGACGAAAATGAATTCACTCATGGTTATGTCCCCTTTTCTTAAGAAGTAATGTGCTTCTTATTAACGTTTTAAAATAATTGCTCTCTTAGTATAATTTCGGCATAGAATTTGAAAAACCTTGTTAAAATCGGTTTATTTCAACAATTAAAAAGAGAACCACAAGCAAAGAAAAACTTACTTACGGTCATAAAAGGAACATCGCTACAATTGTGGTGACGATTAACCCAATTATGACGGGTAAAAAATTTCGGCGTGCAGAAGTGTTAAGTCTACTCCCATTATGCTCACATCCTTTAGGCATTTGTGTAGTTTATTTTATGAAAGGAATGTGAGTGTGTGTGCATAGGAAGAAAGAAAAAATATAATTTCATGTACTGTAATGACAAGTTGAAAAATGGATGTTAAAATACAAATAATCCTAAAAATGGAATAAAGGGAGAGGCTTATGCTCAAGAAAATAGGTTTTTATGGTGTAATAATTTGTTTCTTGTTATCTATTGTTTTAAGGAGTTTTATAGATAGTGATTGGATAGCAGTTATTCTTGCAGTAGGTGCGGTGTGCGCATTCATAGGTCGTTGGGATGAATTAAAAACATATAGTAGAAAAAAGAAGATTGTTGTAGGAACTGAGTTGGTCATTTTAGTATCTACACTACCATTCATATTAATGGCAGGTAACAAACAAATAAATAGGATGCCAATCTTTCAAGGGTGGCTATTTTTTGCTGAACTAGTATATTTAATTGTAATTTTATTGGTGGTTGGAATAATTGTCACAAAAGTAAATGGGAAACTATTAGTAGATAACGAATCTAAAACATAAAAAGTGCTACCTCGCTAAGAGATAGCACTTTTTATTATTTTATAGAATGAGCCTTTTGCATTTTTTTAATCAATCGAATTTGTCCCCGATGATTAATTTCGTCTTCAAAGACATGAAACCATTTGAAATAGTTATTTGCAGGTTTATCGTGTCAAAATGGTGTCGTTTTATATAACCATTCATCAGGCAGTGATTGAAACGCTGCAATTTTAATCGTTTCGATTTCGGACTCTTCTTTAATAGCACGGATTGTTTCTACTAGTTCACTTACTTGTACAAGGTCGATGCTTGTATATTTTCTTAACGCACTATATCGTTGTAAGGTCATATTGTTTTTTCGATGGCTAACTTTTTGATGTTTAATCTGGTTATCTGATTTGCAATCTCTTGTTCCATGTTTCCTTTATGCATAATGATTTCAGATTCTTGTACCTGTGTTTTTGCTTGATCGACATAGCGGAAATCTGTAATGAATACAGCTTTAGTTGCGGATAGTAATACGGTTCCAGCGCTACCTGTAAATCCAGTTGCATACTGGCGATTTTCCTTTTTTGTAATGAGTAGCCCGTATACTCCATATTAATCTAGTTGTTCTTGTATTTTCTCTATTCTTGAAGTCATTTTGATTCCTCCCTTTCACCTTCTATATGAAGCAATAATTGTGCCAATGTGATTTTCTTTGTATAAGAAACGATTACTACCTAAGATATCGAAAAGTTAAGGGATAATAACTCTCATTTGTGTCTATATTTTTTACATGAAACATATAAAATGTCAATTTTTTTATCATTTATATTGGCATAATGGAGGGGAGATGAGGCGGTAGAGTTTTTATTAAAGACGGATTATATAATTTTATAAGAAAACACGCAGTGATTACTCACAATCATTGCGTGTTTGTGTTTCCTATAATCTTAAGCTTTTAATTTCATCACCGTATCGGCATCTGGTGTTACATACAATGTTTGTTGATTATCATATGTAACAAAACCAAGTTTTGCACCACTCGGTTTTTTGACATGACGAATCTTTGTGAAATCTACAGGAACAGAGCTAGAATCTTTTGCTTTACTGTAATAAGCAGCGAGTTTAGCAGCTTCTAATAACGTTTCTTCAGTAGGTTCTAATGAACGAATGACAACGTGAGAACCAGGAATATCTTTCGTATGTAACCAAATTTCATCACGACGTGCAAATTTGGTTGTTAAATAATCATTTTGTTTATTATTTTTACCAACTAAAATCTCAGTTCCATCACTAGCGATATATTTATCAAGCACTGGTTTTGTAGGTTTTTTCTTTGCATTCTTTGATTTGCGGTTACGCATATAACCTTCTTCAGCTAATTCTTCGCGAATCTCTTCAATATCTTTTGAAGAAGCAGCTTCCATTTGTTGCAGTAAGCTATCAAAATAAAGGATCTCCTCATTTGTTTTTTCAATTTGTTCTTCTACAATCGCGACAGAATTTTTTGCTTTTTGATACTTTTGGAAATAACGTTGTGCATTCTCTGACGGTGTTTTGAGTGGATCTAACGTAATCTTTACAGTTCGACTATTTTCATCGTAGTAGTTCACAACTTCAATTTCTTTGTCACCTTTTTTTAATGCATACATGTTAGCTGTAAGAAGCTCTCCGAATAATTGGAATTTGTCTGCTTTTCCTGCATCTTGTAAAGTTTTCTCTAACTTTATTAATTTTTTTTCATTTTTTGTTTTTTCGTTATGCATAAATCGTTCTAAATCATGAGCTTGCTGTTTTACACGATCGCGCTCTGCTTTCCCAAAGAAGAAGCGATCTAATAGCTCACTAACGGATGAAAATGTTTTTTCATCTCCCTGTAAGTGAGAAAGAGGGAATAAATAAAAGAATTCTTTTCCGTTTGCTATTATCATTGTTGGTTCATATTGGTGTACTTGCAGTGGTTTTTGGAATGTGAAAAATGCTTCTGATAATGCCTTTTCATTTACCATACCAGCTGTTTTTACAACTTCTTTTGCGAATAGCGGAGAAATCCCCATAAATGCTCCTACAAGTTGTTTATCCATATTTCCCGCTAAAAAGTCTAGTGGCCTAATAAATTCATCTTTTGTTTCAATCTGCAAGGGATTGATTTTATGCTGAGCTGGTGGTGCAACATATTCAGCTCCAGCATATACAGTACGATGGCGGTTTACCGCTAAAGAAACGTGCTTTAGGCTATCTAAAATAATATTCGTTTTCGCGTCTACTAAAATAATATTGCTGTGACGGCCCATAATTTCAACGACTAATGTTTTTAACGATTCATCACCAATTTCGTTACGGCTTCGAACGGTAATTTGAATGATTCGTTCTAAATCGATTTGTTCAATTTTTTCAATAAATCCACCTTCTAAATGTTTACGAAGAAGCATGCAAAACATTGGTGGTAACGCCGGTGAATCATAGCTTTGAGTTGTAAGGTGCATACGTGCATATGTAGGATGCGCGGAAAGAATTAATTTTTGATTTTTTCCATTCGCTCGAATATGTAACAAAATCTCATATTTTGAAGGTTGATATATTTTTGAAATTCTTCCTGTTTGAAGAGAATTTTCAATTTCATGTGTAATCGCTCTTGTAAATAATCCATCGAATGCCATTATGAACACTCCTTTCTAACTAAATGTTAATTATAGCATTTTTTTGGACGGGGCTGAATAAGCTTTCATTAGAGCATGTCTGCAATCAGGAGGTCGATAGCGAGATGAATTGGTATGAAATGCGTGCAAATGAAGTGGAAGAAAGAACGAATACGAATGTGAAAGTAGGACTTTCAGAGCAAGAAGCGGAAGGGCGCTTAAAAAAGCTAGGTCCAAATGAATTACAAGAAGCAAAGCGGCCTTCTGCAATCGTTGTATTTTTATCACAATTTAAAGATTTTATGGTACTTGTTTTATTTGGTGCAACGATTATTTCAGCATTTTTAGGAGAGTATATTGATGCAATTGCGATTGTAGCAATTGTGATTATTAATGGGATTCTTGGTTTTTTTCAGGAACGAAAAGCAGAAAAATCACTTGAAGCTTTAAAGGAACTAGCCGCCCCGCAAGTGATAGTTTTACGAAATGGAAAATGGATAAAGGCACCATCAAAAGCACTTGTTCTTGGGGATGTCATTAAATTCTCTAGCGGGGATCGTATTGGAGCTGATATTCGTCTTATTGAAGCATCTAGTTTATATATTGAAGAATCGGCATTAACAGGTGAATCTGTACCTGTTCAAAAGAAAGTGGAAGCATTGAAAGGTCAAGATGTTGCGATTGGGGATCAAAAAAACATGGCATTTATGGGGACAATGATAACGAGAGGTTCTGGAGTCGGTGTAGTAGTAGCAACAGGAATGAATACGGCTATGGGACAGATTGCGAATATGTTACAAAATGCGGAACAAATGGAAACACCGCTGCAAAGAAGGTTGGAACAACTCGGAAAGATTCTAATCATTGTGGCACTTATTTTAACAGCGCTTGTCGTATTAGCTGGGGTCTATCAAGGAAATGAAGTGTATCATATGTTTTTAGCGGGTGTGTCACTTGCTGTTGCAGCAATTCCCGAAGGACTACCAGCGATTGTTACGGTCGCATTATCACTTGGTGTACAACGTATGATTAAGAAAAGAGCGATTGTACGGAAATTGCCAGCTGTCGAAACTTTAGGATGTGCTTCTGTTATTTGTTCAGACAAAACAGGAACGATGACGCAAAATAAAATGATGGTCACGCATATGTGGTCAGGCGGCGAAACATGGCATGTAACAGGGCAAGGGTACGAGCCTGTTGGGGCATTCATGAAAGGTGAACAGAAGATTAATCCAGCATCTGCAAGGTCGTTATATCAACTGTTAACATTTGGATGTCTATGCAATAATGCTAACATAGTAAAGAAGAAAAAAACGTATGTCTTAGATGGGGATCCGACAGAAGGTGCGCTTGTTGCAGCAGCAATGAAAGCTGGGATATCACGTGAAGCATTAAAAGAGAAGTTTGAAGTTATTCATGAGTTCCCTTTTGATTCCACACGTAAGATGATGAGTGTTATCGTTCGGGATCGTGAGGGTAAAAAATTTGTAGTCACAAAAGGAGCACCTGATGTTCTTTTACAAATGAGTCAAACCATCTTGTGGGGAAATAAACAGCAACCTTTAAGTGAATTATACCGTAAAGAAGTACAGGCGGCTATTCATAGTCTTGGGAGTCAAGCGCTCAGAACAATTGCAGTGGCGTTTAAGCCATTAAAGGTAACGGATTCAATTGAACATGAAAGAGAAGTAGAAAAAGATTTTATGCTTGTCGGGATACAAGGAATGATAGACCCGCCAAGACCAGAAGTAAAACAGGCTGTAAAAGAGTGTAAAGAGGCTGGTATTAAAACGGTAATGATTACAGGAGATCATAAAGTGACAGCAATGGCTATTGCAGAACAACTAGGAATCTTACCACCAAATGGTCGCGTTGTAGAGGGTGTAGAGTTAGCAAGCATGTCTGTAGATGAACTAGAAGATATTGTGGAAGATACTTATGTGTTTGCACGTGTATCACCGGAACATAAATTGAAAATTGTAAAGGCCCTTCAAAATAAAGATCATATTGTGGCGATGACAGGTGACGGAGTGAATGATGCTCCGGCTATTAAAACAGCTGATATCGGGATTGCGATGGGAATTACCGGAACGGATGTGGCCAAAGAAGCTTCCTCTCTCGTATTGTTAGATGACAATTTTGCTACAATTAAATCGGCAATTAAAGAAGGTAGAAACATATATGAAAATATTCGGAAATTCATTCGTTATTTATTAGCTTCAAATGTTGGGGAAATTTTGGTAATGTTATTTGCGATGATGCTCGCACTGCCACTTCCAATGGTTCCGATTCAAATTTTATGGGTGAATTTAGTAACAGATGGTTTACCAGCAATGGCACTTGGGTTAGATAAAGCTGAAGGGGATGTTATGCGCAGAAATCCAAGGCATCCGAAAGAAGGGGTGTTTGCAAGGGGGCTTGCTTGGAAAATTGTGAGCCGAGGATTTTTAATTGGTATTGTAACCTTACTTGCATTTATTATTGCGTTTAATCAGCACCCAAATGAATTGAAATACGCGCAAACAGTAGCTTTTGCTACACTTGTTTTAGCACAGCTTATCCATGTATTTGACTGCCGGAGTGAACACTCTATATTCCATCGTAATCCTTTTGGAAATATATATTTAGTTGGAGCAGTTATTATTTCGGTGTTATTAATGCTTGTGGTTATTTATTATCCACCATTGCAACCGATTTTTAGTACAATGCCAATTCAAGCGAGAGATTGGTTATTAATCGTTGGTTTATCGTCTATTCCAACATTTTTATTAGTCGGCTCTTTATTGACAGGGAAAAAGGAGAAAAAGAAGCCTGTATTATATAAGAAAGGACTAAACTTGAAATAGTCAATGATATGAAAATGTGATATAATTTACAAAAGGTAGTAGAGTTGCATCTCTATTACCTTTTTCATTGAGTTATTTCATGCCTTGGATGTGATAAAGATGATTTCTAGTATGACAGGATTTGGACGAGCGAAGGTGGAAAACGACGCTTTTCAAATTACAGTAGAAATGAAGTCAGTGAATCATCGCTTTTTAGAGATGAACATTCGACTTCCGAAACAAATGATGGTTTTTGAAGATAAAATTCGTAAGTTAATTGCAGAACAAGTTCGCCGTGGGCGTATTGAAGTGTCCATTATTATTACTGGGGAAGGGCTTGTTGAAAGAAAGTTAAGTGTGAATTGGCCGCTTCTTGAGCAGTATAAATCCATTATGGAAGACGTGAAAATGAAATTTCAATTACAAGATTCCATTACACTTCAACAATTAATGACAATGCCAGAAGTAACGACGATTGAAGAAATGGAAAATGTAAATGAACAATTTGAGCAAAATTTATATGAAGCTGTTCGCCAAGCTGCTCGTATGTTAAAAACGATGAGGGACGGCGAAGGAGAACGATTACATAAAGACATAGCATATCGTTTACAAGAAATTCACAATTGTGTGAATGCGATTATCCCGCATGCCCCAATTGTTATTCAAAGATATCGTGAACGATTAGAAAGTCGCTTGAAAGAATTACATAATCAGGATTTAGATGAGCAACGATTATTAACCGAGGTAGCGATGTTTGCAGAGCGCTCGGATATTCATGAAGAATTAGTTCGTTTACAAAGCCATTTAGATCAATTTCGTGAAGCGCTTGAGATTGCGGAGCCTGTTGGAAGAAAAATGGACTTTATTGTACAGGAGATGCATCGAGAGATTAATACGATTGGCTCTAAGGCAAACGACTTAACAATTTCAAAATATGTTGTAGAAATGAAAAATAACCTTGAAAAAATTCGTGAACAGGTACAAAATATTGAGTAGCTGTCAAAAAATATATAAAGTTATACGTGGTGGAGAAATCGGATAGACTTACTAGGAGGCGCAAACTATGGCCATGCGGTTTTTAAATATTGGATATGGAAACATCGTATCTGCTCATCGAATTATTGCTATTGTAAGTCCGGAGTCAGCTCCTATTAAACGAACGGTACAGGAAGCGCGTGAACATAACGTGTTACTTGATGCTACGTATGGGAGAAAAACAAGGGCGGTTATTGTTATGGATGATGGGCATATTGTATTAAGTCCAATTCAGCCAGAGACGATTGCACATCGTTTAAATAATAAAGAAGATTTAAGTGAGGAAGGGTAGGTTTTACATATTTATGAGAAGTAGAAGAGGGTTGCTCATCGTTCTTTCAGGACCTTCTGGCGTTGGGAAAGGGACAGTTCGTAAAGAGCTGTTCAGCCATGAAGATACAAAATTTCAATACTCTATTTCAGTAACAACACGTAAACCACGTGAGGGTGAAGTGGATGGTGTAGATTATTTCTTTAAAGAGAGAGAAGAGTTTGAAGAAATGATTCGTAATGAAAAGTTACTTGAGTGGGCAGAGTTCGTTGGAAATTACTATGGGACACCAATTGATTATGTCGAAAAGACATTACAAGAAGGTAAAGATGTGTTCTTAGAAATTGAAGTTCAAGGAGCAATTCAAGTGAAGAAGGCCTTCCCAGAAGGTGTATTTATTTTCTTGGCTCCTCCAAGCCTATCAGAACTAAAGAACCGAATCGTAGGTCGTGGTACAGAGACTGAAGATGTAATTGAAAATCGTTTAACTGTAGCAAAAGAAGAAATCGAAATGATGGACGCTTATGACTATGTGGTAGAAAATGATCAAGTAGAACTTGCTTGTGAACGAATTAAAGCTATTGTGGTTGGTGAACATTGCCGCCGCGAAAGAGTAGCAAAATATTACAAAGAAATGACGGAGGGTATATAATATGTTAAATCCATCAATTGATTCATTACTAAAAAAAATCGACTCTAAATATACATTAGTAACAGTAGCAGCAAAACGTGCTCGCGAAATGCAAATGGCTAACGACTGTGCAGTTGAAAAGCCTGTTTCTCATAAATGTGTGGGTAAAGCATTAGAAGAAATTGACGCAGAATCGTTAAATTATGTACCAAGCGAAGAGAAAGTGTCTGAGTAAGGCATTCTCTTCGACAAATGAAAACATAGACTTTATACTTTTCTATGTAACGGTAACAACCTATTTACAAGTAGGTTGTTATTTTTTTACGATAGAACTGAGCTAAAAAGAAATAGGTTTTATTTCGTGAACTGCTAGCGCTGACAAGCTAAAATAAATATATTTCAACAGAATAAGTTTGAAAAAGAAAGAGGACGAGTCATATGCTAAAAGGAAAAAAGATACTTCTATGTGTAACAGGAGGCATTGCTGTTTTTAAAGCGGCTGCGTTAACAAGTAAATTAACACAAGCAGGAGCACTTGTAAAAGTAATGATGAGTGAATCAGCGATGAAGTTTGTTACACCTCTTACATTTCAAGCGCTTTCTCGCCATGATGTATACACGGATACGTTTGATGAAAAAGATTCTGCAGTTATCGCTCATATTGATTTAGCAGATTGGGCGGATGTTGTACTTGTTGCTCCAGCGACAGCGAACTGTATCGGAAAACTAGCAAATGGTATTGCTGATGATATGATTACAACAACATTGTTAGCTACTACAGCACCAGTTTGGATTGCACCTGCTATGAATGTGCATATGTATGAAAATAAAATTGTTCAAAAGAATATGATGACGTTAAAATCGTTAGGATATACATTTATTGAGCCTGGAGAAGGTTTTTTAGCGTGTGGATATGTTGCGAAAGGTCGATTAGAAGAACCGGAAACAATTCTTGCTCGATTGCAAGGAGCTTTTTCGGAATATAAACCATTAAAAGGGAAGAGAATTTTAGTAACAGCTGGCCCAACTCGAGAAAAAATTGATCCAGTACGTTTTATGACAAATTTTTCTTCAGGGAAAATGGGTTATGCTCTAGCTGAAGTTGCGGCTAATTTAGGAGCGGATGTCATTCTTGTTTCAGGTCCGACTGCGATAACACCGCCTGTAAATGTAACAACTGTGCAGATAGAATCTGCACAAGAAATGTTAGAAGCCGTCATGCAACATTATGGATTTATGGATGTTGTCATTAAAACAGCTGCAGTAGCAGATTATCGCCCAAAAATTGTACATGATCAGAAAATGAAAAAGCAAAATGGCGATGCTGTTATTGAATTAGAAAGAACAATCGATATTTTGAAAACACTCGGTGAGAAAAAAGAACATCAGGTACTTGTCGGTTTTGCCGCTGAAACGACAAATATAGAAGAATATGCAACGAAAAAATTGCGTGAAAAAAATGCGGATATGATTGTTGCGAACGATGTAAAAGCACAAGGAGCAGGATTTGGTACAGATACGAATATTGTAACAATGTATAGAAAAGATGGAGAAGTTATTCGACTGCCTCTTTTAACAAAGAAAGAAGTTGCACGTGAAATCTTACTGCAAATCGAAGTGATGTTAGAAGAGGATTATGTATGAAATTTGCAAGTGTAATCGTTGATGTACCGGCACGTCAAACAGACCGCCCGTTTGATTATGTTATCCCAAAGAAATGGGAAGATATTGTACAAACAGGTATGCGTGTAGTCGTTCCATTTGGTCCAAGAAAATTACAAGGTTTTATTATTGAAATAAAAGATTCAGTTGATGTGGAAAGTAAGAAGTTAAAAGCATTACATGAAATACTAGATGTTACCCCAGTTTTAAATGAAGAATTGTTGAAAATTGGATTTTGGCTAACGGATGAAACGTTATGTTATACAATTTCAGCTTTTCAAGTTATGCTTCCAACTGCAATAAAAGCAACGTATAAAAAGCGACTACAGCTCCATAAACCAGAAGAAGTAGCGCCGGAAATCCGTGATTGGTTTCAAGGAAAAGAAGCGATAGATTGGGAAGAAATTGCCACGCATCCACATATGTATCGTACGATTCAAAAAGAGATAACAAGTGGAACGATTGAAGTCATCTATAAAGTAAAGGATAAAGTGCAAAAGAAGAAACAAAGAGTGGTTCAGCCAGAATTGCCACAGGAACAATTAGAGGCAGCTGCATTTGAACTAAAAAGTAAAAAGCAGCAAGATGTACTGTATTACTTTGTAGAAAATTATCACAGTGTGGCATTAAAAACGCTAACAGAAGAACTACAAATAACAGATGCACCAATAAAGTCGCTTGTGAAAAAAGGATTGCTTTTAGAAAAATATGTTGAAGTATATCGTAATCCATATGACGATGAGGCTTTTGAACAGACAAAGCCATTTCCACTCACAGATGAACAAAAACAAGTGATTACACCTATTTTGTCATCTATTGAAAATGAAACATATAATCCATTTTTACTATATGGTGTTACAGGAAGCGGTAAAACAGAAGTGTATTTGCAATCCATTGCTGCGGTGTTAAAAAAAAGAAAAGAAGCCATTGTCCTCGTTCCAGAAATTGCGTTAACGCCGCAAATGGTGGACCGTTTTAAAGGACGATTTGGCTCGCAAGTTGCGGTTCTTCATAGCGCGCTTTCTGTTGGGGAAAAATATGATGAATGGCGGAAAATTTTACGAAAAGAAGTAAAGGTGGTCGTTGGAGCACGCTCTGCTATTTTTGCGCCATTTGAAAATTTAGGAATTATTATTATTGATGAAGAACATGAATCAAGCTATAAACAAGAAGATAATCCAAAGTATCACGCTAGAGATGTCGCCGTCTGGAGAGGTCAATATCATAATTGTCCCATCGTACTCGGCAGTGCAACACCAACACTTGAATCATTTGCTAGAGCGAAGAAGGGCGTTTATGAGCTATTAACAATGCAAAAGCGTATGAATGAACAGGCTTTGCCGACAGTAGAAGTTGTTGATATGCGTGAAGAACTGCGGGATGGAAATCGCTCTATGTTCTCTAAATTACTTCATGAGAAAATAGCGGATCGATTAGAAAAGAAAGAACAAATGGTGCTTTTTTTAAATCGAAGAGGTCATTCAACATTTGTTATGTGCCGTGATTGTGGTTATGTCGTACAATGCCCTCATTGTGATATATCACTCACTTATCATAAAATGAATCATCGTTTAAAGTGCCACTATTGTAGTTATGAGGAAAGTATGCCAAATGCTTGTCCTGCTTGTAATAGTTCATATATTCGTTTCTTTGGTACAGGAACACAAAAGGTAGAAGAAGAAATTACAAAGTTATTTCCAGAGGCACGGGTTATCCGTATGGATGTTGACACGACGAGCCGTAAAGGCATGCACGAAAAGCTATTAAAAGCGTTCGGTGAAGAGAAAGCAGATATCTTACTTGGTACACAAATGATTGCGAAAGGGCTTGATTTTCCAAAGGTTACACTTGTTGGTGTCTTGACAGCTGATACGATGCTGCATTTACCAGATTTCAGGGCAAGTGAAAAAACGTATCAGTTATTAACACAGGTGAGTGGACGTGCAGGACGGCATGAATTACCGGGAGAGGTAGTAATTCAAACGTACACGCCAGAGCACTATAGCGTAGAATTAGCAAAAGATCAGCAGTACGATGTGTTTTTCGAACAAGAAATGCAAATGAGAAAAATGAGGCAATATCCACCGTACTACTATGTTGCGCTTGTAACCGTTTCGCATCCAGAGTTATTAAAAGCAGTACAAGTAACGGAAAAAATTGTCGGTTATTTACGAACGCATTGCTTGCAGCAAACAATGGTGCTAGGACCAGTTGCTTCAGCAATTCCAAGGATAAAAGATAGATATCGATACCAATGCATGATAAAATACAAGCGGGAACCAAACTTAAAGTACGTGCTCAAAATGGTGAATGAACATTATCAAGCGGAAATGCAAAAAGATTTGCAGATCTCAATCGACTTTAATCCAACAATGTTAATGTAGCGGAGGAAAATATGGCAGTTTTAGAGATTGTAAAGCATCCAGATGAAGTATTAGAAACCCCATGTGAACGGGTAATGAACTTTGATAAAAAGTTAGTGAATTTGTTAAAAGATATGCACGAAACAATGTTAGTTGCAGATGGTGTTGGTTTAGCGGCACCACAAGTTGGCGTAAGTTTGCAAGTGGCAGTTGTTGATATTGGTGATGATACGGGAAAAATCGAGTTGATTAATCCGGTTATTTTAGAAAAACGCGGTGAACAAGTAGGTCCCGAAGGCTGCTTAAGCTTTCCGGGACTTTATGGTGAAGTGGAACGTGCGGAGTATATTAAGGTACGGGCGCAAAATCGTCGTGGTAAAATCTTTTTATTAGAGGCAGATGATTTTCTAGCACGCGCAATCCAACATGAAATCGATCATTTGCACGGTGTATTATTTACATCAAAAGTGACCAGATATTATGAGGAAAACGAATTAGAAGAGATGTAAAAGGAGCGGTTTTTGAATGATAAAAGTAGTATTTATGGGAACACCGGACTTTTCTGTACCGGTGCTTCGTCGTCTTATTGAGGATGGATATGATGTAATTGGTGTTGTAACGCAGCCTGATCGTCCAGTAGGTAGAAAAAAGGTTATGACACCAACACCTGTTAAGGTTGAAGCGGAAAAACATGGTATCCCGGTGTTACAACCGTTAAAAATTCGTGAAAAAGATGAATATGAAAAAGTATTGGCATTAGAGCCGGACTTAATTGTAACAGCTGCGTTCGGACAAATTATACCAAACGAAATTTTAGAAGCACCAAAGTATGGATGCATTAATGTTCATGCTTCATTACTTCCAGAACTTCGTGGTGGTGCACCAATTCATTATTCCATCATGCAAGGAAAAGAAAAAACAGGTATTACAATTATGTATATGGTAGAAAAATTAGATGCTGGTGATATTTTAACGCAAGTAGAAGTGGAAATTGAAGAACGAGAAACAACGGGCTCATTATTTGATAAATTGAGTGAGGCAGGAGCACACTTATTATCGAAAACAGTTCCACTTTTAATACAAGGAAAGTTAGAACCGATTAAGCAGAATGAGGATAAAGTAACATTTGCTTACAATATTAAACGTGAGCAAGAAAAGATTGATTGGACGAAAACAGGAGAAGAGGTTTACAATCATATTCGCGGTTTAAATCCATGGCCAGTTGCTTATACAACTTTAGCAGAACAAGTTGTAAAAGTATGGTGGGGCGAAAAAGTTCCTTTAACCATGCAGGCTGAAGCGGGTTCTATTGTAGCAATTGAAGAAGATGGTTTCGTTGTGGCGACAGGAAATGAAACTGGAGTGAAAATTACTGAGTTGCAGCCATCTGGTAAAAAACGTATGAGTTGTTCGCAATTTTTACGTGGAGCAAAACTTGAAATTGGTACGAAGTTAGGAGAAGACGCATGAGACAAAATGTTCGTGAGTTAGCTCTTGATGGTTTAATGCAAGTAGAAAAAAGCGGTGCTTATAGCAATTTGCTTTTAAATAATTTAATTGAAAAAAGCGCGATTGATCGAAAAGATATCGGTCTATTAACAGAAATTGTATATGGAACGATTCAACGCCGAGATACGCTTGATTACTATTTACAACCATTTTTAAGAAAAAAGGTAGAGGCATGGGTGAAAGTTTTACTACGTCTTTCCTTATATCAAATGTTATATTTAGACCGTGTTCCAGAAAGAGCGGTAATTCATGAAGCAGTTGAAATCGCAAAAAAACGTGGTCATAAAGGGATTGCAGGCATGGTAAACGGCGTATTGCGTTCCATTCAACGTGAAGGTGTGCCTGCTTTAGAGGAAATACAAAATCCAATAAAACGTCTTGCTGTTGCAACGAGTCATCCAGAGTGGCTTGTACAAGAATGGACGACAGCGTATGATTTAGAAACAGCAAAAAAAATGTGTGAAGTGAACTTAATTCCACCTGTTTCAGCTGCGCGTGTAAATGTTGATAAAGGAACAGTAGAAGAAGCGATGGTCTTGTTACAAAATGAAGGAGTAGAAGCAAAACATGGAGATTTATCTGAAGATGCTATTCAAATTGAAAAAGGAAATGTAGCACATACAGAAGCATTTCAAAAAGGCTTCCTTTCTATTCAAGATGAAAGCTCTATGCTTGTTGCGCGCGCTCTAGAACCAGAAGAAGGAGATATGGTTCTAGATAGCTGCGCGGCACCTGGCGGAAAAACAACACATATTGCAGAACGCTTAAAGGGAACTGGACAGGTAATGTCACTTGATTTGCATCCACATAAAGTTCGTTTAATTCAGCAACAAGCGAAGCGCCTTGGTCTAGAAAATGTTGAAACAAAGGCACTTGATGCTAGAAAAGTTCAAGAGCATTTTGGAAATGAAAGTTTTGATAAAATATTAGTAGATGCACCTTGCTCTGGGTTTGGTGTAATTAGACGTAAACCTGATATTAAATTAGGTAAAGGAAAAGGAGATAGTGAAAGACTGTCGACAATTCAGCTATCGATACTAGAAAAGGTAGCTCCTCTGTTAAAAGCAGGTGGTCGCCTTGTTTATAGTACGTGTACAATTGAAAAAATAGAGAATGAACAAGTAGTAGAGCAATTTTTACAAGAACATCCTGAATTTGAATGGGATACTACTATAAAAGAGCGCATGCCAGAAAAGTTACGTCCTTATATAAATGAAGGACAAGTACAAATTTTACCGCATTATTTTGCAACAGATGGCTTTTATATTGCTTGTTTAAGAAAGAAGGTGTAGCATCATGGAAACGACTGTAAGAAAACAAAAGAAAAATCTAGAAACGAAAAAACCATCTATTTACTCTTTACAACTTCATGAAATGCAAGATTGGTTAAAGGAACAAGGGGAACCGAAATTCCGTGCAGGTCAAATTTTTGATTGGTTATATAAAAAACGAGTGAAAAATTATGAGGATATGACAAACCTTTCCAAAGGATTGCGTGATAAATTGTCGAATTCCTTTGATATAACTACTTTAAATACGTTAGTAAAACAAACATCTTCAGATGGAACGATTAAATTTTTATTCCAACTATACGATGGTTATTCTATTGAAACAGTATTAATGCGACATGAATATGGAAATTCCATTTGTGTAACAACGCAGGTCGGATGTCGTATTGGATGTACGTTTTGTGCATCTACACTAGGTGGTTTAAAACGAAATCTAGAAGCTGGGGAAATTGTAGCACAAGTAGTGGAAGTGCAGCGTGCGCTTGATGAAACGGAAGAGCGCGTGAGTTCCCTTGTTGTAATGGGTATTGGTGAGCCGTTTGATAACTACGATAATTTAATGTCGTTCTTACGAATTATTAACCATGAGAAAGGGATTCATATTGGTGCACGTCATATGACGGTTTCAACAAGTGGAATTATCCCAAAAATTTATAAGTTCGCTGAAGAAGATTTGCAAATTAATTTTGCGATTTCATTGCACGCTCCAAATACAGAATTACGTTCAAAATTAATGCCAATTAACCGTGCTTATAAATTGCCGGATTTAATGGAAGCTATTAAATATTATGTAAATAGAACGGGGCGTCGTATTACATTTGAATATGGCTTATTTGGAGGAGAAAATGACCAAGTTGAGCACGCTGAAGAACTTGCTCAATTATTAAAAGGTGTAAAGTGTCATGTGAACTTAATTCCGGTAAACTACGTACCAGAACGTGATTATGTAAGAACGCCACGTGAGCAAATTTTCTTATTTGAAAAAACGCTAAAAGACCGTGGAGTGAATGTAACGATTCGCCGTGAACAAGGTCATGATATTGATGCTGCCTGCGGTCAGTTGCGTGCAAAGGAGCGCAAAGAAGAGACGAGGTGACAAGATGAAAGCCGTGTTTCTATCGGATAAAGGTAAAGTTCGTCAACATAATGAAGATAGTGCAGGAGTTTTTCATAATTTAGATGGAGATATTTTAGCTGTAGTAGCTGATGGAATGGGAGGTCATCGAGCAGGCGATGTTGCTAGCTCGATGGCCATTCAATTATTTCATGATTATTGGAAGCAAACGTATAATATGGATACACCAAAAAAAGCAGAAGAATGGTTACATACAAATGTTGAAATGATTAACGAGAGAGTATACGAATACTCGAAGAAGCATACGGAATGTAATGGTATGGGAACTACTGTTATTGTTGCGATTTGTACGGCGGGATTTGTAACAATTGGACATATAGGAGATAGTCGTTGTTACATGTTATCAGATGGAGAGATTTCACTTATAACTGAAGATCATTCACTTGTAAATGAACTGGTGAGGTATGGTGAGATTTCAAAAGAAGATGCAGAATATCATCCAAAAAAGAATGTGCTTTTACGAGCGCTTGGAACAGAAGAAAAAGTTGGATTAGATGTGAAAACATTAGTGTTAGAAGAAAATGATCAACTGCTTCTTTGCTCTGACGGATTATCAAATAAAGTTGCTATGGATGATATGCGAAAAATTTTGCTATTAAACGAACAACTCGAGACAAAGGGAGAGTGTCTTGTTCAACTTGCGAATGATCGTGGTGGAGAAGATAATATTACCCTTGTCATTGTTGATTATACGGGTTCGGCAAACGAAAGTAGGTGAATTACAACGTGCTGATTGGAAAACGCCTAAATGACCGCTACAAGCTACTGAAAATGATTGGTGGCGGAGGAATGGCCAATGTATATTTGGCTCATGATGATATACTGGGCCGGGATGTAGCGGTAAAAATATTACGACTCGATTATGCAAATAATGATGAGTTTATTAAACGTTTCCATCGAGAAGCGCAATCTGTTACAACGTTGTCGCATCCGAATATTGTGAGTATGTATGATGTTGGGGAAGAAGATGGGATTTATTATCTTGTTATGGAGTATGTACCTGGGCAAACATTGAAGCAATACATAAATCAGCGTGGAATGTTACCTATAGGAGAAGCTCTTGATATTATGGAACAGTTAACATCTGCAATGGCACATGCTCATCATTTTGAAATTGTACATCGAGATATAAAGCCACATAACATTCTAATTCGGAATGATGGAGTTGTGAAAGTAACCGATTTTGGAATTGCGACAGCTACAAGTGCAACGACGATAACACATACGAACTCAGTGCTCGGTTCGGTTCATTATTTGTCTCCAGAACAGGCACGCGGAGGGATAGCGAATAAACAATCGGATATTTATTCACTAGGTATTGTTATGTTTGAATTGTTAACAGGGCGACAACCATTTTCAGGGGAGTCCGCAGTTGCGATAGCCTTAAAACATTTACAGAATGAAACACCGTCTCCAAAACGCTGGAATCCAGATATTCCGCAAAGTGTAGAAAATATTATTTTAAAAGCAACTGCAAAAGATCCATTTCATCGATATCAGTCTGCTAATGCGATGAAGAGAGATGTTGAAACAGCACTATATCCAGAACGTATTAATGAACAACCGTTTTATATACCGGAAGATATGGAAGCGACGAAGGCCATTCCGATTATTCAACAAGAGCAATTGTTTGGAAATGTAAGTGATGAAACAATTGTACTGAATGGAAACAAAGCGGATGGACAGATAAAAAATGAAGAAGCCAAACCAAAGGTGGAAAAAAAGCGAAGTAATAAATGGTTGAAAGTACTAATTACAACATTTGTACTTTTAGCAATTGGTATAACGTTAGCTCTTACTGTAATTCCAGGATTCTTTATACCAAAAGATGTGAAAATCCCGGATGTATCTGGTATGAAGTATGAGACTGCTGTTAATGCTCTTGTTGAGAAAGGATTTGAAGTTGCTGAGCCCAACATTATTTATACAGATGATGTTGAAGCTGGGAAAGTAATTAAAACAAATCCAGTAGCAGGAAGAGTTGTAAAGGAAAGTTCTAAAATCACAATCTATCAATCCGGTGGGAAAAAAAAGAACAAAATGAGTAATTTAATCGGAAAAGATTTTGAGAGTTTGAAGGACGAATTAGAAGGAAAATATAAAATTATCGTTCCATCCTATATTGAAAGCGATAAACCGAAAGGTCAAATCTTAGACCAGAGTCCAGCCGCTGATCAAATGATTGTGGAAGCGGAGCAAGATGTGAAAGTTTGGATAAGTAAGGGTCCTTATCAAATTAGGCTTGGTGATTTTTCGGGTTGGACCGAAAATTATGTGAATAGCTATTTGAATGAAAATAAACTGATCTCTAATATAAAAAGAGATTATTCGGATACAGTTGAGAAAGGTTTAGTGATTTCGCAATCACCAAAACCGGGAACACCGTTAAAAGAAGGAGATAAAGTAACGGTTACTATATCAGATGGGCCAAAACCGAAAGTAACGAAGACTGTAAAAGTAGATAATATTTCAATCCCATATGAGTCTCCTGTAGAAGGGGAGAAAAAGCCGCAGACAATAGAAATCTATAAAGAAGATATGGCGCAAAAAATGGATAAGCCGATTGAAACACGAACGATAACGGAATCAACTACTATTTCTTTAGAATTTGCGATTCAAGAAGGAACAAAAGGACATTATAAGATTGTTCGAGATGGAACAACAATCATTGATAAAGAAGTGCCATATCCGGCCGAGTAAAGGTGTGTCTCCATTTAGTGGATTCCACCTTCTTTGTATGGACAGTGGAATTTGTTGCTCGTGCCTGTTATGCTGTTAACATAGGCAGAAAAAGGACGAGAAATTGTGATTTGAAATAGAGGAACAGCCTAAAGGTGAAGTAGGTATATAAAGGGTAATCTAAACTGGTAAACAGTCAATTTTATCTCAGTGCTCCGCCTCAAGGTTTTGAGAGAGGGCTAGTATATAACCCTACTTAATTAGGCACTGGTAATCATTTCACTTTATATAGAATAAAGGAGAGTTATATGGCAGAAGGAAAAATTATAAAAGCTTTAAGTGGTTTTTATTATGTGCAGCATGAAGGTGGTATTACACAATGCCGTGGTCGTGGTGTATTCAGAAAAAATAAAATTACACCGCTTGTAGGAGATCAAGTGATTTTTCAAGCAGAGAATCCGAATGAAGGTTATGTTTTGGAGGTTTTTGAGCGAAAGAATGAACTTGTTAGACCGCCAATCGCCAATGTTGATCAAGCAATCCTTGTTTTCTCAGCAGTTGAACCAGATTTTAACCCTGGATTGTTAGATAGGTTTCTAGTTTTAATTGAATATCATAACATTAAACCGATTATTTGTATTAGTAAAATGGATTTAGTTAGTGAAAAAATGCGAGAAACCGTTGAATCTTATGCAAAGGATTATCGTGAAATGGGATATGATGTGTTATTTACTTCTATCAACACATCAGAAAGTATTGATATTTTAAAACCATTTTTAGAAGGCTGTGTATCAGTGGTTGCAGGACAATCTGGTGTAGGAAAATCGTCCATGTTAAACGTATTACGCCCAGATTTAGCGCTGAAAACAAATGATATCTCTTCGTATTTAGGGCGTGGTAAGCATACGACAAGGCACGTAGAATTAATTGCGGTTGGAAGTGGGCTTGTGGCAGATACACCAGGGTTTAGTTCCTTGGATTTTATTGATATAGAAGTCGAAGATCTTACACATTGTTTTCCAGAGTTGAAAGAAGAGAGTCAATACTGTAAATTTAGAGGGTGTACACATCTTTCGGAACCGAAATGTGCGGTGAAAGCTGCGGTTGAGGAAGGAAAGATAACTCATTACCGTTACGAACATTACAAACAATTCGTAGAAGAAATTAGAGAGAGAAAGCCGAGGTATTAGTTATGATTAAAATTGCACCATCGATTTTATCAGCAGATTTTTCGAAATTAGGGGAAGAAATTAAAGATGTAGAAAAAGGCGGAGCGGATTATATCCATGTCGATGTAATGGATGGACACTTTGTTCCAAACATTACAATCGGTCCATTAATTGTAGAGGCAATTCGTCCAATTACATCGTTACCATTAGATGTACATTTAATGATTGAACACCCTGATAACTATATCCCTACTTTTGCAAAAGCTGGAGCGGATATTATTACTGTTCATGTGGAAGCTTGCCCACATTTACATCGTACGATTCAATTAATTAAATCACATGGTATTAAAGCTGGAGTTGTATTAAATCCACATACACCAGTTTCAATGATCGAAAATGTATTAGAAGATATTGATATGGTATTGCTTATGACAGTAAATCCAGGTTTCGGTGGACAGAAGTTTATTCATTCTGTATTACCGAAAATTAAGCAAGTTGCAGAAATGGTCAAAGAGCGTAATTTACAAGTAGAAATCGAAGTTGATGGTGGTGTAAATGCTGAGACTGCGAGGTTGTGTGTAGAAGCAGGGGCAAATGTTCTTGTAGCTGGATCGGCAGTATACAATCAAAAAGACCGCGGTGAGGCAATTCGCGTAATTCGTGGATAAGGAATAGATGTAAGAAAATTTTCATGACCTGTTAGAATGGGAAAAATGTGAAAAGGCAATCTACCGACTGGCAGATTGCCTTTTTCTATAGAAGGGGAAGAAAAGATGATTATTCATATTTTAGCTGGAGGGCCTGAGGAATACTGTGCTGATTTCTCTTTATATGAAAATGAGGAAGTGATATGGGCAGCGGTTGACCGAGGGGTATATCGTTTGTTGCAAAGAGGGGTCATGCCGACTGTTACATTTGGTGACTATGATTCAGTTACAGAAGAAGAATTAGAGTGGATGCAAAAGCAAACAGATGAGTTGCATATTGTTCCTCGTGAAAAAGATCAAACGGATTTAGAAATTGCGATTCATTGGGCATTGGAGCAAAAACCAAAATTGATTCGTATTTTTGGAGCTACAGGTGGAAGGCTTGATCACGGATTAGCGAATATACAAATGCTTTTAAAAGGACTGGAAGCGGATACTGAAATGTATATTGTTGATCATAAAAACGAAATCTCTGTAAAAAAAGTAGGTACATATATAATTGAAGAAAAGGAGCAATTTCCATATGTATCTTTTGTACCTGTTACGGAAATTGTAAACGGTATTACACTTCGAGGCTTTAAATATCCTCTTGCTGATAAAACGATAGAATGGGGATCGACGCTTTGTATTAGTAATGAACTCATTGCGGAAAAAGGTACTTTTTCATTTACTTCTGGCATATTAATGGTGATAAGAAGCACTGATTGAAGAAACACTTTTGCTACTTGCATCATATAGTAAACAAGTGGAGTAATGGGGATTAGGAGGGAAACCATGAGATTTTATACAATTAAGTTACCTAAATTTCTTGGTGGAATTGTTCGCGCGGTGTTAAATACCTTTAAAAAGGACTAAAAAAGCACCATTAATGGTGCTTTTTTCATGAGGATAATAAAAAAAGAGCCTAGTGGCTCTTTTTTTTATTATTAAACACGTTCGATTTTGCCAGATTTTAATGCTCTAGCAGAAACGTAAACACGTTGAACTTTACCGTCGATGCGTACGCGAACTTTTTGAAGGTTAGCGCCCCATTTACGTTTTGTAGCGTTCATTGCGTGAGAACGAGAGTTACCAGAACGAGCTTTTCTTCCAGTAATAGCACAAACACGAGCCATCTATATTTCCCTCCCTTAACTACCTTACCATACGTAATTTTTCAATGTTAGTCTTTTATGCGATGCTAAAAACACTACTATAATTTAACACAACTAAAAAGAGAATGCAACAGTGTATAAAAAAGAAATCAAGAAAAATTACTTGACACTAAACTTCAGTAAAGAAAAGTAGAAATCAAGAAAAATCACTTGACATATTATAGTAGTACATGTTGTATAATAACAATGGACTATTTTGCTCATCGTAGAAAAGTGTAATAATAACTATAAAATATGAGAGCGAAAAGAAAGAACGATGGAATTTTCTTTAAAAAGATTATATGATAGTAATTAAAGTAGTCTAGCTCACTTTCACCATTTATGAAGGGGGAAAAGAGATGTCAATTGAAATTAAAACGAAGTACGGTCAAATTGATATTAGTACAGATGTAATTGCAACGATTGCTGGAGGTGCCGCTGTAGATTGCTACGGTATCGTTGGTATGGCTTCAAAAAATCAATTAAAAGATGGATTAACAGAAATTTTACGAAAAGAAAACTTCACTAGAGGCGTTATTGTTCGTAAAGAAGAAGATGAAGTACATATTGATATGTATATCATTGTGAGCTATGGTACAAAAATTTCAGAGGTAGCACATAACGTCCAAACGAAAGTAAAATATACATTAGACCAAACGGTAGGACTAGCAGTAGATTCTGTAAACATCTACGTACAAGGAGTTAAAGTAATAAACTTGTAATGTGCATTAAGGAGGAAAATCTGTGTCAATTCAAAAAATTGATGGGAAACGTTTATCACAAATGATTATTCAAGGAGCGAATAATTTAACAAACAATGTTCAGCTTGTTGATGCATTAAACGTTTTTCCAGTTCCAGATGGCGATACCGGTACAAATATGAATTTATCAATGACTTCAGGCGCGCGTGAAGTGAAAGCAAATCCTTCGCAGCATGCTGGTAAAGTCGGCGTAAGTTTAGCAAAAGGATTATTAATGGGAGCCCGTGGTAACTCAGGTGTTATTTTATCCCAGTTGTTCCGTGGCTTCTCTAAATCTATTGAGCAAAAAGAAGAATTAACAACAGTTGATTTTGCAGCAGCTTTAGAAGCTGGTGTAGAAACGGCGTATAAAGCGGTTATGAAGCCGATTGAAGGAACGATTTTAACAGTTGCAAGAGAAACGGGTAAATATGCAGTCACAGTTGCGAAAAAACAGCGCGACTTTGTTTTGTTTATGGAAGACGTTGTAAAAGAAGCAAATGCATCGTTAAATCGTACGCCAGATTTATTACCTGTATTAAAACAAGTTGGCGTTGTAGATAGCGGTGGTAAAGGTCTTGTAGTTGTATATGAAGGCTTTTTAGCTGATTTAAAAGGAGAAACAATTTCTTCTGATGTACCAGCGCAACCATCTATGAATGAAATGGTACGTGCGGAGCATCACCGTAGTGTACAAAGCCAATTGAGTACAGAAGACATTAAATACGGATATTGTACAGAATTTATGGTGAAATTAGAGCCTGAAAAAGTAAAGGAACATAATTTCTCGGAACAAAAATTCCGTGAAGATATTAGCGTATATGGAGATTCTCTACTTGTTGTATCAGACGATGAAATCGTAAAAGTTCATATTCATGCGGAGCATCCAGGAGATGCGATGAACTATGGTCAACGTTATGGTAGTTTAATCAAGATTAAAGTAGAAAATATGCGTGAACAGCATACTGCTTTATTAGATGAGCCAGCGACAATGCCTGAAAAAGTAACTCCAGTGAAAGAGAAACAACCATATGGTATTGTAACTGTAGCGATGGGATCTGGAATTAAGAACTTATTCGAGAGCATTGGTGCAACGCAAGTTATCGAAGGTGGTCAAACGATGAATCCAAGTACGGAGGACATCGTGAAGGCAATTGAAGAAGCGAATGCTGAAAAAATTATCATTTTGCCGAACAATGGTAATATTGTGATGGCTGCAGAACAAGCTGCTTCTGTTGTTGATCAAGAAGTTATTGTAGTGCGTTCGAAAACTGTTCCGCAAGGGATGGCAGCTATGTTAGCATTTAACCCAGCTGGAACGCTAGAAGAAAATGAAGAGAATATGAAAGAAGCGCTTACGCATGTGAAAACAGGTCAAATTACGTATGCAGTTCGTGATACGGAAATTGACGGCGTATCAATTCAAAAAGATGATTTCATGTGCATTGCAGATGGAAAGATTGTATCTACAAATGCTAAAAAAGTAGGTGCAGCGAAGCAATTGCTAGAAAGTATGATTGATGAAGATTCTGAAATCGTAACGATCTTGCAAGGTGAAGATGCAGCAGATGAAGAGGTTGCAGAGTTAGTTGCATTTGTAGAAGAGAAGTTTGAAGATGTAGAGGTAGAAGTTCATCAAGGAAATCAACCTGTATATTCTTTCATTTTCTCTGTAGAATAAGATAAAGTTCTTCTAAGGGATAAATTGTTTACTTGCTAATGAGCAAGAACAAATGACATATATTGTCTATGGTTCTTATTCAAAAGGCTAGCATATTGATGATAAAAAGAGCCTTACTATTATAGTAAGGCTCTTTTCTTTCGTATACAAAGGGATGTCAGTAGAGAAGCAGTGAATATTATAGTGAGTAAAGATGTAAGAGTAGTTTCCTTTCGAATGCCTATGATAGAATAGAACAGGTGGAAGAGAACGATTGCAATTAAGATAGAACTTGAGATAGTTGCTATGTATTACATGTGAAAATAATTCCGCAAGATTAAACGAGGATGAAATAAAGAAAAATGATGTGACGGAGCGTGAAAATCTTGAATGAAGTTGTACAAATTCCTGTTACGGATGTAAAGGGAGTCGGGGAAGAAACATCTGAATTATTACATGAGATGGGAATTTATACAGTTTCCCATCTATTAGAGCATTTTCCGTACCGTTATGAAGATTACGCGATGAAAGATTTGGCAGAAGTGAAGCATGAAGAGCGTGTAACAGTGGAAGGGAAGGTACATAGTGCTCCTCTATTACAATACTACGGGAAGAAAAAATCGCGTCTTACTGTTCGTATACTTGTTGGTCGGTATTTAATTACGGCTGTATGTTTTAATAGACCGTATTATAAGCAAAAATTGAAGCTTGATGAAACGGTGGCGATTACTGGTAAATGGGATCAGCATCGTCAAACGATTTCCGTGTCTGAGCTTCACTTTGGTCCAGTCGTACGTCAACAAGAAGTGGAACCTGTGTATTCAGTAAAAGGGAAATTAACAGTAAAACAAATGCGTCGTTTTATTGCGCAAGCTTTAAAAGAATACGGTAACTCCATAACTGAAGTATTGCCAGATGGTTTACTGAGTCGTTACAAGTTGTTGCCACGATATGAAGCTCTTCGGGCACTGCATTTCCCGGTTGGTCAAGAAGATTTAAAGCAGGCGCGTCGTCGATTTGTATATGAAGAATTTTTTTTATTTCAGCTCAAAATGCAAGCTCTTCGTAAAATGGAAAGAGAGAGTTCGAAGGGAACGAAAAAGGAGATTTCAATGAAAGAATTAGAAGAGTTCATTGATGCACTTCCATTTCCACTTACTGGTGCGCAGCGCCGCGTTGTTTCTGAGATTATGAAAGATATGCAGTCCCCGTACCGGATGAATCGGTTATTACAAGGGGATGTTGGATCGGGAAAAACGGTCGTAGCTGCAATTGCTCTTTATGCAGCAAAACTTGCACATTATCAAGGTGCGTTAATGGTTCCTACAGAAATTTTAGCTGAACAACATTATCAATCGCTAGCAGAGACATTTTCTCATTTTAATATGACTGTAGAATTATTAACAAGTTCAGTTAAAGGGGCACGTCGTCGTGAGATTTTAGCAAAACTTGAACAAGGAGAAATAGATATTCTTGTTGGGACACATGCTTTAATTCAGGATGAGGTCATTTTCCATAGGCTTGGACTTGTTATTACTGACGAACAACACCGTTTTGGTGTGGCGCAGCGCCGCGTTTTACGGGAGAAAGGTGAAAGTCCAGATGTGCTGTTTATGACGGCGACACCAATTCCTCGTACATTGGCGATTACTGCTTTTGGAGAGATGGATGTTTCTATTATTGATGAAATGCCAGCTGGACGTAAAGTGATTGAAACGTATTGGGCAAAACATGATATGTTAGAGCGTGTCCTTGGCTTCGTAGAAAAGGAAGTGAAGAAGGGGAGGCAAGCTTATGTCATTTGTCCGCTTATTGAAGAATCTGAGAAGCTTGATGTGCAAAATGCAATTGATTTGCATAGTATGCTGTTGCATCACTATCAAGGGAAATTTCAGGTTGGATTAATGCACGGACGTCTATCTTCTCAAGAAAAAGAAGATGTAATGGAGCAATTTAGTGAAAATAAAGTGCAAATTCTTGTTTCGACAACGGTAGTTGAGGTTGGTGTTAACGTACCAAATGCAACCGTAATGGTAATTTATGATGCGGAGCGCTTTGGTTTATCACAATTGCATCAGCTTCGAGGACGTGTTGGTCGTGGAAGTGAGCAGTCGTATTGTTTATTAATTGCAGATCCGAAATCGGAAACTGGAAAAGAGCGAATGCGCATTATGACGGAAACAAATGATGGATTTGTATTGTCGGAAAAAGATTTAGAGTTACGAGGTCCTGGAGATTTCTTTGGAAGTAAACAAAGTGGTCTGCCAGAGTTTAAGGTAGCTGATATGGTACATGATTATCGAGCGTTGGAAACAGCGAGACAAGATGCAGCCATACTGGTTGATTCAGAAGCGTTTTGGCATAACGAGCAGTATGCGCCGCTTCGCGTGTATCTTGAAGGAACAGGTGTGTTTCAAGGAGAAAAGCTTGATTAAAAGTCGAATGTGCGAAATTTTTTGTTGCATTCTACTTTTAATGATTATATACTACTGTTAGTACCTAGTCATAAAAATGGATGGTGCGGTATGAAAAAAAGAAGAAACAAAAAAGAAAGACAATTAGTATTACAGCAAACAATAGAAGCGAACCCGTTCATAACGGATGAAGAGTTGGCAGAGCAGTTTCAAGTGAGCATACAAACAGTTCGCCTGGATCGTATGGAATTATCTATTCCTGAACTACGAGAGCGGATTAAGCATGTAGCGACGAAGCAGCATGAAGAAGATGTAAAGTCTTTACCGTTAGAAGAGGTTGTTGGTGAAATTATTGATATAGAATTAGATAGACACGCTATTTCTATTTTTGAAGTAAAAATAGAGCATGTATTTAAAAGAAATCAAATTGCACGTGGGCATCATTTATTTGCCCAAGCAAACTCACTAGCTGTTGCGGTTATTGATGAAGAGCTAGCTTTAACTGCAAAGTCTACCATTCGATATATTCGTCCTGTAAAATTAGGAGAACGCGTTATTGCTAAAGCTCGCGTTGAAGATGTGGAGAATGATAAAGGTCGGACGGTTGTCAAAGTGCGTAGCTTTGTTGGCGAAGAACTTGTTTTTTCAGGCACTTTTGAAATGTATCGATCTAGTAATTATAGTGAGGAAGGTAACAATTTATGAAAATCGCAATAGATGCAATGGGCGGCGATCATGCTCCAAAAGCAGTTGTATTAGGAGCAATGAAAGCTATTAAGGAATATTCGGATTTACATATTACCCTAGTAGGGAAAGAAGAGGAAATTCGTCAGCATTTAACAAATGAAGAGCGTATTACTATACTTCATACAGACGAAATGATTGAAGCGACGGACGAGCCAGTAAGAGCTGTTCGCCGTAAAAAACAAGCTTCAATGGTACTTGCAGCACAGCAAGTAAAGGAAGGTGTAGCAGATGCTTGTATATCAGCAGGCAGCACAGGAGCTTTAATGGCTGCTGGATTGTTTGTGGTAGGACGGATGGAAGGGATTGAACGACCTGCTTTATCACCCACAATGCCAACTGTTGATGGAGAAGGCTTTGTTATGCTAGATGTTGGAGCGAATGTCGACGCAAAACCAATTCATTTATATCAATACGCGGTTATGGGTTCTGTTTACGCTGAAAAAGTAAGAGGGATTCAAAATCCACGTGTTGGCCTTTTAAATGTTGGTACAGAAGATGGTAAAGGAAACGATCTTTCAAAACAAGTATTTGCTATGTTAAAAGATGCACCGATTAACTTTGTTGGAAATGTTGAATCAAGAGATTTACTACAAGGTGTAGCAGATGTAGTTGTATGTGATGGTTTTACTGGAAATGTAGCATTAAAATCATTAGAAGGAACAGCACTTGCGTTATTCTCTATGCTAAAAGAACAATTAATGAGTTCATTTACAAGCAAATTAGCAGCAGCAGTATTAAAACCAAAACTTATGGTATTAAAAGATAAAATGGATTATTCGGAGTATGGCGGAGCAGCATTATTTGGATTAAAAGCTCCGGTCATTAAGGCTCATGGTTCTTCTAATGATCAATCGATATTCAGTGCGATTCGTCAAACGAGAGAGATGGTAGCGAAAGAAGTAATTCCTACAATTTCAAGTGTAATGGAGAAAGAGCCGCTTCAATAAGAGGAGGATTTGAAATGGGAAAACTAGCATTTCTTTTTCCGGGCCAAGGTTCACAGGCAGTTGGAATGGGTAGACAGTTAGCAGAGAATCATAAAGAGGTTGCAAAAGTATTTCAAAAAGCAGATGAAGTTTTACAGGAGTCTCTTTCAGAGCTGATTTTTGAAGGGCCACAGGAAAAACTGACACTAACGACAAATGCACAGCCTGCATTGTTGACGACAAGCTTTGCGATTTTAACAGCTTTGAAAGAATATGATATTACACCAGACTATGTGGCAGGACATAGTCTGGGGGAGTATAGTGCGCTTGTAGCAGCTGGAGCATTGACATTCGACGATGCTGTGTATGCTGTGAGAAAACGTGGTGAGTATATGGAAGAAGCTGTTCCGAGTGGAGAAGGGGCAATGGCCGCTATTTTAGGAGCGGATCCAGATGTTCTGAAACAAGTTACAGAAGAAGTAACAAATGAAGGTTATGCTGTGCAAATTGCTAATATGAACAGTACAAAGCAAATTGTCATTTCTGGAACGAAACAAGGAGTAGAACTCGCTTCTCAAAGAGTGAAAGAAAAAGGTGCAAAACGAGCAATTCCGCTCCGTGTGAGTGGTCCGTTCCATTCTTCCTTAATGAAACCAGCAGCTAAAAAATTTCAAGGTGTTTTAAATGAAATTACAATCCAAAATGCAAATGTTCCAGTTGTTGCAAACGTTACGGCAGATTGTATTACGCATAGCGCAGAGATTAAAGAAAAGCTAATTGAACAACTCTATTCACCTGTTTTATGGTACCCATCCATTGAACGTATGGTAGAACAAGGGGTAGACACATTTATTGAAATTGGACCCGGAAAAGTGCTAGCTGGTCTTATGAAATCAATCGCTCCATCTGTGAAAGTATATGCGATATATGATGAAGAGACATTGAAAGATACCATTTCAAATTTGAGAGGAGAAAGCGGATGTTAAAAGGGAAAGTAGCATTAGTAACAGGCGCATCACGCGGGATTGGTCGTGCAATTGCAATTGATTTAGCGAAGCAAGGTGCGACGGTTGTAGTGAACTACGCTGGTAATGAGCGAAAAGCAAATGAAGTAGTCGATGAAATAAAAAAACTTGGCTCAGAAGCAATCGCAGTAAGAGCTGATGTTGCTAATAGTGAAGATGTTGCAAATATGGTAAAACAAACTGTAGACACATTTGGACAAGTGGATATTCTTGTGAATAATGCAGGAGTAACGAGAGATAATTTATTAATGCGTATGAAAGAAGAAGAATGGGATACAGTTATTAATACAAATCTAAAAGGTGTATTCTTATGTACGAAAGCCGTATCTCGCTACATGATGCGTCAACGTCATGGACGTATTATTAATATTGCTTCTGTTGTTGGTGTTACAGGAAATCCTGGTCAAGCGAATTACGTTGCTGCAAAAGCAGGTGTAATTGGATTGACAAAAACGTCTGCTAAAGAATTAGCTAGTAGAAATATAACTGTAAATGCCATCGCTCCTGGATTTATTGCTACCGATATGACGGACGTACTGGCAGAAAACTTAAAAGAAGAAATGTTGAAATTGATCCCTGCTGCTAAGTTTGGAGAAGCGCAAGATATTGCGAATGCTGTAACATTTTTTGCTGCTGATCACAGCAAATATATTACAGGACAAACTCTGCATGTTGATGGCGGTATGGTAATGTAATAAAAGAAACGATTTCACCTAGTTTTTTTGTGAAATATTTAATATAATATTTGAGGGGAGGTGAATGAATTATGGCAGATGTTTTAGAGCGTGTAACGAAAATCATCGTGGATCGTTTAGGAGTAGAAGAAACAGAAGTAGTACCAGCTGCAAGCTTTAAAGAAGATTTAGGAGCAGACTCCCTAGATGTAGTTGAACTTGTAATGCAATTAGAAGATGAGTTTGAAATGGAAATTTCTGATGAAGAAGCAGAAAAAATTGCTACTGTTGGCGATGCTGTGACTTACATAGAGAGTCATCTATAATGTTTGAGTGAAGTCCCGTTTTATAGCGGGGCTTTCTCAGCTTATATCTGGAGGGACCTATGCCGTACCGAAAATATAGAGAAAAAAAATATGAAACAAAATATCGTGAAGCTTTTAAAACGTTTCAACAAAAAATAGGTATTACGTTTACAGACGAAAAATTATTGATTCAAGCATTTACGCATTCATCGTATGTGAATGAGCATCGAAAAAAGCCACATGAAGACAATGAACGTCTTGAATTTCTTGGAGACGCTGTATTAGAACTAACTGTATCGCAGTATTTGTTTCAAAAATATCCGACAATGAGCGAAGGAGAACTAACAAAGTTGCGTGCGGCTGTTGTGTGTGAGCCATCTCTTGTCCGCTTTGCGAATGAATTGTCATTTGGGAATCTAGTTCTATTAGGAAAAGGTGAAGAAATGACAGGTGGGCGTGAACGACCGGCTTTATTAGCGGATGTCTTTGAAGCGTTTATTGGTGCCCTTTATCTTGATCAAGGATTGGATACAGTGTGGGGATTCTTAAAAGAAATCGTATATCCAAAAATTAATGAAGGTGCTTTTTCTCATGTGATGGATTACAAGAGTCAATTACAAGAATTAATTCAGCGTGATGGTAGCGGTAATATTGAGTATCAAATTTTGCAAGAAAAAGGACCTGCTCATAATCGAGAATTTGTGTCACGTGTTACACTAAATAGCGTGGCTCTTGGTCTTGGTAGCGGTAAGTCAAAAAAAGAGGCAGAACAACAAGCTGCTGCAGAGGCGTTGAAAAAGTTAAAAGAACAATCATAAGGAATCCCCCTTTACATGAGGGGGATTCCTTGTGCATAGAATGAAACTTTATTTTTATTTGGATATAAAAAGATAAATATGAATCCGTGCAGTAGCTTGTTTTTACAGATATAGACTATAACAACGGAGAATAGGGGGAAGGCCTTTCGTGTTTTTAAAGAGATTAGAAATAGCAGGATTTAAATCCTTCGCAGAGCGTGTATCTGTTGATTTTGTTCCGGGTGTAACATCTGTAGTTGGTCCGAACGGAAGTGGAAAGAGTAATATTACCGATGCAATCCGCTGGGTACTTGGTGAACAATCGGCAAAATCATTACGCGGTGCAAAGATGGAGGATATTATTTTTGCAGGAAGCGATACGCGAAAAGCAGTTAATGTTGCAGAGGTAACATTAACTTTAAATAATGAAGATCAGCGTTTGCCGATTGAATATAATGAAGTATGTGTAACACGCCGTGTTTCTCGTTCAGGAGATAGTGACTTTTTTATTAATAAACAGTCCTGTCGATTAAAAGATATTGTTGATTTATTTATGGACTCTGGTATGGGACGAGAAGCCTTCTCGATTATTAGTCAAGGGAAAGTAGAAGAAATTTTAAGTAGTAAATCTGAAGAACGTCGTGGTGTATTTGAAGAAGCGGCGGGTGTATTAAAATATAAACTTCGCAAAAAGAAAGCTGAAGGTAAATTAGCAGAAACTCAAGAAAACTTAAATCGTGTGCAAGATATTATTCATGAACTAAGTAGTCAAGTAGAGCCGCTCGAAAAACAGGCCTCTATTGCGAAAGACTATCTTGAGAAAAAAGAAGAACTGGAAAAAGTAGAAGCCGCTCTCATTGTATATGAAATTGAAGAATTACATGAAAAATGGGAAGCACTTAGAAAACAGTTTGGACACAATAAAGATGAAGAAGTAAAAATGTCAACGCATTTACAAAAAAGTGAAGCAGAGCTCGAGGAATTACGTGGACAATTGCAAGCAATTGATGAATCTGTAGATTCCTTGCAAGAAGTCCTCCTTCTTTCTAGTAAAGAGTTAGAAAAGTTAGAGGGACAGCGTGAATTGTTAAAGGAAAGAAAACAAAATGCAACAACGCATTGTGCCCAGCTTGAACAGTTAATTATTGAGTTAACAGAAAAAACTAAGGTTTATGATGGAGAAATCGAAACAAGTACGGAAGAACTCATGAATTTCGCAAACCATGTAAAAGAGTTAGAGCAGAAGCTGCACGAAAATGAGAAACTTCTTTCTACATATGCAGAAAACCTGGAAGAGAAAATTGAGCATTTAAAAGGGGATTACATTGAACTTTTAAATCAACAAGCAAGTCATCGTAACGAACTATCTATGCTTGAGGAACAATTTAAACAACAAAACTCTAAAAATCAACGCCTTGATGAAGAAAATGAAAAATATGTACAAATGCGTATGCAAATTACAGCTAAAAAGGCAAAACTTGTAGAGGGTTACGAGCAAGTAAAAGAGAAAGTTACAAGCGTTATCACAAATATACAAAAAACAGAAGCGGCGCTTGGAAAATGTAAGGCGCAATATAGTGAAAATGAAACAAAATTGTATCAAGCGTATCAATTTGTTCAACAAGCGCGTTCTAGAAAAGAAATGTTAGAAGAGATGCAAGAGGATTATTCTGGATTTTATCAAGGTGTACGTGAAGTATTGAAGGCCCGTGAAGGTAAGTTACATGGCATTGAAGGTGCGGTAGCTGAGCTGCTTACTGTACCGAAAGAATATGAAATTGCAATGGAGATTGCACTTGGTGCAGCGATGCAACACGTTGTTGTACAAACAGAAGAGCATGCTCGCATGGCAATTGCCTTTTTGAAGCAAAATCGCCATGGACGTGCAACGTTTTTACCGCAGGCTGTTATTAAGGGAAGGTCATTAACCTTTGAACAACTAAGAATGGTAAAGCAACATCCATCGTTTGTAGGCGTCGCAGCAGAATTGGTACATTATAATAATAAATATGAAAACATAGTTTCGAATTTATTAGGAACGGTTGTTGTTGCAAAAGATTTAAGAGGTGCAAATGAGTTAGCGAAGCAGTTGCAATATCGTTACCGTATTGTAACGGTGGAAGGCGATGTTGTGAATCCTGGTGGTTCTATGACTGGTGGGGCTGTAAAACAAGCGAAATCTTCTTTATTAGGACGTCAGCGAGAATTAGAAGAGTGGAGTAAGAAGCTTGCTGAAATGGAAGACAAAACTTCTAAGTTAGAAAACTTCGTTAAAGCGCTAAAACAAGAAATTCAAGAAAAAGAAGCTAAAATAAAAGAGTTACGTTACGATGTAGAACAAGAGCGCGTAGATGAGCAAAAATTAAAAGAAGAAATTAATCAGCTAGAGTTAGAAGAGCATCGTATTAATGATCGTTTGTCTATCTATGATTTAGAAATAGAAGGCTTTTTACAAGATCAAGTTAGGATGCAAGGGCGTAAAGAAGAGTTAGAAGGAATTTTAGCGAGTCTTCAAAAAGATATCACAGAGCTGGATGGAAAAATTGCTGCCTTAACAAAGCAGAAAAGCGAGCAACATTCTTCGAAAGAAAAAATTCAAACGGAGATGACGGAGCTGAAAGTACAAGCTGCAGAAAAGCAGCAACGTTTGTCCAACCAAAAAGAAAAAGTGGATCGCTTAACGAAAGAACAAGAAGAAGCGCAGCGAACGCTTGTAAAAACAAAAGAGGATTTAGCGTTCTTAAAGCAAGAAATGACATCCAATTCGAGTGGTGAAGAGCAAATTACCAATATGATTGAAAAGAAAGCGCACGATCGAAATCAAACATCAGAATTAATTAGTTCTCGTCGTGAGCAACGTCTAACTCTGCAGGAACGGGTAGAATATATAGAACGTGAAGTAAAAGAAACAAAAGGGCGACATAAATATGTTCTTGAGATTCTAAAAGATCAAGAGGTGAAAATCAATCGTCTTGATGTTGAATTGGAAAATAGGTTGCAACATTTACGTGAAACGTATACGATTTCATTTGAAGCAGCAAAACTGAAATATACAATGATGATGCCTGCAGAGGATGCGCGTAAAAAGGTAAAATTAATTAAATTATCCATTGAAGAGCTTGGAACAGTGAACTTAGGCGCAATCGATGAATATGAACGTGTAGCTGAAAGGCATACATTCTTACTAGAGCAAAGGGATGACTTGGAAGAAGCGAAGGCAACGTTACATCAAGTTATTACAGAAATGGATGAAGAGATGAAAAAACGCTTTTCTACCACATTCCAAGCGATTCGAACAGAGTTCCAATCTGTATTCTGTGAATTATTTGGAGGCGGAAGAGCAGATTTAGTAATGACGAATCCGCAAGATTTATTAAATACGGGCATTGATATTGTAGCGCAGCCACCAGGTAAGAAATTGCAAAACTTAGGTTTATTGTCAGGTGGAGAACGTGCTTTAACTGCAATTGCATTGCTATTTGGTATTTTAAAAGTACGGCCTGTTCCGTTCTGCGTACTAGATGAAGTGGAGGCTGCTCTTGATGAAGCGAATGTAGCTCGTTTCGCGCAGTATTTGAAGAAATTTAGTGATGAAACGCAGTTTATTGTTATTACACACCGAAAAGGTACAATGGAAGAGTCCAATGTACTGTACGGGGTAACAATGCAAGAATCAGGTGTTTCTAAGCTTGTGTCCGTTCGGTTAGGTGACGGAGAAGAAGAGCTTGTTACAAGCGAATAGGAAGGATGAGAAGAATGAGTTTCTTTAAAAAGTTGAAAGAAAAAATTTCAAAACAAACAGATACTGTAACAGAAAAATTTAAACAAGGGTTAGAAAAAACGAGAAATTCATTTGCGGATAAAGTAAATGATTTAGTATATCGCTATCGTAAAGTTGATGAGGATTTCTTTGAAGAATTGGAAGAAATTTTAATTGGTGCAGATGTTGGTGTTGCAACAGTAATGGAGCTTATCGATCAGCTGAAAGAAGAAGTGCAGCGTCGTAACATTCAAGATCCAAAGGAAGTACAAGCTGTTATCTCAGAGAAATTAGTAGGAATTTACAAAGGTGATGAAGAGTTTAGTAATGAAATTAACATGCAGCAAGATCAATTAACGGTTATTTTATTTGTTGGTGTTAATGGTGTTGGAAAAACGACAACAATTGGTAAAATGGCTCATAAGTTTAAATCAGAAGGTAAGTCTGTTTTATTAGCAGCAGGGGATACGTTCCGTGCAGGAGCGATCGAACAGCTAGAAGTATGGGGAGATCGCGTTGGTGTGGAAGTAATTAAGCAAGGGTCTGGTTCCGATCCAGCAGCTGTTATGTATGATGCTGTTCAAGCAGCAAAAGCACGTAAAGTAGATGTCTTGCTATGTGATACGGCAGGGCGCTTACAAAATAAAGTAAACTTAATGAAAGAACTAGAAAAGGTAAAACGTGTTATTGAACGCGAAGTTCCCGGTGCTCCTCATGAAGTTTTGCTTGTTATTGATGCAACGACAGGACAAAATGGTTTAAGTCAAGCAAAAACATTCCGCGAAGCAACGAATGTTTCAGGTATTGTTTTAACGAAATTAGATGGAACTGCTAAAGGTGGTATTGTATTAGCAATTCGTAATGAGATGGACGTACCAGTGAAGTTTGTTGGACTTGGAGAGCAAATGGACGACTTGCAGCAATTTGATCCAGAACAATATGTGTATGGTTTATTTGCGAACTTAGTAGAAAAAGAAGAAGTATAAAGTGAAAGAAGCGGTATTCCCGCTTCTTTTTTATAAAAAATATAAGATGTTAAGAAAAAAACTTGACACTCTTTTATACTCCATGTAAACTAATCCATGTAAAGGGAAATCACTTAACAAAGGATGATCCAACATGCTCGAAAAAACAACGAGAATGAATTATTTATTTGATTTTTATCAATCGTTGTTAACGCAAAAACAAAGAAGTTATATGTCGCTTTATTATTTAGATGATTTATCTCTTGGTGAAATTGCGGAAGAATTTGATGTAAGTCGCCAAGCCGTGTATGATAACATTAAACGGACTGAAGCGATGCTTGAAGAATATGAAGAAAAATTAGTATTACTTCAAAAGTTTCAAGAGCGACAGCGACTTGTTGCAAAGCTTAAACAGCTAATCAGCGAAGAAGAGCATGTGAATGAAGAAATGAAACAAGTTGTTGAAGCTATCGAAAAATTAGATTAGGAGGGCGGCAATATGGCATTTGAAGGATTAGCCGACCGACTTCAACAGACGATGCAAAAAATCCGCGGCAAAGGAAAAGTTTCTGAAGCCGATGTGAAAGAAATGATGAGAGAAGTTCGTCTTGCTCTTTTAGAAGCGGATGTTAACTTTAAAGTAGTAAAAGATTTTGTAAAGCGTGTGTCTGAGCGTGCTGTCGGACAAGATGTAATGAAAAGTTTGACACCTGGACAACAAGTAATTAAAGTTGTACAGGAAGAACTGACAGAACTTATGGGCGGAGAGCAAAGTAAAATCGCTGTCGCTAATAAGCCACCAACTGTTATTATGATGGTTGGACTTCAAGGGGCAGGTAAAACAACGACAACAGGTAAGCTAGCGAATTTGCTTCGTAAAAAGCATAATCGTAAACCGATGCTTGTTGCGGCAGATATTTACCGTCCTGCAGCAATTAAACAGCTTGAAACATTAGGGAAGCAATTGGACATGCCTGTTTTCTCATTAGGAGATCAAGTAAGTCCTGTTGAAATTGCGAAACAAGCGATTGCAAAAGCAAAAGAAGATCATCATGATTATGTTTTAATCGATACGGCAGGTCGTCTGCATATTGATGAAGACCTAATGGATGAATTAGCGAAAGTGAAAGAAGTTGCGAAACCGGATGAAATCTTCCTAGTTGTCGATGCGATGACAGGACAAGATGCGGTCAATGTTGCACAAAGCTTCCATGAACAGTTAGGTTTAACAGGTGTTGTTTTAACGAAATTAGATGGTGATACGCGCGGTGGTGCAGCATTATCTATTAAAGCAGTAACAAACACACCAATTAAATTTGCTGGTATGGGTGAGAAGTTAGATGCAATTGAAGCGTTCCATCCTGAACGCATGGCATCTCGTATTTTAGGGATGGGTGACGTTCTAACATTAATTGAAAAAGCGCAAGCTACAGTTGATGAAGAAAAAGCAAAAGAACTTGAGCAAAAAATGCGTACGCTTTCGTTTACACTTGATGATTTCCTTGAGCAACTTGGACAAGTGCGTCAACTTGGACCGCTTGATGAATTGCTAGGAATGCTTCCTGGTGCAAATAAAATTAAAGGGCTGAAAAATGCACAAGTTGATGAAAAACAAATTGGGCATATTGAGGCAATTATTCGTTCTATGACAATCTTAGAGCGAGAACAACCGGAAATAATCAATGCTAGTCGTAAAAAACGTATTGCCAAAGGTAGCGGTACAACCGTACAAGAAATCAATCGTCTACTGAAACAGTTTGAAGATATGAAGAAAATGATGAAGACGATGACAGGCATGCAAAAAGGTAAGAAAAAAGGACTAGGTGGATTGAAGTTTCCATTTATGTAAGGAAAAAAAGATGGCTCTGTTAAGAAAAAATACTTTACAAAGCAATAGTCTTTTTGCTAATATAATTATCTGTGTGAAATAAATTCGGAGGTGCTTTATAAATGGCAGTTAAAATTCGTTTAAAACGTATGGGAGCTAAAAAAACTCCTTTCTATCGTGTAGTTGTTGCAGATTCTCGTTCTCCTCGTGACGGACGCTTCATCGAGGAAATCGGTACTTACAACCCAGTTGCTCAACCAGCTGAAGTGAAAATCGACGAAGAAGCAGCATTAAAATGGTTAGGAAACGGTGCGAAACCATCTGATACAGTTCGTAATCTTTTCTCTAACCAAGGTATCATGGAGAAATTCCACTTATCTAAACAAGGTAAGTAATTGAGGCAATGGCTATGAAAGGGTTAATCGAAACGATCGTCAAGCCTCTTGTAGATCATCCTGAAGATGTAAAGGTTACACAGGAACTTTGCAGCGGAGAGATAAAGTATCGATTAACCGTACATCCTGAGGATGTTGGGAAAGTCATTGGAAAGCAAGGGCGAGTTGCAAAGGCGATTCGAATGCTCTTGTATTCAGTGGGACATCATAATCATGAAAAAGTTACACTGGAAATTCAATAAATGTGAAAAGGGCGAGGATTTATTCCTCTCCCTTTTTTAACATTTTAAGAGAAGTTGCATGTTCCATATATGGAATGGAGATGCTTAAAATATATAGAAAACAGGGGTGACATGCTGTTTATGACAAAATGGTTTAACGTAGGGAAAATTGTAAATACTCATGGTGTTAGAGGAGAGATCCGTGTCATTTCTCGTACTGATTTTCCGGAAGAGCGATATAAGGTAGGGAATACGTTATACATATGGGGAGATAGAGGAACAGAACCACTCCCAGTAAAAATCACTTCTCATCGTCAACATAAAACATTTGATTTATTGACATTCGAAGGCTATAACAATGTAGATGAAGTGGAGAAGTTTAAAGGTTCTTTATTAAAGGTACCGGAAGAGCAATTGGGCGAGCTTGCTGAAGGTGAGTATTATTATCATGAAATTATTGGTTGTAAAGTTGTAACAGAGGATGGAGAACCGCTAGGTGCAATTAAAGAGATTCTATCTCCTGGTGCAAACGATGTATGGGTAATTAAGCGTCCGAAAGGGCAAGATCTTTTAATTCCATACATTGATGATGTTGTACTGCAAGTTAACATCGAAAATAAACTAGTAACCATTCATGTAATGGAAGGATTGCTATAATGAAAATTGATATTTTAACATTATTCCCAGAGATGTTCACTGGTGTGTTTGGATCTTCGATTTTAAAAAAAGCACAAGAAAAAGAGGCAGTGGAGCTTAGGGTTGTAAATTTTCGTGATTATACAACAAGCAAGCATAACAGTGTAGATGATTACCCGTACGGCGGTGGGGCGGGTATGGTTTTAACTCCGCAACCCATTTTTGATGCTGTAGAAGAATTAACGAAGGACACAGAGTGTAAACCAAGAGTTGTGTTAATGTGCCCGCAAGGAGAACGCTTTACACAGAAAAAGGCAGAAGAGTTTGCTAGCGAAGAACATGTTATTTTTGTGTGTGGTCATTATGAAGGGTATGATGAGCGAATTCGTGAACATCTTGTAACGGATGAAATTTCTATTGGTGACTATGTGTTAACTGGTGGGGAATTAGCATCCATGGTTGTTACAGATAGTGTTGTACGCCTTTTGCCGGGAGTACTAGGGAATCAGAATTCACAGATTGAGGATTCTTTTAGTACTGGTTTATTGGAGCATCCACATTACACGCGTCCTGCTGATTTTCGTGGTATGAAGGTACCAGATGTACTTATGTCAGGAAATCATAAGTATATTGAAGAATGGCGCCATAAGGAATCATTACGCCGTACATATACGCGTAGACCGGATTTACTTGAAGAACGTGAGTTATCGAAGCAAGAAAAAAAATGGCTTGAGCAGATTAAAGAAGAACGATAACAACTTCATATATTTTCTATTGCAACAGGCCTAGCAATATGCTATTATAACATTTGTGCTACTGAAAGCAGTAGCCGTATTAACGATGTTCCGCTGTAATTTATTAATGACTTTATAAGAGCATCTGTTTAAAGGAGAGAATTGAATATGCAACAATTAATCGCAGAAATTACAAAAGGCCAATTAAAAACTGACCTACCTTCATTCCGTCCTGGTGACACTTTACGTGTACACGTAAAAGTAGTTGAGGGTACTCGTGAGAGAATTCAGCTTTTTGAAGGTGTTGTAATTAAACGTCGTGGTGGCGGAATTAGTGAAACGTTCACAGTTCGTAAGATTTCTTACGGTGTAGGTGTTGAGCGTACATTCCCAATTCACACACCAAGAATCGCGAAAATCGAAGTACTTCGCCGTGGTAAAGTACGTCGTGCTAAGTTATACTACTTACGTAACCTTCGCGGTAAAGCAGCACGTATTAAAGAAATTCGATAAGACATGTATGGGAGCTTGTAAATGCACAAGCTCCCTTTTTCCAATCTATATGAAATTTTGATATAATACGGGCAGCTTACATAATTGTGGAGGGGAAATACATGAAGAAAGAGAAGAGTTCGCTTTGGGAATGGATAAAAGCAATTTTGATTGCTGTTGTGTTAGCTGGTGTCATTAGACAGTTTTTCTTTGCACCAATTCTTGTAGATGGTGTATCAATGTCACCGACGTTACATGATCGTGATCGAATGATCGTCAATAAGATTGGCTATCACATTGGAGAACCGAAACATTTTGACATAATCGTATTCCGAGCAACAGAAGAAAAAGATTATATTAAACGTGTTATCGGCTTACCAGGCGATGAAGTTGAATATCGTAATGATAAACTGTATATTAACGGAAAACCTTATGAGGAACCGTATTTAGACAAGCAGAAAAAACAACTTGCTGATGGACCACTTACATATGATTTCAAACTTGAAGAAATTACAGGTAAGAAAACAGTTCCAAAAGGTCAATTGTTTGTACTAGGTGACAATCGTCGTTTTAGTAAAGATAGTCGTACAATTGGAACGATTTCGATGGACCAAGTAATTGGAAAAGCGAATATGTTATATTGGCCATTAAAAGATGCACGTATTGTGAAATAAATGAAAAAAAGAAGGTGGCAACATGGCAATTCAATGGTTTCCAGGGCATATGGCAAAAGCGAGGCGTCAAGTAACAGAAAAGTTAAAGTTAATCGATGCTGTAATTGAACTTGTAGACGCTCGTTTACCTTTATCTTCCCGAAATCCGATGATTGATGAAATTATTACACATAAACCAAGATTAGTCGTTTTAAATAAGGCTGATATGGCAGATGATCGTTTAACGAAGCAATGGATCGCTTATTTTGAAGAGAAGGGTCATAAAGCGATTTCGATTAATGCACAAGCTGGACAAGGTATGAAAGAAATTACAGCGGCATGTAAAGTACTTGTAAAAGAAAAATTTGATAAAATGATTGCAAAAGGGATTAAACCGAGAGCGATTCGCGCATTAATCGTTGGGATTCCAAACGTCGGGAAATCTACGTTAATCAATAAATTAGCAAAGAAAAACATCGCGAAAACAGGTGATCGACCAGGTGTTACAACAGCTCAGCAATGGATTAAAGTAGGTAAGGAAATGGAGTTGTTAGACACGCCGGGGATTTTATGGCCGAAATTTGAAGATGAATTAGTAGGACTTCGTCTTGCGACGACTGGTGCAATTAAAGATTCTATTTTAAATTTACAGGATGTAGCGGTCTATGCGCTTCGTTTTATGGAAAAACACTATCCAGAACGCTTACAAGAGCGTTATAAATTAGATTTAATTCCAGAAGACATCGTAGAATTATTTGATGCGATTGGAAAGAACAGAGGCTGCTTAATGGGTGGTGGTCTTGTTGATTATGACAAAACATCAGAACTTGTTCTTCGAGAACTTCGTGGTGGTAAACTCGGGAAAATGACATTTGAAACACCAGATGAGTTTGTAGAAGAAGTAGAGGTAGAAGAAGTATAAGACGTGCGTTTGTGCGTCTTTTCTTTTTGGCCGTATTTAAAAGGAGTGTACACTGATGCAAAAAATTACGATACAAGAAGTGGAAGGTTTGCTAAAAGAAATTATGAATGAAGAAGATGAACGGTTTCAAATGTTGACGAAAGACGAACGGAAAGGTGTCCAAAAGTTAATTTTGAAGTGGTATAAACAAAAAGAGTTAGAACAAAAGGAAAAAGAAAAGTTTTTTGAAATGTCAAAGTATGAAAAAACGCTACGTGAAAAAGGACTTACATACATTGCTGGTATCGATGAAGTGGGAAGGGGACCTCTAGCAGGACCTGTTGTAACGGCAGCTGTGGTCCTTCCGGAAGATTTTTATATTCCAGGATTAAATGACTCGAAAAAATTAAGTGAAGCAAAACGTGAGCGTTTTTATGATGAAATTAAAGAGAAAGCTATTGCAATTGGTGTTGGAATTGTGTCACCACAAGTTATTGATGAAATAAATATTTATCAAGCAACGAAACAAGCAATGTTAGATGCAATTGCAAATTTATCATGTACACCAGAACATTTATTAATTGATGCAATGAAACTTCCTACCCAAATTCCACAAACGTCTATTATTAAAGGAGATGCAAAAAGTATTTCTATCTCAGCCGCATCTATTATTGCAAAGGTTACACGTGATCACATGATGAAGGAACTAGGTAAGAAACATCCTGAATATGGTTTTGAACAGCATATGGGTTATGGAACAAAACAACATTTGCAAGCGATTGAAACGTATGGTGTGTTAGAGGAACACCGAAAAACATTTGCGCCAATTAAAGATATGATTCAAAAGTAAGCTGTGAATCCACAGCTTATTTTTTTATTTTCGCATATTAACATTACTATTTTCAAAAAAGAATAAAGCGATTTCAGTTTTCTGACACTTTATTGTAGACAGCGTGGCAATCATTTTATACAATGGCAATGTAGTGTTTTTTAAACATTAAAAAACTTTTTGAGTAAAACAGGAAAACAGGGGAGGATGGGACCATGAATATCCATGAGTACCAAGGTAAGGCAGTCCTTAGAAGCTATGGGGTTAGCGTTCCGAACGGGAAGGTTGCCTTTACAGTTGAAGAAGCTGTAGAAGCAGCGAAAGAATTAGGAACAGATGTATGTGTAGTAAAAGCGCAAATTCACGCTGGTGGACGCGGCAAAGCTGGCGGTGTAAAAGTTGCGAAAAATTTAGATGAAGTTCGTACATATGCGGAAAGTATTTTAGGTACTACGCTTGTTACGCATCAAACAGGTCCTGAAGGTAAGGAAGTAAAACGCTTACTTATTGAAGAAGGTTGCGATATTAAAAAAGAATATTATGTAGGTCTAGTTTTAGACCGTGCGACTTCTCAAGTTGTTTTAATGGCTTCTGAAGAAGGCGGAACAGAAATTGAAGAAGTAGCAGAAAAAACACCAGAAAAAATCTTTAAAGAATATATTGATCCTGCAGTAGGTCTGCAAGGCTTCCAAGCACGCCGTATTGCATTTAACATCAATATTCCAAAAGAGCTTGTAGGACAAGCTGTGAAGTTTATGATGGGATTATATCGTGCTTATATCGAAAAAGATTGCTCTATTGCAGAAATCAATCCACTTGTTACAACAGGTGATGGAAAAGTTATGGCATTAGATGCAAAGTTAAACTTTGATTCTAATGCATTATATCGTCATAAAGACATTCTAGAACTTCGTGATCTTGAAGAAGAAGATCCGAAAGAAATTGAAGCTTCTAAATACGACTTAAACTATATTCCTTTAGATGGAAATATTGGTTGTATGGTAAATGGTGCAGGATTAGCAATGGCAACAATGGATATCATTAAACATTACCATGGCGATCCAGCTAACTTCTTAGATGTTGGTGGCGGTGCTACAGCTGAAAAAGTTACAGAAGCTTTCAAAATTATTCTTTCTGACAAAAATGTAAAAGGTATTTTCGTTAACATTTTTGGTGGCATTATGAAATGTGATGTAATTGCAGAAGGTGTTATTGAAGCGACAAAACAAGTAGGCCTTGAATTACCACTTGTTGTTCGTCTGGAAGGTACAAATGTTGAGTTAGGTAAGAAGATTTTAAATGAATCTGGTTTAAATATCGTTGCAGCAGAATCTATGGCAGACGGTGCGCAAAAAATTGTTTCACTAGTGGGCTAATAGAAAGCGGGGGAGAAAAATGAGCGTATTAGTTAATAAAGATACAAAAGTTATTGTACAAGGTATTACTGGTTCACAAGGTTTATTCCATACAAAACAAATGATTGAATATGGTACGAAAATTGTCGGTGGTGTAACACCTGGTAAAGGCGGCACTGAAATTGAAGGTGTACCTGTCTTTAATACAGTAGAAGATGCTGTGAAAGCAACGGGCGCAAATGCTTCAGTTGTGTACGTTCCACCCGCTTTTGCGGCTGATGCAATTATGGAAGCTGTTGATGCAGAGATTGACTTAGTAGTATGTATTACAGAAGGCATTCCTGTATTAGACATGGTTCAAGTTAAGAAATATATGGTAGGTAAACAGACACGTTTACTTGGACCAAACTGCCCAGGTGTCATTACACCAGATGAATGTAAGATTGGTATTATGCCAGGATATATTCATAAAAAAGGCCATGTAGGTATTGTATCTCGATCTGGTACATTGACATATGAAGCTGTACATCAATTAACACAAGAAGGCATTGGTCAATCTACTGCTGTAGGTATCGGTGGTGACCCTGTCAATGGTACAGACTTTATTGACGCGTTAAAAGCGTTTAATGAAGATGCAGAAACACATGCTGTTATTATGATTGGTGAAATCGGCGGAACAGCAGAAGAAGAAGCTGCTGAGTGGGTAAAAGCAAATATGACAAAACCTGTTGTTGGATTTATCGGTGGTCAAACAGCGCCTGCAGGAAAACGTATGGGCCATGCTGGTGCCATTATTTCTGGCGGCAAAGGTACAGCTGCTGAAAAAATTAAAACAATGGAAGCTTGTGGTATCAAAGTCGCTGAAACACCAGCTGTTATGGGCGAAACTTTAATCTCTGTTTTAAAAGAAAAGGGATTATTTGAAACTTGTAAAAACTACTAATCTTTTTGAAAGACACCTTCGTGCTAGAAGGTGTCTTTTTACACTTTTTTTGTTTACATAATAAAAATTATGGGTAAGGAGAATGGTGATGAAAAAGGAACGATTGCTTCATCTTCATTATGTATTAGCAGATCATTGGAAAGCATTAACTAACTTACTGCGTATAGATCCAGAGATAAAGAAACTGTACAGTTTTAGCTCCGTGGAATTTGAAAAATATGCTGGATTAACTCCGAAAAAATCTTCTGAATTAGTTCGCTTCTTACAAACATCTATCCCCGCACAATGTACACGTCATTTAGAAGAAAATCATATTTTTTACGTCACAATATGGGATGAGGATTATCCGGAATTATTACGTGAAATACCAGATCCGCCTTTCGTTTTATATGGAAAAGGAAAGAGAGAATTATTAGGGAAAATAAATAAAATTGGAGTAGTTGGAACAAGAAAACCTTCTTTATACGGGAAAGAGAGCATACAATCTCTTTTAAAACCGCTAATAGATAAAGAATGGTTAATTGTAAGTGGTTTTGCAAGTGGAATTGATACGATTGCTCACCAAATCGCAGTGCAGCAACATAGTTCTACTATCGCTGTCTTAGGCCATGGATTGCAGTATATGTACCCGAAAGATAATTGGTATTTTTATAAAATATGGAAGAATGCTGTACTGTTATTAACAGAATATCCGCCACATTATCCACCTAAAAAATGGTATTTCCCAAAAAGAAATCGAATTATAAGCGGTCTTTGTAAAGGAGTTCTAGTAGTGGAAGCGAAATCAAAAAGTGGCTCGCTTATTACAGCAGATCTCGCTTTAGAACAAAATAGGGAGGTATTCGCTCTTCCAGGTCCTATTTTTACGGAAAGTGCAGCAGGAACAAACCAACTCATAAAGCAAGGAGCAAAACTTATTCAGAAAGCAGAGGATATTCTTGAAGAATTTTTAAATTAACCGTATATTTTTATGTTTTTATTAAACAATTATTGACAAATGGTAGATTGGCACTGTATGTTATACTCATTCTTGATTGACAAAAACAAGAGAAATCAATAAGATTAATGAAGACTTGAATCCACCTCTTAAGGAGGCACTAGCATGTCAGATTACCTCGTAATCGTGGAGTCGCCTTCTAAGGCGAAAACCATTGAGAAATATTTAGGGAAAAAATACAAAGTCGTCGCGTCTATGGGACATGTTCGCGATTTACCTAAAAGTCAAATGGGGATAGAAGTGAAAAATAACTTCACCCCGAAGTATATTACCATCCGTGGTAAAGGTCCTGTTTTAAAAGATTTAAAATCAGCAGCAAAAAAAGCAAAAAAAGTCTATCTCGCGGCCGATCCAGACCGCGAAGGAGAAGCGATTGCTTGGCATTTAGCCAATACGCTAAATGTGGATATTGAATCAGATTGCCGGGTTGTTTTTAATGAAATTACAAAAGATGCGATTAAAGAGTCATTTAAGCATCCTCGTGCAATTAATATGGATTTAGTCGATGCACAGCAAGCAAGACGGATACTTGATCGTCTTGTTGGTTATAATATTAGTCCTTTATTATGGAAGAAAGTCAAAAAAGGATTAAGTGCAGGACGTGTACAATCTGTAGCGGTTCGTTTAATTATTGATCGTGAAAAAGAAATTCAAAGTTTTATTCCGGAAGAGTTTTGGACAATTAAAACAGAATTTGTAAAAGGAAAAGACACATTTGAAGCATCTTTTTACGGTGTAAACGGAGAAAAGGTTCAATTAACAAACGAAGAGCAAGTAAAAGACATAATTGAAACAATGAAAGACAATGCGTTTTCAGTTGAAAATGTAACAAAAAAAGAGCGGAAACGTAATCCTGCATTACCATTTACAACGTCTTCCTTACAGCAAGAAGCTGCACGTAAATTAAATATGCGAGCAAAGAAAACAATGATGCTTGCGCAGCAGTTATACGAAGGGATAGATATTGGTAAACAGGGAACTGTAGGTCTTATTACGTATATGAGAACAGACTCAACGCGTATTTCAGAAACAGCTCAAGAAGAAGCGCGCTCTTACATTACTGAAGCGTTTGGCTCGGAATACATAGGAACAGAGAAGAAGAAGGAAGCAAAAAAAGCGAATGCACAGGATGCGCATGAAGCAATTCGCCCAACTTCTGTGATGAGAAAGCCAGAGGAACTGAAGAGTTTCTTAAGTCGTGACCAACATCGTTTGTACAAATTGATTTGGGAGCGATTTGTTGCAAGTCAAATGGCATCTGCTATAATGGATACTGTTACAGCTAGACTCATTAATAATAATGTTCAATTCCGTGCAAGTGGATCAGTAGTGAAATTCCCAGGCTTTATGAAAGTATATGTGGAGTCGAAAGATGATGGTGCGGAAGAAAAGGATAAAATGCTACCGCCTTTAGAAATAGGGGAAACTGTATTTTCAAAAGATGTGGAGCCAAAGCAGCACTTTACGCAGCCGCCACCACGTTATACAGAGGCTCGTTTAGTTCGAACGCTTGAAGAACTTGGAATCGGAAGACCGTCTACTTACGTACCGACACTTGAAACGATTCAAAAGCGAGGATATGTTGCATTAGACAATAAACGATTTGTTCCGACTGAACTTGGAGAAATTGTAATTGAACTTATTTTAGAGTTTTTCCCAGAAATTATTAACATTGAATTTACGGCCAATATGGAGCAAAACCTTGATGAAGTAGAAGAAGGGAAAGCAAATTGGGTAAAAATCGTTGATGATTTCTACGTAGGCTTTGAACCCCGTTTAGAAAAAGCGGAAAAGGAGATGCGTGAAGTCGAAATTAAAGATGAACCGGCTGGGGAAGATTGTGAATTATGCGGTCATCCGATGGTCTTTAAAATGGGCAAATACGGGAAGTTTATGGCTTGTTCTAATTTTCCAGATTGTCGTAATACAAAACCGATTGTGAAAGAAATTGGTGTAACTTGCCCCAAATGTGATAAAGGCCAAATTATTGAACGTCGAAGCAATAAAAAGAAACGTCTTTTCTATGGATGTGGTACGTATCCAGAATGCGACTTTGTATCTTGGGATAAACCGATTGGCCGGAAATGCCCGAAATGTGAAGGTATGCTCGTAGAGAAGAAGCTGAAAAAAGGCGTTCAAGTACAATGTATTTCTTGTGATTATGAAGAAGAACAACAAATGTGAGCGTAACTGCTCACATTTTTTTCGGGATTGAAAAGGAAAGGTGATGAATACATGACAACACAAGTAGTAAACGTCATTGGCGCAGGTCTTGCAGGAAGTGAAGCCGCTTATCAAATTGCAAAACGTGGTGTCCAAGTAAAATTATATGAAATGAGACCAGTAAGACAAACACCAGCTCATCATACAGATAAATTTGCCGAGTTAGTATGTAGTAACTCACTTCGTGCAAATACATTAACAAATGCTGTTGGTGTCATTAAAGAAGAAATGCGCAAAATGGATTCTGTTATTATTCGTGCGGCAGATGAGTGTTCTGTTCCGGCAGGAGGAGCACTTGCGGTAGATCGTCATGAATTCGCAGCAAAAGTAACGGAGTATGTGAAAAATCATCCAAACGTAACTGTGATGAACGAAGAAATGACAGAAATTCCAGAAGGGCCAACTGTTATCGCAACAGGTCCACTTACATCTCCAGATCTTTCTGCACAACTAAAAGAGTTAACGGGTGAAGATTATTTTTATTTCTATGATGCAGCTGCACCAATTGTAGAAAAAGAAAGCATCGATATGAATAAAGTGTATTTAAAATCCCGTTATGATAAGGGGGAAGCCGCTTATTTAAATTGCCCAATGACAGAGGAAGAGTTCGACCGTTTTTATGATGCTTTAATTGCTGCGGAGACAGTGCCATTAAAAGAATTTGAGAAGGAAGTATTCTTTGAAGGGTGTATGCCTGTAGAAGTAATGGCAAGCCGTGGTAGACAGACGTTGTTATTTGGACCGATGAAACCAGTGGGGCTAGAAGATCCGAAAACAGGTAAAACACCATACGCTGTTGTTCAATTACGTCAAGATGATGCAGCAGGAACATTATACAATATTGTTGGGTTCCAAACACATTTAAAGTGGGGACCTCAAAAAGAGGTATTACAATTAATTCCTGGACTCGAAAATGCAGAAATTGTACGCTATGGTGTTATGCATCGTAATACGTTTATTAATTCACCAAAGTTACTTCGTCCAACATACCAATATAAACATCGTGATGATTTATTCTTTGCTGGACAAATGACAGGTGTAGAAGGATATGTAGAATCGGCTGCTTCAGGGCTATTAGCAGGTATTAATGCAGCGCGTCTTGTAAAGGGAGAAGAGCCTGTTGTATTACCTCCTGTAACTGCAATGGGAAGTATGGCGAATTATATTACTGCAACAAACGCGAAAAACTTCCAACCGATGAATGCAAACTTTGGTTTATTTGCACCGTTAGAAAAGAAAATTAAAAAGAAACAAGAGCGAAACGAAGCATACGCAACACGCGCTTTAGAAACAATTCAAAATTTTGTAAATATTTAGTTAAATTTCTTGCAAAGGCTACTGAGTTGTGATACGATTTAGTAGCCTTTATTGAGGTGAGTTATATGAATGTGAAGAAATTGTTACAATTATTCGTTGGATATTTACAAATTGAAAGAAATTATTCAAAATATACAATTGCAAGTTATCAAAATGATTTAGAACATTTTGTGCAATTTATGGAGCGAGAAGGCATATCCTCTTTTTTAGATGTTACATATGTAGATGTTCGTTTGTATTTAACGACGTTACACGATGAAAAGCTAGCCCGTAAATCTGTCGCGAGAAAAGTATCAAGTTTACGAAGTTTATATCGTTTTCTGATGCGTGAAGGATATCGAGAAGATAATCCATTTGCACTTGCGTCACTCCCCAAAAAAGAATGGTCAATCCCAAAGTTTTTGTACGTTGAAGAATTAGAGAAATTGTTTGAAGTTTCTGGAACGGAAACACCACTTGGTCAAAGAAATCAAGCCTTGTTAGAGCTTATCTATGCGACGGGGATTCGTGTGAGCGAATGTGTAAGTCTACAACTTGCTGATATTGATTTTTCGGTAGGAACAATTCTAGTGATGGGAAAAGGCAAAAAACAAAGGTACGTTCCGTTTGGAAGTTATGCACAAGATGCTTTAATTACTTATATAGAAAACGGGAGAAAACAGTTAGCTAAAAAAACAGAGGAACACTCTCAAATGGTGTTTTTAAATGCAAAGGGTACGCCGTTAACAGATCGAGGTGTGCGTTATATTTTAAATGAGCTCATTAAGAAAGCGTCTCTTACAATGAAAATAAGTCCACATATGTTAAGGCATACATTTGCTACACATATGTTAGATGAAGGGGCAGATTTACGAACTGTGCAGGAGCTATTAGGTCATGAAAATTTATCAACGACACAAATTTATACGCATGTTTCAAAAGAAAGATTACGTTCTGTTTACATGAAGCACCACCCACGGGCATAAATTGCTTTTAAAGCTATAAAAACATGTAAAGGAGTTTTTTCTATGGGAAATTTCCACGCTACAACGATATTTGCCATTCACCATAATGGAGAGTGTGCTATGGCTGGCGACGGACAAGTGACATTTGGTAATGCCGTTGTGATGAAGCATACAGCACGCAAAGTTCGAAAGCTATTTCAAGGGAAGGTGTTAGCTGGATTTGCAGGTTCCGTTGCAGATGCGTTTACTCTTTTTGAAATGTTTGAGGGGAAATTAGAAGAGTATAATGGAAACCTACAACGTGCTGCAGTTGAAATGGCGAAACAATGGCGTGGTGATAAAATGCTGCGTCAATTGGAAGCGATGTTAATCGTTATGGATCAAACAACGTTACTTCTTGTTTCAGGAACAGGAGAAGTAATAGAACCGGATGATGGCATTTTAGCAATCGGTTCAGGTGGACATTATGCGCTTGCAGCGGGTCGAGCTTTAAAACAACATGCAAGTGAACATTTAACAGCAAAAGCAATTGCCAAAGCCAGTTTAGAAATTGCTGGTGACATTTGTGTGTATACAAATCACAACATTATTGTGGAAGAATTGTAGAATCGTAAGGGAGGCATTTTATATGCATTTACATTTTACTCCGCGTCAAATTGTAGAAAAATTGGATCAATATATTATTGGGCAAAAAGATGCAAAAAAAGCAGTTGCAGTAGCGCTTAGAAATCGATATCGTCGCAGTAAATTAGCAGAAAACTTACGCGATGAAATTGCTCCAAAGAACATTTTAATGATTGGACCGACAGGGGTCGGAAAGACAGAGGTAGCACGACGAATGGCGAAGCTCGTTGGAGCACCTTTTATCAAGGTTGAAGCGACGAAATTCACAGAAGTTGGATATGTCGGCCGAGATGTAGAATCTATGGTACGTGACCTTGTGGAAACTTCAGTTCGCATCGTAAAAGAAGAACTGGTTGTGAAAGTTAAAGATAAGGCTGAAGAACAAGCGAATCAACGACTTGTTGAAATTTTGGTGCCAAGTCCGCAAAAACAATCTGGATTCAAAAATCCGTTAGAAATGTTATTTGGCGGAAATCAAAATGTGAATCAGACATCTGAAACACAAGATAACGCTGAAATTGAAAATAAGCGCCGAGAAGTTGAAAAGAAACTTGCTTCCGGTTTACTTGAAGAGGAAATTGTATCGATTGAAGTGACGGAACAACAGTCCTCTATGTTTGATATGTTACAAGGAACTGGCATGGAACAAATGGGGATGAATTTCCAAGATGCATTAGGAAGTTTTATGCCGAAAAAAACCAAAAAACGCAAACTTTCTGTAAAAGAAGCAAGAAAAGTCTTGACAAATGAGGAAGCACAGCGCTTAATTGATATGGATGAAGTTACACAAGAGGCTGTTTATCGTGCTGAACAGCTCGGAATTATTTTTATTGATGAAATTGACAAAATTGCTGGTAAGCAGTCGAATAGCGTGGATGTATCGCGTGAAGGTGTGCAACGTGATATATTACCAATTGTCGAAGGATCGAACGTTGCAACGAAATATGGATCGGTGAAAACAGATTATATTTTATTTATTGCGGCTGGTGCCTTCCATATGTCCAAACCGTCTGATTTGATTCCAGAACTGCAAGGAAGATTTCCAATCCGAGTGGAATTAACAAAATTATCGGTAGATGATTTTGTTAAAATTCTTGTAGAACCTGATAATGCTTTAGTGAAACAATATATAGCACTATTAGCAACTGAAGGTATAGAAATTGAATTTTCTGACGATGCTATTCGTAAGATTGCTGAGATTGCTTATCAAGTTAATCAAGATACGGATAATATTGGAGCGAGAAGACTTCATACCATTATGGAGAAGCTTCTTGAAGATTTATCGTTTGAAGCATCTGAAATTACGTTAGAAAAAATAACGATAACCCCTCAATATGTAGAGGAAAAATTAGCAACGATTGCTAAAAATAAAGATGTGAGCCAGTTTATTTTGTAATAGTGTCATCAGGTGACTCGCCCTAGTTTCCAAGTGATGAAAAAATATGTGAGTAACATGTAGGAGGAAGTTTAGAAATGGAATTATTAGCAAAAACGAGAAAATTAAATGCGTTATTACAGAGCGCAGCAGGAAAGCCTGTAAACTTTAGAGAAATGTCAGACACAATGTGTGAAGTAATTGAAGCGAACGTATTCGTAGTAAGTCGTCGCGGTAAATTATTAGGATATGCAATTCACCAACAAATCGAAAACGAGCGTATGAAACAAATGCTTGCAGAGCGTCAATTCCCAGAGGAGTATACGCAAAGCTTATTTAACATTACAGAAACATCTTCAAACTTAGATGTAAATAGTGCATATACAGCATTCCCTGTAGAAAACAAAGAATTATTCGGTCAAGGTTTAACTACAATTGTACCAATCGTTGGTGGTGGTGAGCGTTTAGGCACATTAGTGTTAGCTCGTCTTGGTCAAGAATTCTTAGATGATGATTTAATTCTTGCTGAGTACAGCTCGACTGTAGTAGGTATGGAAATCTTACGCGAAAAAGCGGAAGAAATCGAAGAGGAAGCACGTAGTAAAGCTGTTGTTCAAATGGCAATTAGCTCATTATCATATAGTGAGTTAGAGGCAATCGAGCACATCTTCGAAGAATTAAACGGAACAGAAGGTTTACTTGTTGCAAGTAAAATCGCTGATCGCGTAGGAATTACTCGTTCTGTAATCGTAAACGCACTTCGTAAATTAGAAAGTGCGGGTGTTATCGAGTCTCGTTCTTTAGGTATGAAGGGAACATACATTAAAGTATTAAATGACAAGTTTTTACATGAGCTTGCTAAATTAAAAACAAACTAATGTTTAAGGAAAGCTCTCCTCATTTGAGGAGGGCTTTTTATTATTTTTTAGAAATTTGTTGTAGTTTTATGGTGGCAGATTTTGGTTCTTTGATGTGAAAGGTTGCTTGAAGTGGAGGGAAAGTGGTAATACTGGGACTGAAAAAGATTAGTAAACTAATAACGAAAAAGAAAGTTTTACATTGTTCGCATTTTCGACTTGATTGTAATATTTCATTATGATATAGTAAGCAGTGGTGTCAGTACAAAGTACACACGTTTACTGATTTAAGTGTTGGTGCTACGCTTGTAGTTTCGCTTAGAGATGAAGTAAACGGAGGATATCAAAAACCATTTAGGAGGAACTAAATTATGTCAGTAATTTCTATGAAGCAATTGCTTGAAGCTGGTGTTCATTTCGGACATCAAACTCGTCGTTGGAACCCAAAAATGAAACGTTACATTTTCACAGAGCGTAACGGTATCTACATCATCGACTTACAAAAAACTGTGAAAAAAGTTGAAGAAGCTTTCAACGTAATGCGTAACATTGCTGCTGAAGGTGGAGACATTTTATTCGTAGGTACAAAAAAACAAGCACAAGAAGCTATTAAAGAAGAAGCAACTCGTGCTGGTATGTACTTCGTTAACCAACGTTGGTTAGGTGGAACGTTAACAAACTTCCAAACAATCCAAAAGCGTATCAAGCGTCTTAAAGACATCGAAAGAATGCAAGAAGATGGTACATTCGATGTACTTCCTAAGAAAGAAGTTGTTCAACTTAAAAAAGAGTTAGAGCGTCTTGAGAAATTCTTAGGCGGTATTAAAGATATGAAAGGTCTTCCAAGTGCATTATTCGTAGTAGACCCTCGTAAAGAGCGTATCGCAGTTGCTGAAGCACGCAAATTAAACATTCCAATCATCGGTATCGTTGATACAAACTGTGATCCAGACGAAATCGATCACGTAATTCCAGCAAACGATGATGCAATTCGTGCTGTAAAACTTCTTACATCTAAAATGGCAGACGCGATCCTTGAAGCAAAACAAGGTGAAGAAACTGTTACTGCGTAACAAATTTGGAAAGGTGATAAGGGGTTCGGCCTTTTATCACCTTTTTTAAGGTATAAATACATATTTTAGGAGGATGAAAAGTATGGCAATTACTGCACAAATGGTAAAAGAACTTCGCGAAAAAACTGGCGCAGGTATGATGGACTGCAAAAAAGCTTTAACAGAAATGAATGGCGACATGGAGAAAGCAATTGATTTCTTACGTGAAAAAGGTATCGCTAAGGCTGCTAAAAAAGCAGACCGTATTGCTGCTGAAGGTTTAACTTACATCGAAACAAACGGTAACGATGCTTTAATCTTAGAGTTAAACTCTGAAACTGATTTCGTTGCGAAAAACGAAGGTTTCCAAGCTTTAACAAAAGAATTAGCAGCTCACTTATTAGTTAACAAGCCTGCATCTGTTGAGGAAGCTATGACTCAAACAATTGCAAACGGCAAAACAGTAGAAGAGCACATCAATGAAGCAATCGCTAAAATTGGTGAAAAACTTACACTTCGTCGTTTTGAAATCGTAACAAAAACTGATGCAGATGCATTCGGTGCTTACTTACACATGGGTGGACGTATTGGTGTAGTAACAGTTCTTGAAGGTTCTACTGATGAAGCGGCTGCTAAAGATGTAGCAATGCACGTTGCAGCAGTTAACCCTAAATACATCGACCGCGATGCTGTAACAGCTGAAGAAGTTGAGCATGAGCGTCAAGTATTAACGCAACAAGCTTTAAACGAAGGCAAGCCTGAAAAGATCGTTGCTAAAATGGTTGAGGGTCGCCTAGGTAAATTCTTCGAAGAGATTTGCTTACTTGACCAAGCTTTCGTTAAAAACCCTGACTTAAAAGTTCGTCAGTTCGTTGAGTCTAAAGGCGGAACAGTAAAAGGATTCGTTCGCTACGCTGTTGGTGAAGGTATCGAAAAACGCGAAGACAACTTTGCTGAAGAAGTAATGAACCAAGTAAAAGGTAACAACTAATACAGATTAGGGAACACTTTGTGTTCCCTTTTTTAAAATAAAGATGTAAGCAATTGGAGGTTCATTATGAGTAAACCGAAGTATAATCGTGTCGTTTTAAAGCTAAGCGGTGAGGCTTTAGCAGGTGAAAAAGGATTTGGAATTAACCCAGCTGTTATTAAATCAGTTGCAGAACAAGTGAAAGAGATTGCAGAACTTGATGTAGAAGTTGCTGTTGTTGTCGGTGGCGGTAACATTTGGCGTGGGAAAATTGGAAGCGAAATGGGCATGGATCGTGCAGGAGCGGACTACATGGGCATGTTAGCAACTGTTATGAACTCATTAGCTCTTCAAGATAGTTTAGAGAACATTGGCATTCAAACACGTGTTCAAACTTCTATTGAAATGCGTCAGGTTGCAGAGCCTTACATTCGTCGTAAAGCAATTCGTCACTTAGAGAAAAAACGTGTTGTTATTTTTGCAGCAGGTACTGGTAACCCGTACTTCTCTACAGATACAACTGCGGCATTACGTGCAGCGGAAATTGAAGCTGACGTTATTTTAATGGCGAAAAATAATGTAGATGGCGTATATAATGCAGATCCATCTATTGATCCAACAGCAACGAAATATGAATCACTTACTTACTTAGATGTATTAAAAGAAGGTTTAGGAGTAATGGATTCTACTGCTTCTTCTTTATGCATGGATAACGATATTCCATTAATTGTATTCTCAGTTATGGAAAAAGGTAATATTAAGCGTGCCGTTTTAGGCGAAAATATTGGAACAATTGTAAGGGGGAAATAAATATGGGACAACAAGTCTTAAAAACTGCAAATGAAAAAATGGAAAAAGCAGTAGCTGCTTATTCTCGCGAATTAGCTTCAGTTCGTGCTGGTCGTGCAAGTGCGGCTGCTTTAGATAAGGTACAAGTTGATTATTATGGTGCGCCAACACCTGTTGTACAATTAGCAAACATTACAGTTCCTGAAGCGCGTTTACTTGTCATTCAACCTTATGATAAAACGTCTATCGGTGATATTGAAAAGGCGATTTTAAAAGCAGATTTAGGTTTAAACCCTTCTAACGATGGATCAGTAATTCGTATTGCATTCCCTGCGTTAACAGAAGAGCGTCGTAAAGACCTAGTAAAAACTGTTAAAAAATATGCTGAAGAAGCAAAAGTTGCTGTTCGTAATGTACGCCGTGATGCTAATGATGATCTTAAAAAGCTTGAAAAAGCTGGCGATATTACAGAAGACGACTTAAGAGGGTACACAGAAGATATCCAAAAAGAAACAGATAAATATATTGCAAAAGTTGACGAAATCGCAAAAAACAAAGAAAAAGAAATCATGGAAGTGTAATAGCGATACCTTCGCAAATATGACCCTCTTCTTAAGGGGGTCTTTTTACACTTTTAGGCATACGTCTGCTTGTTGGAGGGTATGAATGATGTTTAAAAAGTTTCCTTTTTTTAAAGGTAAAAAGGTCACATCGTTTGATCATCTCATTGAAGAAGTGAAAAAGGGATATATCCCGGAGCACATTGCGATCATTATGGATGGTAATGGAAGATGGGCGAAAAGAAGAGCAATGCCTCGTATTGCTGGACATCATGAAGGAATGCAAGTAGTAAAAAAAATTACGAAATTTGCTAGTAAACTTGATGTAAAAGTGCTGACCCTTTATGCTTTTTCTACTGAGAACTGGAAAAGACCGAAAAAGGAAGTCGACTATTTAATGAAGCTTCCAGAAGAATTTTTAGGTACATTTTTACCAGAATTGATTGAAGAAAATGTACAAGTTCGAGTAATTGGACAAAAAGATCGTCTTCCTACGCATACGCGCAGAGCGATGGAGAAGGCCATGGAAGATACAAAAGAGAACACGGGATTAATTCTCAATTTTGCGTTAAACTATGGAAGTCGCGATGAAATCGTTTCTGCTGTGCAACATATGATGAAAGACAGCGAAGAAGGGAAAGTTCGTTCAGAAGATATAAATGAAGAAATGATTTCTTCATATTTAATGACAAGTTCTTTACCTGACCCAGACTTGCTTATTCGTACAAGTGGGGAATTGCGTATTAGTAATTTCATGCTATGGCAAATTGCGTATTCGGAGCTTTGGTTTACAGATGTGTATTGGCCAGATTTTACCGAGGAACATTTGCTAAATGCGATTACAGACTTTCAACATAGAGGGCGCAGATTCGGAGGCGTGTAGAAAGAGAGGGTTTGGTAGTGAAACAGAGAATTATTACTGGAGTGATTGCTGCCGCGCTATTCATTCCCATCGTATTTTACGGTGGCGTGCCTTTTACAGTTTTAGTGTATGTACTTGCTTCTATTGGATTATATGAGTTAGTTCGTATGAACAAGCTTACACTTATTTCGGTACCAACGTTTTTAGCTGCATTATTATTATGGATTATTTTAGTTCCAAGTAATGCACTAGGTATTTTTGACCGGATTGGATTAGATAAATTAGAAATCACATTTTTGATTGTTTTATTACTTTTATCATATACAGTCCTTTCGAAGAATACATTTACTTTTGACAATGCTTCATTTTTACTTATGGCAACAACGTATGTTGCAATGGGGTTCTTATATTTAAATGAAACGAGAATAGCAGGAATCCATTATGTGTTTTATGCATTATTTGTCATTTGGGCAACTGATTCAGGCGCATATTTCATAGGGAAAGCAATTGGAAAAAGAAAATTATGGCCAGAGATTAGTCCGAATAAAACGATAGAAGGTTCATTAGGTGGTATTGTTTGTGGGATTGTCGTTGCTTTTGTATATAATATGTTCTTCACAGTTCATGAAAATGTTGGAATGCTAATTATTGTTACAATTGCGATCTCCATTTTTGGACAAATTGGTGATTTAGTACAGTCTGCATTTAAACGTCATTACGGTGTGAAAGATTCAGGTACAATCTTACCTGGACACGGCGGGATATTAGATCGAACAGATAGTTGGTTGTTCGTATTACCGATTTTACATTTCTTACATTTCATTTCATAATAAAACGAGGGGTTGGAGTTATGAAAAACATTAGTTTATTAGGTGCAAGTGGATCAATTGGAACACAAACTTTAGATGTACTGCGCTCGCACCCAGACCAATTCCGTCTCGTTGCTTTTTCTGTAGGGAAAAATATTGAATATGCAGTAAAAGTCATTCAAGAATTTTCTCCTCAGCTTGTTTCTGTACAAAGAGAAGAAGATGTTGTAAGGTTACAAGCCGTTTCTGGAAATACAAAAGTAGTTTACGGTGAAGATGGATTATTAGAGGTAGCTCTTCACCCAGATGCAGAAGTTGTAATCACTGCTGTTGTAGGTAGTGTAGGCTTGTTACCTACACTTCGTGCGATTGAGGCGAAAAAGACAATTGGAATTGCAAATAAAGAAACATTAGTAACTGCGGGACATATTATTATGGAAGCTGCGCACAAACATAATGTGTCGTTACTTCCAGTAGATAGTGAGCATTCGGCTATTTTTCAATGTTTGAATGGAGAAAATGAAAAACGCATCTCTCGTTTAGTTATCACTGCTTCAGGCGGGAGTTTCCGTGATAAAACGAGAGATGAATTGCATCATGTGACAGTAGAGGATGCGCTTCGTCATCCTAACTGGTCAATGGGTTCGAAAATTACAATTGATTCTGCTACAATGATGAATAAGGGGCTGGAAGTGATTGAAGCGCATTGGCTTTTCGGCATACCTTATGAGCAAATCGATGTTGTTTTACATAAAGAAAGCATTATTCATTCTATGGTTGAATTTGAAGATCGTAGTGTAATGGCGCAGCTCGGCTCACCAGATATGCGTGTACCAATTCAATATGCACTTACATATCCTGACAGATTACCACTTTTAGATACAAAACAGTTAAATTTGTGGGAAATCGGAACACTGCATTTTGAAAAAATGGATCAAGAACGTTTTCGTTGCCTCCGTTTTGCGTACGAAGCTGGAAAAATGGGCGGAAGCATGCCAGCAGTAATGAATGCGGCGAATGAAGTAGCTGTAGCAGCCTTTTTACAAAAGAAAATTGGTTTCTTAACAGTAGAAGACCTCATTGAAAAAGCAATGCACCATCACAATGTCATTGCACGTCCGAGCTTAGAGGAAATTCAGGAAATTGATGCAGCCACAAGACGGTTTGTGATGGAACAAATTTAGCAAAGGTGGTTATGGAATTGAATACAGCGATTGCCTTTATATTAATTTTCGGTGCACTCGTATTTTTCCATGAGCTAGGGCATCTATATTTCGCAAAAAGAGCAGGTATTTTATGCCGTGAGTTTGCAATTGGTTTTGGACCAAAAATATTTTCATTTGAAAAGAATGAAACAGTTTATACAGTTCGGCTACTGCCCCTTGGAGGCTATGTTAGAATGGCTGGCGAGGATGCCGAAACGGTTGAATTAAAACCAGGAAAAAAAGTTGGACTTGTGTTAAATGAAAACGAAGAGGTTATGAAATTAGTTTTAGACGGGCGCGAAAAGTATCCGAATGTTCGAGTGATTGAAGTAGAACAAGCTGATTTAGAAAATAATCTTACAATTTCTGGTTACGAAGAGTATGAAGAGGAATTGCAAACATTCCGTGTGAGTGAAAAAGCTCGTATTGTTTCAGCAGGAGAAGAAATACAAATCGCTCCGTTTAACAGGCAATTTGGTTCTAAAACGTTAGGACAGCGAGCATTAACAATCTTTGCAGGTCCTGCTATGAACTTCATTCTTGCATTTGTTATTTTTGTTATTATTGGATTGGTACAAGGTATTCCTGTGGACAAACCAATGATTGGGAAAGTAATGAAGGATAGTGTGGCAGAACAAGCAGGCTTGAAACAAGATGATATGATTCAAGCAATTGATGGAAAAGACACGAACACATGGAAAGATGTTGTAACGATTGTACGGGAACACCCAAATAAAGAAATTACGCTTCATGTAAAACGTGATAGCGAACAGTTTAATGTAAAAGTAACGCCATCAACTGATACAGAAGGTAAAGAAAAGGTTGGTAGAATTGGTGTATACTCTCCTGTAGAGAAATCTATTTTTGGTTCTATTAAATCAGGTTTTGAGCAGACGTATACATGGACAAAACTAATTTTTGATTCCTTAGTAAAATTAGTAACGGGTCAGTTTTCTATTAATGATTTATCAGGTCCAGTAGGAATTTATAATTTAACAGACCAAGTAGTAGATTATGGTGTCATTCGTGTTCTTAGCTTGGCAGCTGTTTTAAGCATAAACCTTGGTTTATTTAACTTATTACCGGTTCCCGCTCTTGATGGAGGACGCTTGTTCTTCTTCTTAATTGAAGCACTGCGAGGGAAACCAATTGACCGTCAAAAAGAAGGAATGGTTCACTTTATTGGTTTTGCGTTATTAATGTTACTTATGTTAGTTGTCACGTGGAATGACATTCGCAAGTTTTTCTTGTAAAATGAAGTGAAACTTGTAGTAAGTGTGAAATTCCCAATGTTTTTTGTGGAAAGTGAATGAAATGAATAGAGCTCTGAGAGTTGTAATCCCTCACCTGATCTGAGGTGGGGGGTTTTACTGCGTATGAGAGTAAAATAAAGAGGTGCGAATAGATGAAACAAAGTATGGTATTTAGTCCTACATTACGTGAAGTGCCAGCAGATGCTGAGATTAAAAGTCATCAATTGCTACTTCGTGCAGGATTTATGCGTCAAAATGCTTCTGGAATTTATAGTTTTTTACCACTTGGTCTAAAAGTATTGCATAAAGTGGAGCGTATCGTTCGAGAAGAAATGGAACGAGCAGGAGCTGTAGAATTATTAATGCCAGCATTACAAGCTGCTGAATTATGGCAAGAATCAGGTCGTTGGTACTCTTACGGTTCTGAGTTAATGCGTATGAAAGATCGTAATGATCGTGAGTTTGCGCTAGGAGCAACGCATGAAGAAGTTATTACAGACCTTGTACGTGATGAGATTAAATCTTATAAAAAGCTGCCGTTAACATTATATCAAATCCAAACAAAATTCCGTGACGAGCAAAGACCACGTTTTGGTTTATTACGCGGAAGAGAGTTTTTAATGAAAGATGCATATTCTTTCCATGCAACACAAGAAAGTTTAGATGAAGTTTATAGCCGTTTATATCAAGCATATTCTAATATTTTTGCTCGTTGTGGTTTGAATTTCCGTGCGGTTATTGCCGATTCTGGAGCAATGGGTGGTAAAGATACACATGAATTTATGGCATTATCTGATGTAGGGGAAGATACAATTGCGTATTCTGATACGTCTGATTATGCAGCGAATATTGAAATGGCTCCTGTTGTTGCTTCTTATACAAAGAGCGATGAAATAGAAAAAGAACTTGAAAAAGTAGCAACACCAGATCAAAAGGCAATTGAAGAAGTATCTACATTTTTAAACATTGAAGCATCACATTGTATTAAATCTATGATCTTTAAAGTAGATGAGAAGTTTGTTGTTGTACTTGTTCGTGGAGACCACGAAGTAAATGATGTAAAAGTGAAGAACGTATATGGTGCTTCAGTTGTTGAACTTGCTTCACATGAAGAGGTAAGAAGTCTATTAAATTGTGAAGTAGGTTCTTTAGGTCCAATTGGTGTAACAGGTGATGTTGAAGTTATTGCTGATCACGCTGTAGCAGCGGTTGTAAATGGTTGCTGTGGTGCAAATGAAGAAGGGTTCCATTATGTAAATGTAAATCCAGAGCGCGACTTTAAAGTAAGTCAATATACAGATTTACGTTTCATCCAAGAAGGAGATCAATCTCCAGATGGAAATGGGACAATTCGTTTTGCGCGTGGAATTGAAGTTGGACATATATTTAAATTAGGTACACGTTATAGCGAGGCAATGAATGCTACATTCTTAGATGAGAATGGAAAAACGAAGCCGCTTATCATGGGATGCTACGGCATTGGGGTATCTCGTACAGTTGCGGCAATTGCTGAACAGTTTAATGATGAAAGTGGTTTGGTTTGGCCAAAAGCTGTAGCTCCATTCCATGTACATGTGATTCCAGTAAATATGAAGTCTGATGCACAGCGAGAAGTGGGCGAAACGATCTACAGTTCATTACAAGAACAAGGATATGAAGTACTGTTAGATGATCGTGCAGAGCGTGCAGGTGTTAAATTTGCTGATGCAGACTTATTCGGTCTTCCAGTTCGAGTAACAGTTGGTAAAAAGGCTGATGAAGGAATCGTTGAAGTAAAAGTACGTGCTACAAATGAATCTGCAGAAGTGAAAGTTGAAGAACTTAGCACATATATCAATAATATTTTAAAATAAGAAGAGGTACCTCGTTATGAGGTACCTTCTCTTTCTTTGGAGAATAATCTTTGTAAGTGAAGAAGGGAGAAATCTTTCTTTGCTGGAAGTTTCATTTTATAATAGCAAATGGAAGGAGGTTGCTTATGTCGTTAACAAATGAACAACAAGAGCGATTTCAAATTTTGCTCCAGCAGTTGCAAATGCCTGAAGACCTTATAAATCAATATTTACAAGGTGGTGGCATACAAAGACTAGTTGTCGATAAAGCAAATAAAAGTTGGCATTTTGATTTGCAGGTGCCACGTATTTTGCCAACAGAATTATACGAATTGCTAGAAACGCAGATAAAGCAGTCATTTTCACATATTGCAAAAACGTCATTTGCACTAGAAACAGAGAATAAACAATTTACAGAGGAAGAGGTTAGGGCATATTGGCCTCTTTGCACAGATCGAATCACATTCTCTCCGATGTTTGCCTATTTAAAAACACAGCTTCCACGTGTGAACGGAGTGAGGTTGTTACTGGATGTGAATAATGAGCTAGAATCTACTGCGTTAAAGAAAAATCTTGTGAAGCCAGTAGGAGATCAATATGAGATCTTTGGATTCCCACGTTTTCAGCTTGACACAAATATAAAACAAAATGATGAGGAAGTTCAAAAGTTTCGTGAGCAAACGCAACAAGAGGATCGTCAGCGTGTTATACAAGCTATGGAAGAGATGGCGAAAAAACAGGCTGAAGAAAGCGATATTGTACATGAAGGACCAGTTGTACTTGGGTATCTTATTAAGCCTGATGAAGAAATCACTCCGATGCGTGAGATCCAAGACGAAGAAAGACGAAAAACCGTTCAAGGTTATGTCTTCCATGTGGAAACGAAAGAACTTCGTAGTGGACGTACGTTATTAACTTTAAAAATAACTGACTATACGGATTCCATTATGATTAAAATGTTCTCACGTGATAAAGAGGATCTTCCGCTTCTACAATCATTGAAAAAAGGAATGTGGGTAAAAGCGCGAGGTTCTGTTCAAAATGATACGTTTGTCCGTGATTTAGTCATGATTGCGAATGATATAAACGAAATAACAGGACCTTCTCGTAAAGATAAAGCACCTGAAGGGGAAAAACGAGTAGAGCTACATTTGCATACACCAATGAGTCAAATGGATGCTGTTACCGGAGTATCTAAGCTTGTTGCACAAGCTGGGAAATGGGGACATGAAGCGATTGCGGTTACAGACCATGCTGTTGCGCAGTCTTTCCCCGAAGCATATTCTGCTGGTAAAAAAGCTGGTATAAAAGTGATTTATGGTGTGGAAGCCAACTTAGTTAACGACGGTGTTCCAATTGCTTATAATGAGTCACATCGATTACTGGCAGACGAAATATATGTTGTTTTTGACGTTGAGACGACAGGGTTATCTGCTGTATATGATACGGTCATTGAGTTAGCCGCTGTAAAAGTGAAGGGCGGAGAAATTATTGATCGCTTTGAATCTTTTGCCAATCCGCATCAACCGCTATCAGCTACAATTATTGAATTAACTGGTATTACAGACGATATGTTAACTGATGCACCGGAAGTAGGAGAAGTATTTAAAAAGTTTGAAGCATGGATGGGTGATCATACACTTGTTGCCCATAACGCAAGCTTTGATATGGGATTCTTAAATGTAGGCTTTAAGAAATGTGGCTTAGATAAGCCGAAGAACCCAGTTATTGATACATTGGAATTAGCTAGATTCTTATTCCCAGAGATGAAGAACCACCGCTTAAATACGATGTGTAAAAAGCTCGACATTGAATTAACACAGCATCACCGTGCAATTTATGATACAGAAGCAACGGGATATTTACTAGTTAAGATGCTAAAGGATGTAATTGAAAAAGGTTTTGAATATCATGATCAATTAAATGAAAGTATGGGGCAAGGAGATGCATATAAACGCGGGAGACCGAGCCATGTAACTTTACTTGCAACATCCGATGAAGGCTTGAAAAACTTATACAAACTTGTTTCATATTCACATATCAATTATTTTTACCGCGTACCACGAATACCACGATCATTATTAAAAAAATATCGTGAAGGTTTATTAGTAGGTACTGCTTGTGATAAAGGTGAAGTATTTGAAGCGATGATGCAAAAGGCTCCTGAAGAGGTAGAAGAGATTGCGCAATTTTATGATTACATTGAGGTAATGCCTCCAGAAGTGTTACGTCATTTAGTAGAGCTTGAGTTAGTTCGAGATGAAGGACAATTAAAAACGATCATTTCCAACTTAGTAAAATTAGGGGAAACATTAGATAAACCAGTTGTTGCGACAGGGAATGTACATTATCTAGATCCAGAAGATGCAATGTATCGTAAAATCTTAGTAAGTTCGCAAGGTGGGGCAAATCCATTAAATCGTCATTCATTACCACCTGTATATTTCCGCACAACAGATGAAATGTTAGATTGCTTCTCATTCCTAGGAGAAGAGAAAGCAAAAGAAATTGTTGTGACAAATACACAAAAGATTGCATCATTGATTGGTGACGTTCATCCAGTAAAAGATGACCTATACACACCGAAAATTGAAGGTGCAGACGATGAAACACGTGATATGAGTTATAAAATGGCACGTAGCATCTATGGTGAAGAACTACCAGAAATTGTAGAAGCCCGTTTGGAAAAAGAATTAAAAAGTATTATTGGACATGGATTTGCCGTTATCTATTTAATTTCACATAAGCTCGTGAAAAAATCACTTGTAGACGGTTATCTTGTAGGTTCACGTGGATCGGTAGGATCATCATTTGTTGCGACGATGATGGAAATTACCGAAGTAAACCCATTACCACCACATTATGTATGTCCGAAGTGTAAGCAATCAGAATTCTTTAATGATGGTTCTGTAGGTTCTGGTTTTGACTTACCAGATAAAGATTGTCCGGCATGTAATGTTCCATATGTAAAAGATGGACATGATATTCCGTTTGAAACGTTCCTTGGTTTTAAAGGAGATAAGGTACCCGACATTGATTTGAACTTCTCCGGAGAATACCAACCACGAGCACATAACTATACGAAAGTACTGTTCGGTGAGGACTATGTATATCGTGCTGGAACAATTGGTACAGTTGCAGAGAAAACGGCTTACGGTTATGTAAAAGGTTATGCCAATGATCATAATTTAACGATTCGAAACGCTGAGATTGATCGTCTTGTTTCAGGTTGTACAGGTGTAAAACGTACCACGGGGCAGCATCCAGGTGGTATTATCGTTGTGCCAGACTACATGGATATTTTTGATTTTTCACCAATTCAGTTCCCTGCCGATTCAGTAGGGGCGGAGTGGAGAACAACGCACTTTGATTTCCATTCGATTCATGACAATTTGTTGAAACTAGATATACTGGGACACGATGATCCGACCGTTATTCGTATGTTGCAAGATTTAAGTGGTGTGGATCCGAAAACAATCCCGACCGATGATCCAGAAGTAATGAAAATCTTCTCTGGTCCAGAGTCTTTAGGTGTAACAGAAGAACAAATTAATTGTAAAACAGGTACACTTGGTATTCCTGAGTTTGGTACGAAGTTCGTAAGACAGATGTTAGAAGAGACGAAGCCAACGACATTCTCAGAACTAGTCCAAATTTCTGGACTATCCCATGGTACAGACGTATGGCTTGGTAATGCGAATGAACTGATTTATAACGGTACATGTACACTGAGCGAAGTTATCGGTTGTCGTGATGATATTATGGTCTATCTAATTTATCAAGGATTAGATCCATCGTTAGCGTTTAAAATTATGGAATCCGTGCGTAAAGGTAAAGGTGTACCAGAAGAGTGGGAAGAGGAAATGCGCAATAACAATGTACCTGGTTGGTATATTGATTCTTGTAAAAAGATTAAGTACATGTTCCCTAAGGCCCATGCGGCTGCTTATGTACTTATGGCTGTACGTATCGCTTATTTCAAAGTGCATTTTGCACTCCTGTTCTACGCAGCATACTTTACAGTACGTGCCGATGACTTTGATGTAGAGGCGATGGCAAAAGGTTCGGCATCAATCAGGGCGCGGATTGATGAGATTGCACAAAAAGGGTTAGATGCAGCACCGAAAGAAAAAAGTTTACTAACTGTATTAGAAATGACACTTGAAATGTGTGAACGTGGTTATTCATTCCAAAAGGTTGATTTATATCGTTCACACGCGACTGACTTTATTATTGATGGAGAGACGTTAATTCCTCCGTTTAATGCAATACCTGGTCTTGGTACGAACGCTGCCATAAGTATCGTTGAAGCACGTGAAAATGGTGAATTCTTATCAAAAGAAGATTTGCAACAACGTAGTAAGATTTCCAAAACAATTATTGAATATTTAGATAGCCAAGGTTGTTTAGGAGATTTGCCAGACAAAAACCAATTGTCACTGTTCTAGCAGGCAGGAAAAGTCTTTGCAAATCAGTATTTGCTATGTTATACTATTAACCGAGATAACCATGTCATGTATATTTTATGAAAAAAAAGAGTGGGGAAACCCACTCTTTCGTGTTACTATCTATGTTTTACCTATGTATGTAGGTGAGATATTTCTGTCGTATATACATATTTTGTTACAAGTTTTACTTCTTAAATTTGGTAATACTAAGACAGATATTCCCTGCTTAACGGCAGGGGCTTTTGTTAGCTAACGAGAAAGAATAAGATAGACCGTCTGTATGAGCGGATTCTTTTTCTTTCAAATGGTACATGGCGGCAGGAAGGAGGCTGTTTATGGATAAGAAAGTCACAGAAGTTGTTGAAGCATTTGCGCAGCCGATTGTTGAAGAGTTAAATCTTGAACTTGTAGATGTAGAATATGTGAAAGAAGGAAAAGACTGGTTCCTACGCGTATTCATCGATTCTGAGACAGGAGTAGACATTGAAGAATGCGGTGCGGTAAGTGAACGTTTAAGCGAAGCTTTAGATAAAGAGGACCCAATTCCTCATCTTTACTTTTTGGATGTATCATCTCCTGGAGCAGAACGCCCATTAAAGAAAGAAAAAGACTTCCAGCAAGCGGTAGGAAGACAAGTGGCAGTTAAAACATATGAGCCGATTGATGGTGAAAAGATGTTTGAAGGCAAGCTACTGTCCTATGATGGTACAACAATTACACTATTATTAACAATTAAAACACGTAAAAAAGAAATCCAAATTCCAATGGATAAAGTTGCGAATGCGCGACTTGCTGTTACGTTTTAGTAAGAAGGGGGATCTTCATGAGCACTGAGTTGTTAGATGCTTTGCTCGTATTAGAATCAGAAAAAGGTATTAGCAAAGATATTATTATTGATGCAATTGAGGCAGCTTTAATCTCTGCTTATAAACGCAATTTTAACCAAGCACAAAACGTACGTGTTAGCTTTAACCCAGAAGTGGGGACAATTCAAGTTTTAGCACGTAAAGACGTTGTAGATAATGTGTTTGATCCACGTCTTGAAATTTCTGTAGAAGAAGCAAGACACATCAATCCGAACTATCAAGATGGTGATGTATTAGAGATTGAAGTAACACCAAAAGATTTCGGACGTATTGCAGCGCAAACTGCAAAACAAGTTGTGACACAACGTGTACGTGAGGCAGAACGCGGTGTCATTTATTCAGAATTTAGTGACCGCGAAGAAGACATCATGGTTGGTATTGTACAACGTCAAGATGCTCGTTTTATTTATGTAAGCTTAGGAAAAGTAGAAGCTTTACTACCAGTAAGTGAGCAAATGCCGAATGAACAATATAAACCACATGATCGAATTCGTGTGTTCATTACAAAAGTAGAAAAAACAACAAAAGGACCACAAATTTACGTATCACGTACACATCCAGGTCTTTTAAAACGTTTATTCGAAATTGAAGTGCCGGAAATTTATGATGGAACTGTAGAAATTCGTTCTGTAGCACGTGAAGCAGGCGACCGTTCTAAAATTTCTGTATATGCAGAGAATATCGATGTTGATCCAGTAGGTTCTTGCGTAGGTCCAAAAGGGCAACGTGTACAACGCATTGTTGATGAACTAAAAGGTGAAAAAATTGATATTGTTCGCTGGTCAAACGATCCAGTTGAATATGTAGCAAATGCGTTAAGTCCGTCACAAGTTGTAAAAGTACTTGTGAATGAAGAGGAAAAAGCAACAACTGTTGTTGTTCCAGATCATCAGCTTTCATTAGCAATTGGAAAACGCGGGCAAAATGCACGTCTTGCAGCCAAATTAACTGGCTGGAAAATTGATATTAAAAGCGAGTCTGATGCGAAGCAACTTGGCATTGTAACAGAAGAAGACAACATGATCGCATTCGATTCAGTTGAAGACGAAATCGAATAGAGGTGATGATTGTGAGCAATCGAAAAGTTCCGTTACGAAAATGTATTGCAACACAAGAAATGAAATCAAAACGCGAGCTCGTTCGCATTGTTCGTTCCAAAGAGGGCGAAGTGTCCATTGATTTAACTGGAAAGAAATCAGGACGTGGTGCATACTTGTCAAAAGATAAAGAGTGCATTATCCAAGCGCAGAAGAAAAACATTTTGGAACATCATCTAAAAGCGAAAGTCGACAGTTCCCTTTATGAAGAACTTCTCGAGCTTGTTGAGAAGGAGTCGAAATAAGTGTCCGATTGGAAATCGTTTTTAGGACTAGCAAACCGTGCTCGAAAAATAATTTCGGGTGAAGAACTCGTTTTAAAAGAAGTACGAAGTGGCAAAGCAAAGCTTGTATTGCTTTCTGAAGATGCGTCAGTGAACACTACAAAGCGCATCATAGATAAAACCACGTACTACAACATACCAATGAGAAAAGTCGAAAATCGACAACAATTAGGGCATGCGATTGGGAGAGACGAGCGAGTCGTTGTAGCTGTGTTAGATGAGGGCTTTGCGAAAAAGCTGCGTAGCATGCTCGATACAACTTACCGGGGGTGAAGGTATGAGTAAAATTCGAGTGTATGAATATGCAAAGAAACACAATATCTCAAGTAAAGATATTATTACAAAACTAAAAGAAATGAATATCGAGGTTTCGAATCATATGACAATGTTAGACGATGAAGTAGTAAACAAATTAGATAATCAATACAATACTGGAGCAGAAAAGCCTTCTGTTGCAGATGAGTTTGAGGTAGAAGAAAAAGTTGTTCGTAGTAAAAAGAACAGTAATAAGAAGAAGAAAAAAGGCAAAGGAAATGAAGACAAACGTCAAGAAAACTTTGCTGGAAGACAGCAAACACAAACGGTAGAAACACCGGATAAAATCACTTTCTCTGGTACACTTACAGTAGGTGATCTTGCAAAGAAACTAAGCAAAGAGCCATCTGAAATTATTAAAAAGCTCTTTATGCTAGGCATTATGGCAACAATTAACCAAGATTTAGATAAAGATACAATTGAGTTAATCGCTGCTGATTATGGCATTGAAGTAGAAGAAGAAGTAATCGTAAGTGAAACAGAGTTTGAAACATTTATCGACGAGCAAGACGCTGAAGAAAACTTAAAAGAACGTCCTGCTGTAGTTACAATTATGGGACACGTTGACCACGGTAAAACAACGTTGCTTGACTCGATCCGTCATTCAAAAGTAACTGCTGGTGAAGCTGGTGGAATTACGCAGCATATTGGTGCATACCAAGTTGAAGTAAATGACAAGAAAATTACGTTCTTAGATACACCGGGTCACGCAGCGTTTACAACGATGCGCGCACGTGGTGCACAAGTAACGGATATTACAATTCTTGTTGTTGCAGCGGATGACGGTGTTATGCCACAAACAGTTGAAGCAATTAACCATGCAAAAGCAGCTGGAGTACCAATTATTGTAGCTGTGAATAAAATGGATAAACCAGCTGCAAATCCAGACCGTGTAATGCAAGAATTAACAGAATACGAATTAGTTCCAGAAGCTTGGGGCGGAGATACAATTTTTGTACCAATTTCTGCAATTCAAGGTGAAGGAATTGACAACTTACTAGAAATGATTCTACTTGTAAGTGAAGTAGAAGAATATAAAGCAAATCCAAACCGCTATGCAACTGGTACTGTAATTGAAGCACAGCTTGATAAAGGAAAAGGAACAATTGCAACATTACTTGTTCAAAATGGTACACTTCGAGTTGGAGATCCAATTGTAGTTGGAACAACATTTGGACGTGTTCGTGCAATGGTAAATGACATTGGACGTCGCGTGAAAGTTGCTGGTCCATCTACCCCTGTTGAAATTACAGGTTTAAATGAAGTGCCACAAGCGGGCGATCGTTTCATGGCATTTGCTGATGAAAAGAAAGCACGCCAAATTGGTGAATCACGTGCACAACAAGCATTGCTTGCGCAGCGTGGTGAGAAATCTAAATTAAGCCTTGAAGATTTATTCCAACAAATCCAAGAAGGCGATGTAAAAGAGATTAACCTAATTGTAAAAGCAGACGTACAAGGTTCTGTGGAAGCAATGGCAGCATCACTTCGTAAAATTGATGTTGAAGGTGTAAAAGTAAAAATTATCCACACAGGCGTAGGTGCGATTACAGAGTCTGATATTATTTTAGCGTCTGCATCTAATGCGATTGTAATCGGATTTAACGTACGTCCTGATGTGAATGCGAAACGTACAGCTGAGTTAGAAAATGTTGATATTCGTCTGCATCGTATTATTTACAAAGTAATCGAAGAGATTGAAGCAGCAATGCAAGGTATGCTTGATCCTGAATTCGAAGAAAAAGTAATTGGTCAAGCGGAAGTTCGTCAAACATTTAAAGTAACAAAAGTTGGAACAATTGCAGGATGTTACGTAACAGACGGTAAAATCACGCGTGACAGCGGTGTTCGTATTATCCGTGATGGTGTAGTAATTTACGAAGGACAACTTGATACGCTAAAACGTTTCAAAGACGACGTAAAAGAAGTTGCGCAAAACTACGAGTGTGGTATTACAATTGAGAAATACAACGATCTTAAAGAAGGAGACATCATTGAAGCATACATTATGGAAGAAGTGAAGCGATGATTATCGCTTCACTCTCATTCGAGTGTATGATTTATGATGTGCATTCTTTAAAAGAGAAACGAGCAATTTTACAGCGTGTGCTAACTCGTGTGAAACAGCGTTACAATGTAGCTGTTTCTGAAGTAGGACACCAAGATGTATGGCAACGCACAGAAATTGCGATTGTTTCCGTATCCTCAAATCGTGTTGTCTGTGAAAAAGAAATGAATCGTGTACTTGAGTATATCGATTCATTTCCTGAAATTGAACGTACGATAACACAATTGGAATGGTATTGAATGAGGTGAGTGGTTATGAAATTACGTGCAAACCGTGTGGGCGAGCAGATGAAAAAAGAATTAGGCGATATTATTAGTCGTAAAATTAAAGACCCACGTATTGGATTTGTTACAGTAACAGATGTACAAGTGAGTGGAGATTTACAAATTGCCAAAGTATATATTTCTGTTTTAGGAGACGAAGAACAGAAAGAAAATACATTAAAAGGCTTAGCGAAGGCAAAAGGCTTTATTCGTTCAGAAATCGGCCAACGTATTCGTCTTCGTAAAACACCGGAGATTTCTTTTGAATTTGATGAATCTATCGGATATGGTCATCGAATTGATACACTTTTACATGAAATTAATAAAGACGGTAAACGTGAAGAATAATGGATAGACATTTGTCTATCCATTTTTTCAATGGAAAGTAAGTATTGCATACAAGTGAGTGTTCAAAAGGAAGGATAAAGAGAGTGGAGCATTTCGAGGTGAAGAGACCAGAAGGAGACAGCGTATAACTGAGACTTACATGAGGACTGGTGACGAAATGAAGAAATGCGATTGCAATTTGTACCGGATTTCTTGAACATCCTCTACAAAAGTATAACGATGAGGTGAACATATGGAAGGTGTATTACTATTACATAAACCAAAAGGAATGACATCACACGATTGTGTATTTAAGTTAAGAAAGATATTGCGTGAAAAGAGAATTGGCCATACAGGAACATTAGATCCAGATGTGACAGGCGTATTACCGATTTGTGTAGGGCGTGCAACGAAAATTGCGCAATTTTTAACAAGTGAAACGAAAACATATGAAGGTGAAGTTACACTAGGATTTTCGACAACGACTGAAGATGCTTCTGGTGAGGTAGTAGAAAAACAAGATGTAAATCGCGTTATTACACGTGCGGAAGTGGAAGTTGTACTAGCAGAATTAACAGGTACAATCGAGCAAGTACCTCCCATGTATTCAGCTGTAAAAGTAAATGGAAAGAAACTGTATGAATATGCAAGAGCCGGACAAGAAGTAGAACGTCCAGTTCGTACGATAACAATTCATGAATTTGTGTTACTTGATGATCGTGAAGTATTTGAAGGGAAAAACATTTCATTCCGCTTCCGTGTTACATGTAGCAAAGGGACATATGTCAGAACATTAGCGGTTATGATTGGTGAAAAATTAGGATTTCCAGCACATATGTCACATCTTGTGCGAACAGCTTCAGGAGAATTTTTGCTAGAAGATTGCATATCATTTGAAGAAATTGAAGAAAACATGCAAAATGGAACAGTAGAGTCTATTTTTATCTCAATTGATGAGGCGTTAAGTAAATTTCCAAAAATGGTTGTAGATGAAAAACAAGCAGAAAAAATAAAAAATGGGATGTTTTTAAAGAACGAATTACAAGTGACAGCGCCATTTATTACAGTGTTTGATAAAAACGAACGTTGTCTAGCAATTTATGAACATCATCCAAAACACTCTGGTATGTTAAAGCCAATGAAAGTACTTGTGAATAATCAGGAACTAAAGCTATAATGGATTATTGGAAGGATTATTACAGAAAAAGGTGAATTCAAGCGTGAAACTTATTCATTTAACTCATCCACATAAACAAAATAAAATAGAATTACCACCTACTGTAATGGCATTAGGATTTTTTGATGGCATTCATTTAGGACATCAACGTGTGATTCGAACAGCAAAAAAAATAGCGGATGAAAGAGGATGTAAAAGTGCTGTTATAACATTTCATCCACATCCATCTGTTGTATTAGGAAAAAAGGAAGCGCATGTGGAGTATATTACACCACTATCCGTTAAAGAAAAAGTAATTGCAGATTTAGGGATTGATATGTTATATGTGGTGAAATTCGATGAATCATTTGCTGGATTACTGCCACAACAGTTTGTAGATGAATATATTATTGGTCTAAATGTAAAGCATGTAGTAGCAGGTTTTGATTATTCATATGGACGTTTAGGAAAAGGGACGATGGAGACTTTACCATTTCATGCAAGAGGGGAGTTTACACAAACCGTGATTGAAAAAGTTGAATTCCAAGAAGAAAAAGTAAGTTCCACAGTATTACGAAAACTAATCCGAAATGGAGAAATGGAACAGATTCCATCTATTTTAGGTAGAGCTTATACAGTAGAAGGAACGGTTGTTCACGGGGATAAACGTGGACGTCAAATCGGCTTTCCGACAGCTAATGTAGGTTTAAGTGAGGAATATCTTCTGCCACCTGTTGGTGTGTATGCAGTAAGGTTAAAAGTCCATGATGAGTGGCATGATGGCGTATGTAATATTGGTTATAAACCAACTTTTAAAGAAGATGAGCGTAAACTGTCTATTGAAGTACATTTATTTCATTTCAATGAGGACATATATGATCAGGTTGTTACCGTGGAGTGGCATATGCGCATTCGAGAAGAGAAGAAATTTAATGGCATAGACGAACTAGTTGCTCAAATTGCAAAAGATAAAAAAACAGCACAAGAATATTTTAGCACAGCAAAGAATATGCTTGCTTTTTCCAATGAAAAGTAGTATTCTATGTTATGTACTTTATGACAACCATTGCTTGGCATTGCGACTCACCGACGCTTGCTAGGTAATTGGGGGTTTAATTATTAGGAGGTGAAATAGGATGGCTTTAACACAAGAGCGTAAAAATGAAATCATTGCACAATTTAGAACTCATGAGACTGATACTGGTTCTCCAGAGGTTCAAATTGCTGTCCTAACAGAGCAAATTAACACTCTAAACGAGCACTTACGTACTCACAAGAAAGATCATCATTCACGTCGTGGTCTATTAAAGATGGTTGGTAAACGTCGTAATTTACTTACTTACCTTCGTAATAGCGATATCACACGCTACCGTGAATTAATCACAAAGCTTGGCTTACGTCGATAGTCAAAGAAGCGGGAATATTCCCGCTTTTTTGTTAGGTAAAAATATATCTTCTACTCTTAATAGCTTACTTAAATTTCGGTAATACTAGAGGAAGAATATTGTGATATATCATCCATTTACATAGAAGAATTGAATATTTTAAATTGAGAGGGGTACTTAAATGAGTCAAGAAAAGCAAGTCTTCTCGATAGATTTAGCTGGTCGCCAGCTAACAATTGAAACAGGCCAACTTGCAAAACAAGCAAACGGCGCGGTACTAGTAAGATATGGCGACACAGCAGTTCTATCTACAGCAACTGCATCAAAAGAGCCAAAAAATGTAGATTTCTTCCCGCTTACAGTAAACTATGAAGAGCGTTTATATGCAGTCGGAAAAATCCCAGGCGGTTTTATTAAACGTGAAGGCCGTCCAAGTGAAAAAGCAATTTTAGCGAGTCGCTTAATTGACCGACCAATTCGTCCACTTTTCGCAGATGGTTTCCGTAATGAAGTGCAAGTTGTCAGCATCGTTATGAGTGTTGACCAAGATTGTTCTTCTGAGATGGCGGCTATGCTGGGGTCTTCATTAGCGTTATCGATTTCAGATGTTCCATTTGAAGGTCCAATTGCTGGTGCGACAGTTGGTCGTATCGACGGCGAATTTATTATTAATCCAACAGTAGAACAACAGGAACAAAGTGATATTCACCTTGTTGTAGCTGGGACAAAAGATGCAATTAACATGGTAGAGGCAGGTGCAGACCAAGTACCTGAAGAAACAATGTTAGAAGCAATTATGTTCGGTCATGAAGAAATTAAACGTCTAATTGCTTTCCAAGAAGAGATTGTACAAGCTGTCGGAAAAGAAAAGACAGAAGTAAAGCTTTATGAAGTCGATGCTGATCTTGAAAGAGCTATTCGTGAAATGGCAGAGAAAGATATGCATGCAGCAATTCAAGTACATGAAAAGCATGCACGTGAAGAAGCAATTAATGAAGTAAAGCAACGTGTCATTGCACATTATGAAGAGCAAGAAGTTGAAGCTGAAGTATTAGGACAAGTACATGAGATTTTATATAAAATTGTAAAAGAAGAAGTACGTCGTCTTATTACAGTTGAAAAAATCCGCCCAGACGGACGTAAAAGTGACGAAATCCGTCCTTTAGCATCAGAGGTAGGTATTTTATCTCGTACGCACGGTTCTGGTTTATTCACTCGTGGACAAACACAAGCGTTAAGTATTTGTACATTAGGTGCATTAGGTGATGTGCAAATTTTAGATGGTCTTGGTGTAGAGGAATCAAAACGTTTTATGCACCATTACAATTTCCCATCTTTTAGTGTTGGTGAAACAAGACCAATGCGTGGACCAGGTCGTCGTGAAATCGGTCACGGTGCATTAGGTGAACGTGCTCTTGAACCTGTTATTCCATCTGAGCAAGACTTCCCGTATACAGTTCGTCTTGTATCTGAAGTTTTAGAATCAAATGGTTCTACTTCACAAGCAAGTATTTGTGGTAGTACTTTAGCCATGATGGATGCTGGTGTACCATTAAAAGCACCGGTTGCTGGTATTGCTATGGGACTAGTGAAATCTGGTGAGCACTACACAATTTTAACGGATATCCAAGGTATGGAAGATCACTTAGGTGATATGGACTTTAAAGTAGCAGGTACGGCGAATGGTGTAACTGCATTGCAAATGGATATTAAAATCGATGGGTTATCTCGTGAAATTTTAGAAGAAGCATTGCAACAAGCTAAGATTGGTCGTATGCATATTCTAGATCACATGTTAACTGCTATCGCTGAGCCTCGCAAAGAGCTATCTGCATATGCTCCGAAAATCATTACAATGACAATCAATCCGGATAAAATCCGTGATGTTATTGGGCCAAGTGGTAAACAAATTAACAAAATTATTGAAGAAACTGGCGTGAAAATTGATATTGAGCAAGATGGTACAGTCTTTATTTCATCCGTTGATCAAGAAATGAATGAAAAGGCGAAGAAAATTATCGAAGATATCGTTCGCGAAGTACAAGTAGGCGAAATCTACTTAGGAAAAGTAAAACGTATCGAGAAATTCGGTGCTTTCGTTGGATTATTTAGTGGTAAAGATGGTCTTGTTCATATTTCTGAGCTTGCGCTTGAGCGTGTAGGTAAAGTAGAAGACGTTGTAAAAATTGGCGACGAGATTTCAGTAAAAGTTATCGAGATTGACAAACAAGGTCGTGTAAACTTATCTAGAAAAGTATTGCTAAAAGAAGAGCAAGAAAAAGAAGCGGCAAAAGAAGAAGCTTCAAAACAAGAAAATACACAAGAACAAAAATAAGTAAAAAAGCCAGGTTTCCTGGCTTTTTTTGTTAAACAAAATATATTTGATGCATCGATTTTTATTGATAAAAAGGTATAGTTTTCATGATAACGCTCAAATTAACAAGGATAATAGGAAAAAGGATTTTTCTTATTTGTATAGTTAATGGGAGGGTTTATATGAGAACTCGTATAGTTATATTCATATCCGTATTCTTTCTTTGTATAAGTTTATGCTCATATTCAGCGCTAGCAAATGATAATCTTTATGAGGAAATTCAGAAACATGCCAAACAATATTCAATTGCACCGCAAAATGCAATAATTGATAAGATTTGGAAGGCTACGCCAGGATATAATGGTAAAGAGGTTGATATTGAAGCGTCATATAATAACATGAAGAAAATAGGGAAATTTGATGAGAAGCAATTTGTATATCGGGAAGTTTCACCAAACACGCATTTAGAAGATTTATCGCCTTCTCCTATTTATCGGGGGCATCCACATAAAAAAATGGTAGGATTAACGATAAATGTGGCATGGGGAAATGAGTATCTTCCGCGTATATTAGAAACGTTGAAAAAGCATGATGTAAAGGCAACCTTTTTTTTAGAAGGACGCTGGGTAAAAGAAAATTTAAGATTCGCAAAAATGATTGTAGATGCAAAGCAAGAAGTAGGAAATCATTCTTATACACATCCGGATATGAAAACGCTGTCTAAAAGTCAAATACTAGAGCAATTACAAAAGACAAATCAAATTATTGAGGCAGCTACAAATCAAAAAGTACGATGGTTTGCACCACCAAGTGGAAGTTTCCGTGATGAAGTTGTAGAAGTGGCGGATGGATTAAAGATGGGGACTATTATGTGGACAGTAGATACAATCGATTGGAAACGCCCGGAGCCTGAAGTGATTCTCCAGCGTGTGATGGGGAAAGTACACCCAGGTGCAATTGTATTGATGCATCCGACATCTCCAACAGCTGAGGCGCTAGATACGATGATTTCACAGTTAAAAAAACAAGGGTATAAAGTAGGGAATATTACAGAATTACTAGATGAAAAACGTATTGATTAAATACATTTGCATGACATTCATGTGCAAACTTGTTATCATTAAATAATAGCAATTATTTAGAGAAACTGGCATTAGGAGGAAAGTTTTTGATTAAAAAATATACTTGTAAAAATGGTGTAAGAATTGTTATGGAGAATATACCAACTGTTCGTTCTGTTGCAATTGGTATATGGATTCATGCAGGTTCAAGAAATGAAAATGAAAAAAATAATGGCGTTTCACACTTTTTAGAACACATGTTTTTTAAGGGAACAGAGACACGTAGTGCAAGAGAAATTGCAGAGTCATTTGATAGCATTGGTGGTCAAGTGAATGCATTTACCTCAAAAGAATACACGTGCTATTATGCAAAGGTACTTGATGAACATGCAAAATATGCGCTTGATGTGTTAGCTGATATGTTCTTTAACTCCACATTTGATGAGGAAGAATTGAAAAAAGAGAAGAACGTTGTATTTGAAGAAATTAAAATGTACGAGGACACACCAGATGATATCGTACATGACATGTTAACAAAAGCGACCTATGAAACGCATCCACTGGGATACCCAATTTTAGGTACAGAAGAAACGCTTGAAACATTTACAGGGGATACACTACGTCAATATATAAAAGATCATTATACACCTGAAAATGTTGTCGTTTCGATTGCTGGAAATATTGATGAAGCATTTGTGCAAACAGTGGAACAATATTTTGGTAACTACGAGGGAACAACAAATCGTGAACAAGTACATAGCCCGATTTTTCATTTTAATAAAGTGGCTCGCAAAAAGGAAACAGAACAAGCTCATTTATGTTTAGGATTCCAAGGTTTGCAAATGGGTCATGATGATATTTATAACTTAATTGTATTAAATAATATATTAGGTGGTAGTATGAGTAGCCGTTTGTTCCAAGAAGTGCGTGAACAACGTGGTTTAGCATACTCAGTGTTCTCTTATCATTCTTCTTATGAAGATACAGGAATGCTAACACTTTATGGTGGTACAGGAAGCCAACAATTGGATACTCTATATGATACAATGCAAGAAACTCTAGAGACGTTAAAAAATACAGGTATTACAGAGAAGGAACTTGTGAATAGTAAAGAGCAGCTTAAAGGAAATCTGATGTTAAGTTTAGAAAGTACGAATAGTCGTATGAGCCGTAATGGTAAAAATGAATTGCTTCTAAGAAAGCATCGTTCACTTGATGAAATCATTGAGAGTGTGAACAATGTTACGAAAACAGATGTGGATCAATTGATTCGCAACATGTTTACAAATGAGTTTTCTGCTGCGCTAATTAGTCCGAATGGAGAGCTTCCAAAAGGAATGAAATAAGGAGAAAAAACCGTATCTCTTACGAGGAGATGCGGTTTTTTGTGTACAAAGCTTTTGTAATTATAAAACTTTTGAATGGGGGGGAGTGGAGCGCATTTTTTGGTATTTTTTACAGACATGTAGAATACGTACTTATTATAGGATGGGATTTGAGGATACTGTATGAAAGATGTTTAGAAAGGAGAGAGTCATATGCGTTTAAGTGAATTAAGTGGAAAAGAAATTGTGGACCTAGAGCGGGCAGAAAAAATGGGGGTTTTAGGTCACGCTGATTTAGAAATTAATGAAAAAGATGGGAAGATTCAAGCCCTCATCATACCAGTTGGAAAATGGGGTGGATTCAAAAGAGAACAGCAAGAAGTAAAGGTAGAGTGGAGCAGGATTAAGAAGGTTGGGCATGATATGATTATTTTTGATTTGGAATAGTAGCAAATACAATAGAAATTTATAATTTAAGGTAACGTAAATGATTAAAATTATTTCTCATTGGTATTTTCTCCTGTTGTTTTATTGCTATCATTCAAAAAGTTACCTGCTAAATTAAGTAACTTATTTCCACCTTCACTATTTAAAATATTGATTAAAAATTCAGGATCCTTAATTTTCCTCAATAGCGTTTCTATAAGTACAGATTTGGCGATACTTAGCAGTTCTGTCGAATCTAAGTGTATATTGAAATAAGGAATATTAATTTGAAATGGGAAAGGGGTATTAGATTTAAAATCTTGCTTTTGCGTTTTATTTACTTTACTCGTTGTTTGTTTAGAAGGTTGATTTGGCGGAAGATGGATGTATTTCTTTGTTTTTGCTATCTGTTCGATAATTTCTTTTTGTGATGAATTTTTTATTTTTGATTCCTCATTCTTTGTCATAGATGATGACAATTGATATGAAGCGTTTTTAGGGAAATAGGGCATAGATTTCACTTTTTCTCCTCCTTTCACAATGAACATATAGATTATCTTAAACATATGATATATGAGTTAAGGATTGCTTCACATAATGTGAAGCAATCCATTATTTGACTTTAAAGAGATGCGAAAGGTGTTACTTAACCACCATATCCGCCACCCCAACAGCTTGCTCCAATAATAATAAGCAGAATAAACAACACGACTAGTAAAGCAAATCCTCCATGACCACCGCAGCCATATCCATATCCTTTTTGTTCAGTCAAGAAATCTCCCTCCATTCTATACAAAAATAAAATTCACAAATTAATAAAAACAGCTTGCTCCAATAATAATAAGCAGAATAAACAACACGACTAGTAAAGCAAATCCTCCATGACCACCACAGCCATATCCATATCCTTTTTGTCCAGTCAAGAAATCTCCCTCCATTCTATATAAAAATAAAATTCACAGATTAATAAAAACAGCTTGCTCCAATAATAATAAGCAGAATAAACAACACGACTAGTAAAGCAAATCCTCCATGACCACCGCAGCCATATCCATATCCTTTTTGTTCAGTCAAGAAATCTCCCTCCATTCTATACAAAAATAAAATTCACAAATTAATAAAAACAAGTTGCTCCGATAATAATAAGCAGAATAAACAACACGACTAGTAAAGCAAATCCTCCATGACCACCGCAGCCATATCCATATCCTTTTTGTTCAGTCAAGAAATCTCCCTCCATTCGACACAAAAATAAAATTCATAATACTACCAAAAGTTCTAACAATACAGCTAGTAATGAAAGCAAGCTAACATGAGAACTAATTTCTTCAGTACAATCAGCTCGTACTTGCTTGTCAATACATTGATACTATATGTCGAATCTAGTGGATAGTAATGTGCTTTTATATTAATTTTTCCATTTTTGGACAAGTGTCATCAATCAATTTTAATATCTAAATATTATAATTGTTAATATTGTAGCTTTCTGTGTGAATTCAATCACCCAAAGCTTATACAGTACATATGATGTGGAGGAAAAAGAAAAAGTAGGCACTTTTCTTATAAATGAAAGAAAAAAGAAGGTGAAGTAGGGAATGTTGACTGAGATGCACATTGCTGTCATAGGAGGAGATGCAAGGCAGCTAGAAGTGATTCGTAAGTTGGTTGAACTTGATGCGAAACTTTCATTAGTAGGATTTGATCAACTGGATCATGGTTTTACAGGGGCAGCAAAAGAGAGTATGCAAAATCTAGATTTCACTTCTTTAGATGCGATTATTTTGCCGGTAGCAGGAACAAATGCAAAAGGAGAAGTAGATACTATTTTTTCAAATGAAAAAGTTACGCTTACGAAAGAACAGATTGAAAAAACACCAGTAAACTTTACTATATATTCAGGAATTGGTACACCGTATTTAGAGAGTATTATATCTACCACAAATCGAAAACTTGTGAAACTATTCGATCGTGATGATGTGGCGATCTACAATTCTATCCCAACGGTAGAAGGAACATTAATGATGGTTATTCAACATACAGATTATACAATTCATGGTTCAAATGTAATGGTTTTAGGATTTGGTAGAACAGGAATGAGTGTAGCGAGAGCTTTTCAATCACTAGGAGCTCATGTCAAAGTAGGAGCACGGCGTTCAGAACATATCGCTCGTATTTCGGAAATGATGTTCTCTCCTTTTTATATGCAGGATATTGAGAAAGAAGCAAGTGATGTTGATATTGTCATTAATACAATTCCACACCTTGTTGTAACGGCAAGTGTTATTTCGCGGATGCCAGCTCATACATTAATCATTGACTTGGCTTCTAAGCCTGGTGGTACGGATTTTCGTTATGCAGAGAAGCGAGGGATTAAAGCTTTGTTAGCACCTGGTCTTCCGGGAATCGTTGCTCCAAAAACAGCAGGACAAATTTTAGCAAATGTTCTTTCTCAGTTATTAACAGCAGATATGATTGCAAAGGAGGAGAATGAAAAATGAGTTTAAAAGGGAAGCGAATTGGGTTTGGGTTTACAGGTTCTCATTGTACGTATGAAGAAGTTATGCCACATTTAGAAAAGTTAGTTGCAGAAGGGGCGGAAGTGAGACCAGTTGTTTCCTATACTGTACAATCGACAAATACTAGATTTGGTGAAGGTGCAGAGTGGATTAAAAAGATTGAAGAAGTAACAGGACATAAAGTAATCAATTCGATCGTTGGGGCAGAACCTCTTGGTCCAAAGATTCCGCTAGACTGTATGGTTATCGCCCCTTTAACAGGAAATTCAATGAGTAAATTTGCAAATGCAATGACAGATTCTCCTGTATTAATGGCAGCGAAAGCGACGCTCCGAAACGGAAAACCAGTTGTATTAGCTGTTTCGACAAATGATGCCCTTGGCCTTAATGGCGTAAACCTCATGCGTTTAATGGCCACCAAACATATTTATTTTGTGCCATTTGGGCAAGATGCACCAGAGAAAAAACCAAATTCAATGGTAGCTCGTATGGAACTTCTTGAAGATACAATTGTAGAAGCGATAGAAGGGAAACAATTACAACCTGTTGTTGTAGAAAAATTCAGATATATGAATTAAAAAACGAAAAAAAACAGACAATTTTTTATGAAACCATCATTCTTATCGCAGAATATGATAAAATTAACGTTATTAAGGTTAGAAGGGGTACTTTATACTCCTTCTAATTCTAAGTATAGAAGGATTGGTATCTAGAAAGGGGCATAGTGATGGAAAAGCAAAAAACTTTTCATGTCGCTGTAGTTGGAGCAACCGGCGCAGTTGGTGAACAAATGTTAAATACTTTAGAGAAACGAGAATTTCCAATTGGGAAGTTAACGTTACTTTCATCTAAACGTTCTGCAGGCAAGAAGCTTGTATTTAAAGGAGAAGAATTCACAGTGCAAGAAGCAACTCCTGATAGCTTTGAAGGAGTCGATATTGCCCTGTTTAGTGCAGGTGGATCTGTATCGAAACAATTAGCACCAGAAGCAGCAAAACGCGGTGCAATTGTTGTTGACAATACAAGTGCATTCCGTATGACAGAAAATGTACCACTTGTTGTACCTGAAGTGAATGAAAATGACTTAAAAGAACATAGTGGTATTATTGCAAATCCGAACTGTTCTACAATTCAAATGGTAGTTGCTCTTGAGCCAATTCGTCAGCAGTTTGGTTTAAAACGAGTAATCGTTTCCACATATCAAGCTGTATCAGGTGCAGGTGCTGCTGCAATTGAGGAACTTCATGAACAATCACAAGCAATCTTAAATGGGGAAGAAGTAAAAGCGAATGTTTTACCTGTATCAGGTGATAAAAAACATTTCCAAATTGCTTTTAATGCGATTCCACAAATTGATAAGTTTCAAGATAATGGATTTACATTTGAAGAAATGAAAATGATTAATGAAACGAAAAAAATTATGCATATGCCTGAATTAGAAGTAGCAGCGACATGTGTACGTTTGCCAGTTGTATCGGGTCATTCTGAGTCTGTTTACATTGAAGTGGAAAAAGAAGGCGTAACTGTGGCAGAACTGAAAAACTTACTTGCGGATGCAGAAGGAATTGTACTGCAAGATGATCCAGCAGAGCAATTATATCCAATGCCATCTACTGCAGTAGGCAAAAACGAAGTGTTCGTTGGTCGTATTCGTAAAGATTTAAATAATGAAAAAGGATTCCATCTTTGGGTCGTATCTGATAACTTATTAAAAGGTGCTGCATGGAACTCTGTTCAAATTGCAGAACGATTAGTAAAATTACAATTAGTGTAAACGGCTAAGAGAAGGTGCAAAACATGAAAATTATTGTTCAAAAATTTGGTGGTACATCAGTACGTGATGAAAACGGGCGTAAGCATGCACTTCACCACATTAAAAAATCATTAGATGCTGGTTATAAAGTAGTTACGGTTGTATCCGCTATGGGACGTAAAGGTGAGCCATACGCAACGGACACATTATTAAGTCTTGTGAATCAAAAGGAAGCTAGTATTTCCAAACGTGAACAAGATTTGTTATTATCATGCGGAGAGTTAATCTCGGCAATTGTTTTCTCGAATATGTTAAATGAAAATGGAGTAAAAGCAGCAGCGTTAAATGGTGCACAAGCTGGTTTTGTAACAAATGATGATTTTACGAATGCGAAGATTATTGAAATGAATTGTGATCGTATACATGAGGAGTTACAAAATGTAGATGTTGTTGTTGTTACAGGATTCCAAGGACAAACGAAAGCTGGCGATACAACAACACTTGGACGTGGGGGTAGTGATACTTCAGCTTCAGCACTAGGCGTCGCGCTTCATGCTGAATATATCGATATTTTTACTGATGTAGAAGGCGTGATGACTGCTGATCCACGTATTGTAAAGGATGCACGTCATCTTCAAAATGTAACATATAATGAGATTTGTAACATGGCTTATCAAGGGGCGAAGGTTGTCCATCCGCGTGCAGTTGAAATTGCAATGCATGCAAAAGTACCTCTTCGTGTACGTTCTACGTATTCGGATAGCGAAGGTACACTGATTGCGGCATATGATGGTGCTACAAAAGGCCGTGATGTAGAGGAACGGCCAGTTACAGGTATTGCTCATGTATCGAACGTGACGCAAATTAAAGTGCTTGCGAAAGACGGATCGTACGATTTACAACAACATGTTTTCAAAGAAATGGCAAATGAAGGGATTAGTGTTGACTTAATTAACATTTCGCCTACAGGTGTGGCTTATACAGTAGGTGATCATGTATCAAGTCATGCTGTTGATGTACTTGGAAAACTTGGATATGATCCAATTGTGACGGAGCATTGTGCGAAAGTATCTATCGTTGGAGCTGGAATGGCGGGTATTCCAGGGGTTACTGCGAAAATCGTTACAGCTTTAGCAGAAAAAGGTGTTCAAATTTTACAATCAGCTGATAGTCATACAACAATTTGGGTGCTTGTAAAAGAAGTAGATTTAGTGGAAGCTGTAAATGCATTGCATAGTGCATTTGAACTTTCAAAAGAAAAGCAACTGGAACAATAAGGAGTGAGACCATGGTAGATTTTGGGACAATTGCAACAGCGATGGTAACGCCGTTTGATAAAAATGGAAACATCGATTTTGCAAAGACAACTAAATTGGTAAATTATTTAATTGATAACGGTACAACAGCAATCGTGGTAGGAGGAACAACTGGAGAGTCTCCTACATTGTCATCTGAAGAAAAAGTAGCGTTATATCGCCATGTCGTATCTGTTGTCGATAAAAGGGTGCCCGTAATCGCTGGAACAGGTAGCAATAATACACATGCTTCTATCGAGTTAACGAAAAAAGCAACAGAAGTTGGTGTCGATGCAATTATGTTAGTGGCACCGTATTATAATAAACCAAGTCAAGAAGGAATGTATCAGCATTTTAAAACAATTGCTGAAAGTACAGAACTTCCGGTTATGCTATACAATGTTCCAGGACGATCTATTGTACAAATCTCCGTTGATACAGTTGTTCGTTTATCAGAAATACCAAACATTGTTGCAATTAAAGATGCTGGCGGCGATGTATTAACAATGACGGAAATTATTGGAAAAACAGCGGACGACTTTGCTGTATACAGCGGTGATGATGGTTTAACGTTACCAGCTATGGCAGTTGGAGCTAAAGGTATTATTTCTGTTGCCTCTCATGTAATTGGAAATGAAATGCAAGAAATGATTGCGGCATTCCAAGCAGGAGATTTCAAAAAAGCACAGAAATTACATCAATTACTTGTTAAAGTAACGAATGCGTTATTTATGGCACCGAGCCCAACGCCAGTGAAAACAGCGTTACAAATGGTTGGATTAGATGTAGGATCTGTGCGTTTACCACTTCTTCCATTAACAGAAGAAGAGAGATTAACATTGCAGGGTGTAATGCAATCGATCCCTCGTTAATAAAAATGACCTAGTGTAAAAACTAGGTCATTTTTATTTTGAAAGAAACCTTTTTACAGGTAATTCCTCTTGAAATTTATATACTTCGCCCTTCTTTCTCACGATTTAACTTGTGTTCTATTTCTTGTATCAGTTATAATATGGCTAAGTAGCTTAGTACGGGTATGCTTAGCAAAATTGGAAAAAATTATGGTTTAACGGAATTATCATATCATATCGCATAAGATATTTGATTTATATAATGAAAGAGAGGTGAAACCTGGTTTAAAAAACGAACGAGAACATGATATCGCATAACGGTAAGGACATTCGTCTTGGACGGTGAATATATGGTGGTTGTAGAGTTTCCCTGGTGTCTCTGCGATTTTAGTGAAATCAGTGTTTGCAAGATTTTTAAACCAGGCAACAACATGAAGAGAAAAGAGATTGATTCTGTAAAAGTATTTGCTCTTGGTGGAGTAGGTGAAATCGGGAAAAATATGTATTGTGTGGAAATTGATTCTGAGATTTTTATTGTGGATGCAGGATTGATGTTCCCAGGAGACGAAATGTTTGGAATTGATATTGTTATCCCTGACATTACATATTTAGTAGAAAATCAAGAGCGAGTAAAAGGTTTATTTATTACACATGGTCATGAGGATCACATTGGTGGAATTGTTTATGTGCTGCGTAAACTTTCAATCCCGGTATATGCAACAAAGTTAACAGTAGGTTTAATCCAAGAAAAACTTGGTGAAGCAGGAATGCTTGGTCGTGTAGATTTAAAAACAATTGATTCTAATTCAGAAGTGGAATTCAATACGACAACGGTTTCATTCTTTGGAACCACACATAGTATTCCAGATTCTGTAGGTGTATGTTTCCATACATCAAAAGGTGCTATCGTATATACAGGAGATTTTAAATTCGATCAAACACCAATTGGTAACAGTGGAGCAGATCTTGGGAAGATGGCGCAAATTGGAAATGAAGGTGTTCTTTGTTTGTTATCGGATAGTACGAATGCTGAGCGCCCTGGTTACACGGGTTCTGAAAAAGAAGTTGGGATAGAAATTTCAAAAGTATTTTATGGGGCAGAAGGACGTATCATTGTTGCTTCTTTCGCATCTAATGTACACCGTATTCAGCAAGTATTTGATGCAGCTGCTGAAACAGGACGTAAAGTGGCTGTTGTAGGTCGTAGTATGGTGAAAGTAGTGGATATTGCAAGACGTCTTGGCTATTTAGATGTTCCAGATGGTATGGTTATTTCATTGCAAGAAGTAGATAACTTCCCAGAGAAAAAGGTAGCAATTTTAACAACTGGCAGCCAAGGGGAACCGATGGCAGCTCTTTCAAGAATGGCGAAGCAAGCGCATAAACAAATTTCGATTCGTAAAGGTGATACAGTTATTATTGCGGCATCTCCAATTCCTGGTAATGAAATATCAGTATCGAAAATCATTGATTTGCTATTTAGAGCCGGTGCAGAAGTTGTCTATTATGGAGAAAGAAAGGTTCATGTTTCTGGTCATGGTAGTCAAGAAGAATTGAAATTGATGTTGAATTTAATGAAACCGAAATATTTTATACCCGTACATGGTGAATTTCGTATGCAAAAGGCACATGCGTATTTGGCGGAAGATGTTGGTGTCTTGAAAGACAATATATTTATTGTGGAAAAGGGCGATGTAATTGCTTTTGAAGGAGAAGAGGCAAAACCAGCTGGTAAAGTACAAGCGGGAAATGTTCTTATTGATGGACTAGGTGTAGGTGATGTCGGGAATATTGTCTTGCGTGATCGTAAGATGTTATCACAAGACGGAATTTTAGTTGTTGTTGTAACACTTGGGAAAGAGGAGAAGAAAATTATCTCTGGCCCAGAAATTATTTCACGTGGTTTTGTGTATGTTCGTGAATCTGAAGCGTTAATCGAAAGATCTACAGATATTGTGCGTACAATTGTTGAACAATCCATCAAAGAGTATTCTATTGAATGGTCCATGTTAAAACAAAATATTCGTGAATTGTTAGGACAGTTCTTGTATGAGGAAACGAAGAGAAAACCAATGATTTTACCAATTATCATGGAAGTATAAGAAAGCCACCTTTACGGGTGGTTTTTTCTTTTTCATCCCTATCGCATGAAATTTACAACTTAAGAAATAATAGTTGTATAAGAGTGAAAGGGGATGCGATATGACAGAACGTGATGGTTTAACAAATGAGGAAAAAGAAGTCGAACCGAAAGAGGATGCAAAAGAGGCGTCAGTAATAGAAAAAATTCAACAGCTTGGTCAAACGAACGTTCCGCAAATGAATGAATCGCGTATTCATTGTTTAACGATTGTTGGGCAAGTAGAAGGGCATATGCAGCTTCCACCACAAAATAAAACAACGAAATACGAGCATGTGATTCCACAAATTGTGGCAATTGAGCAGAATCCGAAAATTGAAGGGTTACTTTTATTGTTAAATACCGTTGGTGGTGATGTTGAGGCTGGATTGGCAATCTCTGAAATGGTAGCTTCATTATCGAAACCAACTGTATCTTTGGTTCTAGGTGGAGGGCACTCAATAGGTGTGCCGATTGCTGTGTCAACAGATTATTCATTTATCGCTGAAACGGCAACGATGACAATTCATCCAGTTCGTCTGACTGGTCTTGTTATTGGTGTACCGCAAACATTTGAGTATTTGGATAAAATGCAAGAACGCGTGATTCGATTTGTAACAAAGCATTCAAAAGTGACGGAAGATCGTTTTAAAGAGCTTATGTTTGCTAAGGGGAATTTAACGCGAGATATTGGAACGAATGTAATTGGAATAGATGCAGTGAAGTATGGGCTTATTGATGATGTTGGTGGTATTGGGGATGCGATTCGAAAGTTAAATGAATTAATAGATATGAAAGTAGATGGGGATCAAGACGGGAAGTTACTACAATGATTTTATATACGATTATGCCAGAACAACTTGTTTATCAAGCTGATTATTCACAGTACGAACAACAAAAAATAGTGAATGTAAACGGAGTGGAAATGGTTGTATCTGAAGAGAATAGTCAATACTACTCTGTTGTTCGTGTACTAAGTACAAATCCATCCCACTACTTGCAGTATGAGCCAGGCCAGAAAATAACCTTTTAGCAAAAAACAGGATTTTGTTTAGAAGCTATGGTATAATATAAAAAACAAGACGGTTGAGCAGCCATGATTAGGCTGCTTTCTTCTGTTTACGTGAAATTTTACAAGATGTGTAAAATTTCACGTAAACAGATCTAAAAATGTGACGAATGATATGCAAAAAATGCTTTCAATAAATGAAAGTTCCACTTAATTTTTGGACTTGGGGTGAAGAAATGGTAAAACAAAAGCAAAGAGGGACGAAATCAAAAGCAAGACGTACGATAAAGCCAACTTTGTATTACGAAATCGTCGGGTTGACTCTTTTTGCACTTTCAATCATTACAATCTTACAGCTAGGTATTGTAGGAAAATCGTTTGTGTTATTTTTTCGCTTTTTCTTTGGCGAATGGTACATAATTGGTGTATTAGGTGTAATAGCTTTATCTATTGTGTTTGTTATAAGACGTGGTTGGCCCAATCTTTTAAATAAACGATTAATCGGTGTCTATTTAATTGTGTTAGCAATATTAATGTTCAGTCATATTACATTATTTAACCTTCTTACAAAGGACGGAGCGGTAGAAAACACATCTGTAATTGTGAGTACAAAAGATATGTTCTTTCTTGAGATGAAGAAAGGTGCAGAAACGGTTCATTTAGGTGGAGGTATGTTTGGAGCGCTTATGTTTGCAACATTTTACTTTTTGTTTGATGAAGTAGGTGCTTACATTATTGGGATTATTTTAGTTATTCTTGGCATACTTTGCATTACAAACAAACATATCGGGGAAGTACTAGCCCCAGTTGGACGCATACTTAGAAGTCAATTTCAAGTAATGCAAGGTGATTATAAGGACTGGAGAGCAAAACGCACTGCTGAACAAACAGAAAAGAAAAAAACGACAAGACGCACGCGTAGTGAACGTCATGATACACAAGAAGAGGTGGTTGAACCAGTAGAAGAAATAGAAATTGGGCCACCAATCATTTCAAATTTCACAGAGAATTACCCAGTAAGTGAAGAAAGGGATAAAAATAGTGAAGATGGAGTTGGTGATGGTTTGATTGCATCGCCTGTAATGGAAGATGAAATTCCATCTACTTCAAAAGAGCAGCCACAAAAGAAACGAGGAGAAAAAATTGTTGAATCTCTAGAAGGGGAAGCGAAAGCTCCTCCAATGCAATTTTCAAATGTGGAAAACAAAGATTATAAGCTTCCTGCTATCGATATATTGAAGTTCCCAAAAAACAAACAGGTGACAAACGAAAATGAGAAAATTTATGAAAATGCTCGTAAATTGGAGCGGACGTTCCAAAGTTTTGGTGTAAAAGCAAAAGTAACGAAAGTACATAAAGGACCTGCAGTTACGAAATATGAAGTGTATCCTGATATGGGAGTGAAAGTAAGTAAAATTGTGAGTTTGAGTGATGATTTAGCACTCGCATTAGCTGCGAAAGATATTCGTATTGAAGCTCCTATTCCGGGGAAATCCGCAGTAGGAATCGAAGTTCCAAATTCAGAGGTTTCGATGGTAACGCTTAGAGAAGTACTTGATTCGAAAGCGAACAATCATCCGGAAGAAAAATTATTAATCGGTCTTGGGCGTGATATTACTGGTGAAGCAGTATTAGCACGTTTAAATAAGATGCCCCATCTATTAGTAGCTGGAGCAACTGGTAGCGGAAAGAGTGTGTGTATTAACGGTATTATTGTTAGTATTTTGATGCGTGCTAAACCACATGAAGTAAAATTAATGATGATTGATCCAAAAATGGTAGAGTTGAATGTATACAATGGTGTCCCGCATTTATTAACACCTGTTGTAACAGATCCGAAAAAAGCATCACAAGCTTTGAAAAAAGTTGTGAGTGAGATGGAGCGCCGTTATGAATTGTTTGCTCATAGTGGAACGCGTAATATTGAAGGCTATAATGAATACATTAGACAACATAATGACCAATCAGAAGCAAAGCAGCCTGAGCTTCCATACATTGTTGTAATTGTGGACGAGTTGGCCGATTTAATGATGGTTGCCTCCTCAGATGTAGAAGATGCAATTATGCGTTTAGCGCAGATGGCACGTGCTGCTGGTATTCATTTGATTATTGCGACGCAACGTCCATCGGTTGATGTTATTACAGGTGTTATTAAAGCGAATATCCCATCTCGAATTGCGTTTGCTGTGTCTTCACAAACTGATTCTCGGACAATTCTTGATAGCGGAGGCGCTGAGAAATTACTAGGACGAGGGGATATGCTATTCATACCAATTGGTGCATCAAAACCAGTTCGTGTACAAGGGGCGTTTCTATCAGATGATGAAGTGGAAAGAGTTGTAGAATATGTGATTGGACAACAAAAAGCCCAATATCAAGAAGATATGATACCGCAAGATGTACCGGAAACAAAGCAAGAAGTAGAAGATGAATTATATGATGAAGCGGTTCAGCTCGTTGTAGAAATGCAAACAGCTTCTGTTTCTATGTTGCAACGTAGATTCCGAGTAGGATATACACGTGCAGCACGTCTTATTGATGCAATGGAAATGAATGGTGTAGTTGGACCTTATGAAGGTAGTAAGCCGAGAGAAGTGTTAATTAAAGATATTCAAGAAAAGAGTTCTTAATAAAAAAGCCCAATTGTTTGCAATTGGGCTTTTTTATATAGTGTTTTTGTTATATACTATAGTCAACAAAAAGAAAGGGCTTTCATTTTTGAATATAATTTAAAATGCGAATGCTTTTAATGTTATTTTTGAAAAACGTTCGACATTATCTGTAAAAAAGTGTTGAATTGTGTTGACACGTATGGGAGCAAGTGTTACGATTACTTCGAAAAGAATCACTGCCTCATATAATCTTGGAGATAAGGTCCATAAGTTTCTACCTGGCAACCATGAATTGCTAGACTATGAGGGGGAAAGTGTGTAACAAAGGATGTAAGGAATCTTTGTATCTAACTTTTTCTCTATATGAGGAATGTTGTGGTGCAAAGTTTTTTTTATGAAATAAAGATAGAAAATTTCATTTTGAAAAATTATTAACATTTATTCGACAAATCTCATTTTATTGTAGCGTTACTATGTTGTTGGTTGAAAAAAGAGAACAGAAGTCTTACATCAGAGGTCGAATAATTGGAATGCGGGGGAGTCTTATGTCAGTTAAATCCGATAGTCGACACTTATATTTACGAGTGATCGATCACATTAAAGAAAAAATCAAAAGTGGGGCATATAAAGAAAAACAAAAGCTGCCTTCAGAGTTTGATTTAGCGAAAGAACTTGGCGTAAGTAGAGCAACTTTACGAGAAGCGTTACGTATTTTAGAAGAGGAGAACGTTGTGATTCGCAGACATGGTGTTGGTACTTTTGTGAATTCAAAACCGCTGTTTTCTTCTGGAATTGAACAGCTTTCTAGTATTACAGATATGATTTCTAGTGTGGGGAAAACACCGGGAACAATCTTTCTATCATCATCTACTACAAGTTTAACAGAGGAAGAAAAAGAGAAGTTTAATAGTGATGAAGGTTTTGAGGCTGTAATGATTGAGCGTGTACGTACAGCAGATGGGGAACCTGTTGTCTACTGTATTGACAAGTTAGCGAAAGAAATATTGCCGGATTTATCTGATTATAACGAAGAATCACTACTTACTGTAATTCATAATAACACGCATAAACGTATTACGTATGCGGTTGCTCATATTGAACCAATTGGTTATCATCCGAAAATATCACCAATCCTGCAATGCGAGCCAGAGACGGCGTTACTAATTTTAAAGCAAATGCATTATGATCAAAATGATGAGCCAATCTTATATTCTATTAATTATTTTCGAGCAGATAAATTTAGCTTCCATGTATTACGAAAACGTATGTAATCCGTTCCTTTTTAGGGAGGTGACAGCAAGAAGAAAGGGACACTAGCATATGAATAGATACATATATCATTTAGGAGGGGTTTCTAGTATGAAGAAAAAAACAGGTGTTTTATTATCCTTAACGTTGGCAGCGAGCGCGGTGTTAGGTGCATGTGGTAATTCGGATAAGGCAAGTGGGGACAAGAAAGATGGAAAGAGCATTAAAGTAGGTATGGTTACAGACGTTGGGGGCGTTGATGATAAATCGTTTAACCAGTCTTCTTGGGAAGGTTTGAAAAAATTTGGTAAAGATAATGGGTTAAAAGAGAAAACAAACTATCGTTACCTTCAGTCTGAAAAAGAAGCGGACTATATTCCAAACTTAAAGAAATTTGCAAAAGACAAATATGATTTATCTTTTGGTATTGGATATAAATTAGAAAAAGCAATCGGGGAAGTTGCAAAAGAATTTCCAAAACAACAGTTTGCAATTGTAGATACTGTCGTAAAAGAACCGAACGTAACTAGCATTACATTTAAGGATCATGAAGGGTCATTTCTTGTAGGTGCAGTAGCAGCGATGTCAACAAAAACGAATAAGGTTGGTTTTGTTGGCGGAATGAAGAGTGATTTAATTAGTAAGTTTGAGAACGGATTTAAAGCTGGTGCTAAAGCTGTTAATCCAAACATCGAGATTGTATCTGAATATGCAGAAGCGTTTGATAAACCTGAAAAAGGTACAGTTCTTGCATCAGCGATGTACGGACAGGGAGTAGATGTGATTTATCACGCTGCTGGCGGTACGGGTAACGGTGTATTTACTGAAGCGAAAAACCGTAAGAAAAAAGGTGAAAATGTTTGGGTAATCGGTGTTGACCGTGACCAACATCAAGAAGGTATGCCTGAAAATGTAACATTAACTTCTATGGTAAAACGTGTTGACGTTGCAGTTCAAAAAGTAGCAGAAGAAGCAAAAGACGGTAAACTAAAAGGTGGAAAAGTAGAAGAGTTTGGTTTAAAAGATGATGGTATCGGTATTGCAAAAACAACTGACAACGTGAAAAAAGTAAACCCAGAAATTCTAACAAAAGTAGAAGAATTCGAGAAGAAAATTACTGCTGGTGAAATTAAAGTACCTGCGACTGATGATGAGTACAAGCAATATGAGGCTTCTCTTAAGAAATAACGATAGAGAAATAGCAAAGGTTAGTTCTTAGAACTAACCTTTGTATATATAAAAGTACTGTTAATAGAGTGTAATAGGGGACTGTTCCCTGTTAAAAGGAGGAACAATATGGAATACGTAATTGAGATGAATAATATTACAAAAGTATTCCCAGGCATTGTAGCGAATGATGATATTACGCTACAAGTAAAACAAGGAGAGATACATGCTCTACTTGGAGAAAATGGTGCAGGGAAATCAACGCTCATGAATGTATTATTTGGTTTGTATCAACCAGAGCAAGGGGAAATTAAAATTAAAGGTAACCCTGTAAAAATTACCAATCCTAACATTGCAAATGATCTTGGTATTGGGATGGTTCATCAACATTTTATGCTCGTTCATAATTTTACAGTTACAGAGAATATTATTCTTGGAAATGAACCGAAGAAAAAAGGAAAGATTGCTATTGAAGATGCTGCAAAAGAAATAAAGCAGTTATCTGAACAATATGGTTTAGCGGTAGATCCGTATGCAAAGATAGAAGATATTTCTGTAGGTATGCAGCAACGTGTTGAGATATTAAAAACTCTCTATAGAGGCGCAGAAATTTTAATATTCGATGAACCGACGGCAGTGTTAACTCCTCAAGAAATTTATGAACTCATTCAAATTATGAAAAAGCTTGTACAAGAAGGTAAATCTATTATTCTCATTACACATAAGTTAAAAGAAATTATGGAAGTATGTGATCGCTGTACAATCATTCGAAAAGGAAAAGGGATTGGAACTGTTGACGTTGCAAATACAAATGAACATAAACTTGCAGAATTAATGGTCGGACGTCAAGTGAATTTTAAAACAGAAAAATTAGACGCCCAACCTAAGGAAGCTGTACTTTCCATTGCAAATCTTGTGGTTCATGATGCGCGCCAATTACCTGCTGTAAAAGGCCTTGACTTAACTGTTCGTGCAGGAGAAATTGTCGGTATTGCAGGGATTGATGGAAATGGACAAAGTGAATTGATAGAAGCAATTACTGGTTTACGAAAAGTTGAGTCAGGTTCTATTGCAATTAAAGGGAAAGAAATAACAAACTGGCCAGTTAGACGTATCACTGAAGAAGGAATTGGTCATATTCCAGAAGATCGTCATAAACACGGACTCGTTCTTGATTTTTCTGTTAGAGATAATATTGTATTACAAACGTATTATAAGAACCCGTTTTCAAATAAAGGAATTTTGAATTTTAGCGAAATTACTAAAAAAGCCAAAGCGCTTATTCAACAATTTGATGTGCGTACACCAGGGGAGCAAACATTAGCTCGCGCGCTTTCCGGTGGAAATCAGCAAAAAGCGATTATTGCACGGGAAGTGGATCGCGATCCTGATTTATTAATTGCAGCGCAACCAACACGTGGTTTAGATGTTGGGGCAATTGAATTTATCCATAAAAAATTAATTGAGCAGAGAGATAAAGGAAAAGCGGTGCTTCTTTTATCTTTAGAACTTGATGAAATTTTAAATGTGAGTGACCGTGTCGCGGTTATTTATGAAGGGAAAATCGTAGCAATAGTTGATGCGAAAGAAACAACTGAACAACAGCTTGGTCTTTTAATGGCTGGGGGAACGGAGAAAGAGCAGGTGGGTACAAATGGCTAAAAAAATATTAACCGAACGAACGATTAATATTTTAGTTCCTGTATTATCAGTTATCTTTGGATTACTTGTAGGCGCTATTGTAATGCTAGTAAGTGGATATGATCCAATTGTTGGATACGGTGCACTTTGGACTGGTATGTTTGGTAGTTCAAGTGCAATCGGAGAAACACTACGTACAATGATACCGCTTGTTCTTGCTGGATTGTCAGTAGCATTTGCGTTTCGTACAGGGTTATTTAATATCGGTGTAGAAGGCCAGTTACTGGTTGGGTGGCTTGCGGCAGTTTGGTTTGGTTATGCCGTATCACTCCCTGCATTTATTCATATTCCGTTATCTATTTTGGTAGCGGCGGTTGTAGGTGGATTATGGGGATTTATTCCGGGATATTTAAAAGGGAAATTTAAAGTTAACGAAGTTATTGTCACAATTATGATGAACTATATTGCGTTATATGTTACATATGACATCATTAAACGTTTTTTACATGAAGGAAACGATAAAACATATGATGTTAAATCAAGTGCGTCTTTAGCTTCGGATTGGTTATCTTCTTTGACAGATGGATCACGTCTTCATTGGGGGATTATTGTTGCGATTCTTATTGCAATTTTTATGTGGTTTTTACTAGATAGAACAACTTTAGGTTATGAATTAAAATCAGTTGGATTTAACCAACATGCGTCACAATATGCAGGGATGAAAGTTTCACGTAATGTTATCCTTTCTATGACAATTGCTGGTGCGTTTGCAGGGATTGGCGGTGCAATGGAAGGGCTTGGTACATTCCAAAGCATGACAGCAATGTCTACATTCACGGGAATTGGATTTGATGGAATCGCAGTAGCTCTTCTTGGGGGGAATAATCCATTCGGTATTTTACTTGCAGCTTTACTATTTGGTGGGTTAAAAAGTGCAGCGCCGCAAATGAACTTTGAAGCAGATGTTCCATCAGAGCTGATTAACGTAATTATTGCATGTATAATCTTCTTTGTTGCATGTAGTTATGTTTTAAGATGGGCACTTACTCGCATGAGCAAGGAGGGGAAATAAATGAGTTTCCTAGATATTTTAGCGATTCTTGTAACAGGGACATTATATACGGCGGCACCGCTTATTTTTACAGCGTTAGGTGGAGTGTTTAGTGAGCGTTCAGGTGTTGTAAATATTGCGTTAGAAGGATTAATGTTATTCGGTGCGTTTATTGGTGTTGTTACAACGCTATTAATGGGTGATACTTGGGGAGCAATGACTCCTTGGATTGCGCTTATCTTTGCTGCAATTGGTGGCGGATTATTTGCACTTCTTCATGCGCTTGCATCAATTACGTTCCGGGCTGATCAAGTTGTCAGTGGAGTTGCTATCAACTTTTTAGCACTTGGTTTAACGGTGTTTGCAATTAAGAAGATCTTTGGCAAAGGACAAACTGACTTTATTCAATACCGTATTGAAAAGATTGATGTTCCAGGACTTTCGGATATTCCGGTTATCGGAAAAATCTTTTTCTCAAATGTACCATTAACATCATATGTTGCCATTATTTTAGCATTTGTTGTTTGGTACATTATTTATAAAACGCCATTTGGTCTTCGTCTTCGCGCTGTCGGTGAACACCCAATGGCAGCAGATACAATGGGGATTAATGTGTATAAAATGCGTTATGTTGCTGTTTGTATTTCAGGGATGTTTGCAGGGGTTGGTGGTGCAATTTTTGCAATGTCAATCTCTAATAACTTCTCAGGTGCCACGATTACAGGGCAAGGTTTCTTGGCGTTAGCTGCAATGATTTTCGGGAAATGGAATCCACTTGGTGCGCTTGGTGCTGCATTGTTTTTCGGTTTTGCGCAATCACTTAGTGTAACAGGCGGTACAATTCCGGTATTAGATCAAATTCCAAGTGTTTTATTAACGATATTACCATATGTGTTCACGATTTTAGCGCTGGTTGGTTTTGTAGGGCGTTCAGAAGCTCCTAAAGCGCTTGGAACACCATATGAAAAAGGAAAACGATAAGTACGGATAAAGTATTGATAAAGCTCGCACATTAGTGCGGGCTTTTTTACATAGAATATGCTTAATACAGAAATTTTCTTTCTCTCTTTAATTGGTAAACTGTTTGAGGAAAAGATATATAAGGGAGAAAATTTGATTTTTTGTTTCTAAAAACTGTATATTGAAAAGGAATATTCCTACATACGTAAAGGAGGGCTATTAATGAAACTGATGGAACAGCAAATGCATGAATTAGGTGGTTTGCGTGTACATATCATTCCGACAGATAAATATAAAACAAATACATTTGTATTTCGTTTTAAAGCACCATTGAATGAAGAAACGGTGACAGAGCGTGCTTTATTACCATATGTATTACAAAGTGCAACAGAAAAATTCCCATCCGTAATTCGTCTTCGTCAATATTTAGAGGAATTGTACGGTTCTTCCCTAGCCGTAGATGTAAGTAAAAAAGGGGAAGATCATATTGTCTCTATTTATGTCGATATTGCCAATGAAACATATTTACAGGATGCACCGCCGCTCTTTGAAAAAGCGCTGTCTATGCTGTCTGATATTGTATTGCATCCAGCAACAGAAGGAAACGGTTTTTTACAATCAATTGTAGAAAGTGAAAAAAGAGCGCTCGTGCAAAGAATTGAGGCTACATATGATGATAAAATGCGCTATGCAAATGAACGATTAATTGAAGAAATGTGTAAAGTAGAAGCATATCGTTTAAGTGCAAATGGTCAAAAAGAGCGTGTTGCTTCCATTACGAATGAAACTTTATACCGCTATTATCAAAAGATGTTGGCAGAAGATGAAATGGATCTATATATCATAGGTGACATAGCTGATGATGCGATTGACCTAGTAGGTAAATACTTTTCAATCGCACCTCGTGCAGCAAAGGAGAAGAATGTCGTTCTGCATAAGCGAAATAATGAAGAACAAGAAATTGTCGAAAAACAAGAGTTAAAGCAAAGTAAATTAAATATTGGATATCGTACATTTATTACGTACCGTGATGAAGATTATTTTGCATTGCAGCTGTTTAATGGATTATTTGGTGGATTCTCACACTCAAAATTATTTGTGAATGTGCGCGAAAAAAATAGTTTAGCGTATTATGCAGCATCGCGTTTTGAAAGCCATAAAGGTCTTCTTTTTGTTATGTCAGGAATTGAGGCGAAAAATTATGAAAAAGCGGTCGAGATTATTAAAGAGCAGATGAAAGCGATGCAAAGCGGTGATTTTTCAGAAGAAGAGATGCATCAAACAAAGAGTGTCATTCAAAATCAAATTTTAGAGGCGATTGATACACCGCGTGGGTTCGTAGAAATGCTTTATCATGGCGTCATTGCAGGGCACACGCGTCCGGTAGAGGAATGGTTAAGTGGGATTGAACGTGTTACGAAAGAGGAGATTGTAAAAGTTGCCAATAACATTGAGTTAGATACGATTTACTTTTTACACGGAACGGAGGGAGAATAGATGGAGAAAATTTCTTATGAACAATTAAAAGAAACGCTTTATTATGAAAAGCTTCCAAATGGGTTAGATGTATATATATTGCCAAAGCAAGGGTTTAACAAAACTTTTGCCACATTTACAACAAAATATGGCTCCGTTGATAATATATTTGTTCCACTGGGAAAAGAAGAAATGGTTCGGGTACCAGATGGGATTGCTCATTTTCTTGAACATAAATTGTTTGAAAAAGAAGATCATGATGCATTTCAACTGTTTAGTAAGCAAGGTGCTTCTGCGAATGCTTTTACGTCATTTACGAGAACAGCGTACTTGTTTTCTTGTACATCAAATGTAGAACAAAATTTAAATACATTATTAAATTTCGTTCAAGAGCCATATTTTTCTGAAAAAACAGTTGAAAAAGAAAAAGGTATTATTGGCCAAGAAATTCAAATGTATCAGGATAATCCAGATTGGCGTTTGTATTTTGGTTTAATCGATAGTTTATTTATTAAACATCCAATTAAAATTGATATTGCAGGAACGATTGAATCCATTAGTAAAATTACAAAAGACTTATTGTATGAATGTTATGAAACATTTTATCATCCGAGTAACATGTTGTTATTTGTTGTAGGTGCAATTGACCCAGAAAAAACAATGAATTTGGTACGTGAAAACCAGGCGAAAAAAGATTATAAAAATCAACCAGAAATCGTACGTTCATTTGAAGATGAACCAGAAGCAGTAAATGAAAAGAAAAAAATTATTTCTATGCCTGTTCAGACGCCGAAATGTTTAGTCGGTATTAAAGCGACTGGCCTTAAAGAAAAAGGGCAAGAACTTTTAAAACAAGAGATTGCGCTTACATTACTTTTAGATTATTTATTTGGGAAGGGATCAGCGCATTATGAGTCATTATATAATGAAGGGCTCATTGATGATTCATTCTCTTATGATTATACAGAAGAAAGCAACTTTGGTTTTGCAATGGTTGGTGGCGATACGAAACAGCCAGATGAGCTAGCCGATCGCTTGAAAGGTATTTTATTACAGACTGATTATAATGAGTTAGATGAGAAAACGCTAGAGCGTGTGAAGAAAAAGAAAATTGGTGGCTTCTTACGCTCGCTTAACTCACCTGAATACATTGCAAATCAATTCACAAGGTATGCGTTTAATGAATCTAGTTTATTTGATGCTCTTTCCGTTTTAGAGGGCTTAACTGTTCAAGATTTACAAGAAGCAGCAAAAGTATTTTTATCTGAAGAAAGAATGAGTATTTGTCAAGTTTTGCCGAAGAAATAAAATGAAACGTGAATAAGTGGGGCTTCAGCCTTACGATTTAGAACTTTATGGACAGTGTATCCCCTCATCTAACTTTTTGGCTATTGCTGAATTGTAAGGTGAGGGGTATTATTTGTTTGTGAATACACGACAAGATTAGTGATTTGAAAGAGTTTTTCTGTAGAGGAAAGATAAGAGAGGGTATATATGACGAAGTTTGCATTAGTGACTGGAGGAAGCGGAGGAATCGGCTCTGCAATTTCAAAACAATTAGTTAAAGATGGTTATACGGTGTATGTTCATTACAACAAGAGTGAAGAAAAAATAAATGGATTAAAGCGTGAGCTAGGTGTCATTATTCCAGTTCAAGCTAATTTAGCTACGCCAGATGGTGTGCAAAAGCTCTGGGCACAAATTCATCATCCTCTTGATGTTATTGTGTATGCAGCTGGAAAAAGTATATTTGGTTTAGTAACAGATGTGACGAATGAGCAATTGAATGAGATGGTGGAATTGCAAGTGAAGAGTGTCTATAATCTTTTTTCACTTGCGCTGCCATCGATGATTCGCCTGCGAAGAGGAAATATCGTTGTTATTTCCTCTATATGGGGACAAGTAGGAGCTTCTTGTGAGGTGCTATATTCTATGGTAAAAGGTGCACAAAATTCATATGTAAAAGCACTTGCAAAAGAGGTTGCGCTAAGTGGTATACGTGTAAATGCAGTGGCACCAGGAGCAATAGAGACGGAAATGTTAAGTGTGTTTTCAGAAGAGGACAAGAAAGGAATTGCAGAAGAGATTCCAATTGGAAGGATTGGATTTTCAGAAGAAGTAGCAAAAACTGTTTCCTTCCTTGTATCACCAGGGTCTTCGTATATAACAGGACAAATTATTGGAGTGAATGGCGGCTGGCATTGTTAAAATAAAAAATTGTACATAAAAAATGAGGAATTGCACAAATTAAGCATGATTCGATTACTTATAATAGTGAGGTGCTTAATCATGTCAGTACTAGATAATTTTGACCAGTGGAAAAGCTTTTTAGGAGAGCGCTTAGAACAGGCCCAAGGAAAAGGACTTGATGGTGGTGCAGTTTCAGATATGGCCTTCCGTGTAGGGGATTATTTGGCAAATGAAGTAGAGGCACGAAATGATCAAGAAAAATTATTGGCGGAGCTTTGGAAAGTCGCTGATGAACAAGAACAACATACAATTGCTAATCTAATGGTAAAGTTTGTACAGCATAAGTAAAAAAGAGAGGAGAAAATCCTCTCTTTTTTTTAGGTATTGAAAATACCACGCTTCAATTATACATTTATCTTCCCTATTAACGTAAAATCATATAATATAGTACATAGGTGTAAAGTAAGCAAGGGGAGTGACGTCTGATGATTGAATGGTATTTTGAGTATGAAATACATAAAAACCGACCTGGCTTGCTTGGTGACGTTTCTTCGTTAATCGGTATGCTTGGCATTAATATTGTCACAATTAATGGTGTAGATAATGCTCGGCGTGGATTGTTGCTTATGTGTGATAATCAAGAGCAAATCTCTAGGCTTGAATCAATTTTGAATACGATGGATAATATAACGGTAACGAAATATCGTCCGCCAAAGCTCAGAGATAGGTTGGCAGTTAGGCACGGTAGGTACATACAGCGAGATGCAGATGATAAGAAAACATTTCGTTTTGTGCGTGATGAACTCGGGTTACTCGTTGATTTTATGGCAGAACTCATGAAAAAAGAAGGACATAAACTTATCGGGATAAGAGGAATGCCTCGTGTTGGAAAAACAGAATCTATCGTTGCTGCAAGCGTTTGTGCAAATAAGCGTTGGCTTTTTGTTTCGTCTACGCTTATTAAACAAACTGTACGTAGTCAATTAATTGAAGATGAGTATAGTGACGATAATATTTTTATATTAGACGGCATTGTTTCAACAAAGCGTGCGAATGAAAGGCATTGGCAGCTCGTTCGTGAAATTATGAGATTACCCGCAACTAAAGTTGTCGAACATCCAGATGTATTTGTGAGTCAATCAGAATATACACTTGATGATTTTGATTATATTATTGAATTGCGTAACGATTATGATGAAGAAATTCAATATAATTTAGTAGATGAAATTGAGCAAGGAGCGCAAAGTAATTTCTCTATGTTTGACTTTTAAAGAAATATTGAGGTGTTAGTAGTGACGGAATTAGGACAAAAGCTGAAGGAAGCAAGAGAAGCGAAAGGCTTGTCTATTGATCAGCTACATGAGGTTACGAAAATTCAAAAACGTTATTTAATAACAATTGAAGAGGGCGATTATAGTATATTGCCTGGTGCATTTTATGCACGTGCATTTATTAAACAATATGCGGATGCGGTTGGTCTAAACGGAGAAGAGTTACTTGTAGAGTATCAAAGTGTAATACCACAATCCGAATCTCATGATGTACCGCAAGTATCAAAAAGTCAAAAGACGCAAGAAACGATGCAAAAAGCAGCATCGCTTCCAATAGCAGATCATATGCCTAAAATATTGATTGCATTATTGGTAATTACATTAGGCGTAGCTGTGTGGTTTGTTTTCCAATGGTTAAATGGAAAAGACGAAGGGCAAGCAAAGCAAACGAAAAGTGAACAGATAGAAGTACAAAAGGCGAAAAATTCTCCGCTTGATGAAAAGAAAGATGAAGTAAAAGCAGAAGAGCCTAAAAAAGAAGAGCCTAAAAAAGAAGAACCGAAGAAAGAAGAACCACCAGCACAGCAACCGCCTGCTGGACAAGAAGAAGTGAAGGTTGTTGGAACAAGTGGAAAGGTATCTACTTTGGAAGTTCATAATAATAAAGCACTTGAGTTAGAGATTACAGCGAAGGGTGCAAGTTATGTAGATATTAAAAATGAGGATGGAAATGCCATTTTTAATGGTACACTTCAAGAGGGACAAACAGAAAAACATGATTTAACAACAGCGAAAGAAGTACATCTTAACATTGGAAGTGCACCAAATGTTGATGTTAAACTGAATGGCCAAGTTGTTGCTTTCCCATTAGATCCAGAAAAGGAATATCACCAAAGATTAGTGTTTAAAAATCTAGGGGTAGGGCAACCTGCACAATAACAGTCATCGCCTCGATGACTTTTTTTCAATGAACAAATGTTTTTGACATGATGGAGGAATAGCTGTGAATTTACCAAATAAAATTACAATATCTCGAATCTGCCTAATTCCAATTTTTTTAGTAATTATGTTAGCTCCTTTTAACTGGGGAACATATACAGTTGGAAATGTAGATTTACCAATTCAACATTTAGTAGGGGCAATCATTTTTATTGTTGCTTCAGCTACAGACTGGATTGATGGACATTATGCAAGAAAGTATGATCTCGTAACAAATCTAGGGAAGTTTCTTGATCCGTTAGCTGATAAGTTACTTGTTTCAGCTGCGCTTATTGCATTAGTAGAAATGCAATATGTACCAGCTTGGATTGTTATTGTAATCATTAGTCGTGAGTTTGCTATAACGGGATTACGTCTTGTTCTGGCTGGAACTGGTGAGGTTGTTGCGGCAAATATGTTAGGGAAAATTAAAACATGGACGCAAATTATTGCGATTTCAGCGTATTTATTGCATGATGTACCGTTAAATTTAATCCATATTCCGGTTGCGGATATTTTCATATGGATCGCACTTTTCTTTACAGTTATTTCTGGCTGGGACTATTTCTGGAAAAATAGAGCTGCTTTTGTAAATTCAAAATAACAGCTTATGGGGGAATCGGAATGAATGCCGAAATTATTGCGGTTGGAACAGAATTGTTGCTCGGACAAATTACAAATACAAATGCGAAGTTTTTATCTGAAAAGTTAGCTTCCATCGGAATTAATGTGTATTATCATACTGTTGTGGGTGATAATAATCATCGTTTACAAGAGGCGATTCAAATTGCTGAAAAGCGTGCAGATATCCTCATTTTTACTGGTGGATTAGGACCGACAAAAGATGATTTAACGAAAGAAACCATTGCTTCAACCTTACAAGAAGAACTTGTTTATGATGAAGTGGCATTAACGTCAATTGGCGAGTATTTTAAACGCACAGGACGTGAATTCACAGAAAATAATAAGAAACAAGCACTTGTTTTAAAAGGCTCGACTGTATTTGCAAATGATCATGGTATGGCACCAGGTATGGGCTTAGCTAAGAACGAAAAAGTGTATGTTTTGTTACCTGGTCCACCAAAAGAAATGCAACCGATGTATACAAGTTATGTAGAGCCATTTTTACGTAACTTTACAACTGAAGAGCATATATATTCCCGTGTTCTTCGTTTTTTCGGCATTGGAGAATCCCAACTGGAAGTGAAAGTTCAAGACTTAATTGACGGGCAAACAAATCCAACAATTGCTCCGCTAGCTTCAGATGGAGAAGTAACGCTTCGCTTGACCGCTAAACATCATGATGTAAAGCAAGCAGAAGTACTTATTCAACATGTAGAAGATTTGATTTTAGAACGAGTAGGGGAATTTTTCTACGGATATAACCAAGATTTTCTTCATACTAAAGCAATTGATTTATTGAAGAAAAAAGGTTTAACTTTAGCGTGTGCGGAAAGTTTAACAGGTGGTCTGTTTGGAAATCAAGTAACAGAAAATGCTGGTGTATCTTCTGTATTTAAGGGCGGCGTAATTTGTTATCATAACGATGTAAAGCAACATATATTACATGTACCTGAAGAAACATTACAAACACTTGGTGCTGTTAGTGAACAATGCGCTCATTATCTTGCTGAAAATGTAAAGGCATTGCTGAAGGCAGATGTTGGGATTAGCTTCACGGGAGTAGCAGGACCGGATTTTTCAGAAAATAAAGAACCAGGAACTGTATTTATTGGGTTAGCAATAAAGGATGAGCCGACAGTGGTATTCCCTCTTAAATTAAGTGGAAGTCGTCAGCAAGTCCGAGAACGCTCTGTAAAATATGGATTTTATCATTTGTATAAAAAGCTAGAAGAGATTTAATCTCTTCTAGCTTTTTTGTAATGAAAAATCATACATTCTTCTATAGAAAATAAAAAAATCGAATAAATGTTCGATTTTTGTTGGCAAATTAATATGAAAATAGGTATAATAAGATTAGCAATTCAGTTAAGGAGGAATTTTGAATGAGTGATCGTCAAGCGGCATTAGATATGGCGTTAAAACAAATAGAGAAGCAATTCGGTAAAGGTTCCATTATGAAGTTAGGAGAACAGGCAGAACGTAGAGTTTCTACAGTACCAAGTGGTTCGTTAGCACTTGATGTAGCTTTAGGTGTTGGTGGTTATCCGCGAGGCCGTATTATTGAAATCTACGGACCTGAAAGCTCAGGTAAAACAACGGTTTCCTTACATGCGATTGCAGAAGTGCAACGTCAAGGTGGACAAGCGGCATTTATTGATGCAGAACATGCGATGGATCCGGTATATGCACAAAAGTTAGGTGTTAATATTGATGAGTTATTATTATCACAGCCTGATACAGGAGAACAAGGTTTAGAAATCGCAGAAGCATTAGTACGAAGCGGTGCAATTGATATCATCGTAATTGACTCTGTAGCAGCTCTTGTACCAAAAGCAGAAATCGAAGGAGAAATGGGTGACTCTCACGTCGGTTTACAAGCACGTTTAATGTCACAAGCACTTCGTAAGCTTTCTGGTGCAATCAACAAGTCAAAAACAATTGCAATCTTTATTAACCAAATTCGTGAAAAAGTTGGGGTTATGTTCGGGAACCCAGAAACAACTCCAGGTGGTCGTGCGTTGAAATTCTATTCAACAGTTCGTCTAGAAGTGCGTCGCGCTGAGCAATTAAAACAAGGTAATGACATTGTTGGTAACAAAACGAAAGTAAAAGTAGTGAAAAATAAAGTAGCACCTCCTTTCCGTGTTGCTGAAGTGGATATTATGTACGGAGAAGGTATTTCACGAGAAGGTGAGATTTTAGATATGGCTTCTGAACTTGATATCGTTCAAAAAAGCGGTGCTTGGTATTCTTATAATGAAGAACGTTTAGGACAAGGACGCGAAAATGCGAAACAGTTCTTAAAAGAAAATCAAGATATAAGGGAGGAAATTGCCTTCTTTATTCGTGAACATCATGGGATTGGTGAAGATTCTGCACCTGAGAGCACAGAAGAAGGAACTCTTCTTGACTAATAAAAGACACGATTTCGTGTCTTTTATTTTTTATCCCAAAATAATATGTAATGTGGTTGTTCGTTAAGGTACTCTCGTTTGTGAAAATTGATTTGGTAGGAGCTGGTATCATTAGTGAATATAAACTTTCTTCGTTAAAAGAAGATTTTCATGACAAAGGTAAAGAAAGTAAAAGTAGACAACGCTTGACAATGAAAAATGCGATAGATACAATGAGAATGTATATTTTTTCTTATATACGATACACTCTTCTCTAGAAGAGAAGTAACATTCGGAGTAGGTCCTATACCTTTTCGAAATAATAATATGACATTTTAATTGTGAAATGAAGAAAGTCCCTTAAAAAAGCGGGGCGACGGTCTTTGCTGTACGTTGCAAATCAATGTACATGCCGACAGTCTTTTTTCATTCATAGCAAGGGGAGGTGAAATCATGAGTAGTACAGTTTGGGTACTCATCTCCATTTTGCTTGCAACAGTCGGTGCAGTTGTTGGCTTTTTTGTTCGAAAGTCTATTGCAGAAGCGAAGATTAATGGTGCAGCAAACGAAGCGAAACGCATTTTAGAAGATGCAAATCGCGAAGCAGAGGCACTTAAGAAAGAAGCGCTTTTAGAAGCAAAGGATGAAATTCATACACTTCGTACAGAAGCTGAATTAGAAATTCGTGATCGTAGAAGCGAATTACAAAAACAAGAAAATCGTTTAATGCAAAAAGAAGAGAACCTTGATCGTAAAGACGAAACGCTCGATAAGCGCGAGCAAATGTTAGAAAAGAAAGAGGAATCTCTTGTAGCGAGACAACAACAGATTGAAGAGTTGGAAAGCAAAGTGGGAGAGTTAGTTCAAAAGCAACAAACGGAATTAGAGCGCATTTCCAATCTGACACGCGAACAAGCGAAAGCAATCATTTTAGGGAAAGTGGAAAGTGAAATTTCTCATGAAATTGCCGTTATGGTAAAAGAAAGTGAAGTTCGTGCGAAAGAAGAGGCGGATAAGAAAGCAAAAGAGATTTTATCTCTTGCAATGCAAAGATGTGCAGCTGATCATGTTGCTGAAACAACCGTTTCGGTTGTAAATCTTCCAAATGACGAAATGAAGGGACGTATCATCGGACGAGAAGGGCGTAATATTCGTACGTTAGAAACGTTAACGGGTATTGACCTTATTATTGATGATACGCCAGAAGCGGTAATCCTATCAGGGTTTGATCCGATTCGTCGTGAAACAGCTCGTATCGCTCTTGATAAGCTCGTTCAGGATGGACGTATTCACCCAGCGCGTATTGAGGAAATGGTTGAGAAATCAAGACGTGAAGTGGATGAGTATATTCGTGAAGTGGGAGAACAAACGACATTTGAAGTGGGTGTACACGGATTACATCCGGATTTAATCAAGATTTTAGGTCGTTTGAAATTCCGTACAAGTTATGGTCAAAACGTGTTAAAACACTCTATGGAAGTAGCGTATTTAGCAGGACTTATGGCAGCGGAGCTTGGCGAGGACGAAAAGTTAGCGAGACGTGCAGGTCTATTGCATGATATCGGAAAAGCAATTGACCATGAAGTAGAAGGCAGTCACGTTGAAATTGGTGTTGAACTCGCAACGAAATATAAAGAGCATCCAGTTGTTATTAACAGTATCGCATCTCACCATGGTGATACAGAGCCAACTTCCATTATTGCAGTTTTAGTTGCAGCAGCGGATGCGCTATCAGCTGCAAGACCAGGAGCTCGTAGTGAGACATTGGAAAACTATATTCGCCGTCTTGAAAAGTTAGAAGAGATTTCAGAATCCTATGAAGGAGTGGAGAAATCCTTTGCAATTCAAGCGGGACGCGAAGTTCGCATCTTGGTAAAACCAGATACAATCGATGATTTAGAAGCTCATCGTTTAGCGCGTGATATTCGAAAACGTATTGAAAATGAACTGGATTATCCAGGACATATTAAAGTAACAGTTATTCGTGAAACACGTGCAGTGGAATACGCAAAATAAAGTGGTGAAATACCACTTTATTTTTTTGTGCTGGGATTGGGTAATATAAAATAAAGTGTTTGTAAATCACCTTTATTCGATTTCAATTCTAATTGGCTAGAATAGAAGAAAAGTTTAAATGAGCAGTTTGTTTTTCTTATAAGTAAACAACTTGTAAGGTAGTAATAAAATAAGTATATAAATCCATTTTGATTTTTCGACGTATAAGCCACGGCTATGGATAACAAAAGGTAATCTGTACTCGTTTTTTCTTTTTGTTTTCACTTGGCATGAGGCAAGAAAAGGATCTGACCGCTTCTATGCATAGTTGGATGCGCTCTCCCATCTAAAAAGAAGGATTTTATGTTGTTTTTTCATTTGTATTTATATAGTACATAGAAAGGGTAATAAATATGAGAATATTATTTGTTGGAGATGTAGTAGGATCCCCTGGAAGAGGTATGATTCAACAATACGTACCAGCGTTAAAGAAAAAATATACACCTACAGTAACAATTATTAATGGAGAAAATGCTGCGGGTGGTCGCGGTATTACAGAGAAAATTTACCGAAACTTTTTAGAGTGTGGTGCACAAGCAGTTACGCTTGGGAATCATGCTTGGGATAATCGTGAAGTATTTGAATTTATTGATGATGCAAAATATCTTGCAAGACCAGCTAACTTCCCAGAGGGGACACCAGGAAAAGGACTTATTTTTGTAAATTGTAACGGTACAGAAGTAGCGGTAATTAACTTACAAGGGCGTACGTTCCTTCCCCCAATTGATTGTCCATTCCGAAAAGTGGATGAATTAATTAATATTGCAAAAAAGCGCACGAATATTATCTTTATTGATTTTCATGCTGAGACAACAAGTGAAAAACAAGCACTTGGTTGGTACGTAGACGGACGTGCTACAGCAGTAGTAGGGACACATACACATGTTCCAACAGCAGATAATCGTATTTTACCAAGTGGAACAGCTTACATTACAGATGTTGGAATGACTGGTCCATACGATGGGATTTTAGGTATGGATCGTGAAGCTGTACTGAAGAAGTTTTTAACGAATTTACCTGTACGTTTTGAAGTAACAAACGGAAGAACACAGTTAAGTGCAGTATTAATTGATGTGGATCCAAATACAGGAAAAGCGAAGAAGATTGAACGTATTTTAATTAATGATGATCAGCCATTTTTCGAATAATACCTTTTAAAAGTTAGAAAAAACATTATATTTTAATTTTTTAGAAAAATTACAGAAATTTAGCAGGAATACATGTCTTTCCTCGTGAATATAAGTTAAAGTGAAATAATCGCTAATACTTTTTAAAGAAACGAGGAGGAAACGAGGAATGGAAATATTAAAAGTTAAAGCAACTTCGGTCCCTAACTCTGTAGCCGGTGCACTTGCTGGAGTTATTCGCGAACGCGGAACAGCAGAAATCCAAGCTATTGGCGCAGGTGCATTAAATCAAGCCGTGAAGGCAGTAGCAATTGCAAGAGGGTTTGTAGCGCCTAGTGGTTTGGATTTGATTTGTATCCCAGCTTTTACAGACATTATGATTGATGGTGAAGAACGTACAGCAATAAAATTAATTGTAGAACCTCGTTAAGTTTGAACAACCTGTTTGCTTCCATGCAAACAGGTTGTTTTTATGGGGAAGGGGGAATAAAAGTGAAAGTGTTTGATGCACACTGTGATGTACTATGGCAATTGTGGAATGCAAAAGGAAAGAAGAATTTTCAAAACGATCCGTCTCTACATATTACGTTTGAACAATTGGAAAAAAGAAAAGGAAGCATACAATGCTTTGCGATATACGTACCTGAAAGCGTTTCATATGAGCGGCGTTTTGAAGCTGCGTTATCTATGATAGATATATTTTATAACCAGATTTTATCGTTGCCGAGCATGAGATTGATTCAGACAAAAAAAGATATAGAGCAGTTAGAAGCAAGTGAAATTGGTGCTATTTTAACATTAGAAGGTGGCGAAGCGATTGGAAAAGAAATGATTAAATTACGCACGCTCTATCGTTTAGGAGTTCGATCTATGGGACTTACGTGGAATCATGCGAATTTATTAGCTGATGGAGCGCTGGAAACAAGAGGAGCGGGACTTACTACGTTTGGTAAGAAAGTTGTAGAAGAATTGAATGCGTTTCGTTTATGGACAGATGTCTCTCACTTAAATGAAAAAGGTTTTTGGGATGTGATGGAAATTGCTCAATATCCAATTGCATCACATTCAAATTGCTATGGGCTTTGTCAACACCCGCGTAATCTGAAAGATGAACAAGTACAAGCACTTATTCAAAAAGATGGTGTAATTGGTGTAACATTTGTTCCAGAGTTTTTAACTAATCATAGGCCTGCTTATATGGATGACATATTACGGCATGTGGAACGCATTTGTGCACTTGGAGGAGAGCATAATATAGGATTTGGTTCGGATTTTGATGGTATCACAGAAACGGTTGTCGGTGTGGAAGCATATCGGCGATATGAATATGTAATCAATGAACTGAGTAAGCGATACAGTGAAACGCATGTTCAAAGCTTTTTATATGATAATTTCATTAATCATATTTCTTTCTAGGTACCTATTTTATAATGTATTTTTAATTTAAAAACAAAATTTTGAAAAGTTAAAAAATTTGAATAAAAAATCAAGCCAAATTATTGCATTTTCTTCATGGTAAGGCTAGAATTGTAGACGAATTAAGATTACGCAAAACATTCAGGGAAATCTGAAGAGGTATAATTTGCGTCCATTGTAGTTTCTTTGCATAAAAAATGCTACACTATTACTGTAAAAAAATACACTACAATGAATGCAGCCAAAAGGGGTGTAGGAGATGATTAGTCAACTTTCATGGAAAGTTGGAGGACAACAAGGTGAAGGAATTGAAAGTACAGGTGAAATCTTCTGTATTGCATTAAACCGCTTAGGATATTATCTATACGGTTACCGCCACTTTTCATCACGAATTAAGGGTGGTCATACCAATAATAAAATTCGCGTAAGTACAACTGAAGTACGCGCGATATCAGATGATTTAGATATTTTAATTGCTTTTGATCAAGAAACAATTGATTTTAACTTCCATGAGCTACGACCAGGTGGAATTGTCGTTGCAGATGCAAAATTTAATCCAACTATACCGGAAAGCGCAGATGTAAATCTATATGCAATACCGTTTACAGATATTGCTTCTGAGCTAGGTACATCATTAATGAAAAATATGGTTGCTGTCGGAGCATCTAGTGCAGTATTAGGATTAGATGAAACTGTATACTTAGAAGTTGTTGATGAAATTTTCGGCCGCAAAGGAGAGCAAGTTGTTGCGAAGAATATGGAAGCAATTAAACGTGGCTCTCAATATATGAAAGAATTGCTTGGTGAGAAAGTAAACATGATGCAGCTTGAAAAAGCTGATGGCCAAAAACGTATGTTTATGATTGGTAACGATGCAATTGCATTTGGAGCAGTAGCTGGTGGTGCACGCTTTATGTCAGCATACCCAATTACACCTGCATCTGAAATTATGGAATATTTAATTAAAAAACTTCCCAAAGTAGGCGGAACAGTTATCCAAACAGAGGATGAAATCGCTGCTTGTACAATGGCGATTGGTGCGAACTATGCTGGTGTACGTACGCTTACTGCGTCAGCAGGACCGGGTCTATCTTTAATGATGGAAGCAATCGGCTTAGCTGGGATTACAGAAACACCTCTTGTTATCGTAGATACACAACGTGGTGGTCCAAGTACTGGTTTACCAACAAAGCAAGAGCAATCAGATTTAATGGCAATGATTTACGGTACACATGGTGAAATTCCAAAAATCGTAATGGCACCAAGTACTGTTGAAGAAGCGTTTTATGACATTGTCGAAGCATTTAACTTAGCGGAAGAATATCAAGTTCCTGTTATTTTCTTAACAGACTTACAGCTTTCTTTAGGAAAGCAAACAGTAGAACCGTTGCAGTTAGACAGAGTAGAGATTCGCCGCGGTAAGCTTGATTTACAAGCAGAGTTACCAGAGCGTGAAAATAAAGCGTATTTTAAACGTTATGAAGTGACAGAAGATGGTATTTCACCACGCGTGTTACCTGGTATGAAGAATGGTGTTCACCATGTTACAGGCGTAGAACATGATGAAACTGGTAAACCATCTGAATCAGCATTGAATCGTAAATCGCAAATGGACAAACGTTTCCGTAAAATGGAGAATTTGAAGTTTAATACCCCTGTATACAAAAATGCCAAGCATGATGACGCTGATGTATTATTAGTAGGTTTTAACTCTACTCGCGGTGCAATTGAAGAAGCGATGGAGCGTTTAGAGCAAGAAGGATTGAAAGTAAATCATGCTCACGTTCGGTTAATTCATCCGTTCCCAACACATGAAATCCTTCCCCTTGTGAAGGGTGCAAAGCGCGTTGTTGTTGTGGAAAATAATGCAACTGGTCAGCTTGCTAACATTATGAAGATGAATCTTGGTAATGGAGAGAAAATTTCTAGTCTGTTAAAATACGACGGAAATCCATTTTTACCAAAAGAAATTTACAACGAATGCAAAAAAGGGGTTGTATTAAATGGCAACATTTAAGGACTTTCGTAACAGCGTAAAACCAAACTGGTGTCCAGGTTGCGGTGACTTCTCAGTGCAAGCAGCAATTCAACGTGCAGCTGCGAACGTTGGTTTAAATCCAGATGAGTTAGCTGTTATTTCAGGTATCGGGTGCTCAGGTCGTATTTCAGGTTATATTAATTCATATGGCGTTCATAGTATTCATGGACGTGCACTTCCAATTGCACAAGGTGTAAAAATGGCAAACCGTGATTTAACAGTTATTGCATCTGGTGGTGACGGAGATGGTTTTGCAATCGGTATGGGACATACCATTCATTCCATTCGTCGTAACATTGACATTACGTACATCGTTATGGATAACCAAATTTACGGTTTAACAAAAGGTCAAACTTCACCACGTAGTGAAGCTGGATTTAAAACGAAAAGTACACCGCAAGGTTCAATTGAACCAGCATTATCTGTAATGGAAATGGCATTAACAGCTGGTGCGACTTTTGTGGCACAAAGCTTCTCTAGTGATCTAAAAGAATTAACACAGCTTATCGAAGCTGGTATTCAGCATAAAGGGTTCTCTTTAATTAACGTATTTAGCCCATGTGTCACTTATAATAAAGTGAATACGTATGATTGGTTTAAAGAAAATTTAACAAAACTAAGCACAGTAGAAGGATACGATCCATCTAATCGTATGATTGCTATGCAAACGTTAATGGAAAACAAAGGTTTAGTAACGGGCTTAATTTATCAAAACACAGAGCAGCCTTCTTACCAAGAGCTTGTAAAGGGATATAGCGAAAAACCTTTAGTGCAAGCTGATTTACAAATGGATCAAAAAATGTTTGATGAACTCGTTGCTGAATTTATGTAATCATAATAAAAAAGCTGCTTAACAGCAGCTTTTTTATTTACCTATAAAATTCAGAATGTTAAAATAATAGATGTATCGTCTTGTTAGAAAAATTGGTTTGTGCGCTGTAGTACGTGGGTATGATACGGTCTCTTTGTTGTTAAATTTGGCTAAACACTTTATACTATGGTAGTGTGTATAGGAATAAAGCAATATGCTTTTTAAAAGGACAAGGTTAAAACAATAAAAAGGGAATGTCTATTCGTGTCGGGAAGACTCTATTCTTATGGATGGTTAGATCGATTGCTTGAATTTTCAAGGGGCAAGCTATCTCTCAAACTATTCTAATCTTTAAGATGGGTCTCATTGTCATTAAAATGGACTACAAAGTGTGTATAGTTAAGGTTGAAAGGAGATTACCCATGAACGAGCAACAACGATTAGCAAGTCAACAAGCGAATTCTTCTATAAAAAAAGGAGAAAAAGATTACAGTAAATACTTTGAAAGTGTATATCAGCCACCTTCCTTGAAGGATGCGAAAAAACGCGGGAAAGAAGAAGTGAAAATCGAGCGTGATTTTGGTTTACCAGAAGAGTTTCGTAACTTTGGTGCCGGAAGGAAGTTTTATATCCGTACTTACGGATGTCAAATGAATGAGCATGATACAGAAGTAATGGCTGGTATTTTTACAGCGCTTGGATATGAACCAACATTTTCGACAGAAGATGCAGACGTGATTCTATTAAATACTTGTGCCATTCGTGAAAACGCTGAGAATAAAGTATTTGGGGAACTTGGTCATTTAAAACCATTAAAACAAAGAAACCCTGATCTTTTAATCGGTGTGTGTGGTTGTATGTCTCAGGAAGAATCTGTTGTAAACAAAATTATGCAAAAAAACCAGCATGTAGATATGGTATTTGGTACACATAATATTCATCGTTTGCCGTACATTTTAAAAGATGCGATGTTTTCAAAAGCGACGGTTGTTGAAGTATGGTCTAAAGAAGGAGATGTAATTGAAAACCTTCCGAAAGTACGTCGTGGCGATATCAAAGCATGGGTAAATATTATGTATGGATGCGACAAATTTTGTACATATTGCATCGTACCATATACACGTGGGAAAGAACGTAGTCGTCGCCCAGAAGATATTATTAATGAAATTCGTCATTTAGCGGCAAATGGATATAAAGAAATTACGCTGCTGGGTCAAAACGTAAACGCATATGGTAAAGACTTTGAAGATTTAGAATATGGCCTTGGCGATTTAATGGATGAACTTCGTAAGATTGATATAGCACGTGTTCGCTTTACAACAAGTCACCCACGTGATTTCGATGATCACTTAATTGAAGTGCTTGGAAAAGGCGGAAATTTAGTTGAACACATCCACTTACCGGTACAATCGGGAAGTACAGATATGCTAAAAATTATGGCACGTAAATATTCAAGAGAACATTATTTAGAACTTGTACGTAAAATTAAAGAAACGATTCCGAATGCAGTATTAACAACTGATATTATCGTTGGTTTCCCTAATGAAACAGACGAGCAATTTGAAGAAACGATGTCGTTATATCGTGAAGTAGGGTTTGATAGTGCATTTACATTTATTTATTCTCCGCGTGAAGGTACACCTGCTGCAAAAATGAAGGATAATGTACCGATGGAAGTAAAAAAAGAGCGTTTGCAACGCTTAAATGCATTAGTGAATGAATATTCGATAGAAAAGAATAAACGATATGAAGGTCAAATTGTTGAAGTACTAGTTGATGGAGAGAGTAAGAATAATCCTGATGTGCTTGCAGGCTATACACGTACTAATAAGCTTGTAAACTTCGTAGCTCCAAAATCTGCAATCGGTCAGCTTGTAAAAGTAAAAGTAACGGAAGCAAAAACTTGGTCTCTAAACGGGGAATTGGTTGAGGAGCCGATCGAGGTGAAATAATAGATGAAGATTTATACAAAAGATGAAATTGTTGAGCAAGCGAAAGAGTTAGCGAAAATGATTTCTGAAACAGAAGAAGTGGATTTCTTTAAACGTGCGGAAGCACAAATTCATAAAAATGAAAATGTGAAACGTGCAATTGATGAAATTAAAGCACTGCAAAAACAAGCTGTAAACTTACAGCATTATGGAAAATGGGAAGCGTTGAAAAAAGTAGAAGCGGAAATAGATGCTTTGCAAGATAAACTGGACAGCATTCCGGTTGTACAGGAATTTAAATCTTCACAAACATATGTAAATGATTTACTGCAGCTAGTAGCAAGTACTATTTCTAATAACGTAACGGATGAAATTTTAATTTCAACTGGTGGCAATGTGTTAAAAGGTGAAACAGGTGCTGAAATAGAGAGTAAAAAAGGAAATTGTGGTTGTTAAGAGAGGTGTCTTATAGACACCTCTTTTTTATTTATATTCTGCTTTATAGTCTTTTGTCAAAAAAAGAATGACACATTCCGCTATTGTCACGCATATGATTAAGTGAATATTGATTGAGGAGGGTTCCGAATGTCCGAATTTAGAGAGATTATTACAAAAGCAGTAGTGGGCAAAGGACGTAAGTATACAAAATCAACGCATACATGTGAATCAAATCATGAGCCGACAAGTATTCTCGGATGTTGGGTAATTAATCACACATATGAAGCAAGAAAGAATGGGAAGTCTGTAGAAATTGAAGGATACTACGATGTGAATACGTGGTACTCATTTGATGAAAACACAAAAACAGAAGTTGTAACAGAACGTGTTAGTTACACAGATGAAGTGAATGTTGGATATCGTGACAAAAATTTTTCAGGTGAAGATTTAGAAATTATTGCCCGCGTTATTCAACATCCAAACTGTTTAGAAGCAATTGTTTCACCAAATGGTAATAAAATTGTTGTAACTGTAGAGCGTGAATTTGTAACAGAAGTTGTTGGTGAAACAAAAATTTGTGTAAATGTAAATCCAGATGGATGCCCAGAAAATGAGGAAGATTTTGAAGTAGATGATGATGAATTTGAAGAGTTAGATCCAAACTTTATTGTAGAAGCAGAGGAAGAGTAATAGAAAGCTAGGGAGAAATTCTTCCTAGCTTTTTACATAAGGTGAATGAACATGTTTCCTGATAAAAATGTGCTATAATGAAGGGAGACTCCTAAAAGAGGAGATAAGAGTGTCCGTAAAGTGCGGCATTTAAATATATAGCACATTTTTATGAAGTATGGAGGAAACAAATGGCTCAGTATACCCCTATGATACAACAATATTTAAAGGTCAAGGCAGACTATCAAGATGCCTTTTTATTTTTTCGTTTAGGTGATTTTTATGAAATGTTTTTTGAAGATGCAGTTAAGGCAGCTCATGAACTTGAAATTACGCTAACAAGCCGAGATGGGGGAAGCAGTGATCGAATACCGATGTGTGGTGTTCCGTACCATGCTGCGAAAAATTACATTGAACAGCTCGTTGAAAAAGGATATAAAGTTGCAATCTGTGAACAAGTAGAAGATCCGAAAACAGCAAAAGGTGTTGTACGTCGTGAAGTGGTGCAATTAATTACGCCAGGAACGATGATGGAAGGGCGTACAATTGATGAAAAAGAAAATAACTTCTTAGCTGCGTTAACTCATTTTGAAGATGGCTCTTACGCATTAGCCTGTAATGATTTAACAACAGGGCAAAATACAGTTACATTGTTAACAGGTTCTGTAGAAGATGTACTGTTAGAAGTTTATGCAACAGGTTCAAAAGAAATTGTTGTCGATTCTACATTTTCTAAAGATGAGCTAAACAAGTTGACAGAAACATTAAAGATGACAATCTCTTATGAAGATGAAACGAAAGTGCCTGAAGGATTAGAGCATCTTGTGAAAAATGTAACCCAAACGAAATTAGTTACAGCAGTAGGACGCTTATTGAATTATGTACTAAGAACACAAAAACGCTCATTAGATCATTTGCAACCAGTAGATATTTATTATACAAATCAATTTATGAAAATTGATGTGCATTCAAAGCGTAACTTAGAATTAACAGAAACACTCCGAACAAAAGAAAAAACAGGTTCGCTCCTATGGCTATTAGATAAAACAAAAACAGCGATGGGCGGCCGCATGCTAAAACAGTGGATGGAACGCCCGCTTATACAAAAAGACAAAATTGAAGAGCGTCTAGAAATGGTTGAAACATTTGTGAATGACTATTTCTTACGTGAAGATTTAAAAGAAAAACTAAAAGAAGTGTATGACCTAGAGCGTTTGGCGGGAAAAGTCGCATATGGTAGTGTCAATGCGCGCGATTTACTACAATTAAAACGTTCTCTATTGCAAGTTCCGACCATTTTAGAGGCAATTAGTCTGTTAGACAGTTCTTATGCGGCAAGATTAATTCAAGGCGCTGATCCATGTGAAAGTTTAACAGAGTTACTAGAGAGAAGTATCCAAGAAAACCCTCCACTGTCTGTAAAAGATGGAGATATTATAAAAGATGGTTATAATGACAGGCTAGATGAATATCGTTATGTTAGTAAGAACGGAAAAACATGGATTGCAGAGCTTGAAAAACGTGAACGTGACATTACGGGAATTAAATCGTTAAAGATTGGTTACAACCGTATTTTTGGCTACTATATTGAAGTGACAAAGGCAAACCTTGCTTCGCTTCCAGAAGGGCGCTATGAGCGTAAACAGACGCTTGCAAATGCGGAGCGCTTCATTACAGATGAATTAAAAGAAAAAGAAACATTGATTTTAGAGGCAGAAGAAAAAATTGTGCAGCTAGAATATGATTTATTTACTGCACTTCGTGAAGAAGTAAAAGTGTTTATTCCTAAATTACAGCACTTAGCGAAAGTAATTAGTGAACTAGATGTACTGCAAAGTTTTGCTACAGTGAGTGAAGAAGAACAATTTGTAAAACCAGTTTTAACAGATAAGCGTGAAATCTTTATAAAAGATGGTCGCCATCCTGTTGTAGAAAAAGTATTAAACGGAAAATTGTATGTGCCAAACGATTGTGTGATGCCTGAAAACATGGATGTCTTTTTAATTACAGGTCCAAACATGTCGGGTAAAAGTACGTATATGCGTCAATTAGCACTTGTTACTGTTATGTCGCAAATTGGTTGCTTTGTACCTGCAACAGAAGCTATATTACCAGTCTTTGATCAAATCTTTACGAGAATTGGTGCAGCAGATGATTTAATTTCAGGTCAAAGTACGTTTATGGTCGAAATGCTAGAAGCAAAAAATGCAATCGCTAATGCATCAGAAAGAAGTTTAATTTTATTTGATGAAATCGGCCGCGGAACATCTACGTATGACGGTATGGCACTCGCACAAGCAATCATCGAGCATATCCATGACCAAATTGGAGCGAAGACACTATTTTCAACACATTACCACGAATTGACTGTACTAGAAGAGAGCTTAGGGCAGCTGAAAAACGTACACGTTTCAGCTATTGAAGAAAACGGAAAAGTTGTTTTCTTGCATAAAATTCAAGACGGTGCAGCAGATAAAAGTTATGGTATTCACGTTGCTCAGCTTGCTGAACTTCCAGATAGCTTAATTGCTCGCGCAAAAGAAGTATTAGCGCAGTTAGAAGGACAAGAGGAAATCATTATTCCGGAACGTGCAGAAGTTAACGTCCAAGAAGAAATTGTTCAAGAACCAGCTATAGTAAAAGAAGAGGAAGAGACAATACCAGAGAAGAACGAAGAAGCAGAAGAATCACAGCTTTCTTTCTTTGCGGCAGAACAATCTCCTAAAAAACAAGAAAAGTCTGCACTGGATCAAAAAGAAACAGCGGTCTTAACACAAATTAAAAAAATTGATTTACTTGATATGACGCCTCTAGAAGCATTAAATGAATTGTATCGTTTGCAGAAAAAGTTAAAGAAAGGATGAGTAAGTAGATGGGGAAAATTCGCAAACTCGATGACCAACTCTCTAATTTAATTGCAGCAGGGGAAGTAGTTGAACGCCCTGCTTCAGTTGTAAAAGAACTTGTCGAAAATTCCATCGATGCGAATAGTACATCTATTGAAATCCACTTAGAAGAAGCTGGATTATCGAAAATTCGCATCATCGATAATGGAGATGGGATTGCTGAAGAAGATTGTATTGTTGCCTTTGAACGCCATGCAACAAGTAAAATTAAAGATGAAAATGATCTATTTCGCATTCGAACGCTTGGTTTCCGCGGTGAGGCATTGCCAAGTATCGCATCTGTTAGTGAATTGGAATTAATTACAAGCACAGGAGATGCACCAGGTACACACCTTGTTATTAAAGGCGGAGACGTTATAAAACAGGAAAAAACAGCGAGCCGTAAAGGAACGGATATTACGGTTCAAAACCTGTTTTTTAACACACCAGCGCGCCTTAAATATATGAAAACAATTCATACAGAGCTTGGGAATATTACAGATATTGTGTATCGCATTGCAATGTCCCATCCAGAAGTGTCTTTGAAACTGTTTCATAATGAGAAAAAACTGTTACACACTTCAGGAAATGGTGATGTGAGACAAGTACTTGCAGCCATTTATAGCATTCAAGTTGCAAAAAAACTGATTCCAATTGAGGTGGAATCATTAGACTTTACGATTCGTGGATATGTAACGCTTCCAGAAGTAACGAGAGCGTCTCGTAATTACATGTCAACGATTGTAAATGGTCGTTACGTTCGAAACTATGTACTAATGAAAGCTGTGCAGCAAGGGTACCACACATTGCTTCCAGTTGGACGTTATCCAATTGGGTTCTTATCAATTGAGATGGATCCAATGTTAGTCGATGTTAACGTTCATCCAGCTAAATTAGAAGTACGCTTCAGTAAAGAACAGGAATTACTGCAATTAATCGAAAAGGCGTTGCAAGACGCCTTTAAAAAGATCCAGCTAATTCCAGATGCTGGCGTGACAACGAAGAAAAAAGAAAAAGACCAAAGTGTGCAAGAACAATTCCATTTTGAGCATACAAAGCCTAAAGAACCACCTATGCCTAACATTGTCTTACCAACTGGAATGGATGAAAAGAAAGAAGAAGAAGTAAATCCAGTAAAACCAGTGCCACAGCTTTGGCAACAGCCGAAGCAAGAATGGCAGCCACCGCAGTCATTCGTAAGAGAAGAAGCAAGCTGGCAGCCATCTTCTACACCGATAATAGAAGCAAGTGTTCAAGAAGCAAAAGAATGGGATAGTAGTGAAGAGGACTTTGAATTAGAGGAACTAGAAGAAGAAATTCAAGAAATCAAAGAGATTGAAATGAACGGTAATGATTTACCACCGCTTTATCCAATTGGGCAAATGCACGGAACTTATATCTTCGCTCAAAATGATAAAGGATTATATATGATTGATCAGCATGCAGCGCAAGAGCGAATCAATTATGAATATTTCCGAGACAAAGTAGGTCAAGTAACGCAAGAAGTACAAGAATTACTCGTACCATATCGCATTGATTTATCCCTTACTGAATTCCTGCGTGTCGAAGAACAATTAGAGGAATTAAAAAAGGTAGGATTATTTCTAGAACAATTTGGCCATCAATCGTTTATCGTTCGTTCCCATCCAACATGGTTCCCAAAAGGGAAAGAAACAGAGATTATTGATGAAATGATGCAGCAAGTCGTCAAACTAAAAAAAGTTGATATTAAAAAACTTCGTGAAGAAGCAGCGATTATGATGAGCTGTAAAGCATCGATTAAAGCAAATCAATATTTAACGAACGATCAAATCTTTGCTTTACTCGAAGAGCTGCGTACAACAACAAATCCATACACATGTCCGCATGGTAGACCGATTCTTGTGCATCATTCTACTTATGAATTGGAGAAGATGTTTAAGAGGGTTATGTAGGAGAGTTGTCCAAAGGGAAAAGTCTGCTACTGGGTAAAGAAAATTGTTTGTACTGTTTAAAGTTAGTATAAAGAATGAAAAATACCACTGAATGAATGAGTTTTTACGTTAATATACTGAAAAAATAATGTGCGAAAAGAATATTTTAATAGGCAAAAAAGCATGACAATTTTATGTCATGCTTTTTGTTAATTATTCATAATTTATAGGTTCTATGCTTTGGGGTAACGTGTAGAGTATTATTTGTCATTTCAATGAAAGGTTTGAAAGAAGGGCGTTTAAAGAATGTAGAAATATGGGAGACTCACCTTACGAGTTAAAATGAAAAGAGCATCTTAAATTAAATGGTCTTCATTTTCAAACTCAAGTACCTGTTTATGAGATGAATAGGCATGGAGTACCTAAGTATTGGTTGGATTTGTAGATTTGAAATAAAGATTGATAATTTGTAAAAAAGTTTTATAAAGAATCTATTTTGTAGAGTATTTCTTTTTCAGCGTGTGCCCGGAATGGGTTCAACCTCTCTAGGGTGTGAGTCCCGAACTGTGAAGGCAGAAGTAACAGTTAACACAAGGGTGTCCGCGGTGACGCGGAATCTGAAGGAAGCGAGCGGCAAACTTTCGGTCTGAGGAACACGAACTTTATATGAGGCTAGGTATCACTGATGGGCTTTGCACTATTTTATTAAATTGTACTCATACCTTTACATAATTCCATCTATTTACATAATATATATAAATATTTATAGAAAGGAGGATATTTTTGTTTAGTATACAGAGTGTAGATGTCGCTCATTTTTTATTTGCCATGGGCTGTCTCTTGGCTTTAGCTCATCTATTGGGTTTTTTAGCAGAACGTATGATGATTCCTCGAGTTATCGGTGAAATATCTGCAGGTCTTGTTCTTGGACCAACATTGTTAGGCTATTTTTTCCCTGACACTTTCCAATGGATGTTTTTAGGTTTCGATGGAGAAGGTAAGTTATTTGGAATTCTTTATCAAATTGGCTTACTTATGCTCATGTTTAGTTCAGGGTTAAAATTCCAGACAAAATTTAATAAAGAAGATTTTAAAATCACTTCTGCATTAGTTGTAGGGGCAACCATTCCAGCATTTATTGTAGGTTGGTTTGCTGCTGATCTATTAAATGTTACTTCCTACATGGGAAGCGCAAACAGTCCGCTTGCGATCAAGATTGTTATTGCTGTATCTATTGCGGTTACATCAATACCCGTTATATCAAAAATATTTAATGACTTAGGGATTATGCGCACTAGATTTGCCAAAATAGTGCTTGCATGTGCTGGTATACACGATATTATTCTATGGGTGGCTTTAGGATATGCAACAGCAATAGCAAGCCAAGAAGGTATTATTACATTTAGTTTAGGACTCAAAACGATATTAATAAACCTTAGCTTTATTGGCGGAATATTTTTAATTGCACACTTTTTATTTAATCGCTTCACATTTCTTAAAAATAATTTTCTTTTTAAAGCATCACATCTTGGATATTTCCTATTCACCATGTTTATGTTAGCATCACTTGCAGGGTACCTTCATGTAGAGGCTATTTTTGGAGCTCTTCTCGCTGGAATTATGATCAAACTGTCCATTCCAACAGATGAAGTGGATAAAGTTGAATATATTGTTTCAAAAGTTGGCTTTTCTTGGTTTATTCCACTATATTTTGCGATTGTTGGGCTACAATTAGATCTTATTAAAAACTTTAATCCATTTTATTTCCTTGGTTTTCTTTTATTTGCTTGTTTCGTTCAAACGTTATCCGTTTATCTAACATCAAGGATGATCAAGCAGGATCCTTTAACTAGTCTCAATCTTGCAATAGCCATCAATGACCGTGGAGGTCCTGGAATTGTCCTCGCTTCTATTGCATATTCAACGGGGATTGTCAACAAGGAGTTTTTTGCCGTACTCGTTATGTTAGCATTAATGACCTCATTCTTGCCTGGTGTTTGGTTCCGTATCGTTCTAAAAAAGAAATGGAGACTAATGCCAGGAGATGAGAATTTAGTTCCAGATCGAAATAAAGATGATTAATAATATTTTTTAGAATAATTGCTAAAATTGCGAAAAGAACATGATTTCCGAAGTTTATCAACTAATACAGGGGCATTATAACAACGAGTGGTTCTATAATAAATCGGATTGATGATTCAGAAAAGTAGATAACCTGAGGGGGAAGGTAACTTCTGGACTTATTCTACTTTTCTTGATAATAATCACATTATTTTAGTTACACCGATTGTAAGATATACAACAATGATGTAGAGCTATATTGCTTATTCCTGTATTTTCCATAGTGCCCTCAATCTGCGAATCGTTGTCCTACCCCGATAATACCGATAAATATTATAGTCAAAAACATATATGGGATCTTTTTCTTTATATTGAATTTTAGTATTATAGCTTCCATTAAATCCTACTAAATGAACATTAATTGTAATTAGCCAATTTTTATCTTCGCCTTGATATAAACGAATATAATAAATAAAATTAAAATCAAGATAAGCTTTCTTTTTACTGTATGACACCCTTGTTATAAGAAATGTACGAAAGTAAAGAAATATGAAAAATAATTAATTTATTAAAAAACAAGTTAGATCCCAAAGTTCACATGTATACTGTATACAAATTTAGTTTACATAATTGCAATTATCAAAACTAAATAAATTACTTAAAGTATTTTATAAATGGGACAAGTATAAGAAACGAAATCACTTTTTTTGAATTAAATATAATAGTATAGATAAGTGAGGTGAATTTTTTGTATCCATTTATTAGGAAAATTTGTAAACTTCTTTCTGTTTTTGGTCCTACTCCTGATCCTATATCTACTCCTTGCACTGTTTCCACAGCTACATTTAGTAATTTGTCCCCAATTGTTCTACCATCCGAAGGCCCAGCAATACCATATCCATCTAGTATTCATGTTACAGGTTTATCGGGTGAGGTTACTCAAATTACAGTGACATTAATTGGCCTGACTCATATATTCCCTGATGATGTTGATATCTTGCTTGTAGGACCACAAGGGCAAAACGTTATTCTTATGGCGGATGCGGGAGGTGGGTTCGAGGTTAATAGTGTTATATTAAATTTTAACGATTCTGCACAAACTTTACTTCCTGACGAAAGTCAAATCGTCTCTGGTACATTTCAACCAACCAATTATCTTGGTATTGATCCTATACTTATAGATACTTTTCCTTCTCCAGCACCACCACCTCCATATGGATCGACTTTAAGTGTTTTCAATGGAATAGATCCAAATGGTGTATGGAATCTCTTTGTATTTGATGACTTTGTTGTATTTGAAGGTTCTATTATAGGATGGACACTAAATATTACTACTACTTTTTGTTCTTAAAAAATCGTGATTTTTAGATTATTGTAATAAACCGGTTTATTACAATAAAGAAGGATATGGAATAATCCTTTTTGGTTTTGACATTTTTCTAATGTAAGGCATGTATTTTTCTTATACTGGAAATCGACTTTTTTAGGTTGAAATTCGCTTAGTATACCGCCGGCATTAACGAAATGTTGGCGGTATACTTTATTTAAGAAAAGTATCATGTATACTCAACAAGTAGCTTTTACATATGACCAGCCTCTTGCATGTTTTAAAGTAATATCGATAAACATTGATAAAGATGGAGAAACCCACTTGTTTGTATGATAAATAACTTGAGAGAAAATCTGTTTAAAATCACCATCGCAGGGGATAACCTTTAACCTTTCTTCTAGGATTTCGTCCTTTACAGTCATTAACGGTAAATAAGAAATATCAAGCCCTCTCATTACACAACGTTTAATCGCCTTGATACTCCAAAGTTCCATGGTGTAGGCAGGTACGCTTTCCCATCCTCGAAGATATTCTTCAAATATTTTTCTGTAACTACATTCTTTCTCGGTGGTAATCAAACACTCGCTTATTTTTTGACTGTCGTAGCTTTTATCTAAAACATTCAAATGTGGGTGAGATTTTGAAACGTATTCACTATGGCTGGTTTATTCTTTCCATAACATAAATGTATATGTGAAGGATTGTTATAGTTGATGGGAATTTTAAAATATAGATTTTATATTTTACGTGCATTTTATCTTTATCTCATTTTGGTACAATGAGTGTAAAGGAAAGGTATAGTAAAAAATTGTAGGATTGAACAGTATAAAAATAAAAAGTAAATGTAATCATTAGGGAAAGATAGGAGAGAACTATGCAAAAAACAATTCTGATTGTAGAAGATGAAGATATTTTACGTGAAATAGCTAAGGATTATTTATTGAATGAAGGATATGAAGTGTTAGAAGCAGCAGATGGAAAAGCAGCTTTAACTATATTTGAAGAACATGAAGTACATTTAATTATTTTAGACATTATGTTGCCAGAGTTAGACGGATGGTCTGTTTGTAGAAGGATTCGTAAATCATCCAACGTGCCTATCATCATGTTAACAGCTCGTGTGGATGAGGATGATACATTACTTGGCTTTGAATTAGGCGCAGATGATTATGTTACAAAGCCGTATAGTCCACCAATTTTATTAGCGAGAGCAAAACGATTAATTGAAAGTAGGTATACTTCTACAGTTAATGTATCTAGCGAAGACACATTAACCAGTAGTGGCATCCATGTACATTTTCCCTCACGTACAGTAATTGTAGATGGGGAAGGTATAAGTTTAACACATACGGAATTTGAAATATTAACGTATTTAATGCAAAATCAAGGGATTATTATTACGAGAGAACAACTAATCACTAAAATTTGGGGTTATGAATTTGCTGGTGATGATCGTACAGTCAATAGTCATATCCGTAATTTGCGTCATAAATTAGGACATAAAGCAACTTGTATTGTAACTGTTGTCCGAGCTGGTTATAAATTTGAGGGGCAGGCATGAAAAAAGGAATTGTATTAAAATTATTTTTGCTAACAACAGCGTTATGCACACTTATTTTAGCAACTATTTTTATTGGACAAACTCTATTTTTTAAGCAATACTATGCGAATCGAAAAGTTAATAATATTAAAACAAGTATTCAATCTTTTGAAAAAGCATATGTAAAGGCTGGGGAGGATGCGGAAAAAATTCAAGAATTGGAACAAACTTTCTATCAGGAGCATGCGACATGGATTACAACGCTAGATAGTTTAGGGAATATTAAGTATGTCAATGATTTTTCTGTTGAAATTCAACTAGAACCTTCTCGAAACAAGTTTTTTTCTAATCATTTAATTAAAATCCCATTGTATAATTTAACCGAATTAGATGATACGAAGAGGATAAAATTTAGTTTAGAGCAGGGGGATCGTATTATTATTGATGGGGTACAAAAAGGTGATACAATAGTCCCTGCAATTTTAAGAGTGGAAAATAAGAACGTTGAGCTGGAAAATAAACAATTAGCAGATAAGTTATATGGGAAACCAAATGTAACAGAATCTACACCGAAAGAAAGTTCAATATATTTAGTAGGAAATATTGAAAAAGTAAAATTACCTGAGGGTAATGTAAGGACGAACTTTATTTATACAAATCATGTGTTTATAGATAGGATAAAAAACTTTCAAGTAAATTTAGTATTAAATGAAAATCATAATAAGTTGAGCTCTACGGAAATTAGGGATTATGAACAAAATGATATTAAATATAAAATATTAATTAAACCGACAAAAGATGCAAATGGTAAAACAAATTATATTTTTGCTATGACATCATTACAGCCAGTTGATGAAGCTGTGCAAATGATAAAAGATTATTATATATATTTAATTATATTTGTATTGCTTCTTATTGTTTTGGCATCATTCTATTACTCAAAAAAAATTGCTGAGCCATTATTACAAATAAACGATACTACAAAAAAAATTGCGAATTTGGATTTTTCAGAGACGATACCTATTACGACGAAAGATGAAATAGGTAATTTATCACAGAATATCAATACACTTTCTAAAACTTTGCATTCGTATATTAACCAATTGCAACAAGATATAGAGAAAGAAAAACAATTAGAAAATACACGTAAAGAATTTATTTCTGGTGTTTCACACGAGTTAAAGACACCTTTAAGTATAATGAAGAGTTGTATTTCCATTTTAGAAGATGGTGTTGCTAGTAATAAAAAAGATTACTACTTTAAAGCAATGTCAAAAGAAGTAGATAAGATGGATATGCTTATTATTGATATGCTGGAATTAGCAAAATTTGAATCCGGTACGTATAAAATGGAAATGGATGTTTTCTATATTGATGAGATTATTGAATATATATGCGAACAATTAGCCTTGGATATAACTGCTAAGCAATTACATGTTTATAAACAACTTTCTAAAGTTGAGGTAGTGGCAAATCAACATCGAATTGAACAGGTGATTACTAACTTTATTACCAATGCGATTCGTTACACGCCAGAAAATGAAAAGATTATTATTTCTACTATAGAAGAAAATGAACGTGTAAAAGTATGTGTCGAAAATAAAGGAGTTCATATTGCATCGGAACATTTGGAGAAAATATGGGATCGCTTTTATCGTGGAGATGTTTCACGTCAACGTTCCCAAGGTGGAACTGGATTAGGTCTTGCTATTTCCAAGAATATTTTAGAGTTGCATGGTGTGGAGTATGGCGCATTAAATACAGAAGATGGAGTATTATTTTTCTTTTATTTAAATAAAAACGTGTAGAGTTTTCGTTCTACACGTTTTTTATTATTTTTAAACAAAATCGACATTATCTGCATTTTATCTTTATCAGTACTCATTAATATTTTCATTAGAAAATGAATTGAAGTCTGATAAGGAGAGTGTTGAAATGAAAAAAGTAGCAATATTGCTCTTATTTATAATCTTACTAATAAGTACAGGCTTTTGGTTATTGAATGCTAAAGCACAAAAAAATGTAACAAGTAATGATTTACGCTTGAAAGGAAGAACAATTGTAATTGATCCTGGTCATGGTGGAAGAGATAGAGGGACGAAAGGAAAGAAGCTAGGCACAATTGAAAAGGATCTTAATTTAAAAGTGGCTCAAAATATAAAAAGAGAGCTAGAGGAAAGAACGGATGCAAAAGTTATATTGACACGTGAAAATGATACTAGTTTACTTTCAGAAACAAAGCAAAAAGAAGAATTACAAGCGCGTGTCAAAGTAGCTAAAGACCATTCTGCGGATCTTTATATCAGCATTCATCATGATGCTTTTGAGGATATAAATGTAAAAGGAATCACAACTCATTATGGAGCTAATAAAAATGGGGATTTTACAGTTTAATAAATCATATGGGGAAAACAAGCCATTTAATGCGGATGATGCAGAAGCTATGCAAAAAGAGATCGAATGGAAAAAATTTACTAAAGATATAGAGAATCGGATACATGTATTAGATTCAGTTTCCATCATTAAAAAATAATAAAAACATATGTAATGCAGAAAAAACCAGGGTGATTTTAAGAATTTATCCTGGTTTTTTCATTTTGTGATTTAAAGTGCAATTTTATATAATAATGTTGTCATTTATCGTAAGTATAGGATTAAGTAGTGCCTATAATTAAGGTGTTGAACTAGTAGATAAATACTTTCCAACATACAGACCACTTGCTGCTGCTTGAGATAATGAATGAGTAATGCCTGAACAATCTCCAATCAAATACAAGCCCTTAATAGTTGTCTCAAACCTTTCATTGATTTTAATCGTAGGAGCATAAAACTTCCCATCAATTCCATATAGTAAGGTATCTTTATCAATAGGTTCTTCAATAAATTTTTCTAAACGTAACAAAAATTCTTTGAGTCCTTCAATATATAACGGAGGGATCTCTTTATGAAGGTCTCCATAGTCCCCTTGTAGTGTAGGTTGTATACGATTATATTGCATCATCTTTTCTACTGTAGGTTGTCTTTTTAATAAATCCTCTAAGCGCTGCACAACAATTCGATCCTGTCCCTGATTAATTCCTTTAATAATTTTCTTTGCGTATAAATCGGCTTCTTTAAGAGTAGGGAAATAGCACGGGATAAATAAAGTGAAATTTAAGTTGGAAGTGCCAGTCCCTTGTTCTCGAAAATTTTGTCCATCAGGCATAACTAATCCTTCTTCGTACTTACGAATTATACGTCCTTTTGGATTCATACAGTAAGTAGTTGCTGTGAAATTGTTATATTGATAAGAAAGTTTTGTTTCAAATGTGTCTTTTAATATCGAGCGTAATTGATGTTCTTTCATCTCTACTCGAATACCTAAATCTACACGAGCTTGCTCCTGTATAATCCCAAGAGAAGAGCATTTTTCTTTTAACCAGTCTGTCCCAGAACGCCCAGTTGCAAATACCACTTGTCTAGAGTGAATAACCTCTTGATTTGTAGTTATTTTAAAATGTTGTTCCTGTTTAACGATATGTTGTACATCTATGTGAAATTGGATATCTATCTTGTTACATAAAAATTCATAGAGTTGCTGAAAAATTTTTGTTGAAAGTGTAGTACCTAGATGTCTTACTTGTGTTGTTAACATCTGTAAATCGCATGCCTCAGCTTTTTGGGTAAGGCTTAGATTCTCTGTTGAATATTTTGGAGTTATGTCCCCACCAAAACGACATAGAACCTCGTCTACCTCATCCATTAGTTTTAGAAAAGTTTTTTTACCTATTTTTTGCTCTAGTTCTCCTCCGAACCCATTTGTGTAATTAAATTTCCCTTCAGATTTCCCTAAACCACCAAAGCCAAAATATTTATCACATGTATTACAAGTACATAAATTGCCCGTATCTAAAGGACAGTTTCTATGTTCTAATGGTTTGCCTTTATCAAGAATTAATATTTTTTGATTGCTTTTAGCTAGTACATAAGCCATAAAAACAGCACTTACTCCAGCACCGATGATTGTAACATCATACATATTCTTTCACCTGCTATTGAATAGTTTGTTTGCTATTTTTCTAGTGTATAACAAATTTTAAAAGTTAGGAAATAGCTTACATTGATTAGAGAGGCAACTGTTTTTTTATTTTATACGTTATTTAAGGGTCAATAGATTAATCTTTAATTGATTTCGACATTATCTGCATTTTATCTTTATCTTTCTCTATTAATCTATTTATTGTAAGAACTGGTTTAAAATAATGAATCACCTAATAAAAGTTCAGCTTTATAAATAATTCATATAAAAATCAATAGAGAAAGGATAGATAAGTAATGAAAAAATCACGGAGTAAGGATAAAACAAGTAGAATAATTAAAATAGTAATACCACTAGGAGTTGTTCTAGCAACGGCATTTTACATGTTCTTTTTAATTGGAACATTGAGCTCTACTCCTGCGAAAGGGATAGCTAAAGAAAATGTCAAACAAGTTAACACGCAACAAGAAAAGAAAAATGAAACATCACCGACAAGACAAAAAAGACCTGATGGAAAACCAGTAGGAAAAGTTGTTTATTTGACATTTGATGACGGTCCTAGCACATTAACAGGTCAATTTTTAAATGTATTAAAAGAACATAATGTTAAATCAACATTTTTTATGCAAGGAAGTAATTTGCAAAATACAAGTTTTCAGGAAAACGTAAAACGTACAGTAAAAGAGGGACATTATATTGGAGCACATAGTATGACACATAATAGTAACAAGCTATATAAGAACGGACAATTTGTACCAGAGATGAAAGAAGCATTAGCTCTTATCCATGATATTACAGGCACAAATCCTAAATTAGTACGTCCGCCATATGGTTCTGCACCAGGATTAAAGAGTGAAGAAATTCGGAATCAAATTGTAGAAGCTGGAATTAAAGTTTGGGATTGGACAATTGACTCTAATGATTGGAAATTAAAAGATAATCCAAACCAAATTATAGAAAATGTAAAGATGGCAACGACAGAAGAGGTAGAAGTTGTTCTGATGCACGAAAAACCACAGACATTACAAGCACTGCCGGAAATTATTAAATTTTATAAGGAACAAGGATATGAATTTGGTGTATATAATGATACGGATCATTTTCATCTGAATTTCCAGAAAGATCACCGTTTGTAACATAAAATGTTCTAAAAGCTTTTAAAACATATATTTATATAAAACATAATTTAGAGATTAATAGTTGAAATTTAATGTACAATAAAATCAATAGAGTAGATTGCCAATAGAAAAATTAGAAGCGAATGATAAAATACCTCCTTTGGAATAATCCAGAGGAGGTATTTTATTATTAAAATTTAAACGATACTATTCATCCGTGAATGATGGTATAGGTACTACGGAGGTGTCTTTGTGATTTATGAGCGTATGTCTTTGGCATAACATTGTGGTGTTCTTTTCAGGATATAGATTAATAGTTGGAGATAAATATAAGGTGCAGATTAGGTTGGATTGAATTAAAGAATAAAAAAGTATCGAAGAGGAGTTCTAAACTTTTTAAGTAGTTTATGAAAGAACCAGTATTTACTTTAGGAGCTCTCTTGACAAATTTCTATCTTAATGATTATGTATTGATACTATAATTTGGATATAAATTCACTAACTATATAATACTGATGATGTAGATGTGATGAAGGCACGTTTTGTTATTAATATAAATGCATCTAATATGATATAAACAAGGGTTAACTCTATTGTTCGTTTACAATTATTAAATTTCTTTATTTAGAATAATGCAAACGGAATAAAGGTGTTAGATATAAAGTTTTTATAGGAGACATATAATATCTTCTGAAATACAAAATAGAAAGGGAGAAACTATTTAATTTGTTTCTCCCTTTCTATTTTGTCAAACAAATGTAACAAATGATTAGTATGATTTAAATCAATGAAAGATATATGGATAAGCCTATGGAAACATAAAGAATTCGTTTAAGTATCTGTTAAGTAGATATTTAACACATTCTATAGTGGTTATTTGTTAGGAGGAAAAGTAATTGTATAATAAAACAATTTTAGTTACTGGTGGTACAGGCTCTTGGGGCCATGAACTTATAAAACGATTATTAAAAGAATCTCCAAAAGAAATACGAATTTTTTCAAGAAATGAAACAGTTCAATTTGAAATGGGACAACAATTTGCTAATCATGATAATTTGAAATTTATTATTGGAGATATTCGTGATAAAGAGCAATTACATTCTGTTTGTAAAGGTGTTCATTATGTGTTCCATCTTGCTGCTTTAAAACATGTTCCGGTATGTGAATATCATCCTTATGAGGCAATTAAAACAAATATACATGGAACACAAAACGTAATTGAAGCATCCATTCAAAATGAAGTAGAAAAAGTAATATATGTTTCGACAGATAAAGCTGCTGACCCATCGAATACATATGGGATGACAAAAGCAATTGGAGAAAAGCTTATTATTCATGCAAATTTGCAGACAAAGAAAACAAAATTTATTTGTGTACGTGGTGGAAATGTTTTGGGGTCAAATGGAAGTGTAGTCCCTCTTTTTATAAATCAAATCAAGGAACATTCAAGAGTTGATATTACAGATTTAGATATGACGAGATTTTTCTTAACAATTGAGGAGGCAATTGAATTGTTATTTAAAGCGACATACGAAGGAAGAGGTGGAGAAATCTTTGTGATGAAAATGCCAGCTTGTAGAATTATAGATTTAGCAGAGGTTTTAATTGAGAATTCCCAAAACACAAATGTACAAATAAAAGAATCGGGGATTCGTCCAGGCGAAAAGTTAAGTGAAATGCTACTTTCTGAAGTTGAGAGTAGAACAAGTATATGTTTTGATGAAGACTATTTTGTCGTATTGCCTACTATTCATATAGGAGGTCTTCAAGAGTACTATTCAAATTATCCGCGTGTTACGTTACAAAACTATAATTCTCAACAGGAACTACTTAAAAAAAATGAAATAAAGCATATGTTACAACGAGGAGGTTTTGTATCATGAACAGAAATGCATGTCTTTTGATAACTGGCGCAAATGGTTTTACAGGGCAGCATGCCTATCGATATTTTTCTGAACTTGGTATAAATGTCATTCCCATGTTTCACAATCACTCTCAGATAACTCATTCAAACAATGGTGTTGTTTGTGATTTAACAAATAAAACTGAGGTGATGAATCTAATTAAAAAGATAAAACCTGATTACGTACTACACCTAGCAGGACGTAATTCTGTTTTAGAGTCGTGGAAGCAACCTCTTGAATATGTGGAAGTTAATATAATGGGAACTTCTTATTTATTAGAAGCACTGAGACAAGAAGTACCAAATTGTAAGACAGTTATTCTTGGTTCAGCCTTACAATCTGATTTTACAAAAAATACAATTCCTCCTCATCCGTATAGTTTAAGTAAAACTATACAAGCAATGATTGCGGATGCTTGGGGGGAATTAATAGGTTCGAATATTGTGATAGCAAAACCTTCAAATTTAATCGGACCAGGGGAATCAAAAGGTATATGTTCTCTTATTGGGAAGAAGTTAATAGATATTAAAATGGAAAAATGTGAGCCTGTTATTGAGATTCATAATCTACAAGATACAAGAGATTTTTTGGATGTCCGTGATGCAGTTGCTGCTTATCACATATTACTATGTGAAGGTGAAGCAGGAAAGAAATATGATATTGGTTCAGGAACAAAAAGGTCTTTATCAGAAGTGCTAAAAGAATATAGGGAAATAACGAAGCTAGATTTTCAGGTGGAGGAAACAAATAATAGGAAGAATAAAGATCAATCGGATTTAGTTCTAAATGATATTAGACAACTAGGTTGGACTCCTAGAATTCAGTTTACTGACTCATTAAAAGATATATTGAAATACATGAGGGGAAATATACGAGTACGGTGAAACTTTCCTTATTTTGAAGATGTATAAAATATAAAAAAGTTAGAGTGTTAACTTTTTAAATACACAATAAAGGAGGGAATCATATATGAACAAAAGAATTCTTTTCACTGGAGGCGGTACAGCAGGACACGTTATGGTTAATGTGGCACTAATCCCCAAATTTATTGAAAAGGAATGGGATGTTCAATATATTGGATCTCAAGATGGAATTGAAAAATCGTTAATTACAAATACACAATATCAAAGTATTTCAACAGGAAAACTTAGACGGTATTGGGATTGGAATAATGTGAAAGATCCTTTTAAAATTATAAAGGGATGTCTACAGAGTTATAGATTAATGAAGAAAATGAGACCGGATGTTGTATTTTCAGCAGGTGGATTTGTATCTGTTCCTGTAGTTATAGGAGCGTGGTTGAACAAGATACCTATTATTATACGTGAACCAGATAGTACTTTAGGGCTTGCCAATAAAATAGCGCTGCCTTTTGCTAAGAAAATTTGTATAACTTTCCCTGGTACAGAAAAGAAACTAAATCCCCAAAAAACGATTTATATAGGTCCAATTGTGAGAGAAGAAATTCAAAAAGGTAATGTATCACGTGGAAGAGCTTATTGTGGATTTCAAATAAATAAACCTGTGCTATTAGTAATGGGTGGAAGTCAAGGTGCGCAGTGGATAAATGGTATGGTCAGAGATAATTTAAATAAATTATTAGAGAAGTTTAATATTGTGCATATGTGTGGAAAGGGAAAAATGGATCCATCCATTCAGGCAGAAGGCTATAAACAGTTCGAATATGTAGGAGAGGAATTACCGGATATACTTAATCTTGCGAGTGTTGTTGTTTCAAGGGCAGGTTCTACTGCTATTTCTGAATTATTGGTTTTGAAAAAGCCGATGCTTTTAATCCCGCTCACTAGTGGTTCTAGTAGAGGAGATCAAATTATAAATGCGGAATATTTTCGGCATTCAGGTTACGCTGAAGTATTACTTCAAGAAGATACAACAGACTACAAATTTATTAATTCGATAAATCAATTATATAATGACAGAGAAAGATATATTCAAAATATGAACAATTATAGAAGAAAAGATAATGAGGGAACTACTCAATTAGTTGATTTAATCTGTGAAATGGTTAAGTAATGAGAAGGGTTATACACGTAAGGATTAACAAATTGCATGACTGAATTAAGCTTTTGTGTTCGGAGAAAAGTTATCTTTATGGAGAAGATCAGCCATTTAATACTGATGATGCAAAAGCTGTACAAGCAGAGACTAAATAGGTGAAACTTATTAAAGATATGGGAAATCAGGTGGATTTAATTGATTCACTTTCAATCATAAAGAGGGTGTTGCAAAACTCATAAATATCCAAAGATGAATGCATAAAGAAATCCGTCTTCCTGGAAAAACGATAGTATTCCAAACTATCTCCAGAGAGGACGGATTTACTAGTATGATAACCACTTTTGAGGAAAGTCAATCGATTTTACATAGTTTTTTTGATTTATAACATTGCATGTTTATTTTAGTTTGGCAATACTCTCGATATAGTTTGTAGATACAGTATTTTTGCATTTTTTCGATTCTATCAGGTTGTAAAAAATACGAAGAAGTGTTATTTTTTAAGGAGTATTTAAGGTTATATCTGTATAATAAAAATAGATATGAGGATTGAGAGTATAATGTTTTTACTGATGCGGGGTGAAACAAAGAAACAAAAAGAAAAGAGGAAATAAATTGCATTTGGATGTTGTAGCTCAGAAACAAAGAAGAAATGAATTGCGTTTTAATTTTTCTGTTCAGCAGACAAGAAAGAACCCATTACTTTCTTTCATTATTAGCGGAATGTGGACCATTTTTTTAGAAACGTTGTTTTTTATCACGCTAGGCTATTTTGAATTAGAGAAGACTAAGCTATTTTTTAATGAGGGAATCACATTAAGTATAGTTACTATAATTTTATGGAGCATACTATTTTTTATTGCTTATTTGAATAAAGGGATGATCAATAGACTTAGACCAGCTATAGGAATTCATATTTTATTGTTTGTAATAGCTCATTTAATAGCTTGGCTTTATATATTCATACAAGAAAATATGAATTTTTTACTTGTGAATAATTGGATTTATTTGCAGTATGCACAGTACCTATTCAGCTTGGTATTTATTTATATGGTATATGTTTTAGTTTATAATTTAATTGGTAAAATTTTACTAAGCATAATATTAACTAGTTGTTCTTTAATTATTCTAGCGATTGTTAATTATTTCAAAAGTATGTTCAGAGGAGAGCCGCTTTATCCGTCTGACTTTACACAAATCGGGCATATGCAGTCCGTTATACCGATGGTTATGGATTATTTTAGTTTGAAAAATATATTGATAGTAATCATTAGTATAGCTTTATTTATATTTGTAGTTTTTTATATTCGAAAACACATTAAATCTATAAAAATCCATATTAGTATGAGGATTGTTTTAATATGTGCATCCGTGTTTATGGTATATTCGTTTAGTAATTACCCTAATACATTTGTGAATAAGTTATTTGCAAAAGGGGGGATATACTTCCCTTTGTGGAATCAAAATATGAACTATGGTCAAAATGGTTTGGTTTTGGGGTTCTTAAGTAACTTAGATACAACGGTCATACAGGAACCAGAAGAATATTCAAAAGAAAATATGCTTCAAATTGCAGAGGATATAAAGAAACAATATGGCGATAATGTGGGAGAACAAAAAAAAGCAGAGAAACCGAATATTATATTTCTTATGAGCGAGGCTTTTTGGGATCCTACAAAATTAACGAACCTTTCATTTAGTGAAGATCCGGTGGCGAATTTACATCATTATATTGAGAATTTTCCAGGGGGACAAACAATAGCTCCTACATTTGGGGGAAATACAGCGAATACAGAATTTGAAGTGTTAACGAGTTATTCAATGAGTTTGTTAATGCCTGGTTCTATACCATATCAACAAGCTGTTACAAGTCAGAAAGAAATTCCATCCATCGCAAGTGAATTGAAAAAGCAGGGGTACTATGCGAGTGCAATTCATGCTTTTAATCGAGCGTTTTATAAACGGGACGATGTATATAATACATTTGGATTTGATCACTTTAATGCAGAAGATACGATGAAAAATAAAGAATTAGCTGGAGACAATATTAGTGATTTATCTATGAGTAAAGAAATAATAGATGAATTGAATAAGAGAAAAAAGCCTACATTTATTCATGCGGTGACGATGCAAAATCATTTTCCATATAATCCAGGGCGGTTTGAAGAAAATAAAATAGAAGTTAGTGGATTAACAAATGAAGAATCAAAAGCAGAATTAGAAATCTATACGGAAGGTGTAAGGCGTTCGGATGAAGCTCTACAATATTTAATAGAACAGCTTAATGGGTTAGAAAGACCTACTTTATTAGTCTTCTTTGGGGATCACTTGCCAGTGTTAGGAACGAATAAGGCTATTTATAAAGAGGCTGGATATATAGAAAATGAAGAAACTTTAAGTGAAAAATTAATTATGTCAGAAACGCCATTACTAATGTATGCAAACTTTGATTTGCCAAATGATAACTTAGGATTAGTAAGTCCGATTTATTTTTCAAATCTTGTTCTTGATTATGCTGGATTAAATAAATCACCATTCTATCAGTTTTTATCGGAACTACACAAAGAAATACCAGTGCTTAAAGATGATTTAAAGGTCGATAAAAATGGAGAAGAAATAAAAGATTTAACTCATAAACAAAAAGAAATGTTAGAGCAATATAAACTTATTCAATATGACTTACTTGCTGGAAAGCAATATAGTAAGGACATATTATTCAAATAAGCGAAAAGAAAGGGTGCCCTATAAAGGCAGCCTTTCTTTTACTTAGTAGATAACATTTTATCATTTTGTACCTCTGATTCATTAGGGGAAAAATAATCATTTCTTAATATTCCCCATAAATAACCTGCACAAGCTCCAAATATTGCAGGGAAAATCCAGCCCATTCCCACCGTATATAATGGAATAAAATGATAAAGGCTTTCGATAACATGTATTTCAATGCTACTTTGCTTCAAACCATCAACGATACTAATGAAAGCTGTTCCTGCTAAACTACCTACGTAAACAGATGAGTATCCCTTAAAATATTTGTGGAAGAAAGATAAAATAATTAAAACGATGGTTAAAGGATAAATCATAGTTAATATTGGAACAGAAAATAATATAATTTGAGTTAAACCTAGGTTAGCAAGAGACATACTAATGAAACAAAGAATTCCAATCCATGTTTTATAACTAAAATACGGTATAATTCTAGAAAAATATTGACCACAAGAAGTGATAAGGCCAATGGATGTCGTTAAGCAAGCAAGAGTAAATACTAATCCTAATAGGATACTACCCGAATTCCCGAATAAATGAGTAGTCACAGCCGTTAAAATAAGTCCGCCATTTTCAGTTGAAGGAAGCAAAGACTGGCTAGTAGCTCCTAAATGTCCTAACATCAGATAAATAATTGCTAAAAAAACACCTGCGATTATCCCTGTTCTAATAGTAATATGCGTTATCTTTTTTGCATCATGGATACCTCTTTTTTTAATGGCTGTAATAACAACACTTCCAAAAAGAAGGGCAGATAAAGCGTCCATTGTTAAGTAACCATCTATAACGCCTTTAAATATAGCAGTATGTTCATACTTTTGAGATGGTATTCCGTATTCTCCAATTGGATGGAATATACTTTGAATAAATATAATCGCAATAATTCCTAGTATAATGGGAGTTAAAACTTTACCAATTCGATCAAATAATTTAGAAGGGTTTAGACATAACCAAAAATTTAAAGAAAAATAAAGAATGGTATAAATAAAAAGCGATAAACTTTGGGTCTTTAACTCATTTGGAAGAAACGGAACAGCTCCCATTTCAAAAGCTACACTTCCTGCACGTGGAATAACTAAGAATGGACCTAGACATAAGTATGTTATGAGTGTGAAGGTAATTGAAAATTTTGGATGTACATGATTGGTTAATGCCTGTAAACTTCCGAACTTAGCGATAGCAGTTACACCTAATATTGGTAGACCAACTGAAGTAATAAGAAACCCCATCATTCCTTCCCAAATATTTGATCCAGCGGTATGTCCTAAGGAAGGGGGGAAAATCAGGTTGCCTGCTCCAAAAAATAGAGCGAATAACATAAGACCGATGTATAAGTTATCTTTCATTGAAAAACTTTTCATTTTTTATTCCTCCTGTTTTCATCTTTTTAATGTCTTTTGAATTAATTCTTACGTAGAAATAGAAAAATCTCACCTCCACAATCAAATACGCATAATATGCTTGATTGCTGAGGCGAGATTATCGCGGTACCACTCAGTTTCTCTATTTCCTCACGGTAAATAGACTCAGTAAGTCACTATGACTTTAGTTCAGTAACGAGAACTATATCGTTGCTTTCTACTGGATATGATTTTCTATCTTTCAAAAGCAAAGCTCCAAGACTACCTTCAAGGAGGTCTCATAGTCGTTCTCTCAGCCAGTGGAACGATTCTCTGTGTATGAGAATTCTCTTTTACTCCTTCTTTTCAACGCCATTATGTATTCAATTCATAAAAAAAGCCCCAACATTTGATTCATTTCTGGAAAATCAATCAAATGTTGGGGCGAGGTTATCACGGTACCACCCAACTTTTCTATTTCCTCACGGTAAATAGACTCAGTAAGTCACTATGACTTTAGTTCAGTAACGAGAACTATATCGTTGCTTTTTATTGGATATAATTTTTCCATTTTTCAAAAGCAAAGCTCCAAGACTACCTTCAAAGAGGTCTCATGGTCGTTCTCTCAGCCAGTGGAACGACTCTCTGTGTATGAGAATTCTCTTTTACTCCTTCTTTTCAACGCCATTATGTATTCAATTCATATAAAAAGCCCCAATATTTGATTCTGAAAATCAAATATTGGGGCGAAAGTATCACGTTACCACCCAATTTTCCTATTTCTCTCACGAAAAACAGGCTTTATAAGTTTAACGAATAAAATTAAACTTAGGTCTGCTAACGGGACCAACCGTTACTTACTAATCTAGACACGAAATAGCTATTTCACAAGTAAAGCTCCAAGGCTACCTTCAATGATTTGACCGTTACCACCCTTTCAGCCTTGGGGCAGCTCTCTGATACGCTCCTAACCATCTACTCTCCTCTTCATCGCAGATAAAATCAGCACAAATTGCATTTGTTTAAGTTGTTATAACGGATTATAAAAAAATATAAGCTATTTTGTCAATACATTTTTTGAGCAACTCATCATTTCGTATTGTTAGGATTTGATTGAAAGGCGAGATTCCTATGTATAAAAATACTAGTGTTAATTAAATTTAGTAGACTATTCCTATGATTTTTACGGTTAAGGAGAATTGCTTCATTCTAAGATTGCATTTGGTATTTCCATATTTTCTTGGAGTACACGATGAGATAGAAAAGAGATGTTGATATTTAGTCTTAGAATCAATGGCGAGTAACTATTTCTATATTTAAAAAATATTTATTGGTAATTTAAATAGTGAAAATGTTGCTGTTTGTTACTAATACATTTAGTATTCCCTAATCGATTAATCTATATTAATTTCCAAGAAAAGTAATTGTATTTTTCAGATAAATCAATTATTATAAAATAAGTAATTTTATGAAGAAAGGAAGATAGGGGGATTTGTTCTAATTGTTAGGAATGATTTTAGAGCAGCTTTAAAAGAGAAAAAATGACGCCTGCTTTATCATTTTGTTACCTAATAGGAATTGTAGTATCATATTTTGCTGATGAATTGTGGATGAGGAGGAAATCTAGTGGCAAATAAAGAACTGAAAAGGGGATTGGAAGCGCGTCATATTCAAATGATTGCTTTAGGCGGTACAATTGGTGTTGGTTTATTTATGGGGTCAGCCAGCACGATTAGGTGGACAGGTCCATCAGTAATGCTTGCTTATGCAATTGCAGGGATTTTTATATTTTTCATTATGCGTGCGATGGGGGAAATGTTGTATGTAGAGCCAGGTACAGGCTCATTTGCGACATTTGGCCATAAGTATATACACCCATTAGCGGGATACATGACGGCATGGAGTAACTGGTTCCAGTGGGTGATCGTTGGGATGTCAGAAATTATAGCGGTTGGGGCATATATGCAGTATTGGTTCCCAGATCTGCCAGCTTGGGTGCCAGGTGTCATCACAATGGTGATTCTTGGTGCGGCAAATTTAATTTCTGTTAAATCATTTGGTGAATTTGAATTTTGGTTTGCAATGATTAAAATCGTTACGATTGTGTTAATGCTCATTGCGGGATTTGGACTTATTTTCTTCGGATTTGGTAACGGAGGGAGTGCGATAGGATTATCTAACCTTTGGGAAAACGGCGGTTTCTTTACGGGCGGCTGGTCAGGGTTCTTCTTTGCTCTATCGCTAGTTGTTGGAGCTTATCAAGGCGTTGAATTAATTGGAATTACAGCTGGTGAAGCAAAAGATCCGAAAAAAACGTTAACGAAAGCAATTCAAAGTACAATTTGGCGTATTTTAATCTTCTATATTGGTGCAATTTTTGTTATTGTAACTGTTTACCCTTGGGATCAGCTGAATTCAATTGGTAGCCCGTTTGTAGCGACTTTTGCGAAAATTGGGATTACGGCAGCTGCTGGATTGATTAACTTTGTCGTAATTACAGCTGCAATGTCTGGCTGTAACAGTGGTATTTATAGTGCAGGACGTATGCTTTATACATTAGGAATGAATGGGCAAGCGCCAAAATACTTCACAAAAATTTCCCGTAACGGTGTACCTTTATTTGGTACGGTTGGTGTGTTAATTGGTTTAGCAATTGGCGTTGTTTTAAGTTATATTGCACCAAAAAACTTATTCGTGTATGTATACAGTGCGAGTGTACTTCCTGGTATGGTTCCGTGGTTTGTCATCCTGATTAGTCAAATTCGATTCAGAAAAGCAAAAGGAGCTGAAATGGAAAATCACCCGTTCAAAATGCCTTTTGCACCTGTTACAAACTATGTAACGATTGCCTTTTTAATTATGGTATTAATCGGTATGTGGTTCAATGAAGATACACGAATTTCACTTATTGTAGGTATTGTTTTCCTAGCAATCGTTGTCATTAGTTTTTATGCTTTTGGAATAGGAAAACGTGTTCCAGTAGATGTTCAAACAGAGAATGAAGTGGTTAACCGTTAATTCGCTTCGGCTGGTTAACATTTCTCTCATTAATAACATTAAAAATTTTGATGTAGGTATAAAGAATATATCAGAGAGCTCATATCAAGCAAACAACCAATGAGAAATACTCATTAGGCTGTTTGCTTTTTTCTATTGTTCTTTTTATTTTTTAGTAGTAGCAATTACTTAGAAGCACTATTTTTTACCTGTAAAGTGGATGAGTAAAAAGTTGTGAAAGTGGATGGTCCTTTTGAAATAGATATCCCTTATTATAAAAGAGGAGGGTAGTATGTTTTAAGTATCTTGATTATGTTCTCATCCAAAAAATATAAAGTTTTTAAGTTAAACGATTCGGTTTTCTGTTCAAATAGACTGGTTTTAGAAAGGAGAAAGGCAATGAAATTTGCAATTTTATTAGTTATTATTATTGTAATTGCATCACTTTTAGGAACGGTGTTTGTTACAAGAAACGCGGAGGAAAATTACGGTCAGTCTACGAAGCAGAATGTGAAGAATTTGTCTGCTATTTATATCGTCCTTCTTTTAAGTCTGCTTATAGGAGTTACGTGGTATGCGGTTGCTGTCTTGTAGTCTTTCTACTTTTGATAAATAGGTAGCCTAAATGAAATGTTTATTTTTTAACACTATTCTTTTTATCTTGCATTGACAGGCGGTAAGACTCCTACCTCAAAGTTTAGTAAAAGCAAAGAGGTTAGGTGAGAGTTGAGCTGTCCGTAAAAAACCGATTGGTGAGGGTTAATAATCAGTGCGGGATGAAGAAAACCTCCTGCTGATTAAAGTTTTACTGTTTAACGTAAAGAAGCTTCATTCCTCAATATGTGAATGTACAATAGGGGTGAAAATTCAATTTGTATATATGTTTAGTTACTACTCCTCACATTGTAGAATGAGTGAATATTTTCATAGCTGGGGATGAATGGGGCAAACTATGCTAAATGAAAACAGGAAAATACTTAGTATATAACAAACAGAGGTTAACATCTTAATTTTATTTTAATTAATAAAAAGACTGCTGATAAGGGGGAGGGAATTAGATGGAATGGAGACCCAATCGTGCAGATAAAACGCCAGTCTATAAACAAATTGCTGACTATATAGAACGGGGAATTTCTTCAGGAGAATTTTCTTCAGATAGTATGTTACCTTCGGAACGTACTTTAGCAAAAGAGTTGCAAGTGAACCGCAGTACGGTAGTAGCAGCATATGAGGAACTGAAATCACTTGGGGTAGTAGAGAGAAAAAAAGGAAGTGGGACACGTGTAAACACAGATATATGGGGGGTATCACGTAAACGTACGCCAAACTGGGGGAGATATGTAGAAGATGGTTCATTCCTTCCGAATCTGCCGCTAGTTCAACAAATTCGAACGGAAACACAAAAGGATGATTTGATTAATTTAGCAAGTGGTGAGTTGTCACGGGATTTGTTTCCTGCTGACCAGTTTCGCTGGATTCTCTCAGAACAAATATTTATGGAGAATCTAGGATATGATCATCCGCAAGGAAATGAAAAGTTAAGGGAAACGATCTCTTCACATGTGGATAAATATAAAAATATCGCTGTTGATCCATGTTCCATTCTAATTACATCAGGAGCTCAACAAGCGCTTAACCTTATCGTTCAATGCTTGCTTAAACCAGGAGATGCAATTGCGATTGAAGATCCATCTTATTGTTTTTCACTTCCGATGTTTAAGTCTGCCGGGTTAAACATATACCATTTACCTGTGGATCAACATGGCATGAATCCAGATGATTTGATAGATTTACACAGAAAGCACCGAATTCGAATGGTATTTCTAAATCCGGATTATCAGAATCCAACAGGAACGGTCCTTTCAATGTCTCGTCGCAAAAAGGTTTTGGAATTGTCATCTGAATTTGGTATACCGATTGTGGAAGATGATCCTTATAGCTTAACTTCGTTTAATGGTGAAGTAAATCTAACCTTAAAATCTATGGATACGAATGGAAATGTTTTATATATTAGTTCATTATCGAAAATTGTAGCATCTGGATTGCGAATTGGGTGGGTGATTGGTCCGCCTCGTGTCATTGAACGTTTAGCAGATGCAAAGCAACAAGTAGATTTTGGACATAGTGTCTTTCCTCAATGGATAGCGAATCAATTTTTAGAATCAGAAAATTTTCATGCGCATATTTCTATGCTTCGGGAACAATTGAAACAGAGAAGGGATCAAATGGTCACCAGTCTTAGTGAACTGTTAGATGAGCGGGTTGAATTTTTTGTCCCAGAGGGTGGAATCCATTTGTGGTGTAAAGTGAAGGATTCATTTCAGGAATATCACTTATTAGGAAGTGCGATACAAAACGGGATAGCGTTTGTTCCTGGAAGTGTTTTGGGTTCGAGAAAAGAATATGTACGTTTTACTTTTGGAAGAGCGAACACAGACCTCATAAATTTAGGTATTACAAGATTTGCGGAGGTTTTAAATAGAAGTCAATAATATGAATTTACAATGTAACGGAGATGATAAAATATGACGACCTGGTTTGTAATTATGTTAGCTCTTTTCGGTGGACTTAAAATATTAGTTTCAAGCATTCCAAACTCTGTTGTGGAGTCTTTTGTCAGTAGATTTGAACTACATCCACAACTTAATGAGGAAGCTGCCACTGTAACGGTTGATGGAAAACGCTTAGATGGGGAAGATGAGATTCAAATAATTAATCAGTTTAACGAAGCAATATTTTTAGAGAAATACTATTTTCCGCCACAGCATGAAGGGATTCCATTGGTGATTGAAACAAAGAGAGGTAAACATGATGTTAAGTTTTCGATTTACAGTTTCGATGATCGTGTCGATGTGATTAAACAACATAAAAAGAAAGTAGTTGCGTATAGTTTACGTTCAAAAACACTTCAAAGCCGTCCTTTGTTAGTAGCGGGAGATGTAGTTTAACGGATTGTCAAAGAGACAGTCTAAAACCCATATACAAAGACAAATCATAATGAGAAGGAGCAATTCGAATGAGTTGCTCCTTTTTGCAATGCAACAATATTTAGTGTAACGATATTATTCGTATCTTAAACTATTAGAAAGCTGTTCAATAGTTTCCCAATCATTAACGATAATTTGTTTTTTTTCTTTACGGATTGTATTCGATACACTTAATTTTTCAATGACACGATTTAAGTGACGAGTTGTAGTACCGATAAGTGAAGCGATTTCGTGATGATCTGTTGTACGAATTTCTCTCCCAAATAGTTTAGAAGTATTTCGTATTGTACATAAGTAACTTGCAAATCGTGTTTCCACTGAAGCTAGTAAATTTATACGTGAAGCAGTCGTACATGTTTGTAATTTATAAGTCACGTGGCATAGGAGCTCTTGTAAAAAGGAAACTTCATGCAAAAGTTTCTTTTTGACGTATTGTCTATCGATAAAGATAAAATCTGTTTGTTCCTCGGTAGTTACATGTGATTGTATGTTTACATTTTGAATGAGTTCAATATCACCCATCATAGAAACAGCTGAACAAAATCGAAGTAATAGTGCTTTTCCTGTAATGACGTTTGTTGTTATTTTTGTACGTCCAGATATTTGAATGTACAAGCCGTCTATAGCTTCCCCCTCGTGTAAAACAATTTCTTTCGCATCGTATCGCCGAATTTGAAATGGATGATCAAGATGTGTAAAAAGTTTCTGTATATGTTCATTGGCTAAGTATGTTGATAGCAGCAATTCGTCTTCAATTTTTTTCATCATTATTCTCCTTTTTCGGACATCTGTCCTGTTCATTATAAAGGAATTCTTTTACATTAAAAAGAAAGGAGCGATGTATATGAAATTTGTTTTTGATATTGATGGTACAATTTGTTTTAAAGGAAAACCAATAACGGAAGGTATAATTCAAGCATTAGATACTTGTCATGCAAGAGGGCATGAAATCATATTTGCATCTGCTAGACCAATAAGAGATTTACTACCTGTGATACCAAGACATATGCATCACTATTCAATGATTGGTGGAAATGGGGCGTTTGTTGCAAAAGAAGGAAAAGTCACTCAGGTTACACCATTTGATAAATCAACAATGAAGTCTATTCGATCATTAATAGAGGAGCATAACCTTACTTATTTGATTGATAGTCAATGGGATTATGCTTATACGGGAAGTGAAAATCATCCAATTTATCGCAACATAGATCCCGATAAATTAGCTGCTAATGTATCGATTGATTGCATCGAGGAAATGGTGAAAGTTGTGTTGTTTCCTGATGGGAATGAAGAAGAATTAGTGCAAGTGTTAAATGAACTACCTGTGCAAATATACGTACATCATCAAGAGGACATTATTGATATAAGTCCATTAGGAATTGATAAATGGCAAGGGTTACAAAATTTAGGAATAGAAGAAGGGTCATTCATCGCTTTCGGTAACGATGCAAATGATGTATCAATGTTTTTGTATGCGAAAGAGGGAGTTTGTATTGGTGAGCATAAAATGCTGCGCTCCGTTGCATCTATGAGCCTACAGAGTAATGAGCAATGTATTATTGAAAAGATTATTAAGTTATCAGACATAGAATCTAGAAATGTATGGGATTTAATGAAGAACCTTTAAAGCAAATTAGAACTTCTAATTTGCTTTTTCTTTATATAGTAACTTTGATTTTGTTACTCTACAACGACTCCCTAGTATTGTAGCCACCCATAAATCTTCCACATAAAAAACATGAAAATCATATATCCGAAGAAAGAATAAGAATGGTGCCAATCTTCACTATGAGTAAATAACCCTAAGCTTTCAGCAAACTGTTCCGATATACTTGCACAAATGCCAATCAGTATAATAAATAGAATTCTTGAGAATGTAGATAAAGCTTTGGCAATATGTAAAAAGAAAGTAGTAAAGGTTGGCAATATCAATAACGTAAAAGCAATATTGACCGAAAACGTATTTGGAAATGGTCTGACTGGAAAATCATACATTTGTATACTCACAAATAGATAATCTAAATATGTTCCAATAAAACAGGAGAAAATGATAGTGAATATAAATGCTAGGTAATTATTCTTCTGTTTCTTCTTCTCTGAGAAGGATATTTTTTTTTGTAAGGATTGCAAGTTCAATTTTTTCAAGTGTTTTGCAATAGTCATCCGCAATCTTTCCATTTATATTTTCTCCTTTATCAATGAAATAGTCTACGATACGCCAGTCCTCAAACCAATCTCCTGTTTCCGCATCTTCATGTTCTAAATCTTTCCACGCATATATTAGTTGAGGACTATATAAGCGAGTTGCATCTTTTCTAAGTTGACATTTCTTTGTTCTACGTTTATAAAACTCTCGGGAAAATGTCTCATTTACATCAGAAAATAAATGAGGCCAGTAGTCTTTTCGTGAAGCAGTATGTGAATGATCGTGAGCCCAATTTATTACTTTGGATAACATATGTTCGTTGCGAAACAATAAAGAGTATAATCGTTTGCCTAGTAGAATTCGTTCATGTAAGGAGGTGAAGTGTTTCATTGTATCACCAAATAACAGTGTTTTTTGTTTGGTGTCATCTTCATAATAGGGAAAGAGGATATGATTAAAACGAAAGAAGTCAAAGAGTTTAAATCCAATACTATTTAGTACGGCCTTTTTAAAATAATCATTTTGAATGACTTTTTTTTCTAAATAGCTTTGTTCATTAATAATCGTTGCTATAGCTAATGTATAGGGATTACCCGTTTTCCAAAAATGGTTCCACATCGTTTCCATAAACGTTGAGACATTGAGATGGGGTAGGAGGTAGAAGAGAGTTTTGGATCTTTTGAGGCTTTGTTCATATAGTAAAAATTGTGGATACACATCTTGGAAGATTAACCAGTTTCCCCGTTCTAAAAAAGAATAGTAGATAAGTTGATCTTTTTCTGATAACAGTCTTGTGTATAAATCTCCTTTTAAATCTGTCATATTCCAACCGCCATTACGTGATACCATATGTCCAAGTAAAGCCCAGTGTATTTCAGGATGCTGAAGGTAAAACTGATAATAAGCACGTGTTCTCGTCACGTTATTTTTGTTTAGTTGTTTTGTTTGTTTTTTAATGTTATAAATAAGCATTTTCTCTTCTATGGTTAATGCAGCCTTTTTAAAGGAAGCAGTACTGCTTTTACTTTTTTTCTTTAGTTCATTTTTTACATCTAAAAGAAAAAGCGGGATCGCTTTGGAAGACCCGTTCCATTTTCTTTTTTGATTGTTTTCATCCATTTTATTTCCCCCTGTTAACATGAATTTCAACAAATAGTTTAATAGAACGGTTACCATCATTTTATTACACATATTCCGAATAAATGTGAATTGTTTTTTTGGGGGATATAAACAGTGTAATATTTTTTACTATAAGCACGATAAGTCTTTTGTACTACTTCACCCTCATACAAATGAGGGATTCAATAAACGTGGAACTCGATTATATTCATAGGTAGGAAGCATAAAAAATGAAGAGAGGAAGAAAAGTATGAAAAATTGGGTTCAATTTAGAATCGCACGTCCAACAGATAAGTTTGAAGAAGTGATTACATTTTATGAGGAAGGTCTAGGATTAAAACGGATAGGTGAGTTTTATAATCATGAAGGGTATGATGGAGTTATGTTTGGATTGCCTGATGCAGAATACCATCTAGAGTTTACAAGGCATACGAATGGCAGTCCATGTCCAGCTCCAACAAAAGATAATCTACTTGTATTTTATATGATTCATAAAGCTGAGATTGAAAAAGTAACGAACAGGTTACATGCAATGGGTTATGGTGAAGTTGAACCAGAAAATCCATACTGGAAAGAAAAAGGCATTACAATAGAAGATCCTGATGGATGGAGAATTGTACTTATGCATATAGATAAATAAAGATAGAATAGTTATAAAAAAGGGTTCGTTTGTTCAAATTTCTACTTGGTAATAATCTAAATATTAGAGTCTATTTTGATGATACTGTCTTCAAAATAGACTCAATATTTTTTTGTGAGTGAAGATTTATATGTTTATAAATTTGCACTAATGTGGTCTGTCTTTTTCCTCACTAAAGCGCTTAAAATATTTGAAATTACATGTCTTCTTTTTCAACCATTATAGTATACTAGACTGTTAATTATTGTAATATTTATTAAAGGGTGAATGATAAGAAAATATGATATATTAATGCTATCTAATTATTTTTTAAGGGAGATAGGGGAAATGACAAAGAAAAATCAAACTGAAAATAAAGAACAAACGATTTTTAGCCATACAGGAGACACTATTGTGACAGAAGATAGAGAAATACAAATTATCTCAAGAGTAGAAGAGCCTCTTATTGTCGTTTTAGAAAATGTACTAAGTGATGAAGAATGTGAATCGTTAATTGAATTATCTAAACATTCAATGAAACGTTCGAAAATCGGCGCTTCTCGTGAAGTAAACAACATCCGAACAAGTAGCGGTACATTTTTAGAAGAAAATGAAATCGTTGCCAAAATCGAAAAACGAGTGTCTTCGATTATGAATATTCCTGTCGAATATGGTGAAGGTCTTCATATTTTAAAGTACACCCCTGGACAAGAATATAAAGCACACTATGATTACTTTGCAGAACATAGCAGGGCAGCAGAAAACAATCGTATTAGTACGCTTGTGATGTATTTAAACGAGGTAGAAGAGGGCGGAGAAACATATTTCCCAAAACTTGATCTTTCCATAGCTCCGAAAAAAGGTTCAGCCGTATACTTTGAATACTTTTATAATGATAAATCATTAAATGAACTGACACTTCATGGCGGTGCACCTGTTATCAAAGGTGAAAAATGGGTTGCGACGCAATGGATGAGAAGAAGAGCTTTGTTGTAAGATACAACGCGATTACGAGTTTTTGTGTATGTTTTTTGGGGCAACGTTTTTATCCCGCTATTTTAGGACAGTAACACTTCCACCTCAAAATTCAGCGAAAGCAATGTCCAGCTCTAGTGGCTAGAATCTCCGGTCGTTTCGTCCCCTCAAACGAGGCAAAAAGCGCCTCTCTGTCGGGGGCTCTAACGTCCTACGATTCTGAGCGAGCCGCTTCCGCTTTTCTAAAGAAGTTAGGTGAGAGATGAACTGTCCGTAAAAGCCCGATTGGTGAGGGCTAATAATCAGTAGGGGATGGGGAAAATCCCCACTGATTAAAGTTTCACTTTATGTGAGAGGAATCAGATTCCGTGTACATAAAATATACCTATAGATTTGTTAATAAGAATTGTTGTGACAAGTAAATTTACCGACTTTATTTTCAATCTACATTACAGTTAAAAACTTTAAAAAATTTCGCCTTGAGGATTATAATAAAGAGAGATTCATAAAAAAGGAGTGAAATAATTTGAAACAAGAGCTTATAGAAAGGTTTACAAGATATGTGAAGGTAGATACACAATCAAATGAAGAAAGTCATACAGTACCATCAACACCGGGGCAAATTGAGTTTGGAAAATTACTAGTTGAAGAATTAAAACAAATTGGTTTGACAGAAGTAACGATGGATGAAAATGGGTATGTAATGGCAACACTTCCTGCAAATACGGATAAAGATGTTCCTGTAATTGGTTTTTTAGCTCATTTAGATACAGCAACTGATTTTACAGGGAAGAATGTGAAACCACAAATTCATGAAGATTTTGATGGAAAGGCAATTACATTGAATAAGGAATTGAATGTAATTTTAACACCAGAACAATTTCCAGAATTACCATCATATAAAGGCCACACTTTAATCACAACTGATGGAACAACACTTCTTGGTGCAGATGATAAAGCGGGCCTTACAGAAATTATGACTGCTATGAATTATTTATTACATAACCCACAAATTAAACATGGAAAGATAAGAGTAGCATTTACGCCGGATGAAGAAATCGGCCGTGGACCATCTCACTTTGATGTGAAGGCTTTTGGAGCATCTTTCGCTTATACAATGGACGGAGGCCCACTTGGAGGATTGGAGTATGAGAGCTTCAATGCTGCAAGTGCAAAACTTACTTTTAAAGGAAATAATACGCATCCCGGAACAGCAAAAAATAAAATGCTCAATGCAAGTAAGCTAGCGATGGAGTTTCATGCGCAGTTACCAGTAGAAGAGGCACCAGAATATACGGAGGGATATGAAGGTTTCTACCATCTCATTTCTGTAAATGGTGATGTTGAACAAAGTAAATCACATTACATTATTCGAGATTTCGAACGTGATAACTTTGAGGCTCGTAAAGAAAAAATTACGAATATTACGAAGCAGATGCGAGAGAAGTATGGTGAGGAAAATATTATTCTTGAGATGAATGATCAATATTATAATATGCTTGAGAAAATTGAACCGGTCAAGGAAATTGTTGATATTGCGTATGAGGCGATGAAAAATCTAGATATTGAACCAAATATTCAACCGATCCGCGGAGGAACGGATGGGTCTCAATTATCATATATGGGCTTGCCGACGCCAAACATTTTTACTGGTGGGGAAAACTACCACGGTAAATTTGAATACGTTTCTGTAGATAATATGGAGAAGGCTGTTCAGGTTATTGTAGAAATAGTACGGTTATTTGAAGAGCAAGCATAAAGAAGAAGTCCGGATAGTTATTGATTACTATCCGGATTTTAATACAGAACTCGCCATAAATAAAAGGTCGCATAGGATTCCCAATCCTTCCATGCTGAAGCGTACTCTCTTATTTCTTTTTTTGTTGGTTTATTTTCTGATCCGGTTAAACGTTTAATGACATTATGTAGACCAACATCATCAATTGGAAAAGCAGAAGGAAATCTTAGACAACGCATTAAAACATAATTTGCTGTCCATGGTCCAATACCACGTATGTCGGTTAATGTTTTCTCAGCATTTGTTAGGTCGCTGTTTATGAACAAGTCTTTACTTAAGACACCTTGTGTCATGAGTTTTGCGACACCAATAAGATATTCACATTTTCTTATGGTCATTTTTAGTTCTGTTAGATCTTCTACAGATAGGTTGGCGATAACCTCTGGTGTCGGAAATATCCAATATTTCCGTCCATTCCATTCGATATGTTCACCGAAGGATTCAACAAAGCGTCTTTTTAATGTATAGGCAAATGTGAGATTAATTTGTTGACCAAGAATACCCCAGCAAAGTGCCTCAAATAAATCAGGAATTCCCATATTGCGTAGTCCGTAATACTCGTTGATTGGTTTAGATAGAAGTACATCGTTTTTTGCTACATCATAAAATGAGCTTAAATCCGTATCTAAATCAAACCATTCTCTTACATACCTCGCTACTGTAGCACGAACCCATTTCTCAGGCGGCGTTTTAGCACCTAAAAAGCGAACATGTATGTTTCCTTCATCATCTACACTTGTCTCGATTAACGGGTTTTCTCCCTCGATGGGAACGACTCTATAAATTTTGTTATTTTCAATGTGAAACATACATTCATTTGTGGAACGTGAAAGATAATGTAAATTTTGTTTAAAGCTAAATTCTTTCGGCACAAGTAATGTTATGCTTTCATTTTCATCTTTCCACGCTCTATATGGAAGCTCAGGACAACAATGTCTACAAGGCTGATAACCAGTTTGTACCGCTTCTTTTCTAGATTTAAAATTCCGATTGTTTTTTGGGAACTGCTTTTGTTCACACCAAGGGAAGCAATAGTATTTTATTGTTTTGTTACCAATAAAATAGGGAGCATCCCATTCAAAAGGAGTTGTAACATTCTTCATTTGCAACCACCTACAGTAATATTTTTTTCTAATGTTAACAATTTTTTTTCATTGTTAATCCACCTCTAAAACCAGATAACTCCCCGTTCTTTCCAATCACACGATGGCAAGGAATTGTAATTAGTAAAGGATTAGCTCCAATCGCTGTGCCTACAGCGCGTACTGATTTTGGTTTTTGAATAAGCCGTGCAATATCTGAGTAGGAATAGGTTTTTCCATAAGGAATTTCACGTAATGCATTCCAAACAGCTAATTGAAAAGGAGTTCCGTGAACATCAATCGGACATGTAAAGATTTCCCGTTGTTTTTTTAGATACTCTTCTAGTTCTTGAACATATGGTTGTAACTTTAAGAGATTCTGAACTAAAGTATGCTTTGAAAAACGTTTTTTCGTCCAAGTGGTTAATTCTTCAAAAGTTTGATCTTGAGATCCTACAAAGCATAATCCTGTTGATGTTGCGGCAATATACATATGCCAGTTTTCGTGAACAAATAGAGTCCAATATATAATTTGATTTGTTTTAGATTCCATTGTACTTTCCCTCGCTTGTATGATTCATTTTTCGATATTCAGTAGGGGTATACCCTGTTTTCTTTTTAAATAATGTTGCAAAATGTGCAGTGTTAGCTATACCCACAGCAAAACCTATTTCTATAATTGTTTGATTTGTATTTGTAAGATACTGCATAGCTTTGGAAATCCTTAATTGTTGCATATACTCTAGCGGAGTGATGCCTTTCATTTGCTTAAAAGTACGCTGTAAATGATAGGGGCTGCCATGACACCTATCTGCAAGTATTTCAAGAGTTAATGGTTCGTGATAATTTTTATCCATGTACTCTATAATTTGAGTTACCCAATCTTCATTAGGTAACTTTAATCCATTTGGCTTACAACGTTTGCAAGGACGGAATTTTTCGGATAGTGCTTGTTTTGCATTGAGAAAAATTCGTACATTGTCTTTGTTAGGTGTTCTAGATTTACATGATGGGCGGCAAAAAATACCTGTTGTCTTTACGGCGTAAAAAAATTTGTCATCATAGGAAGTATCGTTGTGTATAATCGCTTGCCAGCGTTCATCCGTCAAATGATTTACACTTGTTTCGAATTGTAATCTCTCATTTTGCATGGAACCACCTCCGAAATTAGTATATCCTGAAACAAGTACCCATGTACGTATTTATGAATGTAAGAGCAAGATTACAAAGGTGAAAATGATAGACGTTATATTTTGTGTTAGCATGTAAGCAGAAAATATAAATATAGAGCGAGTATGATATTATGCTACAGCAGCAAGAGGAGGAACAAAAAGTGAAATTTATTTCGTGGAATGTAAATGGTTTACGAGCAGTTATTGCAAAAGGTGGTTTTATAGAATACTTACAGGAAGTCGATGCGGATATTTTTTGTTTGCAAGAAATTAAATTGCAAAGTGGACAAATGGATCTAAATCTTGAAGGGTACCATGTGTACTGGAATTATGCTGTGAAAAAAGGTTATTCAGGAACTGCTATTTTATCAAAAAAAGAACCGCTTTCTGTTACATATGGCTTAGGGATTGAAGAGCATGATCAAGAAGGAAGACTCATTACATTAGAATTTGAAGATTTTTATATGCTAACGCTCTATACACCAAATGCGAAAAGAGGCTTAGAACGTTTAGATTATCGCATGAAGTGGGAAGAAGATTTTTTATCGTATATTAAACAATTAGATAAAAAGAAATCAGTTATTTTTTGTGGGGATCTAAATGTAGCACATAAAGAAATTGATTTGAAAAATCCAAAAACAAATCGAAAAAATCCAGGGTTTTCAGATCAAGAAAGAGAAAAGTTCACCCGGGTTTTAGATGAAGGATTTATTGATACATACCGCTATTTATATCCTAATAGAGAAGGGGCTTATTCATGGTGGTCATATCGTATGAACGCAAGAGCGAAAAACATTGGGTGGCGTTTGGATTATTTTGTTGTCTCTGAGAGGCTAAAAAATAAAATTGTTGATGCGAAAATCAATAGTGAAATAATGGGATCAGATCATTGTCCTGTTGAATTGAATATGGAATTTTAGAAAAAAAGTCGTATCTATCATCAAGATGAATACGACTTTTTTTGTTAAAATTTTTCAAATCATTCTTGAAATAATTTGTATATAGCTATATACTTAGTAACGATAATCATTATCAATGATAATGTTTATCAGTGAGTGAGGGAAGAAGATAATTGATTATCAGAGGAAGTGAAGTAAATGAGTTGTAATTTTAAATAGATGTATTGTAAGTGAATACATAAATAGAAATAGGATTTCATTAAAATAATATATTTAAAGGTTGTTAATTTAGAGAGGAGTATTTATAAGCATGAATAAGAAATTATTTACACTAGGGATGGTCACAGTATTAAGTATTGGTCTTGCAGCATGTAACAGCGCAGATAAAAGTTCAGGAGAACAAAAACAAGAATCAAAAGCAACTGAAACGAAGAAAGATGAGAAACAAAAGATTACATACTTAGGTAAAGAATATACAGTGCCTGCAAAAGTATCAAAAATTGCAACAGCTAGCTTAGAATCAATGGAAGATGCAGCTGTACTTGGCATTAAGCCAGTAGGAGCAATAACAGTAGGCGGACAATTACCGAAGTACTTAGCAGAAGATTTAAAAGGTGCAAAGTCTATCGGTGAGAAAATGGAACCAAATTTTGAAACATTACTTCAATTAAAACCAGATGTAATTACATCTAGCTCAAAATTCCCACCAGAAGCAGCTGAGAAATTTGCAAAGGTAGCCCCAACATTCCCAGTATCACATATTTCTACAAATTGGGAAGAAAACTTGAAGTTAATGGGAGAGCTATCTGGTAAAAAAGATAAAGCGGAAAAAATTATTAAAGATTATAAAGCTGATGCTGAAAAAGCGAAAGAAAAAATTGGTGATAAATTAAAAGATAAAAAGGTTCTTGTAATAAGACTAAGAGCTAGTAACTTGTATCTTTATCCAGAAGGCGTTTACTTCAACCCAGTTATTTATAAAGATTTAGGATTAACTGTTCCAGAAGAAATTAAAGCTGTAAAAGCACAAGAAGCAATCTCCTTAGAAAAATTAGCTGAGAGTAATCCAGATTATATCTTCTTACAATTTGAAGAGAGCGAGAATAAGGATAAACCACAAGTATTAGAAGACTTACAAAGCAATCCAATCTGGCAAAGTATTACTGCTGTAAAAGATAAAAAAGTATTTGTCAATACAGTTGATCCAATGGCACAAGGTGGTACAGCTTGGAGTAAAACAACATTTTTAAAAGAGGCGGAAAAAAACTTAGCTAAATAATTAAATAAGTAAGGTGCGTTGAATGATATGCGAAGAATGAATTCAATACCAATGGTAATTTTATGCTTAGCACCCATATTTATTTTCCTTACAATCATACTTTCTATTTTATATGGTGCAAAAAATATTGATTTTGAAACAACTTGGAATGCAATATTTCATTTCGATTCAAGCAATGTAAATCATAATATTATTATTACTTCTCGTTTACCAAGGGTAGTTGCAGCTCTTTTAGTAGGAGCGTTTCTAGCCATATCAGGAGCACTTATGCAGGGGATGACAAGAAACTATCTTGCATCCCCTTCTATTATGGGTGTAACAGATGGCTCTGCTTTTGTGATAACAATTTGCATGGTATTTCTTCCTGGAATGTCTTCGGTTAATATGATTTTATGTTCTATGCTTGGTTCAGCGCTAGGCGCAGGAATTGTTTTTGGTTTTGGTTCACTGCTCCGAAACGGCTTATCACCAGTTAGGTTAGCGATTATAGGAACTGTTATTGGTACTTTTTTAAGTAGTATTTCTGCTGCAATCGCATCCTACTTCCAAGTTTCTCAAAATATTAGTTTTTGGTATAATGCAAAATTACATCAAGTGGATCCAAATGTAATAAAATTAGCAATTCCTTTCGGTATCGTTGGGATTATTTTAGCGTTGTTAATATCGAAATCTATTACGATTCTTTCATTAGGAGAAGAGGTTTCTGTTAATTTAGGACAACGTACAAAGCTGGTAAAAGCGACCGCTATTATATCAGTTATATTCTTGACAGGGACGGCTGTTGCGCTAGTCGGAAAAATAGGTTTTGTCGGACTTATTATTCCGCATATTACTCGTTTCTTAATTGGAGTAGACTATAAATGGATTATCCCTTGTGCAGGAGTAATTGGTGGTTTGTTTTTAGCTTTATGCGATATAGTAAGTAGGTTTGTAAATTATCCGTTTGAAACACCAATAGGAGTCGTTACGTCTTTAATTGGAATTCCTTTCTTCCTTTATTTAATTCGTACAAGAGGAGGAGAGAAACATGCTTAAGGATTCAAGTCGGTATTATGTAATGACAATGGGGATTATTATACTTTTAATTTTGTTTGCTATTTATATAAGTTTAACAAATGGTACATTTGATATTACAATTGCGGATGTATTTCGGACGATTTTTCGGATTAACCCCGTACCTGAACATGATCTAGTAATATTTGACTTTCGACTTCCGAGAATCGTAATAGCTGGTTTAGTAGGGTTAGGTCTTGGAATTGCTGGAGCTGTTATTCAAGGAATTACAAGAAACGGTTTAGCTGATCCGGGTATTTTAGGTGTGAATGCTGGAGCCGGAACTGCAATTGTTATTTTTATGTTTTTCTTTCAAGGACAGTTGAAAAGTACGGACTGGGTTTCGATTATGATGATGCCAATGTTTGGGTTAGTTGGTGGTTTAGGTGCAGCTATATTAATTTATATGTTTTCTTGGCGAAATGGAAAACTAGATTCCCAACGTCTTTTATTAACAGGAATTGCGATAGGATCAGGATTTGGTGCATTTTCTATGTATTTATCATTGAAAATGAAAGCAACTGACTTTGAAATGGCTGCCGTTTGGGTTTCCGGGAGTATATATAATGCAAATTGGAAATATATTATTGCTATGCTGCCATGGCTCATTATCCTAATTCCTATAATTAAAAGAAAAGCCTATTTACTTGATTTATTTCAATTGGAGGAAACGAGTATTACGAGTTTAGGAGTTTCGGTTGAGAGAGAAAAGTCTATTTTATTATTAAGTAGTATTGGATTAGTAAGTGCTTGTGTTGCTGTCTCGGGCAGTATCGGATTTGTAGGACTGATGGCACCGCATATTGCAAAACGTCTCGTTGGTATTCAGCATAAGTATGTGATTCCTGTATGTGGAGCAATCGGTATGTTACTTGTCATTGTTTCAGACTTTATTGCAAAAACAATATTTACACCTGTGGAATTACCAGTTGGAATTGTCATTTCGATTATTGGTGTACCATATTTCCTATATTTGTTATATAAAGCGAAGGCGTAAGAGGAGTGAGAGAAAGTGAATGATCTAAGGGCTGAAAATTTAGAAACAAGTTATGAAAAGTTTACAGTGTTTCGTGATTTGAATGTAGAGATACAAAAAGGGAAAGTTACCACAATTATTGGCCCAAATGGATGCGGGAAATCAACACTCTTAAAAACAATGGGGCGCATTTTAAAACAAAAAAGCGGAAAAGTGTATTTGCAAGGGCAGGATTTAAATACAATTCCTACAAAACAAATTGCAAAGCAGCTCGCACTACTTCCACAAAACCCAATTGCACCAGGCGAACTGAAAGTGGAAGAATTGATTTCTTACGGACGTTACCCACATCGAAATAATGTGAATAAACTATCACCAAAAGATAAAGAAATGATTGATTGGGCATTAGATATTACAAAAACATCTGCTTTTCGTACGCGTCAAATCGGAAATCTATCTGGTGGACAAAGACAAAAAGTATGGCTAGCAATGGCTTTAGCACAAGAAACAGAAGTTTTATTATTAGATGAACCGACTACATACCTTGATATGTCTCATCAATTAGAAGTACTGCAAATTGTTGAACGATTAAACAAAGATCACAAATGTACGGTTGTTATGGTTTTACATGATATTAATCATGCAGCGCGATTTTCAGATGAGATTATTGCAATGAAAGATGGAAAAATTATTACAGCAGGAAGCCCAGTAGAAATCATTACAAATGAAGTATTAAAACGTGTATTTCATATTGATGCACGGGTCATGATAGATCCATATAATGGAGCTCCTGTATGTTTCGGTTATGATAGTGTGTTCCAAGAAGAAAGTACTGAAATATACGTAACTAGTTAAAATGGTAAGAGGAGGGGAGAATAACATGAATACGAGTATTGAAAAAAAAGATGTTACTATTTCTGGTGCAGAGCAATGGAAGATGTATTCGAAAATAGGAAATCGTGAATATCAAATTTATATTTCGAAGCCAAAGCAACCTGCTCCAGAACATGGATATCCTGTAATTTATGTATTAGATGGAAACGCATTTTTTCAAACGTTCCAAGAAGCTATTAAGATCCAATCAGTAAGAGCAGAAAAAACAGGAGTTGTACCATCTATAATTGTTGGTGTAGGCTATCCGATAGAAGGAACTTTTGCAGCTTCTGAAAGGTGTTATGATTTTACTCCTTCCGTGCCTTCTAAGGATGCGCTGCAAAAAACTGATGGAAAACCATGGCCTAAGTCAGGAGGAGCAAATGAATTTTTAGCATTTCTTCAAGAGGAATTGAAGCCGCAAATCGAAAAGGATTTTGAGATTGATAGAGCAAAGCAAACAATATTTGGACATTCACTCGGTGGATTATTTGCTTTACATGTATTGTTTACAAATACAAACGCCTTTCAAAATTATTTCATCAGTAGCCCATCTATTTGGTGGAATAACCAGTCTGTTCTTGAAAACAAAGCAGCGTTTATAAATGAATTGGACAGAGCGAGTTCTGAAGTTGGAGTCTTTCTGACAGTGGGAGCATTAGAAAGAGAGCATATGGTTCGAGATGCCACTGCATTATCAGAGCGTTTACTGAATTTGCAACATAATAAATTACGATTTGCATTTTATGAAGCTAAGGGGGAGAACCATGCATCAGTAGTACCAACAGCTTTAAGTAAGGCACTGAGATTTGTAAGTAATGTACTCTAATCATTGTTTTTAATAAATCACTTGAAAACTTCATTTGATTAGTCTATATATGTTGTCCAAAAGGTAAGCAGAAGCTTACCTTTTTTATATAGGAAATGACTATTTCTGTTATTGTAGCCGTATTAATATTGAAAAGTGCTTGGGGAGTTACGAAGCATTCCATCCAGATTTTAATGGAAGGGACACCTGTATCAATTGAATTATCCAAAGTAAAACGGGCAATTAGACAAATAGAAGGTGTACGTGATGTACATGATCTTCATATTTGGACAATTACATCGGGATTAGATGCTTTAAGTTGTCATGTAATGATTGATAAAAAACAAGATTATCAAGAAATTTTACAAATGATAATTAACATGCTAAAACAAGAATTCCATATTGAACACACAACAATTCAAATTGAAACTCTCAAAATTAAACATAATGAATTGGTCGTATAATGACTTGTTTTTCCTAAATAATATTGATTGAAAAGACCTATACTTTGTAGTATAGGTCTTTTCGTTTATATAGGGTATCACCATATGTATGTTTAATGCTATAATTGGTATACTCATGGGGGGCATTGTACCATGTGGATGAGGATAAACTTTAAGAAGGTGATAAAATGGATCATAATAAAAATGAAACGGTTACTAGCCATAGATCGGATAAAGAAAAAGAACAAATTATGAATAGGTTAAAGAGAATTGAAGGGCAAGTTCGTGGTATTCAGAATATGATTGAAAATGATCGTTATTGTGTTGATATTTTAGTGCAGATTTCAGCTATTAATGCAGCGATGAAGAAAGTTGGTATGGGGATACTGAAAAATCATACAAATCATTGTGTTTCTAATGCGATTAAAGAGGGTAATGGAGATGAAGCGATTGAAGAATTAATGACAGTGTTTGAAAGATTCTCAAAAGCATAATCAAACAAGCTAGTGAGTTAACTGGCTTGTTTTTTTGTATACCTATTGATGGTATGGTGGTTTTAAGTTATAAGGAAACGGAGATACATTTAGTGGGATGCATAGGGGGCTGTAAGAATGAAACAAGAACTACTGAAGTTAAAAAAGATTTTAAAAAATAATGACCTACGCCTATTCAATACCTTAGGGAGGTATGGTATTATTTATTTATAACCAATAAATAATGAAATAACAAGAGGAGGATATTAGATGGAAAAGTTAACATTAAAAGTTGAAGGTATGTCTTGTGGGCACTGTGTAAACTCTATTGAAGGAAGCGTAAAAGGGTTAAATGGTGTTGAACAAGTAAAAGTTCACTTAGCTGCAGGTACTGTTGAAGTAGAAATGGATTCTTCAATAGTTACTCTCAAAGATATTATTGTTGTAATTGAAGATCAAGGTTATGAAGTTCAATAAAGAGTTTTGAAACATAAAAGAAATCGTACTTAAATAGGTACGATTTCTTTTAACAAAAAAATATACTCTATAGCTGTATAAGGATAAGGAGTGAATAGCATGAATAGACAAAAAGAGACCACGTGCTTTAGGACTTGCAACACCGACATCTATTATGGCGGGCTCAGGACGTTCAGCTGAGTATGGAGAAGTATTTAGAAGCAACACATCGCTTAAATACAATTATTTTAGATAAAACAGGGACAGTAACAAATGAATAATAAGTAGATATTTTAAAAGAACACAGGTAATGAAAAAACAGCCTTCTCATAAGCGAGAAGGCTGTTTTTTTATTATTTTACTGCTTCTTTTAATTCTTTACCAGCTTTAAATGCAGGTACCTTTGAAGCTGCGATTTGCATTTCTTCACCTGTTTGTGGGTTACGGCCTGTACGAGCAGCTCTTTCACGAACTTCGAATGTACCGAATCCGATAAGTTGTACTTTTTCACCAGCAGCTAAAGTATTTGTGATTGCTTCTACTACAGATTGTACAACTACAGTAGCTTCTTTTTGAGAAATTTCAGCTGTTTGTGCTACATTTTTAATTAATTCTGTTTTATTCATATCTTCACCTCATATGTAAATAATGCTATTTAAGTTGTTATTATAACGTATAAAAGAGAAGAGAACAAGTGTACTATACGTTTTCTATTAAATTCTTTTTGTTAAGCAGTTACGGATTTTTTCTTTAATTCTGTTGTTTTACTTTTGGATTGCTCGCGTTTGTGATAAGCCAAGAAGTAAGGGAGCGCTACGAATAGTATACCACCGACTAAGTTTCCAAAGAAGACGATAATGAAATTCGGTAAGTATTCCATCCAAGTTAGGTGCCCTGCAAAAATGGCGGCTGGAATAACGAACATATTGGCAACAACGTGTTGAAAGCCAATTGCAACAAAAGTCATAACGGGAAACCAAATACCAATTATTTTTCCAGCAAATTCTTTGCTACCCATACTAAGCCAAACTGCTAAGCAAACGAGCCAGTTACAACCAATAGCAGAGACAAATGCTTGTACTGGTGTATCATGTAGCTTGGCCTCCGCAATCGATACCGTTTTGGCTAAAAATTCTCCCTCTGTTAATCCGACGATGTGACCGAAAAAATACGCGACAAATACAGCACCAATAAAGTTGCTAATTGTAACAATTAGTAAATTTTTTAATACTTTAGAGAAAGAGATTTTTTTGGAAAACCACGCAATCGATACGGTCATCATATTACCGGTCACTAGTTCACCACCTGCAAGAATAACTAGAATTAGACCGATAGGAAAAACGGCTGCTCCTAGAAAACTAGTAAAAGATCCCCAGGATTTTGGCATTGTTCCAATCACGTGAATATCAAGTAGATAACCTAGCGCTATGAAAGCGCCGCCAAAAAAACCTAAAATCATCATGGGAAGTAACGGTAAAAGTGCTTTTTTTTGGCCTGAACTTGCGGCTAACGTAGTAATTTCTTGTGGTGTATAGACAGACATAAACAACCCCTCCATATTTTTGATACATGACTCCATCCCATCAATGAGTTTTTCGTCTTATTGATGGTTAGATTGATAATTTTGGGGAACGAGTATAGACCCTCAATTAAAAGTTTTTCTCAGAACGTTAAGATGAGATTTTTCTCGGAACATACATAAAAACACCAAAAATGATATTCATCTTGGTAAGTAAAAATTACTTAGAGTTGTTCTGTAGAATTTTTCATCAACAATCAAATATAAATAAAAAGTACATGCATTGCAGATCATGTCGATAAAATTATGTTACATAATTCGAATGGTTTTGTCAATTAATGGTAAAAATGTAGGCGGTGTATTCTATGAAAATGATAGGTATATAGTTTTAACGTTTATATGTAAATGACTATAAGAGCTTCATTATTTCTATAAAATAATAAAACTGACTATTATACAAATCTATACCATTAATAGAAAACGTACATAAGTTATAGCATAACGAGTTTTTAAAACTCTAAAAATGTTATCAAAAGGAGAAGATAAAATATGAGTGGAAAATGTTCGAAACATGTACCTTGTTCAGTTAAAGGACAAACTCAAATTCCACTTAATGATGCAGATGCACCAGCTATCGTAAGAGAAACTGCAAGGGTGAAAATCCCAGTTGTTTTAGCAGAAAGAATCGTCCAAATTGTTGTAGAAGCAAATATTGAGCTTGAAGATGGAGCAGTAGAAATTAACTGAGTGTTAAAAGATGTATTTTTAACACAATGTAAACTTGTACCAGTTGCGTTCGAGGATTTTAATGACACAGGATACCGTGAAGTAACGCGAGCAAAATTATTTGTAGAAGGCTATATTCGTAAGAATATCGAATATGCTACTAGTGATTGTAATGGAAACCTTCGCTATCGAACTGCAAATGTCCCATTCTACGGTTTCGTTGACTTAACTGAAGATGATTTCCTAACTCCCCCACTTTTTGCTGCTGGCTCAGCAAGTAGATCACAATTCATTAATCCGAAAGACGGTGATTTACCTCGTTTGGACAAGTATTTCTTTGAAAATACTACTTTTTATAATGAACAACCGTACTGTGAATTAATACGTGCAGACTTTTACGAATTAGACTTTTCACCATGCCCTACACATATAAATGATGATTTTAAGGAAATTCGTGAAAAAATAGTATTAGATCTTACTTTGAAAGTTTTACAAGTTCAGCAAGTAAACGTATAACAAAAAAAGACATTCTCTTTTAATTCTAAAAGAGGATGTCTTTTTTATTGTTATAAGACATATATAATGTTGAAACGGTTATGTATATTTTAAAAATACATACACTTTTCAATTCATCAGTTAGGAAGTGATTGGTGATGAGCAATCCGTGGATCAGTAATAAAGTGGTGGATGAACTTTTTTCTAAACATAAAAAAACTCTAAAGAGCAAGAAAAAACATAAATTGATTGAAGAAAATGTGAAAGAGGATATAACGATAGAAGAGCACAAGAAAGCAGACACATTGATTGCAGAGGGTGTGAAAGAGGAAAAATTATCTGAAGAGCATAAGGAAGTAAATAAATCTCCAAATGAATTAAAAATAGGAAGTGCAGGACGTTCCATAACCGTGGAAAAAGCGTTTTCTACTGGTGCTGAAGTATCAAATTTTTTAAACCTACCTATTATTACTACCAATCCGTGGATTAGTAATAAAATGGTGGATAAACTTTTTACTAAACACAAAAAGATTCTAAAGAAAAAGGAAGCAGATAAATCGATTGAAGAGAGCGTAGAAGAGGATGGATCAGCGAAAGGGGACAAGGGAGCAGATAAACTGATTGAAGAGAGTATAGAGGATAGATCAATGGAAGGGAGCAAGAAAGCAGATAAACCGATTGAAGAGAGCATAAAAGAGGATAGATCGACGGAAGAGGGCAAGAAAGCAGATAAACTGATTGAAGAGAGCATAGAAGAGGATAGATCAACCGAAGGGAGCAAGAAAGCAGATAAACCGATTGAAGAGAGCGTAGAAGAGGATAACTCAACGGAAGGACACAAGGAAGTAAATAAATCTCCAAATGAATTAAAAATAGGAAGTGCAGCACGTTCTATAATCGTGAAAACCCCATTTTCTACTGTTGCTGAAGTATCTGATTTTTTAAACCTACCTATTTTAAGTAGCAAAGATGAAGAAGTATTTATATTTCAAAACGAAACGGAGAAAATGCTTTATGAATTAGAGGCGAAGATGTTAGCTACAGTACATCACTATCATGAAGAACCGTATTGTCATTTCGTTTCTTCAAAGCTTTTTGAAAATAGGGTGCTTTTAGAACTTGCGAATGTGGGAGATATAAGTAATTTTGAGGATAGTGATATAAAACAATCTTTCTGGACTCCTATGCATAACGTGTTGTCAAAAGAGAAAAAAGATAACATATCTAATAATTATATAACGACAAGACTTCCGATAGAAATAGGAAAGTTTAAAACTGAGATTGGTTTGAAAGAAAAAGTGATATTTCAAGAAAAAGTCGCAGGAATTAAAGGGATTTCGCAGGAGGTTATTTTGACGGATAGTAAATTTTTTTCACCAGAAGCTAAAAATGTAAAGCGAAATTCAGTAACAGTTGAAAAAGGCATTTTACTTGTGGATGGTTATATTTTGCAGCGTATTGAGTATATCGTAGCTTGTTCAAATGAGAAAAGTACGTCTCAGAAAAAAGTGTATCAGTTACTGCAAAAAATAGTGCTTGAGTTAATCGTTCAAATATTGCAAGAACAAGAAGTGAAAGTTGAAATTATGTAACTACCATTGACATAGTGTATATAAAACATTTTTCTTGACTTTTTATATACAGGCGAGGAAAATGGTAAAAAAGGAAGGAGGGGTGATAATGGAAGAGTACGTATTCGATCTTTATAATGTATTGTATACAACAGAGTGGCAAGATATTGTTTCATTTCTTGGGATTTTATTTTGTTTAAAAATTGTAATTGTATACATGGAAGAGCAAGGTATGTTCTATTCCTTTTCATCTCCGTCCGATTTAGAGCGGGAACCGTTGCTCTGCTATGCTAATATAAAATGGATGGAAATTCCTTTTAGTGCATTCTTTATGATTCGGTTTATAACGGCTATCGTGAAGAAAAAAGAAGCCAAAGAGGGAGATTGTAATCCGACTTGTAATGCAGCGTATTGTTTATAAGCTAAATACAAGGAGGAGAATAATATGTGGTTTCGATTTCTTATGATTGGTTTCTTTTCGTTAACAGCAATTTCTTTAATGGGATATCAAGTATCAGAGATTTTTCAAGCATACAGTGACATGTTTTCTAACAAAAACTAAGTGAATTGCTATTTTAATAATAAAGCGATAAAATCCTTCTTAAGAAGTTATGATTAAGAAGGTTTTTTCTTTGTTTAATTTTAGTGTGTCAAAGTATTGTCACATTTATACTGTTGATAATATGTTAAAATAGTGTGGTTAACTGTACATATGTAGAAGAGGAAGAGGGAGTGAACAATTTGACGGATCGATTAAATAATCAGAAGAGCTATGCTCCTATTGTGATAACGCTTTCTGTGATCGTCAATGCGATTATTTTATTTTTGTTTTTTGGACCTGTTGGCTACAAAGGAGAGGTGCATTTTGATGTAACAATTTTGCCGATGTTAAATGCAATTTTTAATAGCTTTACATTTGTATTTTTATTGGCAGCATTGTTCTCTATTATTAAAAAGAATGTAAAGATGCATCGAGGTTTTATTCTTGCAGCATTTACAACAACATTGTTATTTTGTGTCTCCTATTTAACGTATCATTACTTGGCACCAGCGACGCATTTCGGTGGAGAAGGAGTAATTAAATATGTGTACTTCTTTATTTTACTTACGCATATTTTCCTTGCAGCAATTATCGTACCGCTTGCATTGTTCTCACTTGTATATGGTTTTACAAATCAATTGACTCGTCATCGTAAGATTGTACGTTGGACGATGCCAATTTGGTTATATGTAAGTCTTTCTGGTGTTATTGTTTATTTAATGATTTCACCGTATTATCAGTAAAAAATCTCAGCCGAAAAGGCTGAGATTTTTTGTTAAAGCAAATATTTTTGTGAGATGAGCGAAATATGTTATACAAAAGTATAGTAATTTTTATAGTGAAAGGATGGATAGGGAATTATGCAAAATTTTGTGTTTCGTAATCCGACAAAGCTTATTTTTGGTCAAGGACAATTAGAGCAATTAAAGACAGAGATTCCCCAGTATGGTAAAAAGGTTCTTCTCGTATATGGTGGGGGAAGTATTAAACGAAATGGTATATATGATAATGTAATTGCTATCTTAAAAGAAATTGATGCAGAAATTTTTGAGTTAACAGGTGTTGAACCAAACCCACGTTTATCTACTGTAAACAAGGGAATTCGAATGTGCAAAGAAAACGATATTCAATTTATTTTAGCTGTCGGTGGTGGAAGTGTTATCGATTGTACGAAAGCAATTGCTGCCGGTAGTAAATACGATGGTGATGTATGGGACATTGTGACAAAGAAAGCATTTGCAAATGAAGCTTTACCATTTGGTACAGTATTAACTCTTGCAGCGACAGGTTCTGAGATGAATGCTGGTTCTGTTATTACAAATTGGGAAACGAATGAAAAGTATGGATGGGGCAGTCCAGTTACTTTCCCGCAATTTTCTATTCTAGATCCAGCTCATACAGCTTCTGTTCCGCGAAACCAAACGATCTACGGTATGGTTGATATTATGTCGCATGTGTTAGAACAATACTTTCATCAAGATACGAATACAGAATTGCAAGACCGTTACTGTGAATCTATTTTAAAAACGGTAATTGAAACAGCTCCAAAACTTTTAAACGATTTAGAAAGCTATGAGCACAGGGAAACGATTTTATATTGCGGGACAATGGCGCTAAATGGTATTTTAGCAATGGGCGTCCGCGGTGATTGGGCAACGCATAATATTGAGCACGCCGTTTCAGCTGTGTATGATATTCCACATGGTGGCGGCTTAGCGATTTTATTCCCGAATTGGATGAAACATGTTTTAGATGAAAATGTAGACCGCTTTAAACAATTTGCGGTACGTGTATTTCATGTAGAAGCAGATGGAAAAGCGGATAAGGAAATTGCCTTAGAAGGTATCGAAGCGTTGAGAAGTTTTTGGACATCTATTGAAGCGCCATCCCGTTTAGCTGACTATGAAATTGGAGAAGCGAAAATTGATGTAATGGCTGAAAAAGCGATGGTATATGGTGAATTCGGTCATTTTAAGAAATTAAATAAAGAAGACGTAGTTGCAATTTATAGAGCGTCATTATAAAGAATAAAAATAATTTAAAAAACCTTCTTGATATGTATCAAGAAGGTTTTTTGAGTGTTATTGAATGTTTGGTGATTTTATTTGATCGATTTTGAATGTTTTTGATTGATTTTTGAATTCGGTTTCATTATACTGTAATCAAAGGAGAGGTGAGTGATATGTTAACTCCTGAACGTCATCAGCGAATTTTACAGCTTGTGAAAGAAAATAAAGTAGTGAAATTACAACAGTTGGTGGAAGAAACTAAAAGTTCAGAATCGACAATCCGTCGTGATTTAGCACAATTAGAGAAAGAGCGATTATTAAAACGAGTGCATGGCGGAGCTGCTGTATTAACTGGAAAAGGTGAAGAGCCTACGATGGTTGAAAAATCAGCCAAAAACATTCAAGTGAAAAAACAAATCGCTAAATATGCTGCGTCTTTTGTAGAAAAGGGTGATTGCGTTTATTTAGATGCAGGAAGTACAACATTTGAAATGATTCCGTATTTAATAGAGAAAGAAGTTACCGTTGTGACAAATGGGCTTATGCATATTGAAGCATTAGTTGAAAATAATATTCGAGCTTATTTACTTGGCGGGATGATGAAGAGTCGAACAAAAGCATTAATTGGTGCAATGGCACAGGAAAGTATGCAGCAATACCGATTTGATAAGTGTTTCTTAGGGGCGAATGGTGTGCATGAACAGCTTGGATATACAACACCAGATCCTGAAGAAGCATTGCTGAAAAAAATGGCATTAACATTAGCGAATGAAGGTTATTTTTTAATAGATGAAAGTAAATTTTCTGAAGTTGCATTTGCGAAAATTGCAAGTATTGAAGAAGCGACAATTATTACAAATGTATTAGAAGAAGAGCAAGAAGAATATAAGCGAAAAACAAATGTAATTGAGGTTGATAAATGATGATTTATACAGTTACTTTAAATCCATCGATAGATTATGTTGTGCAAACGGAGTGTTTCAAGCTGGGAACTGTCAATCGAGCGGAAAACGATATGAAATTTCCTGGCGGGAAAGGAATTAATGTATCCCGTGTGCTTTATCGACTTGGAATAGAGAATACAGCGCTCGGTTTTATAGGGGGATTCACAGGTCGATTCATTGAAGATGTTTTGAAAAGTGAAGGTGTTAAGACGAATTTTGTTCATGTAGATGGGGATTCGCGTATTAATGTGAAAATAAAGGGGGAGGAAGAAACAGAGCTGAATGGTCAAGGGCCTGTTATTACGGATGGACAGCTTCAACATTTAATGGGCGAAATGGAAAATATGCAGGCTGGTGATTATCTTGTATTAGCCGGTAGTATTCCTGCATCGATTCCAAAAACATTTTATGAAACAATGGCTAATTTTGGGGCAGAACGTCAGATTAACGTCATTGTTGATACGAGTGGAAGTGCGCTTCAGCATGTAATTCAAAATAAGCCATTTTTAATAAAACCAAATCATCATGAGCTTGGAGAATTATTTAAAGAAAAGCTTTCGACAGTAGAAGAAATGATTCCATATGGCAGAAAGTTAATCGAACAAGGTGTGCAGAATGTAATTGTCTCTATGGCAGGAGATGGAGCTTTGTTATTTACCAATAAAGGAGTATACGAGGCAACCGTGCCAAAAGGAACGGTTATCAATTCTGTTGGAGCGGGAGATTCTCTTGTTGCAGGGTTTGTGGGAATATATGAAAAAACAAAAAATGTCGAAGAAGCATTTCGTTATGGTGTAGCAACGGGAAGCGCAACAGCGTTTTCAGCGGATTTATGTACGAAAGATAAAGTAGAGGAATTATTATCGCAAGTAATGATTACAAAGCGGTAGGGGGAACAGAATATGAAAATTACAGAGCTTTTAAAAAGGGATACAGTTATTATGGATTTGACAGCTTCAGCAAAAGAAGCTGTCATCGATGAATTAGTAGAGAAATTAGAAAAGGCAGGAAGGTTAAATAATCAAGCGGAATTTAAAGAGGCTATTTTAAAGCGTGAAATGCAAAGTACAACTGGAATTGGCGAAGGGATTGCTATTCCACATGCAAAAACAAAAGCGGTCAAACAGCCAGCTATTTGTTTTGGACGCAGTGTAAGCGGTGTCAATTATGAGTCGCTTGATGGACAACCAGCTCATTTATTCTTTATGATTGCGGCTAGTGAAGGTGCGAATAATACGCATTTAGAAACGTTATCCCGCTTATCGACATTATTAATGGATGAAGGGTTTCGTAAACAACTGTTAGAGGCAAAAAGTGAAGAGGAGCTTCTGCGTTTGTTTGATGAAAAAGAAAAGGAAAACGAGCAAGAAGATGAACTTAGTGAAGCAGCAAAGCCAGAAGGGAATGAACCGTATGTGTTAGCGGTAACAGCTTGTCCAACTGGTATCGCTCACACATATATGGCTGCGGATAGTCTCAAGGCGAAAGCGGTGGAATTAGGAGTTGCGATTAAGGTCGAAACAAACGGTTCTACTGGTGTGAAAAATGGATTAACGAAAGAAGATATTGAACGTGCAACAGCTATTATTGTTGCGGCAGATAAGCAAGTAGAAATGAATCGTTTCGCGGGAAAACACGTGATTCAAGTACCAGTTGCAGATGGTATTCGGAAATCAGAGCAGTTAATTAATCGAGCGATAAATCAAGACGCTCCGATTTTTAAAGGTGGAAAAGAAAGTGAAGAAGCAAAAGGGGTAGAACAAGAAAAAGGATTGGGCATATATAAGCATTTGATGAGCGGTGTAAGTAATATGTTACCGTTTGTAGTTGGAGGTGGAATTTTAATTGCACTTGCTTTTGCTTTCGGCGGAATTAAAGCAGAAGGTCCAATTGCAGAGACTCTCATGACAATCGGTGGAGGAAAGATGGGAGCATTTGCATTTCTTGTTCCGGTGTTAGCTGGATTTATCGCAAGTTCTATTGCTGATCGCCCGGGGTTTATGCCTGGTATTGTTGGTGGTTTTTTAGCAGCACAAGCAAATGCAGGGTTTTTGGGTGGGTTAATTGCCGGCTTCTTAGCTGGTTATATTGTAGTTGGTTTAAAAAAAGTGTTGGCAGGTTTACCAGTACAATTAGAAGGGATTAAACCTGTTTTATTATATCCGGTACTTGGTTTGTTACTTACAGGGGTATTAATGTTAAAAGTTGTAAACCCTCCTGTTGTTGCTTTAAATGAGGCCTTAACGGGTTGGTTAAATGGTTTAGGTGGTGCGAATGCTATATTATTAGGACTTATTTTAGGTGGAATGATGGCTGTTGATATGGGTGGTCCGATTAATAAAGCGGCATTTACATTTGGGATTGCTGCAATTGAGGCTGGAAACTTTGGTGTACATTCAGCTGTTATGGCTGGTGGAATGGTCCCTCCACTTGCAATTGCTTTTGCAACTACACTTTTTAAAGCGAAATTTACAGAAGCAGAGCGGAAATCAGGTTTTACAAATTATATTATGGGAGCGTCATTTATTACAGAAGGAGCAATTCCATTTGCAGCAGCTGATCCAATCCGTGTGATTGTAAGTTGTGTTGTTGGATCAAGTATTGCTGGTGCATTATCGATGTTATTTGGAATTACATTGCCAGCGCCACACGGTGGAATATTTGTCATACTATTAGTAAATAAGCCAGTGTTATATATTCTTTCTATATTAATAGGTTCTGCAGTATCAGCTCTTATGCTAGGGGGATGGAAAAAGAAAATTTCATAAAACTCAAAAAGGATAGCTACTTAACTACGTAGTTGTCCTTTTTGAGTTTTTGTGTCAGTAATATGTGAATCATAGTAAAATACAAAAGATTTATTGCATAAAAAGACATAATGTAACTAACATTTGTAATGTTTCGGTGTTTTTTTGTAACAAGATGGTAATACTATTACTTTTATTGCAAAAAAAACATATGTATTTGAAAGAAAAAAATGATTAAATCTCTTAAAAATACGTATAGAACACTCTTTTCTTTTATTCTACTTTATATTACAAAGCATTAATGATTGATTACGAATCGTTTGTAATTCTGTGATATCCTAAATCTCCTAAAAAACTGTTGCTATAATGAGGACACGAAAACAAAGCGAATGGAGGCTATTCATGAAAAAATTAATTGGTATAGCAGCAGCAGCGGTTTTTGGTCTTGGGATTTTCACTATTTCTGCACAAGCAGAAACTGTTGTAACAACAGAGGTATTAAATGTACGCGAGAACCCAACTACTGAATCAAAAGTTGTAGGAAAATTATTAAATGGTCATAAATTAGATGTTACAAATACAGAAAACGGATGGTCACAAATCAAATTAAATGGTAAAGACGTATTCGTAAGCGCAGAATTTACAAAAAGCATCTATTACGTAACAGCAAACGTATTAAACGTACGTGCTGAAGCGAACACAAACTCAGAAATTCTTGGTACGCTTAAGAAAGACGATATGATTGAAACAACAAGCCAAGTACAAAATG
>NZ_JBWYHD010000006.1:0-444461 GCF_056711665.1 Bacillus sp. Medicinal_06 | reverse complement strand
AATATATCTACTTCTATAACTATAAACGATTCCAAAAACGACTCAACCACCGAGCTCCGATAGAATATCGAATCTTGATGGCTGCTTAGTCTTTTTTATAGCTGTCTACTTAACAGGGCTAACACCATAAGCTGGTCTTTTTTGGTGTGAAATGGTCGAACTTTCCAATGCCCTGCGATTCTGAACGAGCCGTCTCTGCTTTTAGAGATATCCAGCTCCAGTGGCAAGAATGGTCGGTGGCTTCGCGTCTTCCTACGAGGCAAAAGGCGCCTCTACGTCAGAAGCTCCATCCCCCTCTCATTCTGAACGAGCCGCTTCCACTTTTAAACTGGCCTTACAAGCTCGAATTGTTCTCCTAGTTTTGCGTAGTTGTGTCCTGCTAGTCGGCTTACTGGTTTTAGTCCTTCTGCATGAATCCGGCCGTTTTCATATAAATGTTCTGCGACGTGGAAGCGGACAACGCGGCCGATTAGTAGGTCGCATGCTGGAGAGTCTTCTGTTCCACCCAGTGGGATGGCGCGTTCTAATATACATTCCATTCGAATATTCGCTTCTTTTACGCCTGGTACGGAGATGACATCACTTTCGATTGGAGTTAGTTTGGCTAATTCAATTTCACTTTGATTTGGAGGAAGGTTTGCAGCAGTTTCATTGATGGCCTCCACATAAGATTCATCGGAAATATGTACAACAAATTCACCTTTTTCAATGGCATTTCGAGAAGTATCTTTTCGTTCTCCTCCTTTACGTTGCACTGAAACAGAGATGAGCGGTGGATTAGCAGCGACGATATTAAAATAGCTGTATGGAGCGCCGTTTAAAACACCATCTTTTGTTACAGAAGTCACGAATGCTACAGGGCGCGGAATAATACTCCCTGTTAATAATTTGTAATTATCTTTTTCTGTTTGTTCATTTGGATTAATCGAAAGCATATTTGTAATCTCCCTTCCTCGATATGAATACTCTTTGTTTGTTTACAAGATGAGGAGGGGAAATTCCTGCTAAAAAATATTTTTTGGCGGTTTTTGTAAAATTCCCGAAGAAAACTTTACACTTCGGTAAACAAGCTTCCATAACAAGACCATAATGTGTATTTTCTACGCTTTGTCAGGGATACTCTTCAAAGAAAATAACTATTCTCTTTGTTCGGTCTTTCCTTTTCTCCTAAATATACTGACTATTAACATGATTAGAGGTAAAAAAAGCCCAACTGACAACGAATAGGCTATAGTCACTGTAGCGTCGAAGTTTTGTTGTTTTACGACGTCTTCATACATAATGATAGAAAGAACACCTACAATCATCGCTAAAGGTAATACTAATGGGCGATAATATTTCAAATTCAAAATTTGTGTAATACCTAAAACAGAAGCGTAAAAATAAAGAGCCATCTTAAAATAGATTGTAATAAACCACATGATCGCGATTGTTCCTTCGATACGTTGGATAAAATCACCTACGTTTATTTTTCTTGCTAGTATAAAGCTTGGATACGTGTGTCTTGCAGTAGTTTCGGCACCTAAAACCAAAATACTTAAAATTGTGATGATAATAATGACAACTCCCCCAATTATATTTCCAATATAAAACGATTTTCTGGCTTCTTTCGGTTGATTAATTAAGGCAGGAAAAATCATTAATAAAATCACAGAGTTTACAGAAGATGTAGTAATCAAGTGTAAGGATGCTCGTAATATCGTTTTTGTCTCTACCTCAAATACAGGTTGAATATTTTCAAACTTGATTTGTGGAATAAGAAAGATGACTAAAATGATAAAAAGGATAAAGAAAATTGGTATGAATATTTCTGCGGAGCGAGCGATTGTTTCGAGCCCCAGACGTACTCCCATTACCAAAATGAGTATCATCAATAGGTTAAGGGCTAGGGCGGGTGTATTAGGCATCATATGTGTGTTTAAAAAGCTACCATTATAAATCAAAAGAATAGAAGTATAAAGTAATGGCATAGAAACAAAGAAAAGAGACACTGTTTTCCCTAACCATTTTCCAAATAATTGTTCATTGATTTGTACAATAGTCATGTTAGGAAAATTACGAACTAAAGTGTTAAATATCCATATTACAAAAACTCCTATCCCTGTACCCACTAGAGATACAATCCAAGCGTCTTGTTTTGCTTCGACTGCTAATCCTCCTGGAATAATTAAGATAGTCGTACCAATTGTAAATAAAGTTACTAAAGTTAAAAATTGATGTGAATTGATCTTTTCATTTTTCACAATAGGAACCTACCCCATTTTCTCATTAGTTTATACCTACCCAATAGAATTCTTAAAAAGAAAATCTTTTTTAAATAATCCTGAGTAAAAGTTTCACTTTACATTATCTTGTGAGGTTTTGTTATTTCATAAGTATGGTCAGGTTTTAACAGTTCCATAACAATTTCCGTATCCAGTAGAAGATATTCGAGGGGGATTATTTTATTGGATTTTGGTAATGGGGATGCTATACCGTACTTATTGGAAGTTCAAGTATAATTCAAGTTTAATTGGTAAAAATGAACTTGAAAGAACAAGGTCGAGTAATATTTATGCGAAAAATCACCGTAAATTAAGAGATTGTTTTCGTAGGTATTCACTAACATGTTTTTAAATCCTTCGGCTACAAATAACGGTTATGAAGTGAAATAGACTTCAAAATTTATCTCGCATTAACGGACAGTAACACTCCCACCTCAAAATTCAGCGAAAGCAAAGAAGTTAAGTGGGAGATGAACTGTCCGTAAAGGCCCGATTGGTGAGGGCTAATAATCAGTGGGGAAAACCCTCACTGATTAAAGTTTCACTTTATATAAGCGATGAATCAACATTATGAGAGAGGATAAATTGTATGCGTTTTTTTAAGAAACAAAGAAAAAACAGTGTAATGTACTCCTCATTTGAGCAAGAAGATGAAAGTAAGGAAGATAACAAAGTCCTGTTAGAAACAAGTCTCGAAGGAAATATTCAATATGTAAAGAAAATGCTTGGAAATAGTAGCGACATAGTGATTAGGGAAATACAAATTGGTAAAGATGGGTTAATTAAAGCAGGTATTTTCTATACGGATGGATTGGTGGATACGAACTCCATTCAGAACTTTATTTTGGAGTCGCTCATGTTAGATATTCCTATCGAACAGAATCAAACCATATCATCTCAACAGAACGTTTTACAAATATTGAAAGATCGTATTCTTACGGTTGGAGATATAAAAGATGTTACTGAATTCAGGTCTTTATTCAATTCTTTGTTATCAGGGGATGTTATTTTCCTGTTGGATGGCTATGAACAAGGTTTCACAATATGTATGCGTGGGTGGAGAGACCGTGGTGTCATGGAATCCAGTACGGAAACCGTCGTTCGAGGACCTAAAGAAAGTTTTACGGAGAGCTTGCGTACCAATACGGCATTAATCCGCCGAAAAATAAAAGCACCCAACCTTTGGGTTGAATCGAAAATGCTTGGAAGAGTAACCCAAACAGATGTGGCGATCTTGTATATTGATGGGATTGCGAATGATAGAGTTGTCGAAGAAGTGCATAGGCGTCTAAATAAAATTGATATCGATGGGGTTCTAGAGAGTGGTTATATTGAGGCATTGATTGAAGATGAACCGTTTAGTCCTTTTCCGACTGTATTTCATTCGGAACGACCTGATGTGATTGCTGCAGAGCTTTTAGAAGGAAGAATTGCTATCGTAGTGGATGGAACGCCGATTGTTCTAGTTGTCCCGGCACTGTTTGTTTCCTTCGTACAAGCTGCGGAAGATTATTATCAACGTACAGACATTAGTACTCTCATCCGTTTGCTTCGTTTTTTAAGTATTTTTACCGCTCTGCTAGGACCATCCCTATATATTGCCATCACCACGTTTCATCAAGAAATGTTACCAACTCCTCTGTTAATCGGTTTAGCTGCTCAACGGGAAGGAGTTCCCTTTCCTGCATTCATTGAAGCTCTCATGATGGAAGTGGCATTTGAAATCTTACGAGAAGCCGGTTTACGAATGCCAAAGGCTATTGGCCAAGCTATATCTATTGTAGGAACACTGGTAATTGGTACTGCGGCAGTTGATGCGGGAATTGTATCGGTTGCTATGGTAATCGTTGTTGCAGTCACGGCGATTTCAAGTTTTGTGCTCCCCGCATCTACCTTTTCTATGTCTATTAGGATACTCCGTTTCCCAATGATGGTGCTTGCTGCCTCTTTTGGCTTATTTGGGATATTCATTGGGTTTATTGCACTTATTCTTCACTTGTGCAGCTTGCGTTCTTTTGGGATTCCTTATATGAGCCCTTTTGGGCCTTTTATCCGTGAGGACATTAAAGATACGTTTATTCGGGTACCTCTATGGCGGATGTTCTCTCGCCCGCGTTTAATTAGTCAAAAAAATGTTAGACGTGAACAAAATTCAGCTCCGAAACCGCCTCGAAATAAAGTTTAAATGAACATAAAAGTTATCAATTCAAAAAATGTAAAACCTGTCTATTTGGAATTGATAACGTCAGTAATAATACCAATTTCAAGCTTGCAAAAAGGGATAAGTATAGATAGGTATAAAGACTTGACGACTAGATGCCTCTATATCCCTATTTTCTAATCACTCAAAGGAAGAAAGGAGTATACAAAAGTGATGGCTGTTGCTGGAATCTTTGTCATTGTCGCTGCCATTATTGCGATCGATGTTCCTTTTCTGTTAAAAGAAAAATTAAAAGGAGAGTTATGGTTGTTTTCTATTCTTCTATTATTGGGCACTTCGTTAAGCGTTGCAAAAGCCTTGAATATTAAGATTCCCAATCCACTAGATTGGATTACAGCCATTTATAAGCCACTTTATTACGTTATTGAGGAATTATTAAGATGAAAATGATTTTACATGGTTAAAGTTTTTAAGAAATACCACTCAAGAAAGAATAAATGGAGCATTCTCCTTAGATATAAGCATGTATAAATAAATTCGAAAGGTGTTTAATCTATGAAACGCTACTTTACAATGCTTATCATACTGCTTGTATTTCTATTATTTACTACAGGCTGCTGGAATCGTCGTGAATTAAATGAATTGGCCATCACATTGGCCTTAGGGATAGATCGTACAATGAATGGTCAATATCTTGTGACTGCTCAGGTGGTAAATCCAGGAGAAGTAGCTACGACAAAAGGCGGTGGCAGTGGTGGTCGTTCACCAGTAGTTATCTATCAGGCGAAAGGGCAAACCATATTTGAGGCGATCCGAAAAATGACAAAGGACTCCCCGAGGAAAATTTATCCTTCACACCTTCGGATGCTCGTAATTGGTGAGTCATTAGCGAAAAAAGGAATTGGAAAATCGTTAGATCTTCTCTCGAGAGATTGGGAACTACGATCAGATTTTTATATCGCTGTAGCTAAGGGAATGAAAGCAGAAGATGTTTTAAAGGTGCGTACACCTGTAGAAAAAATACCTGCTAATAAATTGTTTAATACCCTTAAGGCCTCGTCAGAAGCATGGTCAGCGACAAGTTTCGTTACATTAGACGAGCTAATTGTAGATATGGTAAGCGATGGGAAACAACCAGTGTTAACAGGAATCTCCTTACATGTAAAAGATGATGAAGAAACAGCTTTAAGTAAACAGAATATAGAAGTGATTGATACTCCTGCTCGAATACTTTTTCAAAACTTAGCGGTATTTGAAAAAGATAAATTAGTGGGTTGGTTAAATGAGAAACAAAGCAAGACGTATAATGTCATTACGAACAATGAGTTAAGTACAGTTGTGAATGTATCGTGTCCAAAAGGAGGGAAATTTGTTTATCAAGTGATGAACTCAAACACGGAAATGAAGGGTAAGATAAAGAATGGAAAGCCGGAGATAGATCTAAATATTCGTGTGAAAGGTAATGTCGGTGAAGTAGCATGCGATATCGATTTTAAAAAAACGGGAGCGATTGAAAAATTAGAGGAGATTTATGAAAAAGAATCGGTGGAATTCTTTAAAAAAGCAATAAAAGAAGTACAGGAAAAATATAAAATAGATATATTTGGATTTGGAGAAGCGATTCATCGAGCTGATCCTAAAGCTTGGAAAAAACTCAAAAAAGATTGGAATGAATATTTCGAGAACCTGCCTGTTAATCTACATGTACAAGGAGAAATCGAACAGGTAGGAACAGTAACTAATTCCTTTTTTGAAAAAATAAAGTAACTTGTTTAGTTTATATAAGGACTGGAGGTTCGAAAATAGCAGTCAAAAATCTATTTAAAATCCTGCAAACGATAGAAAGAGTTTACTCATTTTAAAGAATATTTTTTTATATGAGCGCATAAAAAATTATGTGTGTTTAGCGTAAAATTAAACTTTAAAAAAGTGGTACATAGATTAAAGCTATAAGAACACTAAAAGATCACTAAGCGATTCCTCTTATATAGACCGTTGGTAAAAAGACCAGATTGCTACCACGCAGGAGGGATCATTTTTTTATGGATTTTACTTCTACTGAGTTGGAGACTTTGTGCCTCCCGTCTCTCAACGATTTGAAAAGGAGTAGATCTCAAACTGAAATCTACTCCTCTTTTTAATAAATATCTTGAAATTGAGATAGTTAATTAAAATAAAACGTAAGCGCCAGGTCCAGTTAATGCAACACCAACTGCAATAGCAATTAAGATCATGTTATATTCAAATCCGTTTTGTGTTACCCAGTAGCCATTTTTGCCATGGACTGTAAAGATTGCAACTAGCATTGTACCTATGATAAGTAATGAGCCAACCCAAGTGAAGATACCTGCTGCGAATAAGAATCCGCCTAACAGCTCAGTTGCACCAGCCATAAATGCCATAAATACGCCAGGGCGTAAGCCAATTGATTCCATCCAGCCGCCTGTTCCTTTTAGGCCGTGACCACCAAACCAACCGAATAATTTTTGAGTACCATGACCCATGAATGTAATTCCGATAATAAGACGAATAATAAGAAGACCGATGTCCATCATTTATAAAACCTCCAAAAAAGTTATTTACTTATCTTACGTAAGTAATGATAAATCAGTTACTTACTTTAGTCAAGTAACTTTCGTGGAAAATATGAAGAAAATTTTACAAATCAACAATAAAAAATAAATATGTCGTAAAGACCTCTAGACAAGTGAGAGAAAAAAAGAGAAAATATAAGAAAGAATTAATTCTGATAATTGTTATTCAGACAATCTGAATTGACTGGAATTTTGCAAAGCGATACAATAAGAGTCTATTGGTAATAACGTGATTCTTTTCGAAAGCGTTTTTACAATATAATATTTGAAGTATAAAGTCTTACATGTATCTCAATTATTACTAGGGATTGCCCTATACATTTTCAACCTAATTATAAGGAGGACTATCCTATGTTTAAAAAATTATTTGGCCTTGGTTCAAAAACAAATGCAGAAACAATCGTAGCTCCATTAACTGGAGAAGTGAAAAATATTGAAGAAGTACCAGATCCAGTATTCGCTGGTCGCATGATGGGTGACGGTGTTGCAATCGTTCCAACTGAAGGTGTAGTTGTATCACCAGTGGACGGTGAAATCGTACAATTATTCCATACAAAACATGCTGTTGGAATTAAAGCGAAAAATGGTACGGAAATTTTAATCCACGTTGGTTTAGAAACTGTAAAAATGGAAGGCGAAGGTTTCGAAGCTCACGTATCTGAGGGACAAGCTGTGAAAGCTGGCGATAAATTAATTTCTTTCGATTTAGAATTAATTCGCGAAAAAGCAAAAAGCACAATTACGCCAATCGTTATTACAAACACAGATGCAGCTGAATCTATTCATACAACTGTAGGCGTTTCAGCTACAAAAGGTTCAACAGAAGTAATGAAAGTTACTATGAAGTAATAGTTTGTTGTAAGGAATCCATTTTATATGAAATGGATTCCTTATTTTATCATTTTAACCGATTCATCCCCCACCTCAAACTTGTTTAGAGGTAGGTGGGGGGGAGTTCAATTCATAGTGGGGCTTTTCGAGTGGATGTTTTCTTCAAGTGTGTTATTATATGTAAGGCACTTGAAACTAGGGTTTCACATATATGTGGATAAGGCGTATTTCTCTTAGAAAAAATAAAAGGAGAAATACGCCTTTTGTATGTTCACATTTCTTTTGTTCCATTGTAATGTACGTTATGATAAATGTAGAACATTCACTATAAGGAGTGAGCTTGGATGAAGCGAGTGTTATTTGTTTGCACTGGAAATACATGTCGTAGCCCAATGGCAGAGGCGTTGCTTCGTCACTATGGGAAAGGGAATTTTGAAGCGAAGTCCGCTGGTGTTTTTGCCAATCCTGGAAGTGATGCATCTTTGTATGCAAAAAATGCATTAGCAGAAAAGGGAATTAAGGCAGCACATGCTTCGCAGCAAATAACGGAAGAATTACTTGAGTGGGCTGATATGGTACTTACGATGACAGAAAGCCATAAGCAACTTGTGATTGGGCACTATCCGAGTGCTGGAAAAAAGGTGTATACATTTTATGAATTTGTAGAGGGTACAAGTAAGGATATTTCAGACCCGTATGGCGGTTCTCTCGCTATTTATCAATCAACATTAGTAGAGATGGAAAAACTTGTACAAACTTTATTGAAAAAACATTCAGAAGGTTAATGTTTCGTGTATAATACGATATTGGAGATGATCTTGCTTGGAATGAGCAAGTAAGTATAAGTGTTTTGCAATCATTTATCAGTGGGGATGAAGAACCTTACTCGATAGAAGTTTTACTAAAATTTTGGAGGGGTCAAAATGAAAGTAGTAGTAGCATCTGATCACGGTGGAATGAATATCCGCAAAGAAATCGTAAGTTTATTAGAAGAACTAAATATTGAATATGTTGATTTAGGATGTGAATGTGAAGCCGGTTCTGTTGATTATCCTGACTTTGCATTTCCAGCGGCAGAAATGGTTGCAAACGGTGAAGTAGACCGTGGTATTTTAATTTGTGGGACAGGTATTGGGATGTCAATTGCAGCAAATAAAGTACACGGTATTCGTTGTGCATTAGTTCACGATACATTTAGTGCAAGAGCAACAAGAGAACATAATGATACAAACATGTTAGCGATGGGTGAGCGCGTAATTGGTGCTGGTTTAGCGCGTGATATCGCAAAAATTTGGCTAACAACTGATTATGAAGGTGGACGTCACGAAAACCGCGTAGGGAAAATTAAAACATACGAAGCGAAGTAATTTTCTATTGGACATACTAATTTATTGAACCAATCTGTGAAAGGAAGAGGCGTCATGACGGAAATAGTAAAAGTGAAAAAGCAGCTACAAACATCGCTTTCTGATTTTCAAAAGCAAGCTTCCCTGCAAAGCGGTCAAATTTTTGTAGTGGGCTGTAGTACGAGCGAAGTGCTCGGAGAGAGGATTGGAACATCGGGAACGATGGAAGTAGCAGAAGCAATTTTTTCTGAGCTAAAACAATTTCAAGCGCAAACAGGTATAGAATTGGCATTCCAATGTTGTGAACATTTAAATCGTGCTTTAGTAGTTGAAAGAGAAGTGACAATGAAGTATCAACTTGAAATTGTAACCGTTACGCCCGTTAGATCAGCTGGTGGCGCATTAGCAACATATGCATATCATTATCTAAAGGATCCTGTAGTAGTGGAGTTTATAAAAGCAGATGCAGGTATGGATATCGGTGATACTTTTATTGGTATGCATTTAAAACATGTTGCAGTTCCAATCCGCACAAGTGTAAAAGAGATTGGAAGTGCACACGTAACGATGGCCAAAACACGCGCGAAACTTATTGGTGGTGCGCGTGCTGTGTATGCAGCAGTAGAAGAAACAGTTACTTGTAGCTAAAGATAAAGTGAAGGCCTTTCATCAGTGGGGATATCCCCTACTGATGAAAGGCCTTCACGAATTGTGCTTTTATAGGCAGCTATCTGTTATCTCCCCTTTGCATCTTTAGGTAGAGCGCTTGGGATGAAGAAGAAACAGAAATGTAGTATCTCATATAAAGAGGTATGTAGTCTGACCTTATAAAGGATAAAAAGAAAAGACCAAACTCGATCTTTTTTTTCTTTTATGATATAGAAAGTCATGTTAGAATGTAGTTGAAAACATGAAGGTTCTAAAGAATTACAACTTGAATTTTCGTTTTTTTCTCAATAAATAAGAAAAAATTATCGGGAATCAGTGTAATTCGTTCAGAAAAGGGGGATTTTGGTGGATCATTTAAAACGTCAAGATGAAAAGGTATTTGCTGCAATTGAAGCAGAACTAGGAAGACAACGTTCAAAAATTGAATTAATCGCTTCAGAAAACTTCGTAAGTGAAGCTGTAATGGAAGCACAAGGTTCTGTTTTAACAAACAAGTATGCAGAAGGATATCCTGGTAAACGTTACTACGGCGGTTGTGAGCATGTAGACGTAGTAGAGGATATTGCACGTGATCGCGTAAAAGAAATCTTTGGTGCAGAGCATGTGAACGTTCAACCACACTCTGGTGCACAAGCGAATATGGCTGTATACTTCACGATTTTAGAGCAAGGCGATACAGTACTTGGTATGAACTTATCCCACGGTGGTCACTTAACACACGGAAGCCCTGTTAACTTCAGTGGGGTACAATATAATTTCGTAGAATATGGCGTAGATGCTGAATCACATCGCATCAATTATGATGATGTGTTAGCAAAAGCAAAAGAACATAAACCAAAACTAATCGTTGCAGGTGCAAGTGCTTACCCTCGTGTTATCGATTTCAAGAGATTCCGTGAAATCGCAGATGAAGTTGGTGCATACTTAATGGTAGATATGGCACATATCGCAGGTTTAGTTGCAGCAGGCTTACATCCAAACCCAGTGCCACATGCACATTTCGTTACAACAACAACACATAAAACATTACGTGGCCCACGTGGCGGTATGATTTTATGTGAAGAAAAATTTGCAAAGCAAATTGATAAATCAATCTTCCCTGGTATTCAAGGTGGCCCACTTATGCACGTAATTGCTGCGAAAGCTGTTGCATTCGGTGAGGCACTTCAAGATGACTTTAAAACATATGCACAAAACATCATTAATAATGCAAATCGCTTAGCGGAAGGTCTTCAAAAAGAAGGACTTACACTCGTTTCTGGTGGAACGGACAACCATCTTATCTTAATTGATGTTCGTAACTTAGACATTACAGGTAAAGTAGCAGAGCATGTATTAGATGAAGTTGGTATTACAGTGAACAAGAACACAATTCCATTTGAAACAGCAAGCCCATTTGTAACAAGTGGTGTACGTATCGGTACAGCAGCAGTAACATCTCGTGGCTTCGGTCTAGAAGAAATGGATGAAATCGCATCAATCATTGCTCATACATTAAAAAATCATGAGAATGAAGCTGCACTAGAAGAAGCACGTAAGCGTGTAGAAGCATTAACAGATAAATTTCCAATGTATACAGATCTATAATAGATTAGATGAAGACTGCTGAAGCATATATTGTTTCAGCAGTTTTTTTTCATTTGAAACAGGGATTCGTAATAGATGGTTTTTTAGAATACTTTCTATAAGTCAGAGTTTTTAATATGGAAGATATAGAACTGCAGTTTTCTCGGCCTGCGAATAGCAAGATAAATGACCTGAAAAGAACGCTAAGATAATAAATTCTTTTGGGAGTCCAGTATAGGAGAGCGTAGTAGATAAGCGAGGACATATATAACTTGTGAAGTATGTATACAAATGGTGAATAAATTTTGGATATATAATGAAGGATAGGGCTTCCATAATTGGTAAAGATATTAGGTAGGTTCATGATGAATTTAATATTTTTCCAAATTTGCCCTTGAATATTAGTAGCGTTTTCTTTACAATCGTAAATAGTGTAAAACGGCGTGTGCGCACGCATGAATATCATCTGAAGGAGAGATTCACATGGGAAAACTGTATGTATTTGATCACCCGTTAATTCAACATAAGATTACATATATTCGCGATAAAAATACAGGTACTAAAGAATTTCGTGAATTAGTGGATGAAGTAGCAAGCTTAATGGCATTTGAAATTACACGCGACCTTCCACTTGAAGAAATCGAAATTGAAACACCTGTAAGCAAAGCGAAAACAAAAGTGATCGCTGGTAAAAAGCTTGGTCTAATTCCAATTTTACGTGCAGGCTTAGGAATGGTAGATGGGATTCTGAAATTAATCCCAGCAGCAAAAGTAGGACACGTTGGTTTATACCGTGACCCGAAAACATTGCAACCGGTAGAATACTATGTGAAACTTCCAACGGATGTAGAAGAACGTGACTTTATCGTACTTGATCCGATGTTAGCAACAGGTGGTTCTGCAGCTGAAGCAATTAACTCTCTGAAAAAGCGCGGTGCGAAGCAAATTAAATTAATGTGTATCGTAGCTGCCCCAGAAGGAGTAAAAGTAGTACAAGAAGAACATCCTGATGTTGATATTTATGTAGCGGCATTAGATGAGAAATTAAATGACCATGGTTATGTTGTTCCAGGTCTTGGCGATGCTGGTGACCGTTTATTTGGAACGAAGTAAGACAACAGACGAGAGGGATTCCCTACTCGTCTTTTTTTTTATGGGAAGATGAAGAATGGGGGAGGGGGATAAGTTTATATAAAATGGTATTTTTTGTATATACAACATAACTTGCATATATATCACATATAATATAGAAGTCTAACTTCTATGAAACACTATACTATAGAAGAAAAACGTTATATCCCAAAAATGTAATAGTGACAAACTTGTGAACTTTTTCTTCTATTATAAGAGGAAAACTTCTAGAAATTGCATATCTTTCACCAGTATTTTGAAGGGGAACGTTTTCATTTTTGGAAGGAAATAACTAATACTCAAATTTTTTGATTTTTTACGATTTCTCGTTGACAGTGCTAATACCCTATTGTATGCTAACAACGGGGATAGATGGTAGGGCTTTCAGTGACAAAATTACATCTATTCCGTGACGAAAAAGTAAACTTTTTATTTTGTATAGGATTTATGCAAAAAAATGAGTTATTATTAACACATCGTGAATGAGGGTTACATATTGGAGGGATGAATCCTTGCAAAAAAACGATCGCAACCCGGTAAAAGCGTATGCTTTAATGTCAGGTATTCTTGCTCAGTTAGTCGGTTCCATTCTTGTTGGAATCTTTGGTGGGCAATGGATTGATAGTAAGGTTGGAACGTTTCCATTGTTTCTCATTATAGGCTTATTGCTAGGATTAGGAACAGGGATTTACGCAATGATTCGACTCATTCGACATTACTATTCGGGAGAGCAATGATGATAGACGTACATGGACTTGTCCAAAGACAAAAGAAATATATGTACTACTTGCTTGCGCTTCTTGTGCTAGGATGGGGATTTACCTCTTACAAGGATGTATTTCTTGGGCTGATTATCGGAACGATTTTCAGTTTTCTTAGTTTGCGCATCATTGCACGTAGAACAGACAAGCTATTAGATCGCGTTACCAATGGAGAAAACGTGAAATTTAAAGCAACGGCTGTAAGTACATATTCGAGATTTGCCACGATTGGGTTATTAATTTTATTTGCAGCGAAATATCAGCATTTAATTGCGATGTGGAGCTTAGGTGTAGGATTGCTGACAGGATATCTTGTCATGATCATAGATTTTCTTTATTTAGAGTATAAGAGCAGGGAAGAGAGGTGAATTACTAGTGGAACACGGTAAATTAGTTGAATTTCTAGGTTTAACGTTCGATTTATCATCAGTTATGATGGTCACTGTTGCAGCAGTTATTGTTTTCTTAATCGCTGTTATTGGAACTCGCAGCTTAGCTCTTCGTCCTACGGGAATGCAAAACTTCTTGGAATGGATTTTAGACTTCGTGAAAGGGATCATTAATAGTACGATGGACTGGAAAACAGGTGGGCGCTTTTTAACACTTGGCGTCACACTTATGATGTTTATTTTCGTATCAAACATGCTAGGTTTACCATTCATGTATTCAACAACTGAGGCTGGTGAACACATTGCATGGTGGAGATCGCCAACGTCTGATCCAGCAGTTACATTAACATTAGCCGTGATGGTAGTTACCCTCACCCATTATTATGGAATTAAGATGAAGGGTACAAAAGAATATATCAAAGGTTATTTCCAACCTATGAAGTTCTTATTTCCTTTAAAGGTTATTGAGGAATTTGCTAACACATTAACGTTAGGTCTTCGTCTATTCGGTAACATTTATGCAGGTGAGATTTTGTTAGGATTACTTGCTAAATTAGGTGGAAGCGGAGCAGTACTTGGAGCATTAGGTGCGATTGTACCAATGTTGGCATGGATGGGATTCAGTGTATTCGTTGGTTCAATCCAAGCGTTTATCTTTACAATGTTAACGATGGTTTATATGGCTCATAAAGTAAGTCATGACCATTAATATACTTTAATAAGTAAGTAAAAAAATCTATTTTTTTTATAATACAAAGGAGGACAAATTAAATGAGTTTAGGTGTAATCGCAGCTGCAATTGCAATTGGTTTATCAGCATTAGGTGCAGGTATTGGTAACGGTCTTATCGTATCACGTACAATCGAAGGTGTTGCTCGTCAACCAGAATTAAAAGGCGCACTTCAAACAATTATGTTCATCGGGGTTGCATTAGTTGAGGCACTTCCAATCATCGGTGTAGTTATCGCATTCATCGTAATGAACAAATAAGGGAGACTCCCCTTACATAGATGGCGAAGAGTGTTTTTAGACTTTCTTCGCCATTGCTTTATGAACGAAATGTATGTCTTTTTTTTTCATATGGTCAAATTAGATATCTCGAAGGGAGTGAATCCTTGTGCCAACTTTAATGTTAGGAGCTGCCATTCCATTTGGAACAATCGCTTATACATTGCTAGTTTTCCTAATTTTATTAGTAATGCTACGTAAATTTGCTTGGGGTCCTTTGATGGGAATTATGAAGGAACGTGAAGAGCATGTTGCTAGTGAAATCGACGCTGCAGAACAAAATAATGCAGAGGCGAAAAAGTTAGTAGAAGAACAACGTGAAATGTTAAAACAATCACGTGTTGAAGCACAAGAGTTAATCGAAAGAGCGAAAAAACAAGCAGAAGAGCAAAAAGATGGTATTGTTGCCGCTGCAAAAGAAGAAGCAGAATCTATTAAAGCATCTGCTGTACAAGAAATTCAACGCGAAAAAGAGCAAGCAATTGCTGCTCTGCAAGAACAAGTCGCTTCTTTATCTGTTCAAATTGCTTCTAAAGTAATTGAAAAAGAATTAAAAGAAGAAGACCAAGTGAAGTTAATTCGCGATTATATTAAAGAAGTAGGAGAAGCGCGATGAGCAATGAGATTGTAGCAAAACGTTATGCTGTCGCTCTTTTTCAAATTGCAAAAGAAAAACACGTATTAGAAATGTTTGAAGAGGAATTACGCCTTGTACAAAACGTTTTTGTAAAGAACGGAGAACTACATAGCTTTTTAACACAACCAAACATTTCAAAGGAGCAGAAAAAAACGTTCCTTTCTAACGTATTCTCTTCTGTTTCTGAATCAATTTTAAATACGTTATATATTTTAATTGATAACAAACGCATTGAAATTCTACCTGAAATTGCAAATGAATATGTAGTTCTTGCTAATGATGAACGTAACGTTGCTGATGCAACTGTATATTCAGTTCGTCCTCTATCAGAAGATGAAAAGCTTAGTATTGCAGAATCATTTGCTAAGAGAACAGGGAAAGATGCAATTCGTATTAAGAATGTTATAGATGAAGATTTACTAGGCGGCATTAAAGTACGCATCGGAAATCGCATTTATGATGGTAGTTTACAAGGAAAGTTAGCACGTATTCAGCGTGAACTTATGAAGAATAGATAGGGGTGAAGCACATGAGCATCAGAGCTGAAGAAATTAGCGCACTGATAAAGCAACAAATCGAGAACTATCAGTCTGAAATCGAAGTTAGTGATGTTGGTACAGTTATCCAAGTTGGTGACGGTATCGCACGTGCTCATGGTCTTGATAACGTTATGGCTGGTGAACTTGTAGAGTTCTCTAACGGCGTTATGGGACTAGCACAAAACTTAGAGGAAAACAACGTAGGTATTATTATTTTAGGACCTTACACAGAAATCCGTGAAGGTGACGAAGTTCGTCGTACTGGTCGCATCATGCAAGTACCAGTAGGGGAAGAACTAATCGGTCGTGTTGTAAACCCATTAGGTCAACCAGTAGACGGTTTAGGCCCAATCAATACAACAAAAACTCGTCCAATCGAAAGTCCAGCACCAGGTGTAATGGATCGTAAATCTGTTCATGAGCCACTTCAAACAGGTATTAAAGCGATTGACGCTCTTGTACCAATTGGTCGCGGTCAACGTGAGTTAATCATCGGTGACCGTCAAACTGGTAAAACAGCAGTTGCACTTGATACAATCTTGAATCAAAAAGATGAAGATATGATTTGTATCTACGTTGCAATCGGACAAAAAGAATCTACAGTACGTAATGTAGTAGAAACACTACGTAAGCATGGTGCATTAGATTACACAATCGTTGTAACTGCATCAGCTTCTCAACCAGCTCCATTATTATACTTAGCTGCTTACGCTGGTGTAACAATGGGTGAAGAATTCATGTACAACGGAAAACACGTATTAGTAGTATATGATGACTTATCAAAACAAGCAGCTGCTTACCGTGAGCTGTCATTACTATTACGTCGTCCTCCAGGTCGTGAAGCATATCCAGGGGATGTATTCTACTTACATTCTCGTTTATTAGAACGTGCAGCAAAATTAAGCGATGCAAAAGGCGGCGGTTCTTTAACAGCTCTACCTTTCATCGAAACACAAGCAGGGGACGTATCAGCTTACATCCCAACAAACGTAATCTCTATTACAGATGGACAAATCTTCTTACAGTCTGACTTATTCTTCTCTGGCGTACGTCCAGCGATCGATGCAGGTACTTCAGTATCTCGTGTTGGTGGATCTGCTCAGATTAAAGCGATGAGTAAAGTATCAGGTACACTTCGTCTTGACCTTGCATCTTACCGTGAGTTAGAAGCGTTCGCTCAGTTCGGTTCTGACCTTGATAAAGCAACACAAGCGAAATTAAACCGTGGTGCTCGTACAGTTGAAGTATTAAAACAAGGATTACACAAACCACTGCGAGTAGAGAAACAAGTTATCATTCTTTACGCTCTAACACGTGGATTCCTAGATGATATTCCAGTAGCAGACATCACTCGTTTTGAAGAAGAATTGCATGCTTGGTTAGATTCAAATGCAGCTGACCTATTAAACGAAATCCGCACAACGAAAAAACTTGCGGATGACGACAAATTTGCAGCAGCAATCAATGGATTTAAGAAAGTATTCGTAGCTTCTGAATAATGATAAAAAGCGAAGGTGGCTTGTCCAGAAGGGGAGGGCATTGGAACTCCTGACAAAGAGGCGCTTTTTGCCTCGCAGGAAGGGGTGAAATGACCGACCCTTCTAGCCACCGCAGCTAGATTGAATAAAAAAGCGGAAGCGGCTCGTGCCGCTGAAACTAAATGATATAAACAGGCAACTCTTACAGGGATTGCTAACGGTTATGTAAAGGAAAAGAGTAGGTGCACCTATTCTTTTCCTTCAATCATGAGCAAGAAGATCTTGCAACGTAGATTAGAAAGATGAACGAAAGGGATTCTTACTAATCGTGCCAACTTCCGGAAAAAAGGTGGTGAAAACCTGTGGCATCTTTACGCGATATAAAAGCGAAAATTAACTCGACTAAGAAAACGAGTCAAATTACGAAAGCGATGGAGATGGTATCTGCATCGAAATTAAACCGTGCAGAACAAAATGCTAAATCTTTCGTTCCGTATATGGAAAAGATTCAAGAAGTCGTAGCGAGTATTGCGCAAGGTAGCAAAGGAATCAATCATCCAATGTTAACAGCGCGCCCTGTAAAACGTACAGGATACATCGTTATTACATCTGATCGCGGACTAGCAGGTGGTTATAACAGTAACGTATTACGTGCGGTAAGTAACGTAATTCGTGAACGTCATAATATGGATTCAAACCAATATTCAATTATTGTGCTTGGACGACTAGGACGTGATTATTTAAAACGTCGCGGCTTTAACATCATTGATGAAGTAGTTGGATTATCTGACCACCCATCATTTACAGATATTAAAGACCTTGCTTCTCGAGCAATTGCGATGTTCGCAGATGGTGCTTATGATGAGCTGTATATTTACTACAACCATTACGTAAGTAAAATTTCACAAGAAGTAACGGAAAATAAAATTTTACCGCTTACGGACGTGACGTCTGACAAACCGACGACAGCTTATGAGTTTGAACCTTCTGAGGAAGATATCTTAAAAGTATTATTGCCACAATACGCAGAAAGCTTAGTGTACGGTGCATTACTAGATGGTAAAGCAAGTGAACACGCGGCGCGTATGACAGCAATGAAAAGTGCTACAGACAACGCAATGGAAGTTATCGATACACTTACACTTTCATTCAACCGTGCTCGACAAGCAGCGATTACGCAAGAAATTACAGAAATCGTTGGTGGAGCGGCAGCGTTAGAATAGTAATATAAAGCGGAGCCGACTGTTTAGCCCCGCCGGCTAAGGTTCTTTCCCACAGAAGGTGCTTTTTACCTTCTCGTGGGGAAGGTTCTTAGACGAAAGGGGCTAGGAGGCAAAGCTAGATTGTAATAAAAAGCGGAGGTGGCTCTTTCGGAAGAGTCGCCCAAGCTACATTAATAAAAAAATGAAAGCCGACTGCTCATAGAAAGCTGGCTAATTTAAAGAAAGCTAGGAGGGAACCCGATGAATAAAGGGCGCGTTACGCAAATCATGGGTCCGGTTGTAGACGTTAAGTTTGACGGCGGAAAGCTACCTGAAATCTACAATGCCCTTAGAATTAAAAAAGATGAAGTTAACTTAACTTTAGAAGTTGCGCTTCACTTAGGTGATGACACAGTTCGTACGGTTGCGATGTCTTCTACAGATGGACTTGTTCGTGGCACAGAAGTAGAAGATACTGGTAAACCAATTTCTGTTCCAGTTGGTGATGCAACACTTGGTCGTGTATTTAACGTATTAGGTGATGCAATTGACTTAGATGGTGAAGTTGCAGCGGATGTACGCCGTGATCCAATTCACCGTCAAGCACCTGCATTCGAAGAGTTATCTACGAAAGTAGAAATTCTTGAAACTGGTATTAAAGTAGTAGACTTACTTGCACCATACATTAAAGGTGGTAAAATCGGTCTATTCGGTGGTGCCGGTGTAGGTAAAACAGTATTAATCCAGGAGTTAATTAACAACATCGCACAAGAGCACGGTGGTATTTCTGTATTCGCTGGTGTAGGTGAGCGTACTCGTGAAGGTAACGACTTATACCACGAAATGAGCGATTCTGGCGTAATCAAGAAAACAGCGATGGTATTCGGACAAATGAACGAGCCGCCTGGTGCACGTCAACGTGTTGCGTTAACAGGATTAACAATGGCTGAACATTTCCGTGATGAGCAAGGACAAGACGTACTACTGTTCATCGATAACATTTTCCGTTTCACGCAAGCGGGTTCTGAAGTATCTGCCCTTCTTGGTCGTATGCCATCTGCGGTAGGTTACCAACCAACACTTGCAACAGAAATGGGTCAATTACAAGAGCGTATTACATCTACAAATAAAGGGTCTATCACGTCTATCCAAGCGGTATATGTACCAGCCGATGACTATACTGACCCAGCACCAGCTACAACGTTCGCTCACTTAGATGCAACAACAAACTTAGAGCGTCGTTTAACACAAATGGGTATTTACCCAGCGGTAGATCCATTGGCATCTACATCTCGTGCGCTTTCTCCGGAAATCGTAGGAGACGAGCATTACGAAGTAGCGCGTCAAGTACAGCAAACACTTCAACGTTATAAAGAACTTCAAGATATCATCGCTATCTTAGGTATGGATGAGTTATCTGAAGAAGATAAGTTAGTTGTACATCGCGCTCGTCGCATTCAATTCTTCTTATCACAAAACTTCCACGTAGCGGAGCAATTTACAGGTCAAAAAGGTTCTTACGTACCTGTAAAAGAAACAGTTCGTGGTTTCAAAGAAATTCTAGAAGGTAAATACGATGACCTTCCAGAAGATGCATTCCGTCTAGTTGGTGGTATTGAAGAAGTTATTGAAAACGCGAAGAAAATGATGGCGTAAGGCCTTAGGAGGGACGAATTATGAAGACATTTCCAGTCAGTATTGTAACTCCTGATGGACCGGTTTACGAAAAAGAAGTAGAAATGGTAAGCGTGAAAGCAGAAAGTGGGGAAATGGGGATCTTACCAGGTCACATTCCAACTGTTGCACCTCTAAAAATTAGTGCGGTTCGTTTAAAGAATGGCGGTCACACTGATTATGTAGCGGTAAGCGGTGGCTTTATCGAAGTTCGTCCAGATAAAGTAACAGTATTAGCACCATCTGCTGAAGAAGCAAACCATATCGATATTCATCGTGCAAACGAAGCGAAGCGTCGTGCTGAGCAACGTATGCAAGATAAACAAGTACATGTTGACTTCAAGCGTGCAGAACTTGCACTAAAACGTGCGGTTAACCGTTTGAACGTTTCCGATATGAAATAAAAAAATCCGTAAAGGTTCATTCCTTTACGGATTTTTTATTATATCTTGGATAGAAGAGAGCTGAAAATTACACATCCTAAAAATTATTATAAAAAAGAAGATACTACTTTTTAAAAAAACCCCAAGCATAAACATTAATTGTTCATGCTTGGGGTTTTTTGTAGGAATTTCATAAATTCTTTACCGCTTAGTGGTTTGCTAAAGTAATAGCCTTGCATATATTTACAACCATTGTTTTGTAAGAATTGGAGTTGTTCTTTTGTTTCAATTCCTTCTGCAACAACAGAGAACTTTAATGTATTGGCAAGTGAAAGAATTGTTGATACAATCGCTTTTTCTTCTTCGCGATGTTCAGCCATTTGTGTAAATTCTCTTGGTACTTTTAATGTATCAATTGGGTAAAGAGATAGATAGGCAAGTGATGAGTAGCCTGTACCAAAGTCATCGATTGATGTTTGAATTCCGTATTCTTTCAATTGTCTTAGCTTTAATAAAGTTTCTTCTTCATCTATCATTGCGATTCGTTCCGTTAATTCGAGTGTTAAAAATTTTGGTTCTAAGTTTGTTTCTTGCAGTATATTTAGAATTACATCAATTAAGTTATCCTGCTGAAATTCTTTTGCTGATAAATTAACGCTCATGTTTAAATCGCAATAACCGAATCTATGCCACACTTGTAGTTGTTGACAAGCTTGTTTTAACATCCAGTGACTGAGTGGGATCATTTGTATCGTTTCTTCCGCTATTGGAATGAACTCATACGGAGAAATCATTCCTAGTTCCGGATGTTGCCAACGAATTAACGCCTCTGCACCGATTATCTTTTTTGTGACGACATCAATTTGTGGTTGGTAGACGATAGAGAATTCATGATTTGCTAAGGCAAGCGGTAAGTCTTTTTCAATTCTAGCTCTTCGCTCCATCTTCTCATATAGTTCTTTCGTATAAAAAGAACTACCATTTTTTCCTTTATGTTTTGTTTCATACATCGCCATATCAGCGTGCTGCAAAATAGACATTGCATCCTCACCATCTTCTGGATAGATAGCGATACCGATACTTGGTGAGATTTGCAGTAGATGATTTTCAATTTCAAATGGTTCATTCATCAATGATAAAATGTTATCTGCAATTCTTTGTACTTCAGAGTCTTTCTCATAGTCTTCTATGAGAAGTGTAAACTCATCTCCAGCAAGCCTTGCAATCTTCACATTTGGTTTTGAAATTCGCTTCAATCGTTTTGCGACAGCAATTAAGAGAAGGTCTCCTACCTGGTGTCCAAGGGTATCATTTATAATTTTAAAGCGATCTAAGTCAAGAAACATAACTGCAAAGGAACCTTTTTCTTTTTTTGCTCTTATAATGGCAGATTCAAGGTATTCCTGGAAAGCACGGCGATTTGCTAGTTCAGTTAATGTATCATGATATGCTAGGAAGTTAATTTGCTTTTGTTGTTGTATACTTTCTGTAATGTCTTTAAGCATCAAATAAATCCCTGTAATATGCTCCTTTAAAATAATAGGAACAGCTGTAACGTGTAAATAATAAATATCTCTGTTTTTATGATATGCTCGTATATCTAAAGAAATAGAATGTCCTTGTTTTACATGACGAAATGCATCGATTACCTTTTGTAAATCTTTTTCATAAATGAGGGAATGACAAGGTTTGTGAAATAACTCATTTGTTTGATAGCCAAGCAATGTAGTTCCCGCGTTATTGACATTTAAAAAATTCCCATGTAAATCTAACGTGAAAATTGGATCCGGATGATGTTCATATAAAGATTTAAACATTTGCTTACTTTGAAACAATTTATTTTTTTGATCCACTAAATCTTTTGTACGTAGTTCAATTTGTTTTTCTAGTTCTAAATTAAAATGCATCTGTTTTAGTAATAGCACTTTATTTTGTCTTCGTACTAACATATGACGAATCAATAAGAAGAAAAATGTGAGAATAAATCCGGTTACTAAAACGGGTGCAAAAACGTGCTCTACCAATATAAAAATACTAAGTACAGTTACGGATATATATGGTAATGATAAACGGATTGCTTCACCAGCTTGTGGTGTTAAAAGTACTTGCTCATGTTTCTTAGTCTTTTTTGTGTGAAGTACGCATGCAATCGTAATCATCATAAGTACAACTTGATAAATTGGTGCGACCGTAAACATGGAATATTCTGGTGCTGAGTATTTGATATACATATAAATAGAATCTGTACCTGCATATAAAATAAGAGAGATTCCAAGTAGCGTGGCAACCTGTTTTGAAATGAGTGATAGCGGCCGAAATAATAAGTGAATTCCTATTAATACAAATAGTAAATTTGCCATCGGATACATAAGTTGAACAACCATATTGATGAGAGATAAGGTGAATATATGGATAGCTTGTTCAATGAGAAGGTAATAACTTAAAGTGAATTGTGCAGTCACAATGATACAAATGTCACATAGCGTGAAAAGTTTCTCCCATATATTTTTGTTGTGAATCATTTCGTATAAAAAGGCAGATACAAAGCTTATTACAAATAGTGAATAAAAAATATCAGATGGATCAACAAATGTGTAATAATCATTTAGAATAAGTCGTTGATAAAAAACGATTATATCACCGATGCTATAAAGTATTGTGCCGATTGTTACTAACATCCAAAATGTATGAGCTTGTTTATCTGTATTTAATGAAAAGTAAAATAAATAACTACTCATCATCATGTTAAGAAAAATGGTAGTAATACCCGCTATGATTTGGAACGGAACTGAGTATCCGGAAAAAAAGAGTAAAGCTATATAGTGAATTATAAAATATAATAATAAAGAGCTTATAAGGATAGTTACATGTGTTTGTTTCTTTGTTTTCACTGAAGTCACCCGCGATATAGACGAGTATAAATCGTCCTTTTCTATTTTCTAGAGGGAATTGCTTGATACGTATATGCAGTTTCCATATTTTATTTTACACATTTATCACAAATTGTAAAAATGAAGAGAAATATGAGATTTCATTAAACTAGTTCAAATTACTGTCAACCAAGTAATATAAGGAGAAAATTTGCCTTACGTTACTTGGTTTTTCTTTTTCCCAATATATCGACATAGGAATTTGAAGTTTGCTATAATGAGGTTAATAGTCGCATTATTTAGAAAAATTTAAAAATAATAAATGATGCAGGTTAGACATATTGTTTACTAAGTGAACTTGTTCTTAATTTAGGGGGGGAGGGTTTCAGGGTGGCGAATGTATATGAAAATAGTTATATGATTGTTGGGATCTTTTTACTATTGGGTATATTGCTACCGATAGTGGCTCTTACGTTAGGAAAGTTGCTGCGCCCACATAAACCAAGTGCAGCGAAGGCAACGACGTACGAAAGCGGAATTGAACCTTATCATGATGCGAATGTCCGTTTTCATGCTCGTTATTATATTTTTGCATTATTGTTTGTCATTTTTGATGTGGAAACCGTATTTTTATATCCGTGGGCCGTTGCCTATGACAAGCTTGGTTTGTTCGCGCTTATTGAAATGTTAATCTTTGTCATTATGTTGCTTGTTGGTTTGGCGTATGCTTGGAAAAAGAAGGTGTTACAATGGCTATAAATTTCGAAGAGTTACATCCACAGGAACGGGCGGAATTAGAGAGGAACATCTTTTTTACAACATTAGAGCAGGTGAAGGGGTGGGCGCGTAGTAATTCTTTATGGCCAATGACATTTGGGCTGGCATGTTGTGCGATTGAAATGATGGGAGTTGGCTCATCTCATTATGATTTAGACCGGTTTGGATCATTTTTTCGGACATCGCCGAGGCAATCAGATGTCATGATTGTTTCAGGAACAGTGACAAAGAAAATGGCACCAATTGTGCGTCGTTTATACGATCAAATGCCAGAACCGAAATGGGTTATTGCGATGGGGTCCTGCGCAACAGCAGGCGGTCCATATGTGAATTCGTACGCTGTTGTGAAAGGAGTGGACCAAATCGTACCGGTAGATGTGTACATTCCAGGGTGTCCTCCGAACCCAGCTGCTTTAATTTATGGGATTAATAAATTAAAAGAAAAGATTCGTTACGAAGCAAAGACTGGAAAGCAGGTGACGAATAGATGAGTGATCCGAATAAAGAGATAGAAGATATGAAAAAAGCGGCCGCAAGACATGCAAAAGAAGAAGCTCGGAAACGGTTAGCCGCTAAACATGAGGAGGAAATGTCTAAAACTGAGGTACAAGAAGAAAAAGAGAAAGCGCTACCAAAAGGTGAGGAGATAAGTATAGAGGAAGCAAAAGCGGCAGCGTTAGCGAAGCAGAAGGCGTCAGAAGGCGAAGAAATATCAGAAGAGGACAAAGCGAAAGTGAAGGCAAAAGCGGCAGCAGCAGCGAAAGCAAAAGCAGCCGCGTTAGCGAAGCAGAAGGCGTCAGAAGGCGAAGAAATATCAGAAGAGGACAAAGCGAAAGCGAAGGCAAAAGCGGCGGCAGCAGCGAAAGCAAAAGCGGCAGCGTTAGCGAAGCAGAAGGCATCAGAAGGCGAAGAAATATCGGAAGAGGACAAAGCGAAAGCGAAGGCAAAAGCGGCGGCAGCAGCGAAAGCAAAAGCAGCCGCGTTAGCGAAGCAGAAAAGGACAGAAGGCGAAGAAATATCGGAAGAGGACAAAGCGAAAGCGAAGGCAAAAGCGGCGGCAGCAGCGAAAGCAAAAGCAGCCGCGTTAGCGAAGCAGAAAAGGACAGAAGGCGAAGAAATATCAGAAGAGGACAAAGCGAAAGCGAAGGCAAAAGCGGCGGCAGCGAAAGCAAAAGCAGCCGCGTTAGCGAAGCAGAAAAGGACAGAAGGCGAAGAAATATCAGAAGAGGACAAAGCGAAAGCGAAGGCAAAAGCGGCGGCGGCAGCGAAAGCAAAAGCAGCCGCGTTAGCGAAACAGAAAAGGACAGAAGGCGAAGAAATATCGGAGGAGGACAAAGCGAAAGCGAAGGAAAAAGCAGTTGCAGCAGCAAAAGCGAAGGCGGCAGCGTTAGCAAAACAGAAAGCAAAAGAAGGCGGGGTACCAGCTGGCGATGAAAAGGCGAAGGCAATTGCAGCGGCGAAAGCAAAGGCAGCAGCAGCTGCCAAGGCAAAAGGTGCTGTAAGCAAGAAAAAAGAAGTGCCGAAGCAGGAGGAACCATCACCGAATCAGCCATATTTGGATGCTTATGTAGGGATTATTCAGGAGAAAGCGGGTGAACATTCATTAGAAGATTACTATATTAATAAACTTTCAAAGGATGTCCCAACGCTTGTTATTAAGCTGGAGAACTACTATGAAGTAATGGAATTATTACGAATTCATGAGGGACTTGCCTTTGATTATATGTCGGAGTTGCATGCGACGGACTTTGTTACACATATGGAAGTGTATATTCATTTGTTTTCATATAGTAAGAAACAGTCTGTAGCAGTGAAGGTGAAGCTCGGCAGAGAAGCGCCGCGGGTAGCGTCAATTACGCCGCTATGGAACGGGGCGAATTGGCCGGAGCGAGAAGCGTATGATTTACTTGGTGTTATTTTTGAAGGTCATCCGAATTTAACGCGTATTTTAATGCCAGATGATTGGGTTGGTCATCCGCTTCGTAAAGATTATGAACCGCTCGATGTGGAGGTGTAGCATTATGATTCGTACAGAAGAAATGCTTTTAAATGTAGGACCACAGCACCCAAGTACGCATGGTGTATTTCGGCTTGTTATTAAAATTGATGGGGAAATGATTAAGGAAGCTACACCTGTCATTGGTTATTTACACCGCGGAACAGAGAAAATCGCCGAGAGCTTACAGTATACACAAATTATCCCTTATACAGACCGAATGGACTATTTATCAGCGATGACGAACAACTACGTGATTTGTCACGCTGTTGAGACAATGATGGACATTGAAATTCCCGAACGTGCAGAATATTTACGTGTACTTGCGATGGAACTGGGCCGCGTTGCGAGTCATCTCGTTTGGTGGGGGACAAATCTTCTTGATATTGGAGCGGTTAGTCCGTTTCTATATGCATTCCGGGAGCGAGAAATGATTATTAATCTCTTAAATGAACTTTGTGGTGCGCGCCTAACGTTTAATTACATGCGAGTGGGCGGTGTAAAGTGGGATGCTCCAGACGACTGGATAGGGAAGGTTCGTGACTTTGTTCCATATATGAGAGAACAATTGAAAGGTTATCACGACCTTGTAAGCGGGAATGAAATTTTTTTAAATCGTGTGAAGGGCGTTGGCATATATAGCGCGGAAGATGCACTTTCCTATTCGCTGAGCGGGGCAAATTTACGCTGCACGGGTGTGAAGTGGGATCTTCGTAAGGATGAACCGTACTCTATTTATGATCGCTTTGATTTTGATGTTCCGGTAGGAAGCGTGGGGGATGCTTGGGACCGTTACGTTTGCCGAATGGAGGAAATTGAGGAATCCCTCAAAATTATTGAGCAGGCAGCCCAGCAATTCCCATCAGAAGGGCCAGTACTGGCGAAAGTGCCGAAAATTATTAAAGCACCAAAGGGCGAGGCATTTGTTCGCATCGAGTCGCCGCGCGGAGAGATTGGCTGTTATATCGCGAGTGAAGGGAAGAAAGAGCCATATCGCTTAAAGTTCCGCAGACCATCTTTCTATAACCTTCAAATTTTACCAAAGCTTTTGAAGGGTGAAAATATCGCGAACTTAATTACGATTTTAGGTGGCGTTGATATTGTACTTGGGGAGGTTGATGGGTGATGATAGAGCGCCTCTTAGAGTCATCGGCAAGTTGGACGAATTTTTTCATTTTTTTCGGGCTAGCAGTGCTTCTTTTATTTGCCGTCCTTGGATTTGTTACATATGGGATTTTAGCAGAGCGAAAAGTGATGGGATTTATGCAAGGGCGGATTGGTCCGAACCAAGTCGGCGGCAGATTCGGTTTATTGCAAACAGTTGCTGACGTTTTAAAGCTTTTATTAAAAGAAGATAGTATTCCGAAGGCTGCAGATAAGCCGTTATTTATCTTGGCACCTATTATTGCATTTGCACCAGCTTTTATGGTGCTTGCGGTCATTCCGTTTACGGATAAATTTCAGTTTGCAGATATCGGAGTAGGACTTCTTTACTATATCGCTGTATCAGGGATTACAACGATTGGTGTTGTGACCGGGGGATGGGCATCAAACAATAAATATTCACTTTTAGGCGGGATGCGTGCAGCGGCGCAAATGATTTCCTATGAAATTCCGCTTGTGATGAGCGTGATTGGCGTTGTTTTATTAGCTGGCAGTCTGAATTTAAATGAAATTGTAGCGGCGCAAGAGAAGGTTTGGTACATTTTTGCGCAGCCAATCGGTTTTGTTATTTTCTTAATCGCAGCAGTTGCCGAGCTCAACCGGACACCGTTTGATTTACCGGAAGCAGAATCAGAACTCGTCTCTGGATATCATACGGAATATTCAGGGTTTCGCTGGGCGTTCTTTATGCTTTCTGAATACGTGTACTTCTTTGGGATGGCTTCGCTCATTACAGTGCTCTTCTTAGGAGGATGGAATCCGGTCATATTCCTTGGTTTTATTCCTGGCGCTGTATGGTTTGCCTTGAAATTTAGCGCGGTAGTCTTTCTCTTAATTTGGTTCCGCGTTACATTCCCACGTATCAGGGGCGACCAACTGATGGAGTTTGGCTGGAAGGTATTATTGCCAATCGCGCTTGCGAACATTTTCTTAACGGCATTGATTAAGGAGTTATTCTTCTAATCTATGAGAGGGGTGCCCGTAAGGTATGAAAGGACTATTTAAAGGATTAAAGTATACACTTAGCAACTTAAGTAAGAAAAAAGTAACGTACGATTATCCGAATCAACCATTACCACTACCAGATCGCTTCCGAGGAATTCAAAAATTTTATCCAGAAAAATGCATTGTTTGTAATCAATGTTCTAATATCTGCCCCACTGACTGTATTCAATTAACTGGGAAGAAGCATCCAGACCCTACGAAAAAAGGAAAAATCATTGATACGTACGATATTAACTTTGAAATTTGTATTCTTTGCGATTTATGTACAGAGGTTTGTCCAACCGAGGCAATCGTTATGACAAATAATTTTGAGTTAGCGGAGTATACGCGTGATGATTTGTTTAAAAATTTGCAGTGGCTCGATGAAAATGATGAGAACGTCAGAAAGGAGAATAAAGCATGAGCGGTGAGTTAGTAGCGTTTTTTATCTTGTCCTTAACGGCGATTATTGGCGGTATTCTTATGCTGAACTTAACAAAAGTCATGCACATGATGCTCTCCCTTGTGTTTACGTTTCTTAGCATTGCGGGATTGTACTTTCTCTTATCGGCAGAGTTTGTTGGGGTCGCGCAAATTTTAATTTATTCCGGGGCCATTACGATTATTATGATTTTCGGCATTATGTTAACGAAACATGACGCTGAAAATGAATCTAGTTTTAGTTTTCGTAAGCTAGCTATCTTCTTTGCAGTTGTAGCGTTTGGCGGAGTGATGTACTTTGCTGTTAATAATATAGATTTTACAAATCGAAATGTACAAGGAAGCTTACCGCTTCATGAACAAAATACACTTCAAATTGGTACACTCTTGTATTCGAAATATGTCATTCCGTTTGAGTTAACGTCGGTTATTTTACTTGTTGCGCTTGTTGGGGCAATTGTACTTGCGAAGAAAGATGAGAAAGAGGGGGATTCCAATGAATAGTGTTCCAGCTTCCGCCTACTTAGCTCTTGCAATTATTCTGTTTTGCATCGGTTTATTCGGTGCTTTGACAAAGCGGAATACGGTCATTGTCCTAGTTTGTATTGAATTAATGTTAAATGCGGCGAACTTAAACTTAGTCGCTTTTAGTAAATTAGGCTTTTTCCCGAATTTAACAGGACAAATCTTTTCACTGTTTACGATGTCCGTTGCGGCAGCTGAAGCGGCAGTTGGACTTGCAATCTTAATTGCGTTATATCGCAGACGTGCAACAGTTAATGTAGATGAAATGGATTCGCTGAAAGGTTAATTGTGACCGAAAAGGGGGAAGGAAACAATGATCGATTATGCATGGCTCATACCGCTTTTCCCACTTGCCTCGTTTTTTTTGCTCGTTATGTTTGGAGGAAAGTTGAGGGAAGGAAGCAGCTTACTTGGGATCTTCCTCACATTTCTCTCCTTTGTGGGTGCCGCGGTAGTATTAATAGAACGATTTTCATCAGAAACAGTAAAGCATCAGTGGTTATGGCTAAGGGTTGGAGATGTAGATCTCTCGTTTGGTTTTGAGATTAACGCATTAAATGCTTTAATGCTTTTTATTGTGACACTCGTTAGTTTCCTGGTGCACGTGTATTCAAAAGGGTATATGCATGGCGATGAAAGATTGCCCACCTTTTATGCATATTTAGGGCTCTTTACATTTGCGATGCTGGGGCTTGTTATCTCAACGAATTTATTGCAGCTTTATATATTTTGGGAATTAGTTGGACTTGGCTCGTTTTTACTCATTGGGTTTTATTTCTTTAAAGCAGAAGCGAAGGCTGCTGCGAAAAAGGCTTTTATTATGACGCGTATTGGAGATGTAGGTTTATTTATCGGGATGATTTTACTCTTCTGGCAGGCTGGTAGTTTTGAGTATAGTGCTATTTTTAAGGCAATGCACACAGGAGATATATCCCCTGGCATGATTACACTCACGGCAATTTTAATCTTTATTGGTGCGATGGGGAAATCAGGTCAGTTTCCGCTTCATACGTGGTTACCAGATGCGATGGAAGGACCAACGCCTGTGTCGGCACTTATTCACGCGGCAACGATGGTTGCAGCAGGCGTGTACTTAGTAGCAACGATGTTTCCACTATTTTCAGCAAGTCCTGTGGCGATGCAAACAGTCGCGGTTATCGGTGCCTTTACTGCAATCTTTGCCGCATCCATCGGTCTCGTACAAACGGATATAAAAAGAGTCCTTGCCTATTCAACGGTCAGTCAGCTCGGTTATATGATGCTCGCGCTTGGCTCGGCAGGGTACGTGGCTGGCATCTTTCATTTAACGACACATGCTTTCTTTAAGGCGCTTCTTTTCTTAGCGGCAGGAAGCGTCATTCATGCAGTGCATACGCAAAACATTAATGAAATGGGCGGATTGCAGAAGAAAATGAAAGTGACAGGGCTACTCTTCTTAATCGGCACGCTAGCGATTAGTGGTGTTCCGCTCTTCTCAGGTTTTTTTAGTAAAGATGAAATTTTGGCTAGGGCGTGGATGCACGGTAATTATGTTTTATTTGTCCTCGCGGTTCTTGCGGCATTCTTAACGGCGTTCTACATGTTCCGGTTATACTTTCTCGTTTTTACAGGGGAAGCGAAGAAAGAAGAGGATGTGCATGAATCTCCTCGCGTCATGACAGTTCCGATGATTGTCCTGGGTGTTCTCGCGGTTTTGGCGGGCTACATCAATACGCCGTGGTTTGGAACATTCCTTGGGGACTGGCTTACAAAGAATGTCCCGTTTCAAGTAGAGCAAAGTCATGGTCCGGTGTGGATTATGATTGTTGCAGCGCTCGTTTCCTTTGCAGGCATTTTCTTAGCATATCTCATCTATGGGAAACGCTCTATCTCTAGAGACTGGGCTGGCGGAAGAGAAACAGTCTTATATAGCCTCCTAAAGGAAAAATATTATGTAGATGAAATATATAATGTGACTGTGCTCCCGCTCGTAAAAGGGATCGCTTATGTACTTCGCTTATGTGAAGTATATATTGTCGAAGGAATTGCCCAGTTCATCGCGGGTATTGTGAGGGGAGCAAGTGCTGCTGGTTCTAAACTTCAAAACGGAAACGTACAAGTATACGGAACTGCGGTGGCTGTTTCTTTGGCAGCATTAGTTGTCATTCTGTTATATACAGGGGGGTATTGGCAATGAATGCATTCTTATTATCGTTCTTCATTTTCTCCCCGCTTCTTGGGATTCTCTTACTTACGTTAACACCGAAAACGGAAGTGCGTGCAGTGCGGGGCCTCGGTTTGTTCGGAACAATTCTTCCGCTTGGCATCGCGATGGTTTTAGCTGGTACATACGCTTCCGGAAAGAGCTTAACAATCTTTGCTGAAAAGGTGAAATGGATTCAATTTGGAAGCTTTTTGAACGTAGATGAAAAGTTGTTTTCGATTTATTACGAGCTTGGCATCGATGGTTTCTCGCTTGTCATGATGATATTGACGGCACTTTTAGCAACACTTGCGGCGATTGCTGCCTTTTCCATTCAAAAGAATATAAAAGGTTTTTACATGCTTTTATTGACACTTGAGGTTGGGATGCTCGGTGTCTTTGCTGCAGAAAATTTACTTTTATTCTTTGTCTTCTTTGAAATTACATTACCACCTATGTTTTTGTTGATTGGAAAGTGGGGGAAATTGAACAGTGAAAAAGCTTCCTATAGTTATTTGATTTATAACGGAATTGGATCAGCAATTTTACTTATCGTTTTCTCTATCCTTTTTGCAAAAACAGGTACAACAAATATTACAGCGTTAAAAGATATTTTGACTGGGGCGGAAACGTCGCTCCTAGGCGATATTTCAAATTCATTGCAAAGTGGATTATTCATTGCTCTTATGATTGCCTTTGCGATTAAGTTACCGGTATTCCCTTTGCATCGCTGGATGGTGAATGTGCATGTCGAGGCCCATCCTGCAGCGGTAATGCTCCATGCGGGTGTTCTGCTCAAAATCGGGGCATATGGCATCGTTCGCTTTGGAAAAGGGCTATTCCCAGAGCAGTTTCAAGACTTTGCAACGTTTATGGCAATTTTAGGAGTAATCAATTTGCTGTACGGTGCTTTCCTAGCGATGATTCAAACAGATTTCCGAAAGGTACTTGCCTACTCCAGTATTTCGCATATGGGAATCGTGCTAATGGGACTTGCAGCACTTAACGCCCCCGGCATAAAGGGAGCACTATTTCAAGTCGTATCCCACGGCTTGATTGCAGCGTTACTATTCTTTCTGCTCGGCATGATTGAGCGGCGCTTTGACACTTCTGATATGACGAAGCTTGGTGGCCTCGCCAAACAAGTTCCAGTGTTAAGCGGCTTCCTATTAGCAGGAGGTATGGCATCGCTTGGCCTCCCAGGAATGTCTGGATTTGTTAGTGAGTTTCTGGCCTTCCTTGGACTATTTCAAGGGGAGCCGATCATCGCCGCAGTTGGTGCACTCGGTATCATTTTAACCGCGGTATATGTCTTAAGGGCGACGCTTCAAGTGACATTTGGAAAGAAGGAATTGGAAACAAAGCCGGATGTCCGCGGCTGGGAATACGTTCCGATTGTACTCTTACTAACGTGTATTATCGCAATCGGTGTGATGCCAGAACTATTAGGGGCGCCACTACAATACACAGTGAAAATATTGGGGGTGAGATAGGATGGATATGAATACATTACTTAGCTTATCTTGGCATCTAATGGTACCGGAGTTCATCATTCTTGGGGCGGCCATCCTTCTCTCGCTTCTTGATTTATTTTTGAAGTTTGATCGTAAGTATTTAGGGATTGGTGCGATTGGTAGTGCGGTGCTATCACTTATCGCGTTAATTATGCTATATGGTGAACCAGCTGGTGATATTTTAAGCGGTTCGTTTGTATTAGATGGATTTTCAAAAGGATTTAAAACGTTACTATTAATTGGAGCTGTTCTCGTTTTATGTATGGCGATGAGCGATGATAAAAAAGAGCCGATTCAAGATAAAGGAGAGTACTATTACTTATTTTTAATGGCAGTTCTCGGGGCAATGTTCATGGCATCGAGTGTTGATTTTATTACGCTCTTTATTGGCCTAGAGTTGTTATCACTGTCTTCGTACATTTTAGTGGGGATTCGAAAGAAAAATCGTGCTTCGAATGAAGCGGCGATGAAATATGTCATTAATGGCGGAATTGGAACGGCCATTACGCTTTTTGGAATGAGCTATTTATATGGGATTACGGGTGCGACTAATATAATTGCGATGCAGGAAGTTCTGATGCAAGGTGTGGATGGAAGCATCAGGCTTTTAGTATCACTTGCTTTCTTGCTTCTGTTTGTTGGTTTATCCTTTAAAATTGCGACAGTGCCGTTTCATATGTGGGCGCCAGATGTATATGAGGGTGCCGCGGCACCTGTTACAGCTTTCCTCGGGACAATCTCTAAAATCGCCGGATTTATTATGATGATCAGATTGTTCCTTATGGTATTCGGCGGTATACCGATTCATGGAAGTGAGCAATCCGTATTCAGTAATATGAGTATATATATTGCGATTTTAGCCGGAATTACAATGATTATCGGTAATGTCGTAGCGTTAAAGCAATACAGCGTGAAGCGTCTGTTTGCCTATTCTGGTATAGCTCATGCTGGATATTTACTCGTTCCACTTGTAGCGTTATCGCCATTTACGATGGATAGTATGTGGTTTTATATGTTGGCATACGTGCTGATGAATATAGGAGCTTTTGCAGTCATCCACGGATTAATCTTACAAAGTGGAAAGGAAAATTTAACAATTTTCTCTGGTTTATACAAACGTTCTCCATTTATCTCTGCGGCGATGACCATCTTTATTCTATCTTTGGCAGGAATTCCAGGAACAGCTGGTTTTATCGGAAAGGTTAACATTTTTTTAAGTGCCTTTACAGCTAGTCCAGCTCATTACGTGCTAGCATCAGTCATGATGGGCACAACCGTTATCTCATTTGTATATTATTTCCGTATTTTGCAGCAAATGTTCTTTCGAAAGAGCAGTGAAGAAGACCAGGTACACGTACCGATTAACTTGAAAATTGTTATTAGTTTTTGTGCAATTGCAATCGTATTACTCGGGATTCTGCCGGCGATTGGCTACAATTTCTTTTATGAATATTTTCCACTCATGAAAGATTTCTTCTTTACGGGGAACGTGGTACAATAGTGAAAATAAAAAGTGTAGGGTCACCACTCTACGCTTTTTATTGTGGAGCAGAAGCGTCTAGTAAGACGGAGATGTTTCCGCGGTAGTGCCCCCTTCAGCTTCTTTTGAAGGGAGAACTTTATACTGCCTATTTATAGGCGGGAAAAAGTGTGGTTTCCATTTATATGGGATCGTTTTGCATCCTAAGTAATGGTAAGCCAAACAAAAGGAGTCGATTTTTTTGGCGCAACTTTTAGGGCAACAAGCACTGATTGCGATTGTTTCGCATTTATTGTTTATTACCATTACGTGGTGGGCCTTACAAGGTATTCATATCGAACGCCTGATGAAGTCTGGGAAGGTATTGCAAACGAGGATTTTGCTTATTCTTGTTACGATTGCAATCGGGACATCTGTCAGCAACTTTTTCCTTGATTATTTAGGGTATTCGAAGAGTTTAACGTATTTAGTAAAGTAAGTGTATAGAACCTCATATCTCCGTTAACAATGGGGGTAGGAGGGGATGAAACTTGAAAAGTTTGAAAACAATTCTTATTGTTGTCGTAAGTATTGTCGTATTCTTGGTCGGGTATAAACAGATAAAGCCCGTAAGTGACGAAGAGAAAATGGAGAGTATGATTGCAGCTCTTGAAAAAAACGGAACAGAGATAGAGCGGTGGTCATGGTTAGCACGAGAAACCAAAACCATTTCTACTATACATACGTTTCAAAAATTGTTAAATGAAGTGAAAGAAAAAGCGAATATTCAAAAATGGGAATTGGAACAGTCTCATGATGGATATAAAGCAACGGCATACAAAAAATTTTCTTCCCATGAAGAACGAATAGTAGTAACTTGGAGTAAGGAAAATACTAAAGAAAACACTTTTATTATCTTTGAAGTGAGTGGGTCAAAATGGAACCCTAAAAACATTCAAAAAATGGATAAAATTTTTAGTACAAAACCTAAAATTTACACTTGTGTTCAAGGTGTACTGAATGATAAGATTGAAGGTGTTTTGCAAAATAAAACCAATCAGGTTTTGAAAGATCTTTCAGCAAGAGCGATCGAAGAGATAGAAGAAAGAGCATTTGTGTCAGTCTCCGCATATAATAAAAAGTGGAATGACGCTCTTTCAACAAATAGAGAGAAAATCAATGTGCAAATAGCAATACGTTCTACAGACAACAAAGATACAATTGTGGTTGGCACACCGATCATAACTTCTGAGTATTGAATAGATATTGAAAAAAGGACACGGAGGGGAATAAATTGGAAAAAATCATCGTCCGTGGCGGAAAGCGGTTGAACGGCACAGTGCGTGTTGAGGGCGCGAAAAATGCTGTATTACCAATAATCGCTGCAGCCCTATTAGCGAGTGATGGAAAGAATGTACTATCTGAAGTACCAGTTTTGTCTGATGTATACACAATTAATGAGGTATTACGTCATTTAAATGCTGAAGTCGTATTTGAAAATAATCAAGTAACAATCGATGCTTCAAAGGATTTAAATATTGAAGCACCATTTGAATATGTACGAAAAATGCGTGCGTCCGTTCAAGTAATGGGACCACTATTAGCACGTAATGGCCGTGCTCGTATTGCACTTCCTGGTGGATGTGCGATTGGTTCACGTCCAATTGACCAACATTTAAAAGGCTTTGAAGCAATGGGAGCGAAAGTAAAAGTTGGGAATGGATTTGTTGAAGCTTATGTAGATGGACAATTACAAGGTGCGAAAATTTACTTAGACTTCCCAAGCGTAGGTGCAACAGAAAACATTATGTCTGCTGCTACATTGGCAAAAGGGACAACAATCCTTGAAAACGCAGCGAAAGAACCAGAAATCGTTGACTTAGCTAACTTCTTAAATGCAATGGGAGCAAAAGTACGCGGAGCTGGAACTGGAACGATTCGTATTGAAGGCGTTGATAAATTATATGGTGCACACCATTCTATTATTCCTGACCGTATTGAAGCAGGAACATTTATGGTTGCAGCAGCAATTACTGGTGGAGACATCTTAATTGAAAATGCTGTGCCAGAACATTTACGCTCTATTACAGCGAAAATGGAAGAAATGGGTGTTAAGGTGATTGAGGAAAATGAAGGCGTACGTGTTATCGGACCAAGTAAATTAAAAGCCGTTGATATTAAAACAATGCCTCATCCTGGTTTCCCAACAGACATGCAATCACAAATGATGGCATTGTTATTACATGCTGATGGAACGAGCATGATTACAGAAACGGTATTTGAAAACCGCTTCATGCATGTTGAAGAATTCCGTCGTATGAATGCAGATATTAAAATTGAAGGACGTTCTGTTATTATGAATGGACCTAACAACCTGCAAGGTGCAGAAGTAGCAGCAACTGACTTACGCGCTGCAGCGGCATTAATTCTAGCTGGTTTAGTATCAGACGGTTACACACGTGTAACAGAATTAAAACACCTTGATCGTGGATATGTAAACTTCCATGAGAAACTAGCTGCATTAGGTGCAACAATTGAACGTGTAAACGAAAAAGTAGAAGAAGTGAAGCAGCAACAAATTTCTGATCTTCACGCTTAATTAAAATCGTCTCTATGTCTTTTGACATGGGGGCGATTTTTTTTCTATTACTGTTATAGTCAAGAAATACTCGGCTTATGCACGTTTCATTAAAAATATTTGGAAAATTCGTTTGTTTGAAAAGAAATTTTACTACTACTTCTATGAGAAGAACTTCCTTCCGATATGTTCTAAAAACTTGTCATGCCCCATAAGAATGAAATGAATCCAATTTCATATCGGGGGAAAAAGATGAAAATTTCAAAGCCACTTTTCATTACAATAGCGCTCTTAGTGGCGCTCGTCATTATTGTACCGACCGTACTTGTCATTCCGTTTACGAAAGAGAAGGTAAGTCAGCCGCCTAAAAATCCTCCAGCTGTGCAAAATGTGCCAGCCCCTGAAAAGGTAAATACTGCTGTGCAAGTCGCTGTGTATCGCAGTCAGCAAAAGAAGGTAGAAACAGTGCCGATGGAAGAGTATGTTGCAGGTGTAGTAGCTTCTGAGATGAATGCTAGCTTTGAAATAGAGGCATTAAAGGCACAGGCATTAGCGGCAAGGACATTTATTGTACAGCGTATGTTAAGTGGAAGTAAGGAAAATAATGCGGATGTGACAGATACGGTCAAGCATCAAGTCTACCATAGTAAAGAAGAATTAAAGAGGACATGGGGCAAAGAGTATGAGAAAAACTTGAAGAAGATTGAAGAAGCTGTATCTGAAACAGCCGGACAAGTTTTAACTTATGAAGGTACTCCTATTACAGCGTCCTTCTTCTCAACAAGTAACGGCTATACAGAAAATGCTGCAGACTACTGGGGAAAGGACTTACCATATTTGAAAAGCGTAGACAGTCCTTGGGACCAAGCTGCTCCGAAATTTGCGAGTGAGCAAACTTTTACTGTAGCTGATTTTCAAAAGCGCCTTGGCGTAAAGGTGTTGGAAAACGGAAAAGTCGGTAACATTAAAGAACGTACAGAAGGAAAACGAGTGAAGGATGTAGAGTTTCAAGGAAAAACATTAACAGGAAAAGAAGTGCGAACGAAACTAGAGTTACGCTCTTCTGACTTTACGTGGAAACAACAAGGAAATAACATTGTCGTCACAACGAAAGGGTATGGTCATGGCGTTGGCATGAGTCAGTATGGTGCCAATGGAATGGCGAAAGAGGGAAAAGGGTATACAGATATTGTTGCTCATTACTATAAAGGGATCGAAATTAAGACGCTAAACGATTATGAAGGAAAGTTAATGGCGAAGAACTAAATAAGACGTAGTACCGAGTCCATCATACTAGATGGGCTTTTTCCTTACTGAATTTTGTTCATACAAATGATCTGCATACCAAAAATGTTTGGATATGCAGATCATTTGTATGATAAATATTAAAATAATTGCAGAATAATAAACCTACATTACTGCTTTTAAAAGTTCTTGTACTAATGGGATTACACCACCGATAAATTTTAATACAGCCATTGCGATTTCCATACGATTACCTCCTGTTTGTTGAAATATTAAAATATATAAAACCTTGATACCTCGATTATAGTAAGCGATTTCATGTTTATCAATGTGTTTTTAAATGCAATTTTGCATAATGAATTATAAATCAAGTAATAAATAATTCATGTGGTGAAATATTACTTGTGGATGCGTTCTATAAAGCAGAATTGATTTAAAACTTAGCTTCAGTTTCTCTTGTATGTGTACACTAATAATCTTGTGAAAATAAATGATCTGTTTTATAGGATGTGTTTATGTATAGTAGAGGGATTAGGGCTTTAATACACAATTATGAAGGTAGTTCAAGTCGAAAGAGGGGGATGTTCAAAAGTAGCTATTCAGCTACTTTTGGATATCTCCTTTTTTTTGAAGAGAAGACAATTAGATAATAAGATGTCATTTTTTGTAGAAAACAAAAGAAAGGTTACAATATTTTGTCTAGATGTGCTGTGTTATAATACAGATGTATGTATATATGTAAAATAATAACAGGGGGCATGGAATATGATGATGGATGTACCACTCCTCATTCCAGCAATGTTGGAGAGAGCAGAGAAATATTTTTCAAAGAAGGAAGTTATTTCACGTACTGCATCACGCATTCAAACATTAACATACGGAGAGATAGCGAAACGGACAAGGCGGCTTGCAAGTGTATTAAGTAAAATGGGAATTGAAAAGGGAGATAAAGTCGGAACAATTGCTTGGAATCACCACCGCCATTTGGAAGCATATTTTGCGATTCCAGGAATTGGAGCGGTGTTACATACGATTAATTTACGACTTTCCGCAGATTACATTTCATATATCATTAACCACGCCGAAGATAAAATCATCCTTGTTGATGAAGATATGGTTCCCGTACTCGAAAGTATTCAACACGAAATTCCTCATGTGAAAGCATTTATTATTATGACAGATGATCACGAACTACCTCACACAACACTATCACCAGTATATCATTACAACAAACTACTTGAAGACGGCGACGAAACATTCCCATTCCTAACAAACTTAGATGAAAAAGAACCTGCGGGTATGTGCTACACTTCCGCAACGACAGGGAAACCGAAAGGCGTTGTGTATACACATCGTAGTATAGCGCTCCACAGTTATACGCTCGGCCTTGTAGACGGCGGTAATATATCAGAAGAAGACACTTGTATGCCTGTCGTTCCGATGTTTCATGTAAACGCATGGGGGCTTCCTTTTGCTAGTACATGGTTCGGAATAACACTCGTTTTACCAGGACCACACTTTACTCCGGAAATTTTAGCGCAGCTTATTGAACGTGAGAAGGTGACGATTACTGCTGGTGTACCAACAATTTGGATTGGTCTATTACAAGAACTTGAAAAGTCCCCGTATGATATTAGTAGTATTCGTACGATATGGTCAGGTGGGTCAGCAGCTCCGACAAGTATGATTCGCACCTATGAAGAGAACTACGGAATTGCTTTTAGGCAAATATATGGAATGACCGAAACCAGTCCAGCTGTTGTCATTAACTGTCCAAAATCATATCAGCGTGATTTACCAAAAGAAGAATATTACGAATTGCGCTCCCGCCAAGGTTACTTATTCCCAGGCCTTGAAATGAAGGTAATTGGTCAAGATGGAGAAATTAAGTGGGACGGGAAAGAAATGGGTGAACTGTGCCTCCGCGGACCATGGATTGCTGGTAGTTATTATAAAGACGAACGCACAGAAGAGTCGATGAAAGACGGTTGGCTCCATACAGGGGACATTGTCAAAGTCGATCCTGAAGGGTTTATCAAAATTGCTGACCGGACGAAAGACTTAATTAAAAGCGGCGGTGAATGGATTTCCTCTGTTGATCTAGAAAATGCTTTAATGGCCCATGATAAAGTACTAGAGGCATCCGTCGTTGCCGTTCCGCATGAAAAGTGGCAAGAACGCCCTGTTGCCTGCGTTGTTTTAAAAGAAGGACAAGCAGTAGAACAAGAAGAGCTCTATGCATTATTAGAAGACCAGTTCCCGAAATGGTGGATGCCAGACGATATTTTATTTGTCGAGGAAATCCCGAAAACATCCGTCGGGAAATTCCTGAAAAGAGCGCTGCGTGATCAGTTGAAAACTTATATGGTGAAGCAGAAATAATAGTTGTATGCCGCTCGCTTAGAGTAATATATCGGTGCTTCGATAAAATATATCATACAAATCAATCAAAAAGGGGCTAAATGAGCTCCTTTTTATTTTCGGAATAAATATCATAATTTTCCATTAGTTGTTTGATATAATAAGATAAAAACAATCTGGGGGAGAAAACATGGCGTTACTGGAGCTAAAACAATTGGGTAAGACGAACCAGTTGCAGGTGATTCAGCTTGAAATTGAAAAAGGGCAATGTGTTGTGCTGCAATGTAACAATCATACGGCGAAGGTTTTGCACCGCATTATAATCGGCGAGGAAGAGGCATCGACTGGGAGTGTTCTATTTGACGGGGAGTTGATTCAAAAGCAAGCTTACTCGCGCATTGGTTTTTGCTTTTTAAAAGATGAAGCATACAATCGCTTGAAAGTAAAAGAATATTTCGCCTTTTTATCTGGATTGTATGACTCGAATATTAGCATAGAAGAAGTTGTCCAGTATGTTGGTTTACTAGATAAAATGAACGTTAAAATTGAAAAGCTATCATTTTCTGAAAAACGTCGTCTTCATATTGGCCGGGTCATGATTCATAATCCGGATTTAATTATTTTGGAAGAACCTGAACAAAATGTAGATATAGAAAGCACAATTATCATTCGAAAAGCAATTATGAAGATGAAAGAACAGGGAAAGGCCATCTTTATTACATCATCCTTTTTATCGGATGCACTTTCTCTAACAGAAGATGTGTATATATTAAATCCAGATGGCGTTAAAAAAGTAGAAATTGAGCAGGAAGAAGATGAGGAAATAGACTCAGAAAACGTCGTGCAAATGATGCCGCAAATGAAGCTTGAGAGAATCCCTGCGAAAGTGAATGATAAAATCATTTTGCTTGATCCAATGGAAATTCATTTTATTGAGACGCAAAATGGAACGACGCATATTCATGTTCGCGAGGGAGACTTTGTATGCGCGTTAACATTAAGTGAGTTAGAAGAAAGGTTAAAAGGGTTTGGATTCTTCAGATGTCACCGTTCTTACCTTGTTAACTTACAGCGAGTACGAGAAGTAATCACCTGGACCAGGAATAGCTTTAGCTTAATTTTGGATGATGAACGAAAAAGTTCCATTCCACTTTCGAAAGGGCGAATGGATGAATTAAAAGGTGTGATTGGGCTATAAATGATGCTCCACCCAGCTGAAAATAAGATTCATTCACCGGTAATAATACTCCTTTTATTGGCATTTCACTGCAGAGCTTCTTTGTTTTTCATATGATTAGGTCAAGAAAAGCGAACACAACAAGCAGAGGCGGCAAATGAGCTGCTGAAGCGAAATGATCTATAAAAGAAAAACAAAGGGGATGGCGAAATGACATTGGCAATTGAAATGAAGGATGTAATGAAAACCTTTCATGAAAAAACAGCACTTCGAAATGTAAATATTGAAGTGAAGCAAGGGGAGATCTTCGGATTTCTTGGACCGAGTGGATCAGGAAAAACAACAACAGTGAAAATCTTAACTTCTCAATTGCTTCACAGTGTTGGAAAAGTGAGAGTACTAGGGAAAGATATTACAGGGCCAAATAGTATCGATTATAAACGAATTGGCATTTTAACAGATAACAGCGGCTTATATGAAAGACTTAGCATTTATGATAACTTACTATTATTTTGCGACTTATATGATTGTAAAAAAGAACGAATTGATGAAGTGCTATCGCAAGTGAACTTAATAGAAGATAAAAAAACACCAGTAAAGAAATTGTCAAAAGGAATGAAACAGCGTGTAACTTTAGCACGAGCAATCCTGCACAAACCAGATATCCTCTTCTTAGATGAACCGACATCAGCACTTGATCCAGTCAATGTTCAAAACATTCATAACATCTTAAAAGACTTAAATAGAGAAGGAACAACGATCTTCTTAACAACACACAACATGGATGAAGCAGAAACACTTTGTAATCGTATTGCCTTCTTATGCGGTGGTGAAATTGTAGCACTTGATACACCAGAAAATCTTCGTCTACAATACGCAAAAGACAAAATTGAAGTTGTTTTAAAAGATAAGAAAAAAGAAACAGTGCAAAAAGATGAATTAGGCGCAAAACGTATTTCAGAATGGATGAAAAAAGGAGAGCTTTTATCAATTCATTCTTATGAGCCAACACTAGGGGATATCTTTATTGAAGTAACTGGGAGGGGATTATAATGACATTTTCAATGAGACGTTTATCAGCTATCTTACGTAAAGAGATGCAGGATTTGAAAAATAACGCACAAATATTATTGATGGCAATTTTACCACTTGGATTGGCGTTGTTTTATAAGCAAATGGGAGATGGTAAGGAGTTTATGGGAGGGATTGTAATCGTCATGGTATTATGTATGGTTACAACAATCTCGCAGGCAACCCTTATTGCAGAAGAGAAGGAGAAACATACGTTACGTGTGCTTATGCTATCTCCTGCATCGTCAGTTGAAATTATTATTGGAAAAGCACTACCAATCATTATTTTAACGTTTGCTATAAGTTTTCTTAATTTATTTATATTAGATATTTTACAGGGAAGTATTTTGCTCATGTTTATGGTGATTTTATTAGGAACATTGCTATTTATCGTATTTGGGACAATTATTGCTCTTTTAGCTAAAAATTTAGTGCAAGTTTCTGTTATTGCATCACCGATTGCAATGATCTTACTCATGGCTCCATTTTTAAGTCATTTTATAAAAAATGATGTTTTGAAAAAAGTGTTATCTTATTCACCGACAAGCCATATTTTTGATGCGGTTGTAAGTATAGTAGAGGATAAAGGTTTCTCTGCAATTGACACAAACCTATTAAATATCTCCATTTGGTTAATCATCTCAATTATTTTGTGTCTTATTGTCTACAAAAAGAAACAACTAGACTAAAAAACTGAGCCAAAGCGCTCAGTTTTTTCTTTTTTCTATCATTTCCTCGGAAATTTTGCAATTCCTATACATATTTTTACAGATTTTGTCGAAAAGTAATTAGTTATAGGTTGTATAGGATGAATGAATATTGTTCAAAATGATTGCTGAGGTGATGATAGAATGCGAGGAAGGAATAATAAAAAGTCGCGGAAGGTAGTTCATTTATTTCAAAAACGTTGGGTATTTCCTGCACTATATATTGCATGTGCAGCGATAATCTTAACAGTTGCTCTATGGTTCCAGGCAGCGAATCCAAAGAAAGCGCCTAATAACGAGCAAGCAACGCCGTACGGTCAAACGGAAAATCCAGCAGTGCCAGTAACAAAATCTTCAGAAGTGGTGAAAATGCCAGCTGCAACGAATGTAGATGTTGTTGTGAAGAAGAAGTTCTATGAGGATGGAGCACCGGAGAAAGAGCAAGAACAAGCACTTGTCTTTTATAACAACACATATTCTCCTAACAAAGGAATTGATATTGCTGCGAAAAACGGGAAGGAATTTGATGTTACAGCTGCTTTAAGTGGTACAGTAAAAAAAGCGGAAAAAGATTCACTTCTCGGTTATGTTGTAACAGTGGATAACGGAAATGGTCTTGCAACAACTTATCAAAGCTTAGGCAGTGTAAAAGTAGAAAAAGGTGCAAAAGTTGCACAAGGTGAAGTATTAGGAAAATCCGGTTTAAGCGCAATGAATAAGGAAGCAGGTTCCCATGTACACTTTGAAGTACGTAAAGATAATGTAGCTGTAAATCCAGAGCGTTACCTTAACAAACTTGCGACAGACGTAAAAGCAGAGGCAGGAGCAGCGAAAGCGACAAATGGCTCAGCTGATGAAAAAGCAACAAATGGTAAAACGGATGAAAAATCACAAAAAGAAGAAAAATCAACTTCAGCTGATGAAAAGCAGCAAAAAGAAGAGAAGTCAACGAATGGTTCAGCTGATGAAAAACAGCAAAAAGAAGAGAAATCAACGAATGGTTCAGCTGATGAAAAACAGCAAAAAGAAGAGAAATCAACAAATGGTTCTACGGAATCATCTAGCGACTCTTCTTCTACACAAGAATAGTAAAACGAAAAAATCAGTTCTCACTAGGGGAACTGATTTTTTTATTATTATATAAAAATGGTTCATTTCGAGAGAAAGATAGCAATAACAAGGAAATTGGACAGAATTCTCGAATATATATTAAGAAAAGGAGGGGATTCTATGTCGTTTTTATTTGTTCTGTCGATTGCTCTTATTTTGTTGTTTATCTTATTTACTTTATATTATTACATCGCTAGTAAGAAAGAAGTTCCCCACCATCAATTATTAGAGGAAGAATGTGATCAGGAAGAATGACGCTCCTAAAGCAGGGGTGTTTTTCTTTTTATACAACTATTGGAATTTCTGGTTTTAGCACGTATAATACTAATTGTGATTTTTACATAAGAAAGCAATATTGAGGTGCAGTATGTTGTAAAAAGTACTGTGTTTTTTTGTTGTGTTTGAGGGGGAGTTTTAACTTGGAAGCTAGAAAGGGTAAAAGTTCAAAAAAGCTGTTAATTTTTATTGCTGCAGCGGTTGTGTTGATTGGTGGAATTGTATTTGCTGTTTTTAGTAAAGGTACTAAAGAAGAGAAAGTACCTGTTTTGATGTACCATCATTTACTTAAGGAAAAAGAAAAAAATGAAAATCAGAAATTCAAGAATATGGATTCAATTTTATCGGTAGAAACATTTGAACAACAAATGAAGTATTTAGCTGATAATGGTTATAAAACGTTGACATTAGAAGAATTCGAGGGATTTGTAAAACATAAGAAAAAATTACCTGATAAAAGTGTTTTAATTATTTTTGACGATGGTTGGAAATCAAATTATGTGTATGCATATCCAATTCTAAAAAAATATAAAATGCATGCAGCGTCATTCCCAATTACATCTAAATTAAAAGATGGTGAAGAAAAGTTTGATGCGAAACAATTACAGTTTCTTAGCAAATTGGATATTCAGAAGATGAAGGATACTTTTGAATTTGGGAGTCATTCACATGATCTTCATAATGAACTTAGTAAGGGAAAGGTTGATTTTGTAACTAAACCAATCGCTGATGTAAAAAAAGATATTGAATTAAGTAAAAATGTTTTAAATACAAAATATTTTTGCTATCCATTTGGAGCGTATGATGAGAATTCAATTAAGTTATTAAAAGAATTAGGTTTCCATTTAGCATTTACTACAAATGCTGGGTATGCTAGACCAGATAATGGGCCCTTGGAAGTCAACAGCTTTGTAATGAAGCCGCAAATGAATATGGATATATTTACTGATATAGTTTCAGGTAATTATGAGGCAGTAAAAAAATAAGATGACGTTAATTAAATAATGTGTGTAAGTGAAAGAGTGTATAGGGATGATTGTGAAATCATTCCTATACACTCTTTTTTTTAATTTCTCAAACAAAATTGTAATTTTTCTTAACTTAGTCCGCAAAAATACCGAACTTGTAGCATATATCAGTAATGTGGGCAATACAATGGTATAAACCAATGCAAAGAGAGTGTTTGAGGTGAGAAATCGTGAATCATTTCATTATAAATTCCAGAATGTTTAACGCTTACAAACAGCACTCGAATTTACTTCTTAGTCATATGCAGCGAGTCTCATTTCACACTTCTCACATCCAATTTAGGGAGGCGAGTGGTGTGCACGATTACATCAAAGAGAGAACTATCAAGATTGGCAAGTATATCGTGGAGACAAGAAAAACAGTTCGTGTGATTGCGAAAGAGTTTGGGGTATCAAAGAGTACAGTTCATAAAGATTTGACAGAACGTTTACCAGAAATTAATGCAGAGCTCGCAAATGAAGTGAAAGAAATTCTTGATTATCATAAGTCGATTCGCCACCTAAGGGGCGGGGAAGCGACGAAGCAAAAGTATCGAAAAGAAGATACAGAAAAAATCGTGCGGCAATAATTCAGTATACGGCAAACATTCCTTGATCATTACGGAACATTTTTCAGAAGAATTATTTTTTCAAATATTACGTTTCCGTTAAAATTATGATAAAATCAGGAATTAGGTGTAAAAGAATTCGGGTACAACCTGATTTTGAATATCAAGGAGGAAAAAGCAGGAATGTTTGCGAGAGATATCGGAATTGACCTAGGCACGGCTAACGTATTAATTCATGTAAAGGGTAAAGGGATCGTTTTAAACGAACCGTCTGTTGTAGCAATTGATCGCAATACTGGAAAAGTATTAGCGGTAGGTGAAGAAGCAAGAAGTATGGTAGGACGTACACCTGGTAATATTGTAGCGATTCGTCCGCTTAAAGATGGTGTAATTGCAGATTTCGAGATTACAGAAGCAATGTTAAAGTATTTCATTAACAAACTGGACGTGAAGAGCTTCTTTTCAAAACCTCGCATTTTAATTTGTTGTCCAACAAACATCACATCTGTCGAACAAAAAGCAATTCGTGAAGCCGCTGAACGTTCAGGTGGTAAAACAGTATTCTTAGAAGAAGAACCAAAAGTAGCTGCTGTTGGTGCTGGTATGGAAATCTTCCAACCAAGCGGAAATATGGTTGTTGATATTGGCGGAGGTACAACAGATATTGCCGTACTTTCAATGGGTGATATTGTTACCTCCTCCTCTATCAAAATGGCTGGTGACAAGTTTGATATGGAAATCTTAAACTATATTAAACGCAAGTACAAGCTATTAATCGGGGAACGTACATCAGAAGACATTAAAATTAAAGTCGGTACAGTATTCCCAGGTGCACGTAGTGAAGAACTTGAAATTCGTGGACGTGACATGGTAACAGGTTTACCACGTACAATCACAGTATGTTCAGAAGAAATTACAGAAGCGTTAAAAGAAAACGCCTCTATCATTGTACAAGCTGCAAAAGGTGTACTAGAACGTACGCCACCAGAATTATCTGCAGACATCATTGACCGCGGCGTGATCCTAACAGGCGGCGGCGCATTACTACACGGTATCGACATGCTTCTAGCAGAAGAATTAAAAGTACCAGTACTAATCGCTGAAAATCCAATGCACTGTGTTGCTGTTGGTACAGGCATTATGTTAGAGAATATTGATAAATTGCCAAAGCGTTTATTGAAATAGTTATAGAAAAATTTTTGAAGAGGCTTACCAATAAATTTGGGAGGCCTCTTTATTTTTTTCAGATATTATTCCCTCTAAAACTCCTCATGTGAGCCGGAATTTACCTACATCTATTTATGAAAATTACTTAGATCAATCCGAAAAGGATGAACTCAATTAGTCGATATGTATGGACCTTTTGGTCGTTCTTTTTTATTTTAGGATATATAAATGTAAACAGGTAAGTATTTAAGTCGAAAAATGGTAGATTTATTAAACATAAAGGTTCAATTTTGTCAGATTTAATGATATTCTAGTATTTGTAAATTTGAAATTAAGTTTGTAAATTTTAAGTTAAGATAGGAAATTAATTCAAAATCTATTTTGGGTATGTAGTTAACAAAATTAACAAATATAGGATGGGGACGTAGTTTGTGTGTGGGAAAAGAGGGGGACAATAAAATGAAGAAAGTTTTGATAGTGGCGCAAAATTTTTATCCAGAAATCGGCAGCGCTGCCAATCGTATTAAGAATATCTATTCAGAGCTAACTGAAAAAGGATATGATGTCACAATTCTTACAACAGATCCTCGTTATCCAAATCAAAATTTATATAAAAATCAGGAATTTTGGGATGAGGAGTTCTTAGACAACGAGAAAATAATTCGTGTTAAGCCGAAAACAAGAAAGTATACGAATAACATGATTAGAAGACTGTTTTTATATTTAGAGATTACTTTTCGATTCATTATGGCTATCTTTGGAATGAAAGAAAAATATGATCATGTATTTGTTTCAACACCCCCTATTTTTATAGGCTTAGCAGGTATATTTGCGAAAAAAAGGTTAAAGGCTAATCTCATTTTAGATGTTCGAGATTTATGGCCGGAATCTTTGTTGGGGGTTGGTGTTTTCTCAAATCGATTTGTATTATCTATTGCTTATGGTTTAGAGAAGTTTTTATATCGTTCAGCGGATCGAATTATTGTAAATAGTGAAGGATTTATTCCATATATTGAGTTGAAAGGAATTCCAAGGGGCATTATATCTTTTATGCCCAATTCACTAACAGAGAAAGAATTAAAGATGGTAACACATCAGCCAGCAATGGACGCTAAGAAGCAAGAGCATATTACAGTGATTTATACGGGGAACATTGGCTTAGCGCAAGATATTAGAAAATTAATTGACGTTGCAGAGCATTTGAAGAATTACGAGCATATTAAATTCAAAATTATTGGTTATGGATTTAAAAGCTATGAAGTAGCAGAAGTTATTAAGAGAAAAAGTCTTTCCAACATACAAATTGTTAAGGCAAAAAGTCGTAGTGCTACTTTGAAAGAAGTTGCGAAGGCGCATATTGCATATGTTAGCTTAGTAGATGAAAAAGTATTTCAAACAGTATTACCAGGAAAAATAATTGACTATATGTGTATGCAGAAACCTATTGTTGGAGACGTGTCTGGCTATGCAAAGAAAGTTATTACAGAAGCAGAGTGTGGCATTATCTCACATGATCGTACAGTTGAAGAGTTAGGAAAGCATATTTTAACTTTAGCTGAAAACGAAGTGGTGAGAAGAAGGAAAGGGAAGAATGGACACGGTTATGCTTTTCAACATTTAAGGTGGAAAAACAACATCAAAGTACTAACTAACTTAATGGAGGAACAGGATGTCACAGCAGAAAGTTTGTATGTTCGTATGGAACCACTTCACAAATGATGCACGTGTTTTAAGAGAATGTACTGCATTAGCTGAAGCTGGATATGAAGTAGATTTAATATGTATTCATGATTGGAAACAACGTGACCTGCCGAAGTGGGAAATGCGAAAAGAAGGATTTACAGTTACACGTGTAAATAATCGCCTGCTGCCTTTACAGAAAGTATTTGGGGCAGTAAATCGTGTGAAGCAATTTGCTATGAAAAATGTGATTACAAAGTTACTATTTGCTGCGGGTGCTGCTTTTGCATTATGGAAGTTTCCGATTGTTACAGCAGTTTTATTGTTATTTGCCATTTTATTTTCTACAAAAAAAATTAGAACTTTAATTATTCGTTCATATATTTTGAGCCAAATGGTGAAGAATGGTTTAAAAAAGAAATATGATTTATATCATTCTAATGACCTGAATACGTTGCCACAAGGATGGTTATGTGCAAAAGTATTTAGAAAGAAAAAACTAATTTATGATTCACATGAAGTGCAGACAAGTCGTACAGGATATAACAGTAAAATTTATGGGATTATGGAAAAATTCTATTTAAAATATGCTGATGTAATGATTATGGAAAATCATACACGTGCAAAATATGCAGAGGATTTGTATGGATTCTATCCAAAAGTGATTCATAATTACCCTTTCGTTACACAACCAGAACAAAGTGATTCGGTTGATTTACATAAGATGCTAAATCTTCCAATAGAAGAACCAATACTTTTATATCAAGGTGGTATTCAAACAGGAAGAGGATTAGATAAATTAATACAAGCAGTTCCAATGTTTGACAGAGGAACAGTTGTGTTTATTGGTGATGGACGTATTAAACCCGACTTACAAAAAATGGTCATGGAATTAGGATTAGAAAACAAGGTAAAATTTATTCCAAAGGTACCCGTAAATGAATTGCTACATTATACTAAAAATGCTTATCTAGGTTTTCAGGTGTTAAATAATGTTTGCTTTAATCATTACTCAGCCTCATCTAATAAATTATTTGAGTACATGATGAGCGGAGTACCTGTTATTGCTTGTAGTTTCCCTGAAATTCAACGTGTTGTAGAAAAAGAGTACATAGGTGTTTGTGTAGATTCACATGATCCAGCTTCCATTGCTGAAGGTGTAAACTATTTACTTAATCATCCAGAAGAACGTGAAAAAATGAGACAAAATTGTTTTACTGCACGTGGGAATTATAATTGGGATAATGAAAAAAATGTCTTTGTAGATATATATAAGGGTTTGCAATAACGTAAAGAATAGAAGGTTATTTTCTATTTTTACGTTATTGTATGGTTTAGAAGATGGGAATGATGGTTGTTGAGAAAAGTGAAGTTAAGTGTAGTAATTACAAACTATAATAAAGAACAATATTTAGTTCAATGCCTTCAGTCTGTCATAAATCAAACATTAAAAGACATTGAGATTATTGTTGTAGATGATGGATCAACGGATAATAGTATAGAAGCTTTACAGTATTATGAAAAACAACATAAGCATTTAACCGTCTATACGCAGAAGAATGCAGGGGTAAGTGTTGCACGTAATGTTGGGCTTCAACATGCGAAAGGGGAATATGTTACATTTTTAGATGCAGATGATTATGTCGATCCAACAGCGTATCAAAAGTTATGGGAGCTGGCTAATCAGGAAAAAGCAGATATAGCCATCGCAAATATTACTTGTTTTAATGAGCATAGACGTTGGCCGCTTTCATATATGAAAAAAGTATTTGATAAAAAACTGCCGGTTATCAGACAGATTACAACGAATCCAGAATTACACTTTACTCCATCTGCTAGTAACAAAATATTCAAAAGAGAGTTGTGTAGACAACATGATCTTATTTTTGATGAAGGCTTATGGGTAGGAGAAGATTTATTATTCACTCAAAGATGTTTACTTCTTTCTGAACGTATTGCGGTGCAAGATATTCCACTTCTGAATTATAGAGTGTTAGATAATGGGGGGAATTTATCTAAAAAAGCGAACATTACATTTTTTGAACAGTTAGTCACCTTACAAAAGAAGTTAAAAGATTTGTATATGGATCTTCAAAAAGCCTCATCTATTCATTTTATTGAAGGAAGACAATGGAAGTTTTTTGTTGATTCTATTATTTTGAAAGGTTCTAGTTTTTCAAAAGAACAGATCTCTCAGGTTATTCAACTGGGAAATGAATTTTTATCAAACGTATGCGTTTCAAATATTACAGAGAATTTAAATATACGTGATCAATTAGTAACAGAAATGATTAAACAGAATGACTGTGTATCATTAGAAAAGTTATTAGTTATTATTCAAGATGAATCGATTTCGAAAGAACATGTTTATGAAAATGAAAATTATTATTACTACCTTTACCGATTTTTTCCTCGATATAAGGCTTTGTTGCGAGTCAGTAAGTTAATATTGAATCATCGAATCGAAGGTATAAAACTTCGTCAAGATGTTCTAACACTTAGTGGGTATGCCTTTATTGAAAATATGTCGACAAAGAGAATAAAAAAAGAATTGGTATTTCGTAAAAAAGGAACTACTAAAATAATTCAACTAAAAAGCTCCTTACGTACCGATATAACATATCTATTTTCTAACAATACCATTGATTATAATGATGCGGGGTTTGAAACAATAGAAGTCAATGTGAAAGATTTGTTAGAAGAGGGAGAATGGAAAATATCTATACGCCTCAGCATAGGGAATACTGTTGTAGAAGAACCAATGAAGGTTCTATTAGCGCAGTTACGCAATAATACAAAGCATCAAAATATAAATCCATTAGAAATTAGAATGAAATATACAAATAGTGAAGCTACAATTTACATTCGTAAGTGTAATCAGAAACAGCACATAATGAATAAATATCATGAAATAAAACGTGCAATGCGCTATGATATAGGTCTTTTAAAAAGGAAAAAGTATGCAGCATTTTTTGCAATCATAGCTTATAAATTATTTGGTTCATATTTTCGTAGAAAAAAGGTATGGTTAATTGGTGAAAGGCGAGATACAGCGCAAGATAATTCTTATCACTTGTTTACCTATATCCGAAAAGAAAACCCTAAGATTCCAATCTTTTATATTATTGATAAGGAATGTAATGACTATAAGAATATTGAAAATCTAGGTAATATTATTCAATTTGGGAGTTTTAAGCATACATTTTATTTGTTGATTTGTGATAAAACGATTAACAGTTATTCAGAAACAGCAAATATGTACACAGAAGATTATAAACATATTTTAAAGTACTATCCAGAATGGCAACAAAATAAGAAAATCTTTATTCAACATGGAGTAATAGGCGTAAGTCGAGTAAATCATGTATTAAATAAAAATCGGATGGGATATTCTTTATTTGTTGTATCTTCTCAATTTGAAAAGGATCATATTGTAAAAGAATTTGGTTATGCAGAAGACGAAGTCATCGTAACTGGGCTTGCACGCTGGGATGCATTGCAAGATGAAAGCAAAGGGAATGAAATCTTGCTGATGCCAACTTGGAGAAGCTGGATTAAAACAAAAGAGCAATTGGAAGAATCGAAGTATTGGCAAACGTATATGTCTTTTTTACAAAGCAAAGAGCTTCACCGAATATTAGAAGAAAAAGATTTAACCTTAACATTCTTCCCACATTATCAGACTCAAAAATTTGGTGCGGAAATGCCTGTATTTCATGAAAGAATTAAAGTTGTTAAGCAGGGGGAAGAAACAGTACAAAGTCTATTAAAAAGACATCAATTATTAATTACAGATTATTCTACTGTTTCATTTGATTTTGCTTATATGAAGAAACCCGTTATTTTCTATCAATTTGATTATGATGAATTTTATTCTAGGCATTATAATGAGGGGCCGATTGATCATAAACAAGATTTATTTGGTCCTGTGGTGATTGATTTAGATATGGTTTTTCAAAGTATATTACAATATTTTATAGAAGAAAATTCGTTTTTCACCTTCCAAAGTAAAAGAAAAAAATACTTAATACAAGATACACGTTTACATTGTGAGGAAATATTAAAAAATATATGTAGATTAGAGGAAAGCAAATTATGAAAGTTATTACTATTGGAACAGGAAGTCAGTTGTTATTCGAGTTATGTAACAAGCCAGGTATATCTTTAATTGATAGCATATGCAAAACAAATGTAATGAGTTTAATGTCTAAACCAATCAAAGGATTACAGCAGCAAACTAAAGTAGAATTAAATCGCTATGCACTAGAACAATTGCAAAAAGGATATTTTAAACGGTTATCTCAAAAGGTAAAAGAGAGTGATTATATCATTATAGATTTTTTGGATGAAATGTATAGTTCGGTAAAGGAAAATGGAAGTTTTATTACTTTAAATTATGATGTTCAAAATAGTTCATTAATGAAAGTTTTAAAAGAGAATGAAATTTATCCAAATGAGCTTAATGAAGAATGGTACAGTATATGCTTATTATTAATAGATGAGTTAAAAAAGTTAATTTCTAACAAAAAGATCATCCTTCATGAAATGTATTTAGCAGAAAAGTACAAAAAAGACGGGGGATTATTAGAGTTTTCTAATGTAGAAGAGATTAGAAAAATTAATAAAATTTTAAAGGGGAAATATGAATTCTTTAAAGAAAATTTTGAGGGGATTAATGTTATAAATATAAATCAGAACTATGCAGATGCTAATCATAAGTATTTATTAAGGCCGCATTTACTAAGTGTTAGTTATTATGAATGTCTGCATGATGCTTTATGTAATAATCTTACTGTGAAGCAGGAAGACAGTCATGAGGATTCAAAGAATAGAATACTAATATTCGGAAGTTGTGATTCTAGAGACATTTTTAGAGTATATGAGGAGCAAAATGGACGTCCGAAATATGAAATAATAGACTACTATGCTCGGAGCAGTTTGGCTAGTATAACATCGAAGCCAATACCATATGAAGAAGAGCAAATATCTTTGAGTAGTAATTTTAGAAGAAAATCATTACATAGAGACTTAGATAAGACCTTTGTAAAGAACTTAAAAGATATTGCTAAGAAAGTAGATTATTTAGTAATAGACTTTATGGAAGAGCGCTTTGATATTTTAAGGTATAGCAATGCATATCTGACAAGAAGTTGGGAGTATCGAGAATCAAATTTACAAAACGAGTTTAATGCTACTGTATTAGATCGATTTGATTCAGATGTAACAAGAATTTGGGAGGAGAACTGTCTTAAGTTCATTGAGGAACTAAAAAAACATTTGAATCCAAAGCAAATTATTTTAAATGAAGTTCAAATGGTAAATTCTTATTTAAAAGAAAATCAGATGCATTTATTTGAAAATCAAGACTATATTCGTAAGTTCAATGAACTATTAGCTCATTATCATCAATATTTTAAAGATAATTTTCCAGGGATAAATGTAATTAGACCGAATGATGAGGGCTATTTCTATTGCGATGCAAAACATTTGTGGGGATGCTTCCCATATCATTTTAATGATAGATATTACTTAGAGTTAGAGAAACAAATTGATGAAATTATAGGCTAGGCACAGTTAGAAAGGTGAGTTCAATGAACATTATCTCTTTAGGTTATGAGACAGGTACAATATTAAGCATGATTTCACGTGAAAAATTATACGTTGACATTGATTATACACTGGGATCTATTATAGATGTAATGTCTACACCATTAAATGTTGATCCTAAGGCAATACAACCGGCGGTATATAATAAACAAATTATTTTAGCAAACGAACTAAATAAAAAAATTGTAGGAGATATTGAAGAGTTAGGAAGAAAAAAAGATTATATTATTATTGATTTATTAGATGAAAGATATAATTTACTACAATATAAAAATACTATGATTTTAGATAGTTGGTTATTAAAAGATAGTAATCTATATTCAGAGATTCAAAAGAACTCTAATGTAATTTCAAATGTTGATTTTATTCTTTGGAAAAAATATTGTGATGAGTTTATAAAACTTTTAAATACTCATTTTGCTAATAGGGTAATTATTCATGAAATGTACTTATCAGAACAATATTTAAAAGATGGTGAATACAAGGAATTTAAAAACATTAATAAAATTAGAGCGTGGAATACAAAACTTAAGCAGTATTATAAATATTTAAAAGACCATATTCCGAATGCTAGAATAATTAGTATTGAAGAAAATAATTATTCTGATTTATCCTTAATTAAAGTTTTAAACCCTGCCAAAAAGAATGAGAAGTATATTGAAAAGCTTGTAGAAGAAATACAAAGTGTACATCAAGAAAAGGAATACAAGTATAATGCGGCAGTTGTTATTGCAAGCTATAATGTTGAAAACTATATCGAGGAAGCAATTCAATCTGTATTAAATCAAACACTTAAAAATGTACAGGTTGTTGTAGTAGATGATGGATCCACGGATAAGACGCAAAGTATTATTAAAGATATGGCGAGTAAGCATACAAATATCATATATAAATTTTTGAAGAATACAGGAAGTCCATCAGAACCAAGAAATGTAGGTATAAATCTAGCTGATGCGAAATACACTACATTTTTAGATGGAGATGATTATTTAGGGCTTGATGCTTGTGAGAAAATGTATTCATATGCAGAGGAACAAAAGGCAGATTTAGTTGTAGGAAAAATGATGTCTTTTGTAGGTGAATCGTTCTTTGAATCCTCTAAGGTAAACCCAAGATTTGCTGAAAGATATAAGTATGAAAGTAGCATTGAAGGGTATAAGGAGACTCATATTAAGCATAATCCAATTTTATATTTATTCCCAAGTTCGTGCGCTAAATTTTATAAATCGGAATTAATTCAAAGAACTCGTTTTAATAAGCATATTAAATATGGAGAAGATTTCTTATTTGCAATTGAAAGCTTTTTTGATTCTAGAAAGACGATTTTGATTGAGGATTTCGTGTACTATTATCGTGGTAGACGTGAAACAGATAATGAGTCCACAACTCAACAAAAAACACTTAAAAATTTATCAGATTTGCAAATAGCATTGAGGGCGGTAGACAAAATTATCAATAAAAATGGTTTTTCTATCGCTAGGTTAGAGAAGTTCCATAATGATATTCAATATTATAGAATGTTAGAAGCAAATCAGCATATCGCTAATATTCTCGATTATCCAGAAAATGAGCAAGTTCAAGCATTGAAAATAATTAAAGATACTTTATTTAGTAAAGGTTTTGACCAAGAAAAAATAAAAATCTTTTCTATTATGAATTATGCTAAATTATCACTTCTGATTACTGAAAAATATGGAGAGCTAATAACTTTATCTCAATTACTTAATAAGGTTGCGATGTATGATTATGTAGATCAATTTCCTTTTAAAACTCTAAAGCGTAACGATAATTTTTATTTTTCTTTCATGTATAAGAAGAAAGAAATTTTAATTGATATTACACACGTTTTTGAATCTACTAAACTAGTTAATCGTTTACTTGATATCAAATTTATGGATAACCAAATGGTTTTAAGAGGGTTAGCTTATTTTAACAATATTTCAATAACGAATAAAAAAGACATTAAACATACTATTATAATGAAACATCGAAAAAATGAAGTAGAATATCGTTTTACATCAGACTATACATATAATAATAAATTTTCTTCTTCTCGTTTTAAGTATGGTCATGGTGGATATGAGGTTACCATTCAATTTGATAAAAATATTGAACCTGGTGGATATGACTTTTTTATTGAGACTGACTTTTTAGGCGTTCAAAAGAGTATAGCACTTGGAGGTATGAATAATAATTTCATTTATAAAGCAAATAATTACTTCATGGAAAGTGACAAGGGAAGATTTGAGATTATTCCTATTGTTAAGACCAGAAGTAAGCTGACTTTGAATTACAAAAAATTTAATAGCAAGTGGGAATATTTAAAAAGAAGAGTAGCTTCTAATATACGAAAAAAGCAGTATTCGATGAAGCAAATTAAAAACAATAATTATATTAGTAAATCTAAGAAATTAAAACTCTTTTTAGGAGTAGTAACAGAAGATATTTCACACCTATTACTTCATAAAAAAGAAATTTGGTTAGTAGGAGAAAAATTAGGGAATTCTGCAAGTGATACCGGATATTGGTTCTTCAAGCATTGTAGGGAAAAGTATCCTAACAAAAATGTATACTATTTAATCGATAAAAAATCTCCTGATTATGCTAAGGTTAAAAAGCTAGGACGCGTTATTCCGTTCTATAGTTTAAAACATATTATTTATTCTATGAATGCTAAATATGTATTTAGTAGTGACAACGTAAATATACTATTACCATCTAATATAAAGCATTTAAGAAAAGCTACACGTGTATTTATCCAACATGGTATCATTCTCCCTGGACGGGTAGAGAATGTATATCATTCCAATAAAGATTTGGCAGACTATATTTTGACAAGTAGTAATCTAGAAACACAAATAATTAAAAATCATTTTGGTTACAATAATGAAGAGATTTGGAATTGTGGGCTTCCTCGATTTGATACGTTACAAAATAAAGAGAAAGAAAAACGTATCATGATGACATTTACTTGGCGAAAAAATATACAAAATCTAGAGCAATTAATGGAAAGTAAGTATTTTACAGCAATTCAATCATTATTGCATAATAGTAAATTTATAAAAATGTTAGAAAAAAATAATATTATATTAGATGTATGTTTACATCCGAGGACGTGTCAACTTTTAGAAGAGGATAATTCAGGTATCTTAAATAGCTTGAAAACATCACCCAATATTGAAATTCACGATTTTAATAAAGCAAATGTAAGGGAATTAATCGAAAGAAGTTCTCTAATGTTGACGGACTATTCAAGTATTTCTTTTGATTTTGTATACCTTGAGAAACCAATTATTAATTACTTGTTCCAAAATAATACGCCAATTTCTGAAGAAAATATTAAAAACGTATTACCAGGATATGTGTCTTATTCAGAAGATGATGTAATTCATGCTGTAGAAGCATACTTAGTAAAACAAAGACAGCTTAAGAAAATTAATAAGAAACATTATATTAAATATGATGATGGACGTAACTGTGATAGACTTGTGAAATTTGCTAGTGGGAGTCGATGATTTGTGAAAATCTGCGTAATAGGCCTAGGTTATATCGGTCTCCCTACTTCCGCCATGTTTGCAAAACATGGCGCTGAAGTAGTGGGGGTTGATATTAATCCAGGTGTTGTAGACAAATTAAACCGAGGAGAAATTCATATTGAAGAGCCGGGACTTGGAGAGATTGTGAAAGAAGCAGTAAATAAAGGGATGTTACGTGCCTCGCTTACACCGGAAGCGGCAGATGTTTTTATTGTTTCTGTTCCAACTCCAAATTCCGAAGATCAGTATAAGTCATGTGATTTGACTGGTGTATTGATGGCAGTAAAGAAAATTCTCTCTCACGTTAAACCGGGGAACGTATTAATAGTAGAATCAACAATTGCACCACGAAGTATGGATGATTATGTAAGGCCTTTAGTTGAAGAGGCTGGTTTTATAGTTGGTAAAGATATATATTTAGTGCATTGTCCAGAAAGAGTACTCCCAGGGAAAATTATGGAGGAAATTGTTTTTAATAATAGAATTGTAGGCGGAATAACGCCCAATTGTGCCCGAATGGGTGCAAAGGTATATGAAACGTTTGTACAAGGTGAAATAGTTGAAACGGATGCAAAAACAGCAGAAATGTCTAAGTTGATGGAAAATACGTTCAGAGATGTGAATATTGCACTGTCAAATGAATTGGCAAAGGTGTGTAATAAATTAGAAATCAATGTATTGGATGTTATTGAAATGGCAAATAAGCATCCACGTGTAAATTTACATCAACCAGGCCCTGGGGTCGGTGGGCATTGTTTAGCTGTCGATCCATATTTTATTGTAGCGAAAGCTCCAGAATTGACAAATGTTATTCAAATTTCCCGAGATACAAACATTTCTATGCCTTCCTATGTTGTAGAGAATGTTAGGCAATTACTTAAGGGGATTGAGAAACCAAAAGTTGCCGTGTTTGGTGTGACTTATAAGGGAAATACAGATGATCTGAGAGAGAGCCCGGCACTAGAAATTCTTGATTTACTGCATGAAGAAGGATACACAGTTACAATTCATGATCCATACATTCAAGCGAGTTTCTTTAAAACATTATCAGCGGAAGATGCGGTAGAGGCAGCAGATTTACTTCTTGTATTAGCAGATCATAGTGAGTTTAGCAGTATGGATTATAACAAATTAGCTTCTAAAATGAGACAACCATTTCTTTTTGATACTCGTAACTGTATAAAAGAAAATCTGGAAAGTAATATGAAGATTATTCATTTTGGGAATTTATACAAGGTGTTGCAGGAAAATGAGGTTACTGTATGAAAGCAATAAAGAGTGTTTTGCGTGAACAATTAGATAATTTATATTTAATGGGAAGGCTTTCTTCGTATGAGATCAAGCAACAATATGCGGCAAGTACGTTAGGTGTTATATGGGTATTTTTAAATCCGTTAACGCAAATTTTAGTATATTGGTTAGTATTTGGTTTAGGCATTCGAGGTGGAGCGCCTGTAGAAGGGGTTCCTTTCTTTGTCTGGATGATATGTGGAATTATTCCGTGGTTTTTCATTAATGGTTCAATTATCCAAGGTTCAAATTCTATTTATGCCAAACTGAGTACAGTTTCTAAAATGAATTTTCCATTGAGTGTAATCCCAACTTATGTCATATTGTCGCAATTATATACACATATGATTTTACTTGGCGTGTTGCTAATTATTATCTTATTTATTAAAGGACTAAGTTTTCTTAGTATCGTTGGATTGATATATTGTATATTTTCTACTTTTTGTTTTTTAATTGCATTAGCTTTTATTACTTCCACAATTTCTACTATTTCAAGAGATATACATTTATTTATTCAATCAATTACAAGAATGTTATTTTATTTAACACCAGTATTATGGAAACCAAGTGAGCATATGAGTGGAATTTTTGCGTTCTTAATGAAGGTAAACCCATTTTACTATGTGGTGGAAGGATATAGACTATCGTTATTACACGGCGATATTAGCTTTATATGGTCACTATATACATTATACTTCTGGGGAATCGCTATTGTTTTGTTTGTGGTTGGATCAATGTTTCATATAAGATTCCGCAAGCAGTTTGTTGACTACTTATAAAAGGTGAATGATTCAATGAATTATAAAGTGAAGTTCGAACATGTTACAAAAAAATATAAGATGTACAACAAGCCTTCTGATAAGTTAAAGGATTTATTTTTTAAGAGTGAAGATGGTGAGTACCATTATGCTTTAAATAATATATCATTTGAAGTGCCAGAAGGAGAAATTGTTGGAATTGTAGGTTTAAATGGTTCGGGAAAGAGTACGTTATCCAATTTAATTGCGGGTGTAACAATTCCTAATAAAGGGAAAGTGAATGTTAAAGGTTCTGCAGCATTAATTGCGATTTCTTCAGGGCTAAATAACCAATTAACAGGAATTGAAAATATCGAGCTAAAAGGTTTAATGATGGGGCTTACGAAAGAACAGATTCGGGAAATTACGCCTAAGGTTATTGAATTTGCTGATATTGGAAAATTTATGTATCAGCCTGTTAAAACATATTCGAGTGGGATGAAGTCAAGAATTGGATTTGCAATCTCGGTTCATATTGACCCGGATATTTTGGTAATTGATGAAGCGCTGTCGGTTGGAGATCAAACTTTCACAAAAAAATGTTTAGATAAAATGAATGAATTTAAAGAAAAAGGAAAAACAATTTTCTTTATTAGTCATTCTTTGTCTCAAGTACAAAGTTTTTGTACAAAGGCCCTTTGGTTACACTATGGTCAAGTGAAAGAGTATGGAGATATAAAAGAAGTAGTTAATCATTATAGTGATTTCTTAAAGCAGTATAACCAAATGAGTGCTGGGGAAAGAAAAAGACTAAGAGAAGAACAGACATCACAGTTTCAGCATGGCTTATTACAAGAGCAATCTACGAAAATTCAAAAGCCTCGTCGTAACTTTAAATCGCATCGCCGTAAAGTGAAAAAGAAAAGTGCGATAGTTGCGGGGATTTGTTTCGCTGCGATAGCAGGAATTGTTACAGCAGGAATCTATTATAAGGATTTACTTCCATTCAACAAGGGAAATAAAGATGTAGAAAAAGTTGTTTCAAGTAAGACTGTGACTGAAGAGAAGCAAGTTGAAAAAGAGCAGAAAAAAGACGAGAAATATATAGTAACCAGCAATGAAATTAGTATTCGTAAAGAAGCAAGTAAAAGCAGTGAACGCTTGGCTGTAGCAAACTTTGGAGATCTCTTTACTATATCTGATCGTAAAAAGGATGCGGAAGCAAATAATGAATGGGTACAAGTTAAATTGCTAAGTGGTGACACGGGATGGATGAGTGCACAATATATTACACCATTTATACAACAGAATAGTACAATTGAGGATTCAAAATTGGATGATTTACTTTCGTTGCTAAAACGTGTGTATGGGGCACAATTTCAGAATGCACCTTCTTATCTAGGAAAGACAGAAAATGAATTACAGACAACATATCCGAATGCATTAAATCCATTACAAAAGGTAGCAGGGAAAAAAGTTGTCAAAGATGGAAATATTCAATTTGGTATTTCGCAAGAAAATGTAGTAGATGTTACGTTCCAAGATATCTCGATGTCTGTTGCAAAGCTTCATGAATTATTAGGAAAAGAAAGTATAAGCAATAATGAAGAAAATAACTACTTCTATGAAACGAATAGTTATTATATTGCGGCCCGTTCAGATCAAACACATAAGGAAATTCAATCTATATCAATTGTGAAGAAATGATTGTGTTTCTTTTTTAGAGATTTATCTTTTTGAGTAAAGATAAATCTCCTTTTTTGATTGCGTGAAAAACGTATCACGATTAAGTATTACTATTTGCATTACATTGTTCTACTATCTTGTTAGCAACGGTATTTGCAAGCTTCTTGGCCATTCTTGGTACAAATGGTTTCATTGCACCATTAAAAACGAAAGCTCCTTTCCCACTTGCTTTCATTTCTAGCTCACTTGTTATTCGTGTCATTGATGGGGAGATTGCTTCAGCATGAAAAAATCCGTTCCCAATTAATTTTTTTGTTGGAGAAGCAATGGTAAAGCTTATTTTATCGGGTGCCTGCCATTCAGTAATTTCAACATTTAAGTTAATATAACGCTTTATTACACCTAAATCACCATGTAAACGCCAAGTTGAGTGACGATCATCAATAATCTTGTGTGTGACGTAACCGTTAACGAGTGGAGCCCAGTTATTCATATCACTAACAAAGTTCCAAGTATGCTCGAGTGGTACGTGTAATTCTACTATGTTTGATCCCTTTGCCATCAGTTATTTCCTTTCTTCTTGTCAGGGTTTCTTCTGTTATTCGGGAGTATTAAGAATAGATATTCCTTATTATTCAAATTCTATCATTTAATGTATAATCTTAATAGCGAAATTTACACAAGAATATTAAAAAACGTAGCAAAATTTTATAGTTTTCAAAGTATCTTTTGTTAGAAGTATTGTTTGCTTTAAAGGAAATCTCAATTTCTAAATATAACATTTAAGAAAATGCGAGGTAAAAAGAGATATATGAAGAAATCTTTGAGAATTATAGGGAAAACCATAAAATATTCAGTTTTTCTTTCTCATTTCTGTCCTTTATAATAATTTGTGAATACGACACTTAAGGTAAGTAGTGCTTTAAGCATACTGCCTTTCCCTAACTTGATATACACTCTTTTTCCAACCTCCGTGTCATTTGCTATTATTTTGTTATACCAAAAGTAGTATAGGAAAAAGGGTGTATCTTTTTTATAAGATGTGCATATAAGAGATGCTTTCAAAGGAGAGCGTCTTTTTTGTTTTTTCGTGACAAAAACGGGAGAGAATGGGATAATAAGGACAGTGTTTGGTGGTATGACCAATTTCGTGTATAAGGAGAGAGTTATATGTTAGATATTCAGCAAATTAAAGAAATTATTCCGCATCGTTATCCATTTCTACTTGTTGATCAAATTTTAGAAGTAGAAGAAGGTAAGCGTGCGGTTGGAATTAAAAATGTAACAGCGAATGAAGAATACTTTAATGGACATTTTCCAGATTATCCGGTTATGCCAGGCGTTTTAATTGTCGAAGCACTGGCACAAGTAGGGGCTGTGGCTGTACTGAAGAAAGAAGAAAACCGTGGTCGACTTGCATTCTTCGCAGGTATCGACAATTGTCGCTTCAAACGTCAGGTGCGCCCAGGTGACCAGCTTCGCTTGGAAGTTGAGATGACACGTGTACGTGGACCGATTGGAAAAGGAAAAGCAGTTGCAACTGTGAATGGTGAAGTTGCTTGTGAAGCCGAGATTACGTTTGCACTTGGTGATAAGAAAGAATAAGTATAGTATAAAGAAAAGATTCTTCTTTAAGGATGAATGAAAAGTTATTTCATTCATCTTTTTATATTTTAAGTAGCTTATTGATAGTATTTAGGGAAAACTGGAAAAAAATCAAAAATATCGTATAATAGTTTTGGACCAAGTAAAGTTTGAGAAATATATAGGTAGATTATTGTAATATTAAAATAGCTAGTTAGGAATAGAAAGAAGGTTGAAGTAATGAAGAAGATTATATTTTGGATTTTAGGTATTTTGGGCGTATGTATTGTCGGTGTAGGAATTTATGCATATAGTGTATATTCTTCTGTTTCAAGCACATTAGATAAGGTTCATCAGCCATTAGATCGTGATCATTCTAAGAAACGTACAGAAGAGGTTAAAGTAGCTGATTCAAAACCAGTTTCTATTTTATTAATGGGTGCAGATGAGCGTGCTGGTGATCAAGGGCGTTCAGATTCGCTAATGGTTATTACTTTAAATCCAAAAAACAAATCAATGAAATTGTTAAGTATCCCTCGTGATACATATACAGAGATTGTTGGAAAAGGGAAGAAAGATAAAATTAACCATGCTTATGCATTTGGTGGTATTAACATGTCTGTTAATACAGTAGAGAATTTCTTAGATATGCCAATTGATTATTACATTGAAGTAAATATGGAAGGCTTTAAGGATATTGTTGATGCAGTTGGCGGAGTAGATGTGAAAAATGATTTAGAATTCACGCAAGACGGTACGCATTTTGCAAAAGGAGATATTCATTTAACGGGTGATGAAGCGCTGAAGTATACTCGTATGAGAAAGAAAGACCCAAGAGGGGATTTTGGTCGTCAAATGCGTCAACGTCAAGTATTACAAGCTGTTATTTCTAAAGGAGCAAGTGTTTCTTCCCTTGCGAATTACGGTGATGTATTGAAGGCTGTCGAGAAGAACGTAAAAACAAACTTAACACAAGATCAAATGTTTGATATGCAGAAGAATTATAAAGATGCAATGCAAAATAAAGAAGAGATTCAAATTCCAGGAGACGGCCATAAACAAGATGGCGTTTGGTACTATTTCGTTCCAGATAAAGACCGTCAAGACTTGTCTAATAAGCTGAAAGCTCATTTAGAGTTAACAAAATAGTAGTTGTGTATAGATAAGAAGCCTAGTGACCTTGTTTTGGGGAATTAGGCTTTTTTGATGTTATGTAGGAAGTGTATTATTTTTTATATTTCGCTTTTGCCATGTAATTTACAAAACTCACAATAAATTTACAAAATATTTACGTTCCCACCCAAAAATGCTATGATAATAACGTGTTCAAAAAATGAACGGATGAATTGGGTTATGGAGGGGGACACTATGCAACAAGTTTTAAATGTGTTAGAGGTTATCAATCAAAACCCGCAGATGAATCAAAAAAAGATTGCAGAGAAGTGCAATATATCTGTTGGTAAAGTGAATTATATTATGAACGATTTAACGAAGAATCAATATATTTATAGCGAGAAAAAAGGAAAGTACATGAATTATTATTTGTACAAGAAAGGCTTTGATTATATGCAGCAGGAGTTAGCTGCGTATCAAGGGAAGAAGCTTCGCATTCATCGCAAAGAGAGCAAGAAAGTTACGCAAGCTGTTGTTCTTGCGGCTGGGAAACGTCAAGAGTTTGGGAAGCCATCTGGTTTGTTAACGGTTGGGGAAAAGCTTTTGTTAGATCGTAGTTTAGAAATCCTTAAAAATAATGGGATTGAAAAGATCGTGGTCGTTGTTGGCTACAAGAAGGAGCAGTTTGAAGGTTGGACAGGCCGTCATAATGTGCACTTTGTAGAAAATCCGAAATATAAGTGGACAGGCTCAATGGCATCTTTGGCAGCGGCTGGGGAGCATATTACGGATGATTTCTTATTAATTGAAGATGATATTTTAATAGAAGAGAAGGCACTTGTACAAGTGTTACATCATCCAGAACCAGACTGTGTACTCATTACAAATGAGAGCGGATCTGGTGATGAAGCGTTTGTTGAGATTCAAGATGGTTATCTTTATAAAATTTCAAAAGATATTCATCAGTTAAACCGCATTGATGGTGAGATGGTTGGGATTTCTAAAATCTCGTATGATGTGTTCATGAACATGTTAGCGACATTCCGTCATAATCAAAATCCATATGTGAACTATGAATATTTACTTCTTGATGCGGCAAGATTGTATGATGTTGGCTATGCAAAACTGCCGGATGTTGTATGGGCAGAGATTGATACAACGAAGCAATATGAAGTGGTGAAAAATAAAATCTATCCTCGTTTAGTGAAAAAAGAGGCAGAGTTTAAAGAGAGACAAATTAAAGGATATGTTTCGGAAGCACTTTCTATTTCAAAAGATGAAATTACAGATATTCAATCATTCGGTGGTATGACGAATACGAATTTTAAAGTCATTGCAGGCGGAGAGGAATATGTGTTACGTATTCCAGGAAGCGGTACGGAAGAGATGATTAGTCGCCGCGATGAAATGATGAATTCGAATTTAGCGAGCGACCTAGGAATTGACGCGAAGCTGTTATACTTTAATGCAGAAACTGGTGTGAAATTAGCGAAGTTAATTCCAAATGCTGAAACGTTAAATCCGAAAACGGCCAAACGTAATGACAATATGAAGTTAACAGCAACGATCTTAAACAAATTACACAGTTCAAATATCGTGATGGATAATACGTTTAATGTATTTGAAAAAATTGAGCATTATGAAGCGTTATTAAATAAAGTAAATGGTTCTAACTTCGATGATTATGAAGAAGTAAAGCGTCAAGTGATGCGATTAAAAGATATGTATGAGGCGATGAATGTTGTGCTTGCGCCTTGTCATAATGACACTGTTCCTGAAAACTTTGTGAAGAGTGGCGAAGACAAAGTGTACTTAATTGATTGGGAATATGGCGGCATGAACGATCCGATGTGGGATATCGCTGCGCATAGTTTAGAATGTGGATTTTCTTTAGAAGATGATGAGTTGTTTTTAGATTACTATTTTCATGGACAAGTAGATGAGTCTTGTAAAGAAAGAATATTGATGAATAAGATTTTCCAAGATTTCTTATGGAGTATTTGGACAAAGATTAAAGAAGCAACTGGAAGCGACTTTGGGACATATGGACTGGATCGCTATAATCGTGCGAAGGAAAACTTACAGCTCTGCTTAGAGCTTGAGTGTGAGGTATTACAATGAGAAAAGTACAAAGTAAAGGCATATTTTATGGGATCTTTTCTGGTTTTGCTTGGGCTGTAGATACGGTATTGATTGGAATTATCTTATCTTCACAACTGATGTTAGCAACAGAACAAGTTGTGTTCCTTGCTCCTTTAGTGAGTACGTTCTTACACGACTTTATGTCAACGTTATGGATGATGTTATATATGGGAATAAAGGGGCAGTTAAAAACAGCCCTTTCTAAGCTGAAGACAAGAAGCGGGCGGTTCGTTATGTTAGGAGCACTTATGGGTGGACCGATTGGGATGACGTTTTATGTATTAGCTGTTAAGTATATCGGGGCTTCTTATACAGCTGCGATTTCAGCTGTCTATCCAGCGGTTGGTGCGTTTTTTGCATTTGTGTTCTTGAAAGATCGTCTTCGTTCGTGGAATTGGCTCGGTCTTATCATTAGTATTACATTCATTATTGTACTTGGATTTACAGGCGATGGTTTTGCAACTGAAAACTATATGTTAGGATTTATTTTCGTCCTCATTTGTATCGTTGGCTGGGGCTTAGAATGTGTAATCTGTGCGTACGGTATGAAAGATGAAGAAGTATCTCCAGAAGAGGCGCTTCAAATTCGTCAGCTTGTTTCAGCGGTGACATATGGCCTTGTTATTTTACCTTCAGTTGGAGGACATTTCTTAACAAAACAAGTTGTGATGAGCAGCGAGTTTATGTTAATTATTGTGATTGCGTTAGTGGGAACAGCTTCTTACGTGTTCTACTATAAGGCAATTCATGAAATTGGACCGACAAAAGCAATGGCGCTTAACATTACGTATTCGGCATGGGCGGTTGTCATTTCTATGTTAGCATTAGGAGCACCTTTCTCATGGAAGTTAATTATTTGTTGTATTGCGATTCTTGTAGGAGCTGTATTAACAGTTGCAGATCTAACTGAGTTTATGAAAGCGAAAAAATATAGAGGTGAAGTAACGTGAGAGCGATTTTATTAGCAGCAGGTATGGGAACTCGTTTACGTCCATTAACGTTAACGACTCCAAAATCATTAGTAGAGGTAAACGGCAAGCCGATGTTAGAGCGCCAAATTGAATATTTACAAGAAGTCGGTGTGGAAGAAATTATTGTCGTAACAGGCTACTTAGCAGAGAAATTCGATTATCTTATTGATAAATATAATGTAAAGCTTGTACACAATGACAAATATAATGTGTATAACAACATTTATACAATGTACTTAGTTCGTGAATACCTGCAAGATGCATATGTAATGGATGCGGATGTTTATTTACACCGTAATATCTTTACCCGAAATCCGAAATCATCTTTATACTTTAGTGCGAAGAAAGAAGATTTCCGTAATGAATGGATTATTAAGCATGACGAAAATCGTAAAGTATACGATATTGAAATCGGTGACGGTGATGATGACTACATCTTATGTGGTATTTCATATTGGTCGAAAGAAGACGGCGTCCATATTGTGAAAAAACTAGAAGAAGTAGTAGATCAAGAAGATTTCACTGAACTATACTGGGATAATATTGTAAAAGACAACATTCAAGATTTAAATGTTCACTTGTACAAAATCGGTAGCAATGATAGTTTTGAAATTGATTCTATCGAGGACTTGAAGAAAGTAGAAGAAAAGTTAGCTGTTTTAGCGAACTAACAATTGGTGATGGTTTTATGAAATAATTGGAATTTTCCTTGCCATATAAAATAAAAGTAGATAAGCTATATTCTATAGATTAAAAAAATGAAAAGTTGGGTGGAAAATATGGGTTCTATTTTAGTTTGTGGCGGAGCTGGTTATATTGGTTCTCACGCTGTGAAAAAGTTAGTGGATGAAGGAAAATCTGTAATCGTAGTAGATAACTTGCAAACAGGTCATGAAGATGCAATTGCAGAAGGCGTGAAATTTTATAAAGGCGATCTTCGCGATAAAGGTTTCTTAAGAGACGTGTTTAAACAAGAAACAATTGACGCAGTGATGCATTTTGCAGCGGACTCTTTAGTTGGTGTGAGCATGGAAAAACCGCTTCAATACTATAATAACAACGTATATGGTGCACTATGCTTACTAGAGGTAATGGATGAGTTTAAAATTGATAAATTTATCTTCTCATCAACTGCCGCAACATATGGAGATGTAGATGTTGCGTTAATTTCAGAAGAAACACCGACAAATCCTACGAACACATATGGTGAAACAAAATTAGCGATTGAAAAAATGTTACATTGGTATAGCCAAGCTTCTAATTTAAAATATAAAATCTTTAGATACTTTAACGTAGCTGGTGCAACGCCAAGCGGTATCATCGGTGAAGACCATCGCCCTGAAACGCATTTAATTCCGCTTGTACTGCAAGTAGCTTTAGGACAACGCGAGAAAATCATGATGTTTGGTGATGATTATAATACACCAGATGGTACATGTATTCGTGACTATATCCATGTTGATGATTTAGTAGCAGCTCACTTCCTTGGACTTCAAGATTTACAAAATGGCGGAGACAGTGACTTTTATAACTTAGGTAACGGAAACGGATTTAGTGTAAAAGAAATTGTTGAAGCAGTTCGTGAAGTAACAAATCATGAAATTCCAGCAGAAGTTGCGCCAAGAAGAGCTGGAGACCCAGCGCGCCTTGTTGCATCTTCTCAAAAAGCAAAAGAAAAATTAGGCTGGAATCCGCAATATACAGATGTGAAAACAATTATTGAACATGCGTGGAATTGGCATCAAAGCAAGCCGCATGGATATGAGAAGTAAAAATGATGTATAGAAGAGAGTGTATTGTCGTTCAACATATGTTCGACAATGCACTCTCTTTTTGCATAAGATATTTGCTATACTAAAATGTACTGCGAAAGGAGGGTATATATATGAAGATACTTGTTGTTGATGATGAATCGAGCATTCGAAATTTGATTCGTATGCAGCTAGAGATGGAAGGATATGAAGTACTTACCGCAGCTGATGGAAATGAAGCTTTGCAAAGATGGAATGAAGAGCCGGATGTATTGATTTTAGATGTGATGCTTCCAGATACGGATGGTTATGAATTGCTTCGCGTATTTAGGGAGAAGGACCGAGATATTCCTGTACTTATGTTAACGGCGAAGAGTCAGATGAATGATAAGTTGCTCGGACTTCAGCTTGGTGCAGATGATTATGTAACGAAGCCGTTTAATCATGCAGAGTTAATTCTTCGGGTGAAGAATATGGCCCGGCGCATGGCGAAGCGAGGGAGAAGTCAGCAAGAGGTGATTTGCACTGGTGAGATCGTCATTTATCCGAAGGAACGAAAAGTGCATGTGAACGGGGAAGAAATTGATTTAACGTACCGTGAGTTTAATTTATGCCAGTTGTTTGCTTCACATCCGCAGCGCGTATTTATGCGTGACGAGCTATTAGAGAAAGTGTGGGGTTTTGAGTACACAGGAAATACGAGAGCGGTGGATATTATGGTGCAGCGCCTTCGGAAGAAGCTTGGGGCAAGCGGTGAAAGTATTAAGACGATTTATGGCGTTGGATATAAGTTAGAGTGTTAAAAGGTGATAAGATGTCGTTAAAACGAAATATGGTACTTGGTATAGTAGGGTTATTCATTCCGATTTTGTTTCTTCTTTATACGGTAATTTACATTACACTAGAAAAGAATATGTATCATAATGCGGCAAGCTCTTTAGAAAAGTTAAGTGTAGAAGCACAAATTTATACGATGAACTATTTAGAGAAGGAAGCAGATATGGAGACACTTGGACCAAACTCACTGCTTATTGCTTCTTATTTAGCGAAGCGGATGGATGTTCGTGTGCAGATGATTGGGAAAAATGGTGATGTTGTTGCCGATACAGAAAAAGGAGCCTTGCTTTATAAGAATGTAGATATTGACCAGTCGTTACGTGGAAAGAAGGCATATGTGTTTGAAAATGGTGATCCAGCGCCACTTCTTTTATTCTCGAGTCCGGTTTATTATGGAAGCGATGTCATCGGAGCGATTCGCTTTATCAATGAATTACAAGATGAGAAAGAAGTGTTAACGAATGTGAGCTGGACATTTCTCATTACATCAATTTGTTTAGCAACTGGCGGGATTTTCTTTGCGATTCGTTTAGCGAAATCTCTTCATAAGCCAATTGATCAGTTAAGACAAATGGCAAAGCGGCTCGCAAATGGGGATTATAAAAGTAAAATTGAGCTAAATGAGTATGTAGAAATTGCCCAGTTATCAGCGTCTTTCAATGCGATGGCTGATGCGATTGAACTGCATATAACGCAGCTAAAGGAAGAGAAGGAGAAGCAAAAGGATTTCTTAGACCGAATTACACATGAGCTGAAAACACCGCTTACTGCGATTATTGGCTATGTAGATTTAATTCCGAAACTGGAGTCTTCGCGGGATGTAGAGGAAAGTCTTCATTATGTTTCGATTGAAAGTCATCGTCTATTATCACTCGTTGAGGAATTGTTACAATCTTCGAAGTACGGAACGAGTACGTTTGAAGTCTCTCCGACGATTGTCGATATAAAGAAAATTGCGGAAGAAGCTATTTCGATTGTGAAGCCTCGTCTAGAGCAATATGAGATAGAAGTTATGAATGAATTAATAGAGACACATGTCGTTGCAGATTTTGATAAGACGAAGCAGATTTTCTTAAATGTGTTTGATAATGCGATTAAATATAGTGATGCTACGCAGATGAGGATGAATGTTGTTGTAAATGAAGAGGAAGCAACAGTTCTCATTCATGATGATGGGATTGGTATAGATGAAGTGATACTTGCAGAATGGAATCGTTCTTCTAAAGGGAAAGTACTCTCTTCTAGTTATGGAAATGGATATGGTTTGTTCATTTGTCAGGAGATTATGAACAAGCAAGGCGGAAGCATGCGAATTGAAAGTAGTGAGGAAATGGGAACGATGATTGCGATCACATTTTTATTGCCAAGACGCATGGAAGATATAAAAAACTTGAAAGCGGTTAAATGATACATTTATGAAACAATTATGCGGTATTTTCGAAACAACGTTTTTTTATTGTGGAGGTAGGCAGAAATGAAAAGGCTATCATTTCAAATTCTCTTGTTTGTCTTTTGTACGATTGCTGCTCTCATTTTGTTTTATGTAATAGAAAAGCAATTGTATAACCGCGTTACAATTCTGGATGACAAGCAGGTCGTTTTAGAAAGAGCAAGTGAATCTCTTCCTACTGAAGTGAGAGTAAAACATGAGAAGTGGGGAGAAGTAGTTGTAACAGATGAAGTTCGTCTACATGCGATTGTTTCATTCTTTGACAAGATTCGAATGGAGCAAACAGAAGCGAAGGCACGCGAACAAGTATTTACTGGAGAAGTAACGTACTTGAATGGGCATAGGCGTACTTTTGCAGTAGGTGACTTGTTCCAGTACGGGACAAACGTATACGGAAAGCAAGGAATGGATCCAATGATTTCCGCATTTCAAACATATTTGCTGAGCTTGTATTATACGCCAGAATCTATTAGCAATTTTTTTGCGGAGGCAAAGGAAGTTATCGTGAGGAGAGGCGACGTAGTGCTTACGACGAATCTTGCGCCAATACTTGATTCTATTCGGCAAGCGAAGCAAATTACAGATTACGGAGAAATTCAGAAATTACTGCAATCGCAGAAGGATCCAATCGTCTATATTACCGCTTATCAAAATGGTAAGTATGTGAAGAATGAACGCGAGGATATTTTAACGATTTCTGTATATCCTTCTTACTTTGTCGTGCAATACCTTGGCGATAATAATGGGAATGTGATGTATATGAAGGGCTCCCTAGCAAATCTATTTGTAAAGGAGAATGTTTCATGAGAAAGATAGCCTTTTTCTTCTTTTTGCTAGTAATTGGAGGAGCGATGTCTAGTTGCTCTCGAGATACTACCTCTATCAAATATAGTAAAAATGGTCTTCCAAATTTAAAAGATCGCCATCTTGTTGCGTATGTAGCGGCTCGTGAAGAAGTCGGTGAAGCGCTTCTATCATCATTTTGTAAACCACGCGGGTGCACGTATGAATTTATTCGTCTTTCTACCGAAGAGATTCTTAGAAGGGTAGAAGAGGAAGCGAGAAACCCGAAGGCGGATATCATCATTGGCGGCACAGTAGACGCACATCAAATGATGAAGCAAAAGGACTTATCAATTCCTGTTACAAGTAAGCATGCAACTAGCATTTCAAAAACGGTTAAAGACAAAGATAGTTTTTGGTATGGCTATGAAGTAGAGCAGCTTGCTATCGCTATAAATAAAGAGCGGTGGAAGCAGGAGATAGAGCCGCTTGGTCTTTCCTATCCATCAGAGTGGAAAGACTTATTACACCCTGCGTATGCCGGAAAGATTGTCATGCCCGACCCAAATATATCAGGAACAGCATATACATTTTTCGGGTCACTTATTGATATGTTCGGCGAAGAAGAGGCGAACGATTATGTAAAGGGTCTTGCTGAGCAAGTGGCAGAAGTGACGATGAATGGCTATATGCCTGCAGAGTATGTTGCGAGCGGTGAATATATGATCGGTATTAATTTTATGGGAGATCAACGGATGCTTCAAAAACAAGGCTTTCCGATTGTAAGCAAAGTTCCAGCGCAGACAGGATTATCTGTCAATGCGATTTCGAAACTGAAACATGCACCGAGTGGTATTATAGCGGATTTATTTATTGATTATTGTTTATCAGAAGAAGCGGGGCATATTTTAGAAAAGGTTTCGTTTGGCATACCAACGATGCTTACGAAGAACGAGAAACAAATAGAAGGTCAGCCTGTTAGAAGAACAAATAAGGATATATCAAATAGTGGGGTCATCGAGATATGGAATAGACAACGTCTCTCTCAGAAATGAGAAAAGGAGAAGAGATGGTATGTTTAAGTGGTTAAAACCAGCACCAGCTATAGAAAGATTGCCAGCGAATATGATTGATAAAGTATACAGACTCCTTCGTATTCGTATGTTAATCGGTATTTCAGTTGGATATGCAGCGTATTATTTAGTTCGTAGTAACTTTACGTTATCTAGTACGTATTTAATGAAAGAATACGGTTTTAGTACAACGGAAATTGGTTTATTAGGTTCCGTTGTGGCGATTGTGTATGGGCTAAGTAAGTTCTTTATGGGGAATTTATCAGATAAAGCGTATGCTCAGCGTTTTATTGCGGTTGGTTTATTCTTATCGGCAATTATAAATATTTGTTTTGGTTTTGCATCTTCATTTGGAATGATTTTAACATTATTAGTTTTCAATAATATTTTCCAAGGGATGGGAGCACCGCCTTGTAGTACCGTAATGGCAAAGTGGTTCTCGAAGAAAGAGCGCGGTACAAAAACAGGACTTTGGAATATTTCACATAATGTTGGTGCGATGCTTGTACCACCGCTTGTTGGAATTGGTGTTGGTATTTTCGGTGAAAGTCATTGGCAAGCCGGCGTGTTTATCTTCCCGGCGATAATTGCAATGGTAATTTCAGTTCTTATGTGGATAAATGCGAAGGACACACCAGAATCTGTCGGTCTTCCACCAATTGAAGAATACCGCAATGATTATGAAAATCTTGAGAAGGCAGAAAATGTCAACAAAATGTCACCAAAAGAAATTTTGGTGAAATATGTATTGAAAAACAAATTTGTTTGGTATTTATGTATTGCAAATGCATTTGTATATTTAATTCGTTTCGGTGTAATTAACTGGGTACCAATCTATTTAACAACTGTTAAAGGATTTACAAAAGCAGAGGCACATGCAGCATTTTCTATCTTTGAAGCAGCTGCGATTCCAAGTTCATTAATCGTCGGTTTCTTAAGTGATAAATTATTTAAAGGTAAACGTATGCCGTTATGTATTATTAGTATGGCTGGTGTTGTTATTGGAACGTTTGTATATTGGCAAGCATCTAGCGTACTTGTTGTAAGTATTGCGGTTTCAATCATTGGTTGTTTAATTTATGTACCTCAGTTCTTAATTGGTTTAAGTGCAATGGAGTTAGTTCCGAAATTTGCAGTAGGTACAACGGTTGGTATGTGTGGTCTATTCGCTTATGTAGGAGGAAGTCTTACAGCAAACTTAGTCATTGGATTCATGGTTGATAGCTCTGGTTGGGACGGTTGCTTCATCTTGCTATTAGCAGGCGGTATTTTATCAACATTATTCTTATTGATTGTTCAACGTGGACATGAGAGAAAAGGTCCTGAAGGTAAAATTGCATAATCGTTTATGGAAGGAGAATCTATCAATTGATAGGTTCTCTTTTTTAATCAAACGTTTGTTTAAAATTTTAGTAGTCAATCACTCCATACTATAAGATAAAATTCGAATTTGTTTTCCCTCTCCATTCGCACTAATCCTGATGCGATTTTTTACTTCATACGTGTCCCTATCAGTTTTATATAATAACATTTTTAATATTTTATAAAAGATAATTCTGTAAATTCTAAATTTTTTCTTGTTCTAGTAGTTTAATACTGCTATAATGACCATTAAATTCATTTTTAGGATTCATTATTTTAAGAAAGGAGGTTTATTACATTGAAAAAGTTCGCAATTTTCATTCTTTTTTTAATTCCTTTTCTACAGTTGGTATTATTACCTTTCGCTAATCGAATTGAGCCATTTATAATTGGCTTGCCTTTTTTGCACTTTTGGTTATTTTTATGGATTGTGTTAACACCATTATGTACATTTGGTATTTATTCTCTACATAAGTCACAAGGAGGTTCTCTGTAATGAAAGGAAACATAACAGCATTAAGTATCACTGCTTTCATTGTACTAACTGTCGTTCTAATTGGATTTCTAGCAGGGCGGAATAAATCCGCACGAAGTTCTGTAGAAGAATGGTCTGTAGGAGGCAGACGATTTGGCGGACTGCTTGTCTGGTTTTTAGTTGGTGCAGATTTATATACCGCTTATACATTTCTAGGATTAACGAGTACTGCATATAAAGGTGGCAGTATCGCTTTCTTTGCGATTCCTTATTCTGTTTTAGCCTATTTTATCGCTTATTTTTTCCTTCCAAAGCTCTGGAAAGTTGCAAGTGTACATAAATTAACGACTCTTGCAGATTATGCGAGAGAACGCTTTAATAGTAAGTTGCTCTCTTCACTCATTGCCATTGTCGGTGTATGTATGCTAATTCCTTATATTGATTTACAATTAAGCGGTATTCAAGATACGCTTCAAGTAGCTGGTGCAGGTTATATTAATGTAAAGGTAGTCGTCATTATTTCTTTTCTTCTTGTTGCCCTTTATACATTCTTTAGCGGCATTAAAGGACCGGCATATACTGCAATTATTAAAGATATTCTCGTTTGGGCCATTATGTTATTTATGGTTGTTTCACTTCCTATTATCCATTTTGGCGGTTGGAATCCTATGATACATACACTTGCCACTGAGGCACCACAACTGTTAACGATTCCAGATGCAGGACCAAAAGGGATTGTATGGTTTATAACAGCATCTCTCGTATCAGCTCTTGCATTATTTATGTGGGCACATGCAGCAACAGGTGTATTTACCGCTAAAAGTGCTGATGCTATTCGAAAAAATTCAATGTATCTACCTTTATACAATATCGTACTAATACTCGTTATTTTTCTTGGTTTTATTGCATTTCTTGTACTGCCAGAAGAGACAAACCCACGCTTTGCTTTATTACATCTCATTCAAACTTCTTATGGCGGGGTAGCGCAAGGGTTGGCATATTCGACAATTGCTTTAGCTTCTTTAATTCCTTGTTCCATCATGGCAATTGGTGCTTCCAATTTGTTTGCAAATAACATTTATCGGGATCTCATGAATCCAAAGGTAGATGGTAGTCGTTTAACGCTTGTGAACCGGATGATGGTGTTTGTTGTCATCGGACTTGCTTTGCTATTTGGATTATTGTTCCCAACTGCCCTTGTATCACTGCAGCTTTTAGGCGTATCTGGTATGGTACAAATCTTTCCGGCCATCGTTATTAGTTTGTTTTGGAGAAACCAATCAAAAGAAGCAACTATTATCGGGCTCATCATCGGTTTAGTTACTACTTTTACCGTATATGCAACGGGGTATTCTTTCGGAGTCTATGAAGGTTTTTGGGGATTAACTGCAAACGTTCTATCTCTTGTTATTCTCAATCCTTTATTCGTAAAGAAAACAACAAATAAATCAAACCTAGTGATTCAGCATCTATTTGACGAAAAAGAAACTGCACATCTACATGCAGAAAAAGGAGCATAATGCGCATCTTCTATGAAAATTTTGGAGTGATCTAATAAAGTGAAACTTTAATCAGTGAAGAGAGTCTTGTAGCAAACGTAGCGATTGATGTTATCGTTGATCGTTCAACGTGGACATGGGAGAAAAGGTCCTGAAGGTAAAATTGCATAATCGTTTATGGAAGGAGAATCTATCAATTGATAGGTTCTCTTTTTTAATCAAACATTTGTGTAAAAACAAGATAGTTAGGAAAAATCGTGTTTTGTCATACTAATTTTTTAAGGAGATATTTATATGAAATTTTCTCTATAAAGCTCAATAGAGTATTAGGGAATTCGATAATTAGGAAATAATTCTTCACGCTTATTCCTCCAGTTTGTATTGTTTTTAATTCCGTTATATAGAAATTTAACATTCATTTTACAATATCTTCAAAAACAAATGTTAAAATTTAGTGGAAATAAGCAAGGCGAATTAATATGTATAAAGGAGATGCTGAAAGTTGGGGATTTTTGTATCAGAGGTAGAGGCGTTTTTATTCTGTTCTGCAACGGTCACACAGCAAGATTGTACATTTGATTTTGTCGTTCGTAGTACGCCGATAGGACTTTCGATTTGTTTAGTAGAAGATTATGAAGTAGAGTGGTTTCCGATGAGGGTGGAGACATATTTGAAAGTGAATGGAAGCATGTTTCCAGATGAAGAGGAAAAAGAGGAATTTCGCAAACAGTTAAATAGTGAAACGGGCTGGATGTTAGATAAGCAAGGTAATAACCAAGAAGGCATTGTTCAAAGGGCAATGCGAACTGATGAGTATGAGGCGTTTCAAATGGTAGAAAAGAATATTCCGCGTGAGATGAGAAAAGACGTAACAACTCTTCCGTTAGAGTATGATTTGGGCGAAACGAAATCGAGCACTTGGAAGAAACACTGAAACCGCCTTATGTAGGGCGGTTTTTTATGTTTCTTAAAACTTGCTTAAAAGATAAGTTGTTATATTTCTAAAGATTGGTATTTTTGTTACAATATAAGTGATGGTGTAAAACTTTGTAAAGAAAGCGTAATAATGTAAAAGTATAGTTGCAGTTTTCTGAAAGTTTTATATAATCCTAGAAATACTATATAACGATATAGAAGGAGCGAGAATATGTTACCAAATACCGTTCGTACTCCAAACAAAAAGAAGAAATGGATTATCATTGGGGTTATTGCATTAATTGTTGCCATTGTAGCAGTCAATATTTTTATGGTGCAAGGGAAGAAAAAGGGGGCGGCAAAAGGAGACGCTGTTAGCTTTGAGAAAGTAACAGAACGTACACTCAATAATACGAAATTGATTTCTGGGCAAGTAAAACCTGGAAATATTGAGAGCTTCTACGCAGATCCGAGCAAAGGAAAAGTAAAAGATATTGCAGTGAAAGAAGGGCAAGAGGTAGAAAAAGGAACGAAATTATTCTCTTATGATAATGAAGAAATTAACTTACAGTTGAAGCAAGCTGAGCTTGATCAAAAAATGGCAAATATGCGCTATGATCAAGGGAAAAAGAAAATAGATTCATTAAAGAAAGAGATTAAAAAAGCGAAAGATAGCGGTGCTGGCAAAGAAGTAACAGATCCTATGGAAGAGCAAGTAAGTGAATTAGAAATGGGACAAAAAACAATTGATCTTGAGAAAGAAAAAGGACAATTACAATCCCAAGAGTTAAAGAAAAAACAAGGTGAACTCACAATTTATAGCAATTTCGCTGGTGTTGTAAAAAAGCTAGATAAAGATGCAGCACAAAGTTCAGCGCAAGCAGTGGGTGGACAAGGAAAATCATTTTTACAAATCGCCTCTAAAGATCCGTTCCAAATTCAAGGGACATTAACAGAACTTCAAAAATCACAAATTCAAAAGGATCAAACATTTACTGCAACAGCAAAAGCGAATAGTAAGAAGAAATGGACAGGGAAAATTACAGAAGTAAGTGAATTCCCAACAAGTGCAGAGATGGCGCAAGCAGCTGGTGCTGAGGGAACACAAAACATGTCTCAGTATACATATAAAGCAAGTCTTGATGGACAAGAAGGTTTATCTCCAGGCTATCACGTATCACTGCAAGTAAGCTTAGAAAATAAGAAGATGATTGCTGTTCCTAGTAAGAGCATTGTAGAAAAAGATGGTGAACCATTTGTTTATGTAGAAGAAAAAGGAAAACTTCGTAAACAAAATGTGAAAAAAGGTTCTACTGACGGAGATTGGACAGAAGTTCTTGAAGGCGTAACAGTGGGGCAAAAGGTGGTTAAAAATCCTTCCGACAATGTATATGACGGAATGGAAGTGAAAGAAAAATGATTACGCTAAACAATATTCATAAAACATATTATCAAGGGAAACTCGCGGTACCGATTTTACATGGTATTAGTTTAACGATTCAAAGCGGTGAGTTTGTTTCTATTATGGGACCGTCTGGTTCTGGGAAATCAACGCTTATGAATATTATCGGTTGTTTAGATCGTCCAACAGAAGGCGAATATATGTTAAACGATGTGAATATCTTAACAGCAGACGAGGCAAAACTAGCTCTTATTCGTAATGAATATATCGGCTTTGTATTTCAGCACTTTAATTTACTGCCGCGTCTATCAGCAGTGGAAAACGTTGAACTTCCGCTTATTTATGGCGGTGTGAAGAAAGCAGAGCGCCGACAAAGAGCTCTTGAGGCACTTGGGAAGGTCGGATTGTCCGATCGTGTGCATCATTTGCCAAGCGAACTTTCAGGTGGGCAAAAGCAGCGTGTGGCGATCGCTCGTTCTATCGCGAATGATCCGACGTTTATTATGGCCGATGAGCCAACTGGTGCCCTTGATACGAAGTCTGGACAGCAAGTTATGGACATTTTCACAAAGTTAAATGAAGAAGGTACGACGATTGTTATGGTTACACATGAAGAGGAAGTTGCGGCATATTCTTCGCGCCGAATCGTGCTAAGAGACGGAAAAATTACAGAAGATAGAAGGTGTGCGGTATGAGTTTACTAGATAGTATCAAAATTGCCCTATCTTCTATTCTAGCTCATAAACTGCGCTCAGCACTTACGATGCTTGGGATTATTATCGGCGTTGGTTCCATTATTACTGTTGTTGCGATTGGGCAGGGCGGGGAAGCGGCACTGAAGTCACAGTTCGTTGGATCTGGTAATAACGTAATTCCAATTCAATATAGTGCAGATATAAATGATCCATTTGGTATGGAAATGATGGAACAGCCGAAGTTAACAGAGGAAGATATTTTTGAAATAAAAAAACTTCCAGAGATTGCGCATGTTCTTACAACGAATTCAAGCATGGAGCCACTCGATATTGAGGATAAAAAAGAGATGGTGAGTATTACAGGGCTAGATAGTGAGTACTTCGCGGTAAATAAAGTAAAAGTATTAAAAGGTCGCTCCTTACAAGAATCAGATATTGCGCAAGGTAATAACGTCGTGATGATCAGTAAGAGTATGGAAGAAAAGGTCTTCAAAAAGGAAAATCCAGTTGGCAAAATTATTGAGATGAAAGGACAGCCGATGCAAATTATCGGTGTCTATAAATCAGATAATGAGTTCATGGGAATGGGGCCATCGGAAGCTTTAATTCCAATTACATTATGGCCAACATTATATGGAAAAGACGAAATCCAAAGTATTTCTGTTCAAGCGAAAAATGTAGATGATTTAGAAAAAGCGGGTAAAAAAGCCGCTGATGTATTAAATAGTCGTAAGCCAAGTGATGCATCTGGTAAATACGAAGTGATGAATTTAAAAGAAATTCAAGAAGGTATTTCAAAAATGACTGGTATTATGACGATGATTATCGGCGGTATCGCAGGTATTTCACTAGTCGTTGGTGGTATTGGGGTTATGAACATTATGCTTGTATCTGTAACAGAGCGTACGCGTGAAATCGGTGTACGTAAGGCACTTGGAGCAACGCGCAGTAAAATCTTGCTGCAATTCTTAATTGAAGCGGTTATGTTAACGCTTCTTGGTGGATTAATCGGAATTGGCCTTGGCTATGGGGGCGCGTATATTGTTTCTTCATTTGCAAAATGGCCACCGCTCGTTTCATGGGAAGTTGTCGTTGGAGGCGTGTTATTCTCGATGACGCTTGGTATTATTTTCGGGTTAATTCCAGCGAACAAAGCAGCGAAATTAGATCCGATTGAAGCACTTCGTTATGAATAGGTTGCTAGTGTAGTAGAGGGGGATTTCCTTCTACTACACATACAAATAGAAAAAAGATATAAACCATTTTTTTTAGATGGGAGAGAGGATCTGCTGGAGGGTAGAAGCGGTTAGAGCCCCTTTTAGCCCATGCAAAATGAAAATAAAGAGAGACAAAGAGTGTAAGTCAATTTTATATTTCATAGCAGCGACTTATATGCCTGCAAATCAAAATGGATGTACATTGTTCTAGTGGGCGGTTCACGGTCTCTAGGAAAGAGGAAGTGAACTGCCCGTTAGAACGGGTGATATAAATACAAGGAGGTTGTTAGAATGGAACCGAATGTTAATACGCAAAAGGCTGATAGAGGGAAACCATCGTTGCTAGGAATGATTACATCTCCAGGTTTGCAGTTTGAGAGAATGAAAACGACTGATAAAGTTTGGGGTATGTTCTTTTTGGTTGCATTGTTACAGGCGCTCGTAAATGGATTAGCTACATATGTGGCGCAATCATCGCCTGAGGTGATTGAACTTCAGGAGAAATTTGGCACAGGACAAGAACAATCTATCGGATATTTAGTTGGTAAAGCGATCGGTTCAGGTTTCATCTGGATCATGATTGGAACTCTTGCTGTGGCAACTGTTTATAAAGTCTTTATGATGTTTTTTGGAAATGATACGCCGTACAAAAAATTGTTAGCCATTGTTGTATATGCGAATATTGCACTTGTAATTGGTGGACTTATTAATTCTATCTTAGGTTTAATTTTGGGCAGTGGGGCAACTGAGTATACAAGTTTGGCACCATTATTTGAACAAGGTACGACAGGATACGCAATCGGTAGTGTAGTGGAAGTATTCTACTTATGGAATATTGTTTTAATTTGGATTGGGTTACAAATTACAGCTGGGTTAGGAAAAGTAAAAGCTGCGGTTCCAATTGTCGTTCTCTTTATTATTAAAGCAGCGTTCTTAAGTTTAATTGTTATCGTATTAGCACAGCTTATGCAAAGTTTCAATGGATAAGGATATGTGGAAAAAAACGGCTCGATAAGGAGCCGTTTTTTTTATATAAATACGAATTGAAAGACCAACATAAAACCCTTTCTTTTAGGTGGGAGAGGTGATTCGCTCATGTACAGAAGCGGTCAGTGCCTTTTTTTCGCCCCATGCCATGTAAAAACAGAAGGAGCAAATGAGTGGAAGCCTCTTTCTGTTCTTCATAGCCACAATTTATATATTTTTGTTTGTATTTGAAATACTAGACTTCGTATTTCAAATTCCCTCTACAAATATTTGGAATTTACCTATACAGAATTTGAAATAACCTCCCATGAAATCTCCCTTATCTTCTTATATTGTAAAGGTACCGCGGAATAACAAAGAGGTATACCTTTTAGAAAAAGGTACGATATGAAACCGGCTACTTTTACAGAGGCAGTTACGTTGTATGAAAAGATGATTAAAAATCAAATGAAAAAGCTTTGTCTGTACCGGGATTATGAAGAGTATTATCAATGCGGCCTAATTGGACTTTGGAAGGCATATGAAAAATATGAGGAGGAGAAAGGTACTTTTTCAGCGTATGCATTTGTAACAGTGCGCGGCTATTTATTAGAGAAATTAAAGAAAGAAAATAGATTTCAAAAGCGGCATACTTTCGCCTCACAGGAAATTTTGCAAAATGTATGTGGAATAGAAGTGTCGTCAGAAATTCAAGATTTTATGGGTTTGTTAGATGAAGAAGAGAAACATATTATTGTCGAACGTTTTTACGCAGGAAAGAAGATACACGAAATTGCAGAAGAGACGGGCATGACGTATCATCAGGTAAGATGGGTATATCGGCAGGCAATAAAAAAGATGCGAGCTGAGATATAGGAAGCATAAAATGGAGACAAGATCCCTTGTCTCCATGCTATCATTTCTACTAGAAATCATTATGAAAATCATCGAGCATCATCTGAGCGATTAGATTACCAGCTTTTCTCCATTGCTGCTTCATTTTGTAGCAGGAGATGGGGAGAGTTATTGTGTCTCCATTACAAAAATGTAGTATAGCTTGACTATCTTTGCCTTTTGTGATGGTTTTAATACTTTTATAGAAGACCCAGATACAATCCCAAGCGGCAGGTGATTTTGTCGGAATGGCACAAATAAAACAACGATGATTAATAGGAATAGGTGTATTTTGTCGTAAATCCCATTTTTCAATAATGGCTTTTCGTCGACCTTCGTATGTGGAATAATTGTGTGAGATAATTAGTTCTTTTATTATTTCCAATGGTGTTTTTGGCGAGTAGAGAATTCCCTTGGTGGTATGAATTTGAGTACGGTAAAAAGGATCTTTGTAAGGCAACAGCATCATTAAAGTACTAGAAATAGCATGAAGATTAGCTGGAGCGTCCAACTCAAAAGCCTCCTTTAAAAGTATTGTTTACATATTTTAGTATATAGATGGAATATAAAAATAATTTTAAAACATTGTAAATGTTTGTAAAAATTAATGAGGGATTTTCATTTTTTATAAGTAGCAAGTTTTCTAATTTGCATCGCTTGTACATATATATGAAAATAGAAACAGTTAGGCGGTGATAGAGTATGAAACGGAAGTATATTATTATGGCACTTGTTGTCCTTCTTTTCGTATATTTAGCAAACAGTAACCCGAGTAAAGGGGAATATACCGAATGGGCGGCAAAGCAATTTATGAATCGCAATGATATTAGTAAAAAGTTAACAGAGGTTGAAAAAGAAGATCCAGATGGACTTGTTGGTGAACTTGCAACAATTGGTAAGAAGTTAGCGAAGAAATATGTAGAGCCACAAGTTGACGTGTTGATTAATCATTATACAAAGCGAAATGATTATATTTTCTTCTCGACATATACGACAGAATTTACACTAGGCAAAGAAAACTATAAATATGTTTCAGTTGGGTTCTCTCATATTTTTATTCCGATTGAGATGCCGAAGAAAAAAGACGAAGCTGCAAAGTGATGCAGCTTCGTCTTTTTGGTTTAAGGAGCAAGTGTTACTTCTGATACTTTCTTTTCAACGAGGCGTGCTCCTTTTTTACGAGTGTTCCCGCTAAGTGATAAGAAAATTTCAGAGGAGAGAATTGTGTCCATCACTTGGCTAATGGTTTGTTCATTCACAGGTGTAATTGGATTGTCGATAGAAAAGACGACGATTTTTCCATCCTCTTTTAAGAAAATCAGCTCGAGTGCTGTCATTGTCAGTTACCTCCTTTTCATTAAAATTTACGGATTCGAAATATCAGATGTGCTTAAAAGTTGAACAGCATGAAGCTTTAATCCTTGTAAGGAAGCAAGAGCCAGTCCCACTTCATGGACTTTTGCTGTATCAGCGTTCGGTTTTACTCGTTTAAACTGTTTGTTTTTTAAGATTGCTTTCCCGTTGTTGTCTGTGCCACCGTTTAGGACAAGGCGTAAGCTTAAATCAGTTACAATCGTTTCGATCGCCATGTTTTTCACCCCCTTTTCGTCTTATATATAGGAGGCAACGGTCATATTTTGGCGTGAAATTTTTTCTTTTTTTTGGTACTCTTAGAAGAATAAGAGAGGAGTTTCTAAAGATGAATCGTAAATGGTTAGTTTGGATTCCCGTTTTACTATGGATGGGGATTATTTTTTATTCTTCAGCACAGCCTTACAAGAAGCAGGATATGCGTTCAGATATTGAGCAGTACGTGAATGTGGAATTTGTGAAAGAACATTTTTCATGGGTATCCATTGATTATGGCGGAGGAACACCAGTTAGTATTGAAAATAAAGGTGTTGGCGGTTTTATTGAGTTTTTCCTTCGAAAGGGAGCTCACTTTATGGTGTTCTTTATGCTTGGATCATTGACATACTATGCATTGCATCGTTCAGGGTATTCGAGGAAGAGGTCTTTTTTATTTGCACTTCTTTTTGTCGCTGGATATGCAACATTCGATGAAATTCACCAATGGTTTACCGGTGACCGTACACCGATGTGGCAAGATTCTGTTTTAGATACGTCGGGCGGATTGACAGGAATTATAATAAGCAATTGGTTTTGGCATAGAAAAAGGAGCTAACCCTTCGGGATAGCTCCTTTTTTTATATATTTTCAGTATGTTGCTTCGGATATCGGCGATTTTTGAGATATATCAGCTGTAACTCGGAATATATCAGCGATTCGGCATAAGATATCGACCATTCGGCAATATGCGACATTTCTTGTTATACACCAAGTAATTCTTTCAATTCGTCTGTTGATAGCTCAGTCATCCAGCTGTCACTTGTGATGATGGCGCTACTTAGCGATTGTTTCCGCTCTAGCATTTCATCGATTTTTTCTTCAAGTGTACCTGTTGTAATGAGTTTATGGACATGTACAAATCGCTTTTGACCGATGCGATAAGCGCGGTCTGTTGCTTGATTTTCTACAGCTGGATTCCACCAACGATCATAGTGAATGACATGGTTTGCGGCAGTTAAATTTAGACCGGTGCCACCAGCTTTTAATGAGAGGATGAAGATGTCATATGTTCCATTTTGGAATTGTTCGATCATCTTATCCCGTTCTGCCTTCGGTACACTACCATTTAGGAAGAGAACACGCTGACCGAATTTCTCTTCTAATATTTTCTGTAGCATATTTCCCATTCCGATATATTGAGTGAAAATTAAGCAGCTTTCATTTTGATCTTTTATATTTTCAATGAGATCCATTAATGTTTGGGTCTTCATGGAACGCTGCACAATATCTTTTGGTTCTTCCTCTTTTAAATAAAGAGCAGGATGATTACAAATTTGCTTTAGCTTACTGAGCATCATTAAAATAAAGCCGCGTCTTTCAATACCTGTTAAGCCTTCAACATTTTGCAGCGTATCTTGTACGAGCTGTTCATATAGTGATGCTTGCTCACCTGTTAGCGGGCAGTATACTTTCTGTTCTTGTTTGTCCGGTAAGTTTAATGCGACTGTTTGGTCTTGTTTTGTTCGGCGCAGTAAGAAAGGTGCGATGAATCTTTGTACTTGCTGGATTTTTGCTTCATCACGGTCTTTTTCAATCGGTGTTACGAAACGGCGCTGAAATTGTCCTAGGCTACCAAGATATCCGTGATTCAAGAAGTCAAAAATAGACCATAGCTCTGCTAATCGGTTTTCTACAGGTGTACCTGTTAAAGCGATTTTGTGATTTGCTTGTAAATTACGAACCGCTCTAGATTGTTTCGTTTGCGGGTTCTTAATATTCTGCGCCTCATCTAAGATGATTACATCCCAGCACTGCGCGTTTAACTCTTCTTCATCAAGTTGTGCTAATGCATAAGAAGTTAGTACAACATCTGCATTTTGAAGGAAGTCTTTAAATGAATCGCCTTTTGAACGGTTGCTTCCATAATGCAGTTGAACCTGTAAATTCGGGGCAAAGCGTTCAAATTCTTTTTGCCAATTTCCAAGAACAGACGTCGGTGCGATGATTAATGCCGGGCCTGTTTGGAGACGCTTTTCTTTTACATATAATAAGTAAGTAATGGTTTGGATACTTTTCCCAAGTCCCATATCATCTGCTAGCAAAGCCCCAAACCCGAGTTCTCGTAAATATAAGAGCCACTCTACACCATGGTTTTGGTATGGACGAAGTGTGGCCTTTAAGGAGAATGGTATTGGAACTTTTGGAATGTCTCCGATATGGAGGAGCTTTTGGATGAGTTCCTCGTAATAGCCATCTAGCTTGATTTCAATATCCGTAAATGGATTGTCTTCTTCTACGACTTCTACTTCGGCAGAGTTTGATAAATGTTGCTGCAAGACATCTTTCATTTCAAGCCCATATTTATCTGCGCGTTTCATGAGTTTTTTCACTTCTTCAATAAAGGCAGGATCCAGTCTCATCCATTGTCCATTTAAATTGAAAAGTCGTTTATTTTGTTCGACAAGGTCAAAAAATTCACTTTCTGACAGATCAATCCCATCTGTAGAAACGCGCCAGTCAAAATCAACGAGAGTGTTCATACCAAAGAAGGACTGCACTTGATTTGTACTTTGCTTCAATTGAACGCGTAACTTCGGTTTCGTTGCTTTTAAATTTTGCCACCAAGACGGTAGTAAGATATCAACGCCGGCTGCTAATAATTCGTTGCTCGCTTCCGTTAAGAAGTTCCATGCTTCTGTTTCATAGAGCTCCGTTCGAAAGTGATCATCTTCACGAAGCCATGGGACTAGCTTGCCGAATCCTTCCTGGGTTTCTTTAATACGTTCTTCATAGCTATGCCATCTTTTTGGTAGTGAATCGATGCCATTATATACATATATTCGGTGAGTTCCGCGCTTTGTCGTAATAATTGTTTCAAGCTTCCACATTTCAAAATCATCTTGTGGTTCTTGGAGGCGAAGACCGATGGTAAATGGAAGATCGTCTTCTATGTAACCAATCTTTCGGAACCAATCTTCTTCATGAAGCGCTGTTTCCAATTGTCTTTTCGTAAAGTCATAGTGTTCATATAACCGTTTTGCATTTTCCCAGCCCTCGCTAGAGCGTGCGTCTTGCCGAATTGTTTCATTAATCGCATGTGAGAAAAGTGATCCAAGCGTTTCATCTTGGATTGAAACATCGATGGCTTTCCATGATGGATTATTACCCCAACGCTTCATATCTGGTACAAAGTTTCCGGTTGTAAAGTGATCCCATAGCTCTTTAGCACCAGGCATAAGCGCAGTCACAGGACCGTTAATTTGTAATCCAGCAAAGGAATTCATCGGTTTTTTTGCAATGTATTCTAGCGCTTGGACGTTTGTTAACATGAAACCGCTTCGTCCTTCATGTGAAGCTTCTTTTAAAAAGGTACCAAAGAAGGACGTCGTGTGCCATGTGAAAGCATTTTGTTTCCAATCTGTTATAGGTAAGAGATTGCCGGTTTCATCTTCTCCCCAAAGGAACCACCCTTGACTTACGTGCTGGAGCCGAATTGTTACTTCAGTTTGTATGATCATCGATTAACTTTCCTTTCCGCAGTTCTTCCTGAAGTGCTCTTAGGCGTGAATGTAAGTTAGCGATTTGGACAATGAAAATGTGCCACTCATCTGTTCGTTTGAGCCGTTTATAGAGCATACGCAATTTCTTTAAGTAGCGGACTGCGCGGCGATATGACTTACGATTCCGTTCTTCAATTGCTTGCACTGCTGCGAGATGATAGAGCGGAAGAGCTGCTTCTGGTGCTTCTTTTTCGATTTCTTTTAGTGGTTCTTTTAGCAATTCAATTGCCTCAAATCCGTATAAAAGATGAAGTTCTGTCCATGCATCATATTGTTTTTTTGCTAGTACGTATTGCTCATAGTTTGTGAAGCTGTATGGCAATAGTTCTTGCAAAATCATCTCAAGACCTGCTTGTTCGTTTGTGTGCGTCGCATATGTTTCGTACATCATGATGAACAAACGAACGATATCTTTTACAAAAAGAGGATCGGCCGGATCATTTATTGTTTTCTTCAATTGTTTATATGTGAAAGACAGCCAATTCTTGGCGCGCTCCCACTGCATGGTACTTAGCAATTCTTCGAGCCAGTCGAAATAAAGGCCGACCACTTGCGATGGTTGTGTTTCGAGCAATTCCATAGCAACGTCATCTTCTTGCTTTAAAAAGAATAGGTGAGAAGAGGCGAGTGCCTTCGAAATTGGATTCATCTTCGCATCAATTCGTGTTTCTTCTTCTTGGATCCAATCTGCTTCTGCTAGCAACTCTCCCCATATATGCCGGTAAATAAAGAATCTCTCCTGTGTATAGGAGTCGGTAGAGAAGAAAATGCTATGCACTTGGCGAGCTGTTTCTTGCAAAATTGTTTCACATTCAGCCGGAACCGATTCTGATTTTAAGTCACGTACAATGGATTCCACTTTATCAACAAATAGACGAACAACATGAATTGGTTGGTGATAGGAATACGTTTTGTTTGTCTCAAATTCCGTGATTTCTTCTAGTAACTTTTGAAAGCTAAACAGTGCGCCGTGCAATTTGAACAATTCATGTATGGCAATGACGCGTGGTGCTTTTCGTTCTAATTTCATGTAAAAGTCCGTAAAGATACTCATAAGAAAATACATTTGTTTATATGTGAGCCGTGTTTGTTCTTTTTTAAACGTGCTATATTCAGATTCAAAATATGCGTGCCAACTTTTAAAATCTGTTTCTTCAAATGCTGAAGATTGTAATACTTGTCGTGCTGTTCGAATCGGGGGGAGTGATGGTTTCGTTTTATTTTTAAATAATGTTAATACTTCTCCCACTTGCCCAAAGCTAGAAGCAGCTGATAGCAGAACAGCGAGCATGTGCTCACACTGCGTCGGTGCAAAGCAATCACAATAACTTTCGGCGATATTACGAATCGGAATATGAACGCTATACACATTTCCTTCAGCATCTACTGTACCTGATAACGTATAACCGTCAAAATCAACGTTGTAAACAAAGCCGCTACGATATAAATGGCGAGCAGTGGCAACATGCTCTTGATCGGCTGCTTGCTGCGGATCGAGCCCTTGAACAAACTCACTGGCGATCATCATAATTTCATCTTTCGTAATTGAATGTTGCAGCATAAGTTTTCCTCCGTACAAAGATTTCTTTCCTCTACCATTATAAACAAAAAGATGGGAAAACAGAAAAAATGAATTTGCCTGCACAAAAAATAGAAAAACACGGTAATATTAACTTGGTAAAATATATCATTTTTTATCTAGAGGGAGATTGCGTTTGTCAGATTTACAGACGAAATTAGGTAGCGGTATGAATAAACTGCAAGAGGGAATTGAACAGGGAAAGATGAAACTGCAGGTTGCACAAGAAATTGCACAGTTGAAAAAGGAAATACAAGTGCAGCTCCAAAAGAAGACAGAAGTTTTGTTGGATCTTGGTCAAAAGGTGTATGTTCAGCTTCGAGACTCTGGAGTGAATGAAGCAGAATTAAAGCAATTGGTTACTCCAATCCAAGTATTCGATGTTGCGATTTATCAAGCGCGAAAGCGAATTGTTGAATTGCAAAAGCAGCAAGGAGAGAAAGCGACATGTGAATGTGGTGGTTCTCTATCAATCAATGACAAGTTTTGCGGGTCATGCGGAAAACCAAATCCAATGCTAGCGGTAGAGAGTAGTGAGGAAAAGGTTGCGTGTGTCGCATGTAATGAACACATTGCAAAAAACTCCATCTATTGCCCTGTTTGTGGAATGAAGCAGGGTGGGGAGTGAATAAAATGTACTGTCGCATGTGTGGAAATCAACATGAAGAAGTGAACTACTGTCCTAACGAAGGAAGTATGGCAATGGTGCCCGAGGACAGTGTTGTTCTTGAACAAGACAACTCTAAATATTGCCGTGGTTGTGGGAATGAAAATGCTCAGCAAAATCTGTACTGTCAAAATTGTGGGTATTCTTTATTTACCATGAAGAAGAAAGATCAAATCGTAAAGTTACCGAGTATGGAAAAAGGACCTAAAGTAGAATTAGGATTACATAAGAACGGCTTAAGAACCGGGGTAATTGGCGGAGCGATTGCGAGTGTTCTTATGTTACTTGCGGGATGGATTGGAAGTTTTATATTTGCAGCAATGACGCAAGAGTTTCTTCAGAAGTTTGCGCGTGAATTAGATATGCTATCAGGTTTTTATAATGGAGCAACAGCTACACTATTAAACTACCATTTACTTGGATTTTCAGCCGAAGATGCAGATGGAATGATTCTTTCTTTATATTGGCATACTCCATTTTTACTATTATTATTGATTCCATTTATTATTTTAGGCGGAACAGGTATATGGATTGGAAAACAACGTATTGCGAATACAATCGGTGAACAGGTGACAATGGCAGCTACAGTTGGTATTGTTTATGGTCTATTTTTATTTATTATTAGTTTCATTGCATCTAAATCAATCTCTATTCCGGGGATGGATGCTGTAACAGTATCAGTTGGATATTCTTCCTTTAAAAGTTTAGTGAGTGGGTTTATATGTGGAACGATGTTTAGTTTATTAGGGATGATTGCTCATACAAGCCAAAACAATATGGCCGAAGCATTCCGTGAGCTACTTCCATACGGAACATCACTTTATTACGGAGTAGCAGCAATGATAAAAGGCTTTTTGCTAACAGCTGTTATTTTATGTGTAATTGCTCTCTTTATGAAAGAAGATAGTGTGAAACCATTGAAAGAATTAACATCTACAACATCGCAACGCGTGATGTTATCACTACAAGTAACACCGCAAGTATGGAATATGGCTCATCTTGCACCAGTAGAAGTGAAAAGTCCTGCTTTTGATAAAGGCATTTCACGTAAGAATGCAAAAGGAAAAGACAATGAAATGCAGTTCTCATTTGTATCGGGCATGTCCTTTAATGGAACAGGATTAAAGGATCTTGCGATTGCTGAAGGGGCAAGGCCAGAAGAACTTGCTGGAATAGAAGATGTAAATAATACATTCCATTATGGATTGTTACTGCTTATTATTCCGTTTTTCTTTATGTTTAGAGTGGGACAAAAATTAGCGAGAATACGGGAGGCTAATATATATGTAACACTCGCTGTATGTAGTGGTGTTTACACAGTTATGATGCTCTTAGTAAATATTCTTTCCAAGTTTCAAATTGATATTTCAGGGAATTTGACAAGTATGTTTGGAGTGAGTGGAACGATGCTATCTATGCAAGGGAGCTGGATGTATTTGCACTCGGTAGCTTTATTCTGACATATGTGGCCGCTTTCGCTGGAATGAAATTGGGAAGGAAGTAGGAGGAAAGTATATTGAAGTTTTGTGGAACATGTAAAAAAACAGTTGCAGATCACTTGAATTTTTGTTCGGAATGCGGAAGTAAAGTAGAAGTAATTGAAGAAAATGTGGCTGCTTCGAGAGTGGATGTGCAAAGAGGGACATATCGTCAGGAAGTACAGCCGAAGAAAAGTAAGAAGAATATCGTGCTTTTCATTATACTTGCAGTGTTTGCGGCTGCATTGTTTGGTGCGTATAAATTCGGAGCATATAAATTTTCGAAAGAAAAGCAAATCAATGTATTAATTGATGCCTTCAATAAAAAAGATATAAATACAATTGATTCTCTTATAAAATCGGATGACCCAGGTTTGAAAATTAAAACAGAAGATATTAAATCTTATTTACGTTATTTAAAGGATAACCCTTCGTACAATAAAGAATTGTTATCTTACTTACAAAAGCAAAAGGTAGATGCAAAGCTTGTTGATAAAGAAAGCTTTGTGGATGGGCAAATTGTAGAAGATGGGAAAGAATGGTTCTTATATCCGAAATATAAGTTCAGCATTAAGTCGTATTTCATGACGGTCAGCACAACTGCAAAAACTGCAGAAGTATATGTAAATGATAAAAAAGTGACTGACATTTCTAGTGAGAAATCTTCTAAAGAAATCGGGCCTTATTTCCCTGGGACGTATGTAGTAAAAGCAAAAGCGAAAGCCGATCTTACTGAACTGGAAACGGAAAAAGAAGTTGAATTAGCTGGAGAAAAAGAAGGGAAAGTGGATGTGAAATTACCACTTGAAGGCAACTACGTAACAATCTCTTCGGATGAAAATAGTGCGAGTGTCATTGTAAATGGCAAAAAGCGTGGGAAATTAAATTACGGCAGTTATAAACTAGGCCCTGTACCAACAGATGAAACGGTTGAGGTGCATTTAGAAAAACAAACAGAGTTTGGAACTGTGAAATCTGAAAGTGTAAAAATTGGTGATGAAAGCTCTTATTATTTAAAATTCCCAAAAGAAACATCTGATACTGCGATCGGTGATTTCATTCGAAATCATATTTATGACAACGTACGTGCGATCGCTTTAAATGACTTTAGTTTAATTGAAAATAACTATGATAAGAGCGGAAAATCATATAAAGAAGACCGCGATTATCTGCAATATTTAAAGAAAAAAGGAATTACTGAGGATTTATTAAAATTTGAAGTTCGTAACATTGAACGTCAAAGTTCTACGAAATATAAAGTAACGACATATGAAGAATATAATATTCGTTATGGTGATGGATCTGTGAAATTCAAAAGCTTTAGCAATGAACATATTGTTACAGTGAATGCTGATGGGGAAATATTGTATCACTCACTTGGTGCGAATAACACGTTGAAATCAGAAGAAATATCTGGTCCAACACGTTAACATGCGAAAAGACTATCTCTTTAGAAAGAGGTAGTCTTTTTTTTGTGTATCGATCGTTTGCCTGGAAATATCGACGCTTCTACAAAGTGCGAAAAGCTCGTACGTATGGATCTTGTAGAATTCTTTCTACTAATGGGAGCATTTCTTCTTGAAAGGGTATATCAATTGGAAATGGTTTGTGTGATCCCGGTTTTATGCCGTATTGCACAAACTTATATTGAAGGGATTGATCGTGCTTGAGCACAATCAACTTATAGCGATTGTCATCCTTTTCAAGTGAAAAATCAATTGCGGTCGCATCATATGTTACATCGTCTTTGTATATGTATGGCTTTGGTGTGCCGATCCAATCTACTTTTGCATTTAGATTCATATTGTAGCCTCCTTATCGTCATTATATATATACCGATTTCGATTTACCAATATATAAATCACCGCTATGAAGAATCAAAAGAGACCTGCACTCATTTTCTCCCTTAGTTTGAAACATGGCATGGGGCTAAAAAAGCCCTAACCGCATCCATCCAAATAAAAAAGAATCTTTTCAGTTATGGTTATATAAATAAAAGCCAGCTCTCAATATATGAGAACTGGCTGAATTTTTAGCAGTCATTGGTTATTTTAAAATTTTCACTTTAACAGTTTTACGTCCCCATTTGTTAGCAATTGCGTCAGAGCCAACTAGAACGTCGATACGGTTACCTTTAATTGCACCACCAGTGTCACCAGCAATTGCTTCTCCATATCCTTCTACCCATACTTTTGATCCTAATGGAATCACTTTCGGATCAACAGCAATCATCTTCATGTTTGGGTTCGCTGTTAGGTCATGACCCATTGCAGTTAATACACGACCACCATATGTGCCGCCATTTTCACTCGGATGAGCTGTATATGCTGTTGCTACAACTGTTAGCTCACGGCCACCTGCAGGAGCGTTTGTAGTTGCTGCTTTAACAGCTGGCTTAGCAGCTGGTTTTTCTTGTGCCGCTGGAGCTTGTGCCTCTGCTTTTGCAGGTGCTTCAGCTTTAGCAGGAGCAGGCGTTTCTTGTTTTTCAATAACAGGTGCTGTACCTGTTAAGTAAGGAACATGAACGTAAGCCGTTTTTCCGTTATATTCGAATTGTAACCACTCATTTTGTACTTGGCTTGTTGTTTCAATCATATCGTCTTTCTTAAGCGTACCAAGAATTTCTGAGTTTGTGTTCGCTTCAGCACGTACGTTTAATACGTTTGCTGTTACGTAATAGATGCTTTTTGTGAATTCTGCACTTACGAATACGTCTTTACCATTTAATTTGATTTGTGACCATCCGTTTGTTGTATTTGTAACATCTAATTTATGACCATTTAATAATTTTCCTACAACTTTTGATTCAGTAGTTGGGTTCTCTCGTACATTTAATACGTCTGTTGTTACAACAGTTTCTGCTTGTGCAGAAGTAGTGAAAATCCCAAGACCAAAAACTGCTGCTGTTGCTATACCAATTAATTTTTTCATGATAGCCTCCATTGCGTTTGTTTTCGTGTCCTCATTATAGCAACTGTTTTTTTCGGAATTTGGGAAAACACACAATTACAAACCATTCGTAACAAAGCATTAATACTCTGTAATATAGAAAAAAATGATAGAAAACGTTTTTTAATCTATATTTTCAAGAGGTTTAGTAGATATCCCTATGATTTGTAATACGAAGGGTATTTTTCATTGAAGATAATAATATTACACAAATGTTACAAAAGGTTTACTAAGGTGTTACATTCATTGAGAATTTTACCGAATTATGCCTAAAATAGTTATATAAACATAAACATTTTGTTTGTGCATTTATAAATACGTACAATATCCTGACAAAACAACCGCATAATTGTTACAAAAAGAAAGAGTGGTAATCGATATATTTGCCTTTTTTTAAAATGTAACACACCATTTTTTGGGAAAACATATTCCCATCCGCATCTATCTCGCACGATTTGGCAGTAGCATCTTCATTGTATAATCCAAGCGGTTATATGGAAGATGAACTTGTCCATAAGAATTCTAATTAGTGAAGGCTGATTTTAGAGAAATTGAAGAAAATCACCGTAAGAAACATTTCACTTTATCCGATTTAATTTATCGGAATTAGGGTCATTTTACGAAGAAAAGAAACCTACAAAAGGGGGATTTTATGAGGAAACTGACAAAAACATTTATTGTCTCATTAACATTATGTATTGCATTTACAATTTGGGGGATTATTCCCGAATCTATAATTGGAAAAGGTAGCTTAGGAAATGTAACTACTGCAATTCAAACTGCGTTAGTTAGTAAGTTTGGGTGGTTTTATATTATTTCTGTTTCTATCTTTTTAGGAGTTGCTATCTTTTTAATTGTTTCCAAGTACGGTTCCATTCGTTTAGGTAAAGACGATGATGAACCTGATTATAGTTATATGACGTGGTTCGCTATGCTCTTTAGTGCTGGTATGGGAATCGGTTTGATTTTTTGGGGCGTTGCGGAACCATTAAATCATTTATATGCACCGCCATTTGGAGAAAGTGCCACAGAAGAGAGTGCACGTCTTGCACTTCGCTTTTCATTCTTCCATTGGGGATTGCATCCGTGGGGCTTATATGCACTTGTAGCATTATGCATCGCTTATTTCACATTCCGAAAAGGAAAGCCAAGTACAATTAGTGCAACAGTTGGTCCTTTATTTAAGAGCGGTGAGCATGGCCGTATTGCGCATATATTTGATGTGTTAGCTGTATTTGCGACAGTATTTGGTGTTGCAACTTCATTAGGGCTTGGAGCGAAGCAAATTGCAGGTGGTGTTAGCTATTTAACATCGATTCCAAACTCATTAACAACGCAGCTAGTTATTATTGGGATTGTAACGGTTCTGTATATGTTATCTGCTCAAACAGGATTAGATAAAGGTATTAAATATTTAAGTAATACAAATATTATTTTAGCCTTTGCACTTATGGCAATTTTATTATTTGCAGGTCCAACGAACTTTATTATGAATTACTTTACTTCTACAATCGGTTCGTACATTCAAGAGTTGCCGAGTATGAGTTTCCGTTTAAGCCCATTAGATGAGGGTGGCAACCAGTGGATTCAATCATGGACGATTTTCTACTGGGCATGGTGGATTGCATGGTCACCATTCGTTGGTACATTCATTGCCCGTGTGTCACGTGGACGTACGATTCGTGAGTTTGTGATTGGTGTGTTACTCGTTCCAACAATTATTGGTGCGCTTTGGTTCTCAGTATTTGGAGGAACTGGCATTCACATGGAGTTGTTTGATGGAGCAAATATTTACGAACAAATTAAGGAAATGGGTACAGAGGTAGGCCTATTTGCTGTGTTAGATCATATGGGTAGTATGGGGCCAGCTTTATCGGTTCTGGCGATTCTATTGATTTCAACATTCTTTATTACATCAGCAGATTCTGCGACATTTGTTCTTGGGATGTTAACGACACATGGTAGCTTAAACCCGCCAAATCGAATTAAATTAGTTTGGGGTCTTGTACAGGCAGCACTAGCAGCAATCTTACTATATGTAGGTGGATTAGAGGCTTTACAAACTGCTTCGATTATCGCAGCATTCCCGTTTGTATTTGTTATTTTCTTTATGATTGCAGCTTTATTTAAAGAATTGCAAAAGGAAGGTCGACATCACCATCAGCATAAATAATAATATAGAAGAAAAGAGCTGATTTTGAATCAGCTCTTTTTTGCGAGGTGTGTGAATTTCTAGTGGTTGTCAGTTATCGCAAGGTGTCGAACCGTCGATATATTGTCAAAGGTCATCCAAATTTTTGTCAAAAATTTGTCGGAAATGTGTTGTCACTTTTTCGTATATGTGCTATATTATTTCCTGTAAGCGATTTCAAATAGTTTTTAAGCGTATTCAAGGGGGACAACTAGAATAATGAAGCGTTACGAAAGAAAGTGGAAGCATATTTGTTTGAAACGTGTGGCACATCGTAATGTGCAAGAAAACACGGAACCAAAGACTGAAGTATCTAAAGAGCAACAAGAGAAGCAATTGGTTTTACAAAAATAGCAGTCACTTTTTCGTATATAAAAGAAAGTAGATCGTTCGTTGGGGGATGGACGTGAAAATTGCTTTCGACTAAGGGGTATTGTCCGATATATAGATTTAAAGTGAGAATAAGCACAGAGCATACGGCGCTCTGTGCTTATTTTTTTAATCAAAGGTTTTTTCATTCTGACCGAGCCGCTTGCGCTTTTATTAGTATCTAGCTGCGGTGGCTAGAATCTCCGGTCGTTTCGCCCCCTCGGACGAAGCAAAAAACGCTTCTCTGTCGGTGGCTCCAACGCCCTGCGATTCTGACCGAGCCACCTCCGCTTTTATTTTTTAAATCTTACCGTTTTGTCCCATCCGATGATTTGTTTTTTACTTTTCGCGCGTAAGTATAGGATGAGACTCCGGATAAATAGGTACGTAAAGAGTTGGGCGTATGTGAAGTACATAATGATGCTGATAAATATGTTCGTTGGCGTGAATGTATTTTCGACGCTTTGTGCACTAAAGAGTTGCGATGTGTATGTGATGTAAGCGACGTACCACATAAATAGTAATGGAATAGTATAGCTGATTTGAAAGAGACCGAGTAAGCCTATAATGAACCATACATTTGAGATGATTAGGAACAGCCAAAAGACAACGTATACTAGTACTTGCTGCAAGGAATGAACGAGTAGTTTTCCTTTAAAGAAGCTGAAGGAGGAAAACATCTTTTCTAAAATATATAAGTTGCCCTGAAGCCAGCGTGTTCGTTGTTTAATGAGAATTTTTAAATGTTCCGGTTCTTGTTCCCATGTAATGGATTCAGGTACGATTGGTAATAGATATCCTTTTTGTGTAATTCGCAATGTGAGTTCTGCATCTTCAGCAATGGCATAAGGATCGTAGCCACCGAGCTCTTCAAGTGTGGAGCGACGAAGGAGCATGTTTGTTCCTGTTAATGAACCAGTTTGGAATAAGAGCCAACGACCAGACTGCATGAGTAACTGGAAGATTTGAAACTCAAGAGAGATCATCCTAGTAAGCCAGTTTCGTTCTTCATTGACAGTGCGAACATGGCCGACCGCACCGACCGCATCTTTTGTCGTTTCTGCGTATTCAACAAGCATGCGCAGCGCATGTGGCTCTGGTTGGTTATCGGCGTCATACACACAAAAATACTCTCCATTTGATATGCTGAGCCCGTAGTTTAATACACGTGATTTTCCTTTCGGCTCTCCAGGTGGTACGCGGATATGTTTTATATGCACATAGGCCTCATCGTATTCATCACCAATTTCTCCAGTTTCATCTTGGGAATTATCATTTAATAAATAAATGGTAAGTTTTCCAGGATACTCGATATTTGCCATCGCAGTTAACGTATCCATAATCACAACGCCTTCATTATGTGCAGGAATCAGTATATCTACGCTCGGGTAATGTTCTAATGTCCGATTCTTTAGCTTGCGATTTCGATGAACAAGTCCAGCAAGTGTTAGTAAGGAATAGTAGACGAGCAAGCCAGAAAATAAGAAAGCTGTAAAAATAAGCACATATTTAATAGAAAAAATGATGCTAATCCAAAAAACAAGTAGGCAAAATAGAAGAAATAGCAGGAGAAGAATAAGTGTCATCATGTTGTTAACACCTGCTCTCCAAATTTTTCTTGTTTGATTATAATTTTTGAAAGAGCATCCTCAGTTAACCATTCTTCCCATTTATTTTCAAGGCGCATCAAAACAATATTTGCACCAGCTTCATTTGTATTTTGGAGTAAAATGACTAATGTATTGTCATCATATTTTCCAACTAAATCAAAATCACTCCGCACTGTATCAAGTAGGAGGGAGGCGACGCGATCCATGACGCTTCGTTTTGTATAGCTACCAAAAGAGGCGAATGAAAAATAGACAAGCATGCCTGTTTCACTCCGCCTTTTCATAGCCGCTTCGAGTAATAAACCACGTCTTTCAAATTCCTGCCTTGTTAATAACTTTGTTTCTCCAATATATTGTTCAAGTGTATGGACTTGTTGTTGCAAGCGTCTATTTTCATGCAAGAGTTTTTTTAACATATAAGTCGATATATAGATAAGAAAGAAATTCACAATTGCTAGGAAATGAACGATGATGTAGGTAAGTTGTGTAGAAGTATCCCATAAATATAACCATGCTTCATAAAATAAATAGAAGACGGAGAGGAGAGTTCCGGCAATAAATAAAGTGAAAGCAAATTTATTTGAAATGAATAGAAATAGTAAGTTGATGAGTACATAAATAATCGTAAAGAAAAAAGCATAAGGAAATGAGCTTATATGAACTGTGGTGAAATAGAATAAAATTTGTGCAATCCATAATATCATAATTTGATTTGGCATTTGTTTCATCACGGACCTCCTAGTACATAGGGTGTTATATGTAATATGTGCTAGAAGGGGTGATATACATTCATAAAAAAAGCTGACCCGAAATTTCGGATCAGCTCGATTTTTATTTATAGGAACATCATACCTGCAACTGCTGCATTTAAGAAGTTCGCTAGCGTACCAGCGATTACTGCTTTAATCCCTAACTGTGCAATTTGTTTACGGCGAGAAGGAGCAAGTGTCCCTGTTACACCTAATTGAATTGCGATAGAAGAGAAGTTTGCAAATCCGCAAATTGCAAATGTTAAAATCATATTTGTTTTATCAGATAGCTCTGACATGTGTGGACCTAAGTTTGCATAAGCAACGAATTCGTTGATTGCAAGTTTTTGTCCGATAAAGCCAGCTGCTTGTATAGCTTCGTTTGGTGAAACACCGATTAGAATAGCAAATGGAGATAAAAGATATCCAAAGATTAAATCAAGACTAAGTTTAATATCGAACCAAGATCCAATCCATCCTAATAGGCCGTTTAATACAGCGATTAACGCAATGAATGCCATTAGCATTGCTGCAACGTTAATAACAAGTTGCATCCCTTCAGAAGCCCCGCGTGCTGCTGCGTCGATAACGTTCGCATCTTCACGTTCTGTAGAAAGCTTTACATCGTTATCTGGTGTTTCTGTTTCTGGCATAATGAGCTTTGCAATTAATAAGCTTGATGGTGCTGCCATAATTGCTGCTGCTAATAAGTGCTCTAGCGGAATTCCCATTGCTGCATAACCGACAAGAACTGATCCGGCAACAGCCGTCATACCGCTTACCATAACTGCGAAGAACTCACTGTTTGTTAAACGTGTTAAGTACGGTTTAATTAAAATTGGTGCTTCTGTTTGTCCTAAGAAAACAGTTGTTACTGCATTTAAGCTCTCTGCTTTAGAAGTTCCAAGAAGTTTACTTAATGCACCACCAACGATACTAACGAACCATTGCATAATACCTAAATAATATAATATTGCTACTAATGAACTAATAAATACAATTGGAAGTAGTGCTTGAATTACAAAAATGAATCCCCAAGGACCATCTTTATCTAATAAGTTACCAGAGACAAATTTAATTCCTTCATAAGAAAAGTTGATTAAGCCTTGAACTCCATCAGAGGCAACCTTTAAGCCAGCTTTTCCAGCATCCCATCGTAATACGATGAAAGAAAACGTAATTTGTAATGCTAGCGCGATTAAAATTGTGCGCCAATTCACAGCTTTGCGGTTGGAAGATAGTAAAAATGCAACTGCTAAAATTCCAATCACGCCGCCAATTCCCCATAAAACATTCATGCAGTGTAAATCTCCTCTCTCATAGTAAAAAAGTATAATTAATAGATGTCTATACTTCTACGAAAATAGCATCTTAAGTAACGTATCACACCGGACATCAGAGGTCAAACGTCTGCCGAAAAGTTTAAATAGAAAGAAAATTCACTAAGAAAACACATATCAATCTTATAGGGATAAAATAGGTTATGTTTTTTAGCGAGAATATATGTATTATTGTAACGTTATGAACTGTTTTTAAGGAATATGGTGTATGAAATAAGAGGATGGAAACATATTTATATACATACAAATTGCAAAATCGATAGAAAACCTTTCTTTTAGGAGAGGGAGAGAGCATTTTGCCGTAGATAGAAGTGGACAGGGCTTTTTTAGCACTATTCCAAGTTAAAACAAGGAGTGCAGATCTTCTTTCGAAGGGACTTATATGTTGAAACATAAATCTATAAAAAAAACCTTCTAGTAATCTAGAAGGTTTTGAAACTATGACTTAAGGTGCTTTTGTATATCCTAAGAAGTGCTTGCTCCAATAAGAATTGCTTAATGATGCGACTGCTACACCTTTATCTCCAGCTTGAATAAATGTTCCGCCACCAAGGTAGATACCCATGTGAGAAGGACCTGGCTTATAAGTGTTTTGGAAATAGATTAAGTCGCCTGGTTGTGGATTTGAAGTTTTTGATAGGCTGCTCCAATATCCTGCAACACTTTGACGGCTAATGTTGTGACCAAATTTATTAAATACGTGGAAAATGTAACCACTGCAGTCAACGCCATTAGCAGAAGTGCCGCCCCATACATATGGTACACCTGCCATTGATTTTGCATATGCAAGAATAGATGATGTATCGCCACTTGTGTTACCTGTATTATTATTATTGTTATTATTATTATTGTTGTTATTGTCTACAGCACCATCAACTGGTGTTTTAGATAGGAAACGAGTTCCTACATAGCCAGTGCGACCGTTGTAGTTAATTTTGCTCCATCCATAATGTTCAGAAATAACTTGTACTTTTTGACCTTGTGGAAGAGCACCGATTACGCTGTAATTTGTACCTTCGCCGCTACGTACATTTAATGCAGACACATTAATATAGTATTCGCCAGCAGTTGTTTGTGGTTGCTCAGGTTTTTCAGGTGTCGTTGTACCACCTTTAACGAATTTCACAAATTCACTGCTTACATAACCAGTCTTACCATGGTGATTAATTTTGTACCAGCCATTTTCTACACCAACTACGTTTAATGTTTGACCATTTAATACGCCACCAAGTACACCGTGGTATGTAGCTGGGCCTGTACGAACACGTAATGATGTTGCATTAACAACATAAGTACCGCCAGTTTGAACAGTTGTATTGTTATTTCCTTGCTGATTGTTCCCTTGGTTAACGTTGCTACTAGAGCCACCTTTTGTTACGTAGTCTTTGCTAAGGTAAGCAGTTTGTCCTGCATAGTTAATTTTGAACCAATCTTGAACTTCGCCGACAACTTGTACAACTTGTCCTTTATGAACAGATCCTAAAACTGTATGAGAAGTGCTAGGGCCTGTACGAACGCGAAGAGAAGATACATTGACTGTATAGTTTCCGCTTGCTTCTTGAACATTTGAATTGTTATTAGAAGAACCAGCATTTGAAGAAACGCCAGATACGAACTGTCCACTAACGTAACCAGTTTTGCCGTTATGGTTAATTTTAACCCATCCGTTTTCTTCGCTAATAACTTGCAATGTTTGTCCTTCATATACACGTCCCATAATGGAACTAGAAGTATTTGGGCTTGTACGAACACGTAATATGTCAGCAGTAACTTTGTTCTTGCCACCTGTATTTACGCTTGTTTTCGCACCGTTTTTTGATACGAATTGTCCACTAACGTAACCAGTTTTCCCATTATGGTTAATTTTAAACCAACCGTTTTCTTCGGCGATTACGTTTAATTTTTGGCCCTCATATACGCGAGAAATGATGTCGTGAGAAGTACTAGCTCCTGAGCGAACGTGTAATACGTCAGCAGTAACTGTGTAATTTGAGTTGTTTTGTGGCGCAGCTTGAACAGTTTGTGCAACAGGTTTTTGTGTATTTTCAGGGGCAGCTTGAACGCTATCTAATGTCGGGGCTGCTCCTCCTGCTACAGACACTGCCGCAAGACCGGCAAGATATTTTTTCATGTTTTGTCGATTCCTTTCTGTCTGTAATGTAGTGATGAAATATTTACCAACTGTTAAAAATTCTAAAAGGCATGTCGATTACTGTCAAGGCTTATGCGGGAATCTGAATATGTCAAGAATATTACAAAAAAAAATCAAGGTGCATGTTCCACCTTGATTTTAAATGAAAATACGTATATTAAGAGAATTTTAAGATGAAAACATTTGTGTTTAAGGTAATGGGATATCAGAAGTTGAAAAGCTTTGGACAAATGTTTTTTGTAGTAATTTGGTGATTTTCCCAACTTGACCATTTTGGATGGCGGTGCCATCAAGATGTGTCATCGGAAGTACTTCTACTGTTGTTCCTGTAAAAAAGCATTCATCAGCCTGATAAACATCACGAATGCTGAATAATTCTTCTTGAACAGGAATCTGTAGTTTATGAGCTAAAGAAAGAATATATTGGCGGATAATCCCGTTTAGGATTAGATGATTAGCAGGATGAGTATACAGAGTCCCGTTTTTTACAAGAAAAAAGTTGGAGTGACTTCCTTCCGTAACGATCCCGTTACGAACGAGAAGTGCTTCTTTACAACCTTTTCGTTCCGCTTTTGTACGAGCTAATACGTTTGGCATTAAATTAAGAGACTTAATATCACAGCGGAGCCAACGTACATCAGGCTCTGATATGGCACGTATTCCGTATTCAATCCATAGAGCGGGGCGTTCTTTTTTTGAGATATAAGCATAGATGGTTGGGGTTACATCAAAAGAGAATGTGTGTGTACGATGTTGTACTCCTCGAGAAACTTGTAGGTAGATGGTGCCATCTTCTTGAAATTTATTATTTTCAAGTAATTTGTAAAGTAGTGTAATGAGTTCTGCTTTAGAGAAAGGTAGGGTTAATTCTATTTCATCCATGGAACGGTATAATCGAGTTAAATGTGGATCTAATAAGTGGATGGTTCCTTTATAAATACGAATGACTTCGTAGACACCATCTCCAAATTGCAAGCCACGTTCTTCTAATTGTATGTACGGCTGTTTTTTATTTGTATCAATCATTTTATCGTTCCATAATACGAACCTTTCGTATGCCATTTTACTTCCCATCCTTTCTTAATTGTTTAAATGATGAGCGTTGGGCTCCAATTTATTGTATTTCGCATATACAAATTCGCAAATGGGAAATGAGAATCCTGCTTTTTACAAATAAAAAAAAGCAACATTCATACAGAACGTTGCTTGCAACAATGTTGCATAAGGAGGGTAGCTTGTTTCATAGGGATATTGTCCTGGTATAGCCTAGAAAGGTGACCAGTAAAAAGGTCGGCTTTACTAAGATAATGGATGTTACTTCTCAGTAATATCAAGGGCATTGTTACACAAATGATTCTGGTATTCCCCATGGGGACCTAACGAAAAGCTGTAAAATGATAGGTGGGGAATGGACAGAACATTGTTTATAAATCCTATTATAGAGATGTTTCATGAATTTTATGTAAATATTTGGTGAAGATTGTGTAATTTTATCCTGCTAGTGGCGAGCAGTAAGAATCTCGGCTGTAACTAAAAAAAAGACGCTGAGATTACTCAGCGTCTTTTTTATCTTCTTTAATAGCTGTTTTTACTTCGCCCGTTTTAATTTTGTTGCTTTCAGAGAAGCGAAGTAAGTCTCCCTCAATGAGCTTATCAGACATGCGCAGTTCATTTTGAGCACGGTCGATCATTGCTTGAGCTTCTTCTTTTGGTACCTCTACGACTTCGCCAGTTGTACGATCATAGAATGTATTGTTTGTATACATATATTTGTCTGTAACAAAACTACCGTCACGAAGAACAACGAATCCTTTATTATCTGGTGAAAATACGTCATGACCAAAACGAACGTCATTGCTTGAATCCACACCAAGTAAGTTTAGAATTGTTGGTTTAATATCAATTTCACCAGTTGGTTTTGAAATTGTTTTACCTTCTTTTTGACCTGGAACATGAATGAACATAGGTGTTTTTTGTAAATTCATATGATCAAATGCTGTAATTTCTTCTTTACCTAAGAATTGTGCCATTGCACGGTTATGGTTTTCAGAAATACCGTAGTGGTCACCGTAGAATACGATAACAGAGTTATCATAAATACCTTCTGCTTTTAGACGTTCAATAAAGTTTTTCAGTGCTTCGTCTAAGTAACGAGCTGTTACCATGTAACGGTCAAATACGCCGTCACCAGAATTATAAGGTTCGATTAATTTTGTATCATCGTCGTACGTAAATGGATAGTGATTGGTTAAACTAAGGAAACGAGTATAGAATGGTTGTTTCACTTGTTTTAACATATCCACTGATTGATTAAAGTACTCGATATCTTTTAATCCCCAGTTTAATTTTGTTTCTGGAGTAATTTTATAGTCAAGCTCGTTGTAGTAACGATCGTAACCAAGTGCTGGATACATAATGTTACGGTTCCAGAATGTTGCGTTGTTTGCATGGAATACAGCTGTGTAATATCCTTGCTGACGCAGAATTTCTGGAGTCGCAGTATATTCATTATTACCGTGTGTAAAGAATACAGCACCACGGTCTAATGGATATAATGATGTATCTACTAAGAATTCAGCATCCGATGTTTTTCCTTGTCCAGTTTGGTGGAAGAAGTTATCGAAGTAATAACTTTCTTTTGCAAATTGGTTTAAGAAAGGTGTAACTTCCTGATCACCGACTTTTGCACCAATTAAGAATGTTTGTAGGGATTCAAGAGAAACGACGATTACGTTTTTCCCTTTTGCCGCACCAAACATATTTGGATCTGGTTTACTTTGTATTGTTTTTACGTAGTTTTCTGTTTCTTGTAATTTGCTACCATCAGCAAATGCTTTTTGTGAACTTGATTTTGCTTGTAAGCCAAGATCATATACTTGGTGAGCATATAAACCTAAGTTTTTCACGAGCATAACGCGGTCAAATGAACGTGTTAATAGCTCTGGGCGCTCAGTTTCTGCAAGACCTAAGTTTGCGAAGAAAATAGCAACCGTTGATACGAAGTATAAAGAACGCATCGGACGTGATACGCGCTCCGTTTTTGCAAAGTTTTTCTTTTTCTTTAATAGAACCGAAAAGATAATAATATCAGCAAATGCAACGATGATTTTGTAATTGAATAGTTCTTTTACACTGGATCCTAGCTGTCCGAAGTTGGATGTTTGCCCAAGTACCGGTAAAGTAACGAAGTCATTGTAGAATCCGTAGAACATTACGTTACCAACAAGAACGATTGTTAAAAGAAAATCAATTCCAAGTGCTATATAATTACGTTTCTTTCCTTTCGCGAATAATGCAAGGCCCACAAGCAGTAATGATGCTGCCAATGGACTAATGAATAAGATAAATTCTTGCATGAAAGATTCAAGTTTCAAATCAAAGCTCGTACGCGTTATGATGTAAGTCTTTAACCATAAGGCCAAAGCAACAAACAAGGTAAAGCGCACATTTTGAAATTGTGATTTTAAAGATTCCTTCATCCATTTCCACCCTTTCTCTATCAGGCTTGGTCGATTTTGGAGCGAAAAATGCTAAAATAAAAAATACATAGTTTTCTTGGCCATGAGTAGAGTTTTCTATATCCCCCATATACGACTTTAACTATGCATACCCTTTTGGTTTCCTGCCAATTCTTTTGTTGATCCATAAGCGTAACGTCATTTCTGTATTATACAACAAAATTCAATTCTTAGAAACACTATAACATTTTACAGTTTTTGTATTTTTTATTGTTGCTGCCAGAGAAAACTTTAACATTGGTTTATATGCTCGTCAACTAGAAAATATAACAAAGATAATAAAGAATAGTAAGAGAAATAGAACATTTTATGTTGAGAAATATTGAGAATATAAAAACCGCTCTTTTAGTTTGGAAGAGAGGATCCGCCAGAGCGTAGAAGCTGTCAGGTTCTTTCTTAGCCCCAAGCCGCATTTAACACAAAGGGAGAAAAAGAGAGCGGAACCTCTTTTGTTTGCATAGCTGTGATTTATATGGTGGAAAAATGATTGCGAACACTTGTTCTTTCCTCTGTTGTCTGTTACAATAAATTTTTATTGATAGGTTATGTGTATATTTGATGAACATTTTATTAACTAATGGAGCTAGTTCCTTATTTTTGAAGGTGCATCTACTTTTTTCGTATAATGAAAAAAACAAAACATGGGGGCTCTTTATATGGAACGAAAATTTTCAGTCGAAGCGTTTTGGAATAAGGTGAAACATGTAGCGAAACAAGCGGGACAATCGGTTATTTATGCGAGTTTATTGCTGTTTTACGTTATGCAAAGACCGGATGTTCCAAAGCGAGTAAAAGCAACTATTATTGGAGCACTTGCTTACTTTATTGCTCCAATTGATGCGATTCCGGATTTTTTAGCTGGAATAGGTTATACGGATGATTTAGGTGCATTAACTGCTGCACTTGTGCAAGCGTCTATGTATGTAAACGAAGATGTAAAAGAAAAAGCACAGATGAAATTAGCGGATTGGTTTGGTTCGGATATAGACACATCGTTTATCGATCAAAAATTAGATCAATAGGTGAGAACTGTCAGAAATGGCAGGGCAAACATTAGCGGGGAAGTGTACTATGCCATCAGGAAAAACACATACGAAAATAAACTTACTCTCTCTTCCGATTGTTTTGTTTATGCTTGTTTCGTATGGACTAACAAATTTTGATTTTTTACTCACTTTTGCGATAGGGTTTTTAATCGGCACGTTTTTCTTAACACCAGATTTGGATACTCATAGTAACGCCTATAACAAATGGGGCTTGCTTCGTATTTTTTGGTATCCATATCAATGTGTGATGCCGCATCGTTCTTTCTTAACACATACGATTATAATTGGTGATCTCATTCGTATATTGTATATGCTTCTCGTCTTCTCTCCATTCCTATACATATTAAATAAAACGGTACTAGACGGAAGATTACTTGAGATTGCAAGGGAACATGATGTTGCTTTAACAACATTTGTAATTGGAGTTATTGCTGCGAGTGCACTCCATATTATAGCGGATCGATTGAACACGCGCCGAAAAAAGCTTATGAGACGAAAGAAAAAAAGAAGAAGAAGGTAGAGCACTTGCGAATTGCAAGTGCTTTTTCTTTTTTGTACTAAACGTGTTCATAAGACTTTTAATCAAACGTTTGTTTAAAGTGAAATACGTCAGAGTGACAGGATTTTCAGTCGTTAATCAAACGTTTGTTTAAAATAATGAGGGGAAATGAAATTGACTTTTTTCCTATTATAGGACTTATCCGGAATTGTGATTTAACAAAAAAATTAGAAAATTAGCTTAAAAAATCTTTTTAAATCAAAAATGATATGATAAAGTAGAAATACAATCATTGAAAACGTTTTCCTAAAACGTTTTTTATTTTAGGCTTAAAGGTATGATGACCGGATAGTCTATTGATAGGATTATAAAGGTTTTAAAACAGGGGATTACAGAAAGGGAGAGGACAATGGGGACATGGACACAAGTTTACGATCCGTTTGGTAACATTTGGATTTCGGCAGCGGTAGCACTTATTCCAATTATCTTTTTTTTCTTGGCGTTAGCAGTGTTTCGTATGAAGGGGTATGTGGCAGGTTTTATTACAGTTGTATTAACAATTTTAGTTGCGTTATTTGCGTATAAAATGCCGTTTACAATGGCGATGGCAGCAACTGGATATGGCTTCCTATACGGGTTATGGCCAATCGCATGGATTATTGTGATGTCGGTATTTTTATATAAAATTTCTGTCAAAACAGGACAGTTTGATGTGATTCGTGCATCGGTACTATCGATTACGAATGACCATCGTTTACTCGTTATTTTAATTGGTTTTTCATTTGGTGCATTTTTGGAAGGGGCAGCTGGATTTGGTGCACCGGTAGCAATTACGGCAGCGCTTCTTGCAGGTCTTGGTTTAAATCCGTTATATGCGGCTGGACTTTGTTTAATTGCAAATACAGCGCCGGTAGCGTTCGGAGCAATGGGAATTCCGATTACAGTTGCGGGGCAAGTAACGGGTATTGATGCTCATAAAATCGGACAAATGGCAGGACATCAATTACCATTCTTATCATTATTTGTTCCGTTCTTTATCGTATTTTTAATGGATGGCTTCAAAGGGGTTAAACAAACATGGCCTGCATTATTTGTAGCAGGTAGTTCATTTGCAATTACACAGTTTATTACAGCTACGTTTTTAGGACCAGAACTTCCGGATATTACATCAGCACTTGTCAGCTTAGTGTGTTTAGCATTATTCCTAAAAGTATGGCAACCGAAAGAAATTTATCAATCTAATCAAGCGAACGCTGAAGTGGCAGCGACAACAACTGCGACATCTATGCCAAAATTAACGGCAGGAAAAGTTGTAAAGGCTTGGTCACCATTTATTATTTTGACAGTGATGGTTGTGATTTGGAGTCAAGGATTCTTCAAAGCGTTATTTGCTCCAGGCGGGGCGTTGGAAAGTCTTGTCTTTAAGTTTCAAATTCCAGGTCTGCACAATTTAGTAATGAAGGCAGAACCAATTGTAAATAAACCAACGCCTTATGATGCAGTATTAAAGTTTGATATTCTATCAGCAACAGGAACAGCGATTTTAATTGCGTGTATTATTTCAATCCTTGTACTTAAAATGAGCGCAAAACAAGCAGTTGAAACATTTAAAGAAACATTACAAGAATTAAAAATGCCAATTCTATCTATCGGTTTCGTATTAGGATTCGCATTCATCGCAAATTATTCTGGTTTATCGTCAACACTCGCGTTAGCATTAGCAGGAACAGGTGGATTATTCCCGTTCTTCTCACCATTCCTTGGCTGGATCGGCGTATTCTTAACAGGATCAGATACGTCGGCAAACGCATTATTCTCCAACCTGCAAGCTATTACAGCGCAGCAAGTTGGCGTATCAGAAGTATTACTTGTTGCGGCAAATACAACAGGCGGTGTAACAGGTAAAATGATTTCTCCGCAATCGATTGCAATAGCTTGTGCGGCAGTAGGATTAGCGGGAAAAGAATCTGATTTATTCCGCTTCACAGTAAAACATAGTCTATTCTTCGTAATCATTGTTGGGATTATGACATATGTACAAGCTTATTATTTAACTTGGATGATACCGTAAATAAGAAAAAGATGCCCGGGCGGGCGCGTGCGGGCATCTTTTTTGAGATATCGGCGATTTTTTAAATATATCGACTGTTTCTCTAAATATATCGGCGGAAACTACTAACATATCGACTATTCGACAAAGGATATCGACCAACATACAAAAAACGACACATAAAAATTAAGATTCATTTGTTTGCATTTTTCTGATTATCGTGTATGATAAGAAAGTATTGAAAATTAAATCAGTGATAAACTAGGGGTGCCCAAGAGAAGCTTGGGCTGAGAGAGAAGTGCGAGAACTTCTTAACCCTCTGGACCTGATCTGGCTCGTACCAGCGTAGGGAAGTTAACGGCTTTACATAACGATGTCTTTATGAGCCAGGTCCTTGTTTTACTATGGACCTGGCTCTTTTTATTTTGGCATGCGCTGGCCACAAGTTTAATCTCGTCCTTGTCACATGTAAAGTGGAGCCGACTGTTTAGCCCTGACGGCTAAAGTTCTTCCGTACAGAAAGTGTTTTTTACTTTCTTGTGCGGAAGGTTTTTAGATGTGAAGGGCTAGGAGGCGAAGCTGGATCACAAGAAAAGCGGAGGCGGCTCGTTCAGAATGAGAGGGGGATGGAGCTTCAGCCGAAGAGGCGCAGTTTGCCTCGGCGGAAGAAGCGAAGCCCCCGCCCATTCTAGCCGCTGAAGTAAGAATCGAATTGTCCAGAAGATGGCCCAAGACTCTGAGCAAGTTAGATTCAACTGAAATGATAAAGGGGAGGAAACACAAATTATGAAGCAATCTGTTTCAGCTAAGCAAATTGAATTGAAGTCGAGTTTACCAGGGAGTAAGAAAGTCTATGTTGATGGTCCGCATGAAGGTATGAAAGTGCCGATGCGTGAGATTGCACAAAGCGATACAAATGGTGTACCAAATCCACCAATTCGTGTTTATGATACAAGTGGTCCATATACAGATCCTGAGTACAAAGTAGAGTTGGAAAAGGGAATTCCAACGCCACGCCGTGGTTGGATTGTTGACCGCGGAGATGTAGAAGAGTATGAAGGACGCGAAATGAAACCGGAAGATGATGGTGTGAAAGTTGCATCTAATCATACACCTGTGTTTCCGCAAATGGATCGTAAACCACTTCGCGCAAAAGAAGGTGCAAACGTAACGCAAATGCACTATGCTCGCAAAGGTATTATTACATCTGAAATGGAATATGTTGCGATTCGTGAAGGGGTAGAGCCAGAGTTTGTTCGTAAAGAGATTGCGGAAGGACGCGCCATTTTACCAGCAAACATTAACCACCCAGAAGCAGAACCGATGATTATCGGACGCAATTTCCACGTGAAAGTAAATGCGAATATTGGGAACTCCGCAGTTTCTTCTTCTATCGCAGAAGAAGTTGAGAAGATGACATGGGCAACACGCTGGGGCGCAGATACAATCATGGATCTATCAACAGGGAAAAATATTCATACAACTCGTGAATGGATTATTCGTAATGCTCCTGTACCAGTTGGAACAGTGCCGATTTATCAAGCGCTAGAAAAAGTAAACGGAATCGCTGAAGACTTAACGTGGGAAGTATACCGTGATACGTTAATCGAACAGGCAGAGCAAGGCGTTGACTACTTTACAATTCACGCTGGCGTGCTACTTCGTTACATTCCAATTACAGCAAAACGTACAACAGGTATTGTTTCACGTGGTGGCTCGATTATGGCGCAGTGGTGTTTATTCCATCATAAAGAAAACTTCCTATATACTCACTTTGAAGAGATTTGTGAAATTATGAAACAGTACGATGTTTCCTTCTCTCTAGGAGATGGATTACGTCCAGGGTCGATTGCGGATGCAAATGATGAAGCGCAATTCTCTGAGCTTGAAACACTTGGAGAATTAACGAAGATTGCTTGGAAGCATGATGTTCAAGTCATGATTGAAGGACCAGGACATGTACCAATGCATTTAATTAAAGAAAATATGGATAAAGAGCTTGAAATTTGCCAAGGAGCACCATTCTATACGCTTGGACCTTTAACGACGGATATCGCACCTGGGTATGACCATATTACATCGGCAATTGGTGCGGCGATGATCGGCTGGTTTGGTACTGCAATGCTTTGCTATGTAACGCCGAAAGAACATTTAGGCTTGCCAAACAAAGATGACGTTCGAGAAGGGGTTATTACGTACAAAATTGCGGCACATGCAGCGGATCTTGCAAAAGGACACAAAACAGCGCAGCAACGTGACGATGCACTTTCAAAAGCTCGTTTTGAATTCCGTTGGCGCGATCAATTTAACTTATCTTTAGATCCTGAACGTGCAATGGACTTCCACGATGAAACATTACCAGCAGAAGGAGCAAAAACAGCTCATTTCTGCTCAATGTGTGGTCCGAAGTTCTGTAGTATGAGAATTTCACACGACATTCGTGAATATGCAAAAGAAAATGATTTAGAAACAACAGAAGCAATTGAAAAAGGTATGAAAGAAAAAGCAGAAGAGTTTAAAGAAGCTGGTAGTCACTTATATCAATAATTGAATTTGAGATTTTTCAGGGAGTTTATTTTCTCTCTCCTTCCTTTGTGTTTGAGATGGGGGAAATATGTACTGCTCCCAAACACCTCTTTACTTGATTGATCACATGTACCTAACTTAAATATAGAAGAAGCCCCCTTTGCTAAGACGGTAGCAAAGGGGGCTATTATTATTTTTCCTTTAGGAATGTTCGATCCTTTAAGAATAAATTCCAGAAGAAAATAAAGCCTGGAAGTAAGATGGCGATGCCGATTGCATAGAGGATGAGCAGCGCATAGAATGTTTCTTTCGTTGTAAAGCTTGTAAATACAGTAACATCCGGGTAAATGATATATGGTAAATGCGCGACGCCATAAGCGTAGCTTGCAAATGCATACTGTGCAACAACTGCTAAAACAGCGATGCGCGGCCAGCCAAGTGAATCGTATTTTTTATTTGTCCACCAAAGGGAAGAATACCCGATTACAAATAAAATAATGGAGACTGTGAACCAAGGGAACTGTTTAATTAATCCTTGCATGAGCCAATGTGTTTCTGGATCCATTACAACAAGGGCGATGATGGCCGTAACGAGTGTTGCTGGACCAAGTATGATGGCATTTCGTCTGTAAACACGGTAGGTATCCTCTGAACGCTGTTCTCTCGCAAAGTCAGCTAAAAAAAGAGAGGACAGAAATAACTCAGAAGTTAATCCGAATAACATATACCAATAAATTACTGGACTCGATAAAAGTTTCCCATATAATAGAACTTCTTTTCCGCCAGAGGTCGTAATATAAGCACCTTCTGTAACAGGTAAAACTGTAATTAATAAGGCCGGAATTAAGAGGCCTGTAATACCAGAAATAGAGCGAAGAACATGTTCATATTTGGGTACAGAATAAGCAAACACCATGAATGTACTGCGAATGGCAACGAGAACTAAAATTAATGTTACCGGCACAAACATGACTGTTGCGAGTGTAAAAGCTGCTTTTGGAAAGAAGCCAAGGAATGCAACAACGACAAAGACGAGAAATGTATTTGTTACTTCCCATGTTGGCGATAAATACCGATTGGCAAGTTTTCCAGCTAGCGTCGAGTGCTTCGCGTATGCCATACCCCAAAATCCAGCCCCAAAATCAATGGAGCCTAAAATGCTGTATACGAAGATAATGGCCCATAAGATAATAATCGCAATACTTGCCTCATGCACGAGGATCTCCTCCTTGCTGCACTAAATCATTTTTTAGCGGATGTCTTTTAAAGAACGTCCGCAGCACGAAAATTGTTAACGCGCCAAGTCCGATATACAAAATGATAAATAAAATGAATAAAGGTCCAACAAAGTCAGCACGTGTTGCAGCATCAACTGTACGTTGCATACCATAAATGGTCCAAGGCTGACGTCCACTACAACTGAAAATCCAACCGAATTCAATACCGAGTATCATAATCGGCCCGCATGCAGCAGTTGCCCATAGCAGCCACTTCGGTAACTTTGCTTCTTTTTTTCGATAGATAAAATACCAATATAAAAGGGCAATGGTTGCTACAGCAAAGGTGAATACGGCTGTACCAACCATTAAGTTGAACAGTGTATGTGTATAAAACGGTGGCCATGTTTCTCTTGGGAATTCATTAAGCCCTTTTACAACGGTATTAGGGTCTAAACCAACGAGTAAGCTGAGCATATTCGGAATTTCGAGTGCATAGTTTAGCTCAAGATTTTCAGGATCAACAACTCCACCAATGGATAGGGGAGCATGTGATGTCGTTTGAAATAAAGCTTCAGCTGATGCGAGTTTTTCAGGAGAATGCTCATGTAAGGCGATGGCTGATTCATGTCCAGAAAGCCACATAGTTGCGCCTGTAATAAAGGTAACAACAAGTCCTAAAAATAGTCCTTTTTTATGATAAGCAATCTCCCTTGCGCTCACATTTCGTTTTAATAATTTAAATCCAGCGATAGAAGCAATGACGGCTGCTCCGGTTGCATAAGCTGTAATGACGACGTGAAAAGAGCTTGTGAAAAAGCTGGGATTAAAGAATGCTTTCCACGGGTCAACGTTAAAAACAGAGCCATCGGGATTCATAGAAAAGCCTGCTGGTGTATTCATCCATGTATTTGCTGAAGTAATTAACACGGCGGATGCAGTTGCACCAAGCATGACAAAAAAAAGTGAGATTAATCTCATGAACGGTGGCAATTTATCTGCTGCGTATACGTAAATAGACATAAACAAAGCTTCTAAGAAGAATGCGAAAATCTCAATCTGAAACGGAACAGAAATCACTTGTCCGACAATTTTGGCGAATCCAGGCCAAAGAAGTGAAATTTGTACACCGACGATTGTTCCAGTAGGAATTGCCACACCAAGAAGGATGGCAAAAGCCTTTGTCCACCTTTTTGCCATAACAGCGTAATCTGAATCCTTCTTCCAGTGATATAATACTTCGCTTATAAAAATCATCAAAGATAGTCCGATTCCAAGGGTTGCAAAAATGATATGGAATGCTAGTGATGACCCAAAGAAAGCCCGTGACAATGTAACAGTATCCATAACTCTACTCCTCTTCATTTTTGCCATTATTTTCTGATTGAACTGGAAAATTTATTCAAAAAAATGCCAAATATATATATGTATTTTAAAAACTTAATATGATATTATGATTTTGGAATATTCAGGAAAAATAACGAAAGAAAGGTGGAAATATTTCATTTGTGTTTTAGAACAAAATCTTTTATAATGCTTATGCGAACGTTAGTTCTATTAAGGGAATTTCATTTGTAGAGGGACAAGCTGAAAGTCCACGGGAAACGGAGGGGATGTTTGTATGTATCCTGAAGTCATTAGAAAAATGGCGTTTTCGAAAGAGCATAAAGATTTGTTATTAAAGTTATACAATAAAGAAATTACACGGCGTGAATATGATCATCTTGTACAATCACTGTACCGCCCCACAAAAGAGGCTAATTAACATGTGCAAAGGATAGAAAATGAGGGACAATCTAAAGGATTGTCTTTTTTTATGTTTCTGTATGTTCTATCTAGATTACGGTTAGTCTTATTATAGAGGTGAGGAAATGTGCGGAAGCGTTTGTATATAGGGATTGCGTGTACTTTATTTATCGTGTTAGGTGGAATTGTTTTTTGGACTGCACTACAAGGCAATCGGACAGAACATTTTATTATGAGACATATGATGAACGAGAATGAGACGCTCGCAACATATCGAATAGCTGATTCGAAAGTAGGAACGAATGAGGCAATTGGACGTGAAGCGTTATCAGAATCAGCAGGGTTATGGCTACAATATACGCTTGATATAGACAATCAATCATTGTTTGATGAACAAGTAAAGGTGATCCAAAATTATTTTGTACATCCCGCTTATATTGTTTTATGGAAGATTTCTGAAACAGGGGACAGACAGGCAGCTACGAATGCTCTTATTGATGACCTTCGTATTATCGAACAGCTATATCGTGCCTATGATATGTATAAAGAAGAGCGGTATAAATATTTTGCGGATCAATTGAGTGATGCTGTACTTCGTTATAATAAGAAAGGAAAAAACTATGTTGATTATTATGATGCAGATAATGGAATGCAAAACAACATATTAACGACGTCTTACATAAATCCAAGGGCATTCTCTTATATGAAAAAGTACGGAAAAATTTCAGAAGCGCAGTATCAGGGAGTGATTCAATTTTTAGCGGATTATCCAAGGCAGGGCTGGGCATTTCCGAAAGAATATAAAGAAGATGGCACGTTCACATATGAAAAACAGGTGAATGTAATTGATCAATCGTATGTTGCTTATCATCGTAGTTTAGGAGGAATTTCTTCAGAAGCATATTTAGATTTTATTAAAAAGGCATTCCGCAAAGATGGAAAGCTATATGGTCGCTATAATTTAGAAACAGGGAAACCAGTAGTAGATTTTGAATCACCAGCAGCATATGGGCTAACGATTCTATATGTGTTACAAACGGGAGATATAAAATTTGCTAAGGAATTGTACGAGCGCATGAGTGAATTTCGGAATGACAATGTATTCAGCAGATTTTATGGTGGATATGTAACTGGGAAAGAGAACAATACACATATTTTTGATAATGTATTGCCGTTGTTAGCTGAGACAAAATTGAAAATGGATAAGCGATAAAGTGAAACTTTAATCAGCCCTCACCAATCGGGTCTTTACGGGCAGTAATACTCCCACCTAACTTTTTTGCTCCCGCCGAATTTTGAGGTGAGAGTATTACTGCCCTAAAGTAGCGGGATAAAACTATAGTGGGAAGATTAGAGTGATTACGTTCAAGAAAAGAGAAATCTGTATGCTATATGATAATCTGTTTGTCGAAGTAAGTTGAAACAAAGGAACAAGGTGGTAAGAAAGAATCTTATCAAAGATCGGGAGAGTTAATCAAAGTAATGATTGATGAGCAACATGAAGAAGTTGGAAGTAGAAAACAACAAAAGCGGCTGGGTAATTCTTGCAATAGGACTTGTGGTTTTCAGGAAGAAACCAGCAAAAAACTAAGGTTATAGAGAAATATAGTGATATAATGTGAAAAGAGGAAGAGTAAATGCTTCCTCTTTTTCGACATTTTAGCATATTTAAAGAGGTATTTTATGAAGCGTAATATCATTTTTGGATGTATTTTTTTAGTAGGCCTTAGTATTTTTTTATACCCGACTGTAAGTAATTGGCTCGCGACAAGAGCGCACTATTCTCAAGTTAGCACGTATGATAAAAAAGTAATGGCGCTTAAGAAGGAAGAGATTGAACGCCGAGAAAGAGAAGCAAAGGAATATAATGAAAAGCTTCAAAAAGAGAATCAAACCGTTACAGATCCGTTTAGTGAAAATAAAAATGATGATTCAAGGTCATATGTAGATGTTTTAAATTTAGGAGAAGTAATGGGGTATGTTGAGATACCCAAAATTGATGTGAAGCTTCCGATTTATCATGGAACCTCAGAAGCGGTTTTAAGCCGAGGGATCGGTCATATAGAAAAATCATCTTTACCTGTTGGGGGAGAAGGAACGCATACGATTTTAACAGGTCATCGCGGATTACCTTCTGCCGTTTTGTTTACGGATTTGGATAAGCTAAAAGAGTCCGATGTTTTTTATATACATGCATTGGATAAAGTTCTTGCTTATAAAATTGATCAAGTTAAAGTTGTGCTACCAAATGAAATAGATGATTTAGCAATTGTGAAAGAGCAAGATTATGCCACCTTAATTACATGTACGCCGTACGGGGTGAATACACATAGGCTATTAATTAGAGGGCACCGCGTTCCTTATGATGAGAAGGAAAAGAAAAAAGAAGAGAGTGCTAAGCCGTTTATGATAGATAAAAGGATGGCAGCAGCTTCTGCAGTGATTGCAAGTGGGGTTTTATTTGCTATTTATAAGAGAAGAAAGAAAAAGAAGCAAGCTTCTGAATAGAGAGAAGCTTGCTTCTTTTATTTTTTACTTCTTAATAATGGTAACAACGGAATAAGCGTTGGCCATTTTAAGAAAGGCGCGGGAGAAGGACCTGCAATCCATGTATGGAGTGGAATCGTGCTACATATAACCATTATGATGATAGAGAATATTGCTGTTAGAAGAAATAGCAATAGACTATATACAATTGTATTGGCTTGTATTGTAAATAGAGATAATAATTTCGTAATTAGTTGTAAAAAGAAAAAATGTGCTAAATAGGCTCCGTACGTATAGCTTCCGATAAAACGTAATGTTTTATATAACGCTCCTCGTCGCTGAACAATCATGATTGATAGTGCGTATAGTATTAAAATTTCACATACAATGTACAAAAACATGGATGGCTTTAAATAAGTAGATACAGTAAGGTGAATGGAATCTACACCATAAAAGCTAAATAGTTCATAGTTGATGAATAGGAAGAGAATAAAAAATAAGATTGTTATAAGTGGCATATGCTTCATGACGAATAAACGCCAAGCTGGCAGTGCTACCGCTGCAATTCCTCCCATGACAAAGTAGAATGAATAGAATAGGAATGAACGATCTGTATAATGTAAAATAGCTGAGCTTGTTAGTCGTTCTCCGTTGAAAATATAGTGAGAAGAATACCACATTAACAGAAAATATATGATAGAAAAAGCAGTCATATATTTGTAGATGTCATGCTGATTATGTGTTCGTTTTTGAAACCAATAAAATAAAGTACATAGCAAGGGGAACAGCAAGTGAATTTGAAACATCATAATGACATACCAAAGGTGAAGTGCAGCTGTTCCAAGCAATAGGTTTTTTATTCCGCTTTGCACGGTAACGGACTCCGTTGTTGTAAATAAGTAAATGATAGACCAGAATAAGTAAGGTGCAAGTAGATGTGCCGTTTTTTCGTATATGTATTCTTTATATACCAGTTGTTTTGTATACTGCCGAATTAAATGAAATCCAACGATAAAGATGAATGCTGGCGCTGAAAATTTTGCGAGGTTGAATAGCATTCCAATAATGAGAGATTGTTCGAGTAGAGTATTTCCTTGGTTCATTGTATATAGTAAAGAACTTTGTAAAACAACAGCAAGAAACGCAATGCTTTGCAATACTTTAAATTCTGGGGCATTTTGTGTCATGATCTCCATCTCCTTTTCCATACATGATTATAGTACGAAGGAGAGGGAAGGATTGTGGAAACTTTGTGAAAGTTGTAACAAATTTGTGACGGAGGATGTTGAAGAAGATGGATTAGTGAGATAGATTAGTGAGATGGATTAGTGAGATGGATTAGTGAGATGGATTAGTGAGATGGAGAATTAGTAAATGAAATTATATCGGCGTTTCGACAAAGGATATCGACCTTCCGACAAACAACGAAAAAAACAGGGGCTTGTCTGAATGAACTGCCCCTGTTTTTTCTTATTATTTATTATGCAAATTTACTTTTAACCCAGTTCTTACCTTCAACAAGGCGAGCTGTCATTACGGCACAAGCGTTATCTGCTGTTACGTTTAACATCGTTGCTGGCGGGTCAATGATTGTACTAATAGCTGCGATAATTGGTAATGCTTCTGGTGGGAAGCCATATAGAGAAACGATTAACATTTCACCAATCATACCGCCGCCAGGAATTGCGCCCATCACCGTTCCAACTAATAGAGAAACAACAAGAGCGATTGCTAATGTTTTTGGACTTGAGAATTCCATATTGAAAATCCCGAATAGGAAAGCAATTTTTAAAACGCCACCTAAAACAGATCCGTCTTTATGAAGTGTAGAACCAAGAAGGACAACTGTTTCACGAACGTCAGAAGAGATGCCCATTTTTTTCGTTGCTTCTAAGTTTGCTGGAATACTTGCGGCACTACTACAAGTTGCAAGTGATGTAACTGTAGGAGAGACCATGTTTTTCCAAAAGATTTGTACACCTTGTTTGCGTCCTGCAAGGTACGCATAGAATGTAAAGAAGACAAAGAAATATACAAGAGAAGCTGGATAGTATACCATTGCTGCTCTGAAATATGTTCCAAGAAGCTGTGGTCCAAATTCCCCAACTAAGGCTGCGAAGTAAGCAGCTAATCCAATTGGAGCATAGTACATAATGAAAGAAACAACTTTCATTGAAATTTCTGCACCAGATTGTAAGAAAGTAGCGAATGGTTTTCCTTTTTCGCCAACTGCTGAAGTTGCGATTCCCATTAAAATAGAGAAGAAAATAAGAGCTAGCATATTTTCACGAGATAGTAACTTCGAGAAATCTGATACTGTAAGGATGCCAACTATTTGATCAGCAACGCTAATGCTTTTTTCAGCCTTATCAGGTTGTGTTAACTCTAATACAACACCTTGTGCGGGCGGGAATACTTTCACGACAATAATCATAAAAATTGCAGCAATAATACTTGTAAATAAGAAAGTTCCTGCCATACTAGACATAATTTTTCCGAAACGTTTTAATCCATCCATATTGGCAATAGATGAAGCAATGCTAAAGAACACAAGAGGTACAACAATCGTAAACATTAAGTTTAAGAAAATGTCACCAAGCGGTTTTAAAGCAACTGCATCGGTACCCATGAAATAACCAATGAAACCACCAATTAGGATGGAAGATAATAAAATAATTGGAAAGCGATAAGCCTTCATCATGTATCTCCTCCTATCTATATAAATCCAAATTAAAAAACGAACATCAAACCATTCTTTTTAGATGGGAGAGTGCATCCGGCCGTGCATAGAAGCGGTCAGTGCCTTTTTTAGCCACATGCCAAGTGAGAACAAAAGGAGAAAACAAGTGGAGATCTTCTTTTGTTTTCATAGCCGCAACTTAGGTGCTTGAAAATCAAAATGAATATATATGTTGGAAAATCAAGTTGGATTTATATAATGTAAAAAATCATACTGAATTATTATAGCGATTTGTGGGGCAGTTTACTAGGAAAATACGGATAGATGGAATAGCGTGAAAACGGAGAAATTTTTGTTTTTATGTGTGGTATACGGTATGAAATCTAAACATATGTATTTGTAATCTAGTAGATACCTAGGTTCATTCCATAAGGAAGGGAAGTGCAATGAATATTTTGCTGCGTGGCGGGAATGTCTACGAGTTTACTTGTAACGAAAATGGAAAAGACCGAAGGTGTTAGGGTATCCAGTTAGTGCAACATCTAATATAATGTCTTTAATAGCTACTTTTGGAATCGCTTACAGATTAGGAGAACAATATAAGTAGACGCATTAGCAGCGGTTATTATTGTCCGTGTACTTTGGGCATGCGGAATTCATGGGGCTGCAATTGTAGGCGGTGTTATGAGCCCGGTTTGGTTATCACTTATGGATCAAAACCGTATTGCTTTTCAGGCGGGAAAAGATATACCTAATACGATAACAGAGCAATTCTTCGATTTATGGATCTATACCGGTGGCTCTGGCGCTACGCTTGCGCTCGTTGTAGCGATGCTATTATTTGCACGGAGTCAGCAATTAAAAAGTTTAAGCCGGTTATCAATTGAGCCAGGTATTTTTAATATTAATGAAATGGTCACGTTTGGAATGCCGATTGTACAGAATCCACTTTTGCTCATTCCATTTATACTTGTTCCAGTCGTTATGACATTTGTTTCTTATTTCGCAATGGAATGGGGGCTTGTTGCTCGGCCAAGCGGTGCGGCAGTACCGTGGACAACGCCAACTCTTTTTAGTGGATATTTTAGATCAGGTGGGAAAGTTTCAGGTGTTGCCTTGCAAATTGTTAACTTTATACTTGCATTCTTGATTTATTACCGTTCTTGAAAATGTGGGATAAACAAAAAGTAGCCGAAGTAAAAGGGGGAGTAGGGAATTAAGATGGATATATTAGAGACGCAAGCTTTTCATTTAATTTTACATGGGGGAAATGCGAGAAGCAGTGCGATGGAGGCCATTGATTATGCAAAGCGCGGAGAATTTCAAGAAGCGGAGGCAAAATTACAAGAGGCCTTGCAAGAACTGCAAGAGGCACATCGTTTACAAACAGATTTAATACAGAGGGAAGCTGGCGGGGAAAAAACAGAGATTACACTGCTCATGGTTCATGCGCAAGATCATTTAATGAATGCGATTACGGTAAAGGAATTAGCGAGTGAATTTGTAGCGTTATATAAAAAAATGTCAGCGAAAGAATGAGACCTTGCGTATGCAAGGTTTTTTATGTTTCAAAAAGAGTCAGTTATGACAAAAACAACACTACTTATGCACCAATCCATTTATTTTTTTGAAATATATGTAAAAATAAAGGTGTAAGGGAGGTGGGAGGCAGTGAAAATTCACCTTGAATTAAATCCATCACAAGATGAAATAGAGATTATTGTTAAAGCAAAAGAAGTGACAGATGAAGTTCAGCATCTTTTAAAAAGGATAGAAGGGGGGAATGTGAAGCAGATTGTTGGAATGTCGAAGCAGCAATATTATTTGTTAGAGCTAAAAGATATTTATTGGTTTTATGCAGAGGATCGAAAGGTAATGGCGCAAACGACGAAAGGAATTCTTGAAGTGAAATCACGTTTGTATGAGTTAGAAACAAAGTTACAGGGTGATCGCTTTGTACGATTTTCAAAGTCGATACTTGCTAACCTGCAGCATGTAACAAGCTTTGAAATGTCTTTTAGCGGCAGTATGTGTGCCCACTTTTCAAATGGGATGAAAGAATACGTTTCAAGAAAATATGTACCGCGTATTAAAGAAGCTTTAAATATAGGAGGAGGTTAGGGAAATGGTTACATTGTTTGATAGAATAGGTGCCAAAGTGATCGCAGGAATGGCGATGGCGATGATATATAGTTTATTGTTTTTAGGAATTGGTTATACAAATGGAATGGATGTATTACAGACAAAGACATTGCTTACTCACCTTGTGGCATCAAATATTGTGGGGATGATTTTCTCATTTGCCTCCTTTGTGTTTGAGAGAGAAGAGTGGAGCATTTTAAGACAAACAATCATTCACTTTATCATCTTACTAGGAACATTCTTACCGATTGCAATTTGGATTGGATGGGTTCCAAATCATCTCGTTCCGATTCTTATTTGCATAAGTAGCTTTATCGTTATTTACTTCATTATATGGTTTACGATGACAATATATTGGAAGAAAAAAATTGAGGGATTAAATAAGCAGTTGAAATAGAGGGATCGAAGCGAAGTGAGCAGTTTAGTGAAAAAAAGAGAGCAGGAACGTCTTTATGTATGGATGCCTACCTACCATCAGTGTTACTTCACTGATGGTATTATTATGATTCAAAGAAATTCCTCTTCATCGTTCATTCATATTAGCTATTTCCCTTATATCACGAACAAATTTGTTTTTTTATGGATTTTTCATGTGGAAAAATAAAATTTATTTATAAAAATATTTTTTTGTTTTTACACACAACTAGACAACTAAACACTAATCTATTTTCATACAGATATGTGTTACGAGCGTGTTGTTTTATAACACACAATACATATTTTGGGTAACACACTCTTTGAAAGCGGTAACACACAATAGAAACACAGAAAAAAGCGTTAATTTTAGGCGGTTTAAAAAGTTGGCACGCTAATTGCATTAATAAAAGGCGTAAAGAAAAATAAATAACAAAAATAGTTTACATGCATAGGGGGACTTATTAATGAATATTTTACTTTGTTGTTCAGCAGGAATGTCTACAAGTTTACTAGTTACAAAAATGGAAGCAGCTGCAAAGGCTCGCGGGTTAGAAGGAAAGATTTGGGCTGTATCTGGGGATGCAGTGAAAAACAACATTGATGAAGCAGATGTATTATTACTAGGACCACAAGTTCGTTACATGCTTTCTTCTTTGAAAACGCTTGCGGATGAGAAAAATGTTGGAATCGATGTTATTAATCCAATGCACTACGGCATGATGAATGGAGAAGCAGTTTTAGATCACGCATTAACACTTAAAAAATAATTAGGGAGGGAAAGAAAATGCAAAAGTTTATTGCATTTATGGAAAAATATATTGTTCCAGTCGCTGGTAAAATCGGGTCACAACGTCATTTAGCTGCGATTCGTGATGGCTTTATTGCAGTTATGCCACTTATTTTAGTTGGTGCACTGGCATCACTAATTAATGGTTTTCCATCTGAAGCTTTCCAAGATTTCATGAAAGGTTTGTTTGGTGAAACGTGGAAACAAGTTGGCGGTGGAATGTGGACTGGTTCTTTCGCAATTCTAGCACTAATCATAGCATTTACAACAAGTTATAATTTAGCAAAATCTTACGGCGTTGATGGTTTGTCAGCAGGTATTATTTCATTTGGTGCGTTAATTATTCTTACGCCAACAACACCGAAAGAAGGCGGATTGAACTTAGCTTGGACAGGTGCACAAGGGTTATTCGTAGCAATTATCGTGGCACTCCTTGTTACTGAAGTATTCCGTTTCTTTGTACAAAGAGAAATTACCTTTAAAATGCCCGATGGAGTACCACCGGCAGTTTTAAGATCTTTCGCAGCTTTAGTTCCTGCATTTGTTATCTTAACAGCAGTTGCAGGTATTCAATTAGCGGTGAAATTAGCTGGTACAAGTGTTCATGAGTTTATCTTTAATACGATTCAACTACCATTGCAAAGTTTAGCAGGGACATTACCAAGTGCAATTGTCATTGTATTCCTTGTTCATCTTCTTTGGTTCTTCGGTTTACATGGTCCAAATATCGTTGGTGGTATTATTGAGCCATTATACTTACCGGCATTAGAGAAAAATATTAATTTATTCAAAGGTGGCACATCTGCATTTGATGTTCCAAACATTGTTACAAAACCATTCTTTGATACTTTCGTATATCTTGGTGGTTCTGGTGCAACATTAGCGTTCTTAGTAGTGGTATTACTTGTAGCAAAAAGTGCACAATTACGCGGTGTATCTCGCTTATCAATTGGACCAGGTGCATTCAATATTAACGAACCAGCAATCTTTGGTACACCAATTATTTTAAATCCAATTTTATTCTTACCGTTTATCCTAACACCAATTGTATTAGTAATTACTTCTTATACAGCTATATCTATTGGCTGGGTACCAAAAACAGTTGTGATGATTCCATGGGCAACACCACCAATCATTAGTGGTTATCTTGTAACAGGTGGACATATTTCAGGTGCAATTCTACAGTTATTCAACTTTGTAATTGCAATGGTCATTTACTATCCATTCGTTGTATTATGTGACCGTTCTATCGTTAAAACTGAAAAAGCTGCAGCACAAGGAAATAATCAATCTGTACCTATGTAATATATGATTGTTCTCACGGGTGAAAAGATCCCGTGAGAACAATAACTTTATATCTTGTTCAGAAAGATGGCATACATCTAGAAGAACACCAAAACCAATTTAAGAAAATAATATTTTTATAGACACGTTCAAACTGAAGAGGTATTTCAGGTCGGTTGAACTATATAGAGAGGGCGGTAATTATGATGACTACAGCAGAACAAATTCCATTCCAATTAATTTTACACAGCGGTAACGCAAGAAGCTACGCGATGGAAGCTTTGCAATATGCAAAACAGGGGAAATTAGAAGAAGCAGATGAAGCGATGACAAAAGCGAAAGAAGCGATTAATGAAGCACATCATTTCCAAACAGAGCTCATACAATCAGAAGCAAGAGGAGAAAAAACAGAAATTAGTGTTCTTTTAATTCATGCACAAGACCATTTAATGAATTCAATGACTGTGAAAGAATTAGCAGCGGAATTTATCGATCTTTATAAAAAGCTTGATGCGAAAGGGGAATAAGGTATGAGCGGAATTAAAATTGCTACAATCGGCGGTGGATCTAGTTATACACCAGAGTTAATTGAAGGATTTATTAAGCGCTATGATGAACTACCAGTTCGTGAAATTTGGTTAGTAGATATTGAAGCTGGAAAAGAAAAGTTAGAAATTGTTGGTAACTTAGCAAAACGTATGGTCAAAAAAGCTGGTTTACCAATTGATATTCATTTAACACTTGATCGTCGCGCGGCACTTAAGGATGCTGAATTTGTAACAACACAGCTTCGCGTTGGTTTATTAGAGGCACGCGCGAAAGATGAAGCAATTCCATTAAAATATGATGTGATTGGTCAGGAAACGAATGGTCCTGGTGGTTTATTCAAGGCATTGAGAACGATTCCTGTTATTTTGGATATTTGTAAAGACATGGAGGAGCTTTGTCCGAACGCTTGGCTGATTAACTTTGCAAATCCAGCTGGTATGGTAACAGAGGCTGTACTTCGTTATACAAGTATCAAAAAAGTAGTGGGATTATGTAACGTTCCAATTGGTATTCGTATGGGACTTGCAAAGCTACTTGAAGTAGATGCAAGCCGTGTACATGTTGACTTTGCTGGTTTAAATCATATGGTCTACGGATTAGATGTGTATTTAGATGGAGTAAGTGTGATGGACCGTGTATTAGAACTTGTAACAGATCCAGAAAAGCAAATCACGATGGAAAACATCGCTGCGCTTGATTGGGAGCCAGATTTCATTCGCGGACTTCGTGCAATTCCATGTCCATATCATCGCTACTACTATAAAACACGTGAAATGCTAGAAGAAGAAAAACAAGCTTCTATTGAAAAAGGCACACGTGCAGAAGTGGTGAAACAATTAGAAGATGACTTATTTGAATTATACAAAGATCCGAATTTAGATATTAAGCCACCGCAATTAGAAAAACGCGGAGGAGCGTACTACAGTGATGCAGCATGTAGTTTAATTACGTCTATTTATAATAATAAAGGTGATATTCAACCTGTTAATACAAGAAACAACGGTACAATTGCAAGCTTGCCGCATGATTCGGCTGTTGAAGTAAACTGTATCATTACGAAGGATGGTCCAAAGCCGATTGCGGTAGGTGATTTACCGGTTCCTGTTCGCGGTTTAGTTCAGCAAATTAAATCATTTGAGCGTACGTCAATTGAAGCTGCTGTTACAGGTGATTATCATAAAGCGCTGCTTGCTATGACAATTAACCCACTTGTACCATCAGATAAAGTAGCAAAACAAATTTTAGATGAAATGTTGGAAGCGCATAAAGAATATCTTCCGCAGTTCTTCAAAAAGGTAGAGAAATAAAAAGCGGCGCTTATAAAGCCCGCTTTTTTCAATTTATATAAATATAAATTGAAAAAACAACATAAAACCTTTTTTAGGGGGAAGAGAGGATCCGCGATGCATAGAAGCGGCCAGTGCTTTTTTAGCCCCATGCCAAGTTAAAACAAAAAGAGAAAATGAGTGTAGGTCATATTTTGATTTTCATAGCAGCGGAGTATATGTTAGTAAATCAAGATGGATATATAGTAGGAGGGAAAATCATGATTCGATTAATTGTAAATGCAGATGATTTTGGACTTACAGAAGGTACCAATTACGGCATTATTGAAGGCCATGTAAATGGGATTGTGAATTCTACGACGATGATGATGAACATGCCAGGAACGGAGCATGCAGTACGCTTAGCGAAAGAATATAAGACATTAGGAGTAGGAGTGCATCTTGTCTTAACGGCGGGAAAACCTCTTCTTACAGAGGTTCCGTCTCTTGTAAGTGAAGATGGATTGTTTCATAAGCAAAGTGTAGTAAGAGAAGGAAACATAAACCCTGAAGAGGTTGAAAGAGAATGGACCGCTCAAATTGAAAAGTTTCTATCTTATGGATTAACACCAACGCATTTCGATAGCCATCATCATGTGCATGGTTTACAGATTTTGCACGATGTTTTGAAGCGATTGTCAGAAAAATATAATGTACCAATCCGTCGCTGTGCTGAAGAGAGGGCAGTGTGTCCATTTTCTGATGTGTTTTATAGTGACTTCTATAGCAATGGTGTGCAGGAAGATTATTTTATTAAATTAAAAGAGCGTGTGCAGGATGGAAAAATAGTAGAGGTAATGGCGCACCCTGCTTACATTGATCCAGAGCTTGTGAAGCGTTCTTCCTATGTAATGGATCGTGTGAAGGAACTACAGATTTTAACGGAAAGTGTTTTACCAGAAGGAATAGAACTTGTGAGATTTTAATGTATAGGAAGATTTAAAAAACTTTCTTTTTGGATGGAAGAGAGGATCTGCTCATGGATAGGGGCGGTCAGATCCTTTTCCTGCCTCATGCCAAGTTAAAATGAAAAGAGCAAGTGAGAGGGAATCTTTTTTTGGCTGTATAGCCGTGACTTGTGCGCTTGAAAATCAAAATGGATGTATATAGTACAAAAAGACGGTTTAGTAAAACCGTCTTTTTGTATGGCTAGATAATAGAAAGGATATAGCCGCTTAAAGCGCCAAGAACAACAACGATCCATGGTGGTGCTTTCCAAAATGCTAATAGGCAAAAGAGGAGAGAAGCGACGACAAAGTCAGCCGTACTTATGATGGAGCTTGTCCAAATTGGGTTGTAAAAAGCAGCTAGTAAAATACCAACAACAGCAGCATTAATACCAAGTAGTGCACCTTGTACATAAGACAAGCGTCTAACTTGATCCCAAAATGGCAGTACGCCAATGACAAGTAAGAATGCCGGGAGAAAAATAGCAATTGTCGCAAGAGTAGCTCCTAGTGTCCCGCCTAGTATAGTTCCTATATAAGAAGCGAATGTAAAGAGGGGACCTGGAACAGCTTGTGTTAAGCCGTATCCTGCTAGAAACTGCTCTTTTGTCATCATGCCATTTAATACAAATTCATTTTCAAGAAGAGGAAGAACGACGTGTCCTCCGCCAAATACAAGTGAGCCAGAGCGATAGAAACTATCAAACAGGGCAATCCAGTGCGAGAATGGTCGTAATATTGGTAGTAAGAATAATAAACTGAAAAATAGTAAGAGACATATGGTACCTGCTATACGCGAAACAGGAATATGCGTTTTGTTAACAGGTGGAATTTCATGTTTACGATATAAGAACCAGCCAATAAGGCCAGCGAGTAGAATGAGCGTAACTTGCGTCCAAGCACTTGGAAATAGTAATGCAAGTGCCGCTGTAGTAATGGCAATGGTTGCTCGGTTTCGGTCTGGTGTTAGTTTCTGCGCCATTCCCCATATTGCATGAGCGACAATCGCGACTGCTACAAGTTTTAATCCATGAATCCATCCAGCATTTTCTACATGGAATTGTTGGAGTAGTGAAGCGAAAAAGACAAGAACAAGAACGGATGGGAGTGTAAAGCCTGCCCAGGCAACGATAGCACCAAGGAATCCTCCGCGGGATAAACCGATGCCAATTCCAACTTGGCTACTTGCAGGACCGGGGAGAAATTGACAGAGTGCCACTAAATCGCCATAACTGCGTTCATCCATCCATTTTCTTTTTTTGACATATTCGTGATGGAAGTAACCAAGGTGAGCGACAGGCCCTCCAAAAGAAGTAAGTCCTAGTTTAAGTGATACGAGAAAAATTTCTACAATTGTTTTCAAGAGAACCTCCCAAAAAAATTTTTATTCTACATGCATTATACAAGGAGCACCTAGGCAAAAGGAATGGTTATGATGTAATGTTTTTGTAAAGATGTACACAGGGGAATTAGATATCTCATAAAAAGCACGCCTGAAAGAGTCATAATTGCTCGTGTCCCGGCAATAAATTAGTTAAAGAGATACCAGAGCTATTCGAGTTGAAATTCATATAAGGAGAAGGTTGCTAGTATGACAAAACATTTCGTTGCTAAGCTGAAAGGTGGTAATGAGTTACCTCCTGTAAAAACAAAGGCTTATGGGGTCGCAGAGCTTATTTTTAATGATACTTTTACAAAACTACATTATAGGGTCATATTGAAAAATATTGAAAAAATAACATCTTGTCAAATCCATTTAGGGAAAGGGAATCAGGATGGACCAGTGGTTTTATTCTTATATGGACCTGTAAAGCATGGAATTAGCGTGAATGAAGGAACGATAACAGGTGTGGTGTCTACGAAAGATTTAGAAGAAGGACCTTTGCAAGGGAAGACGTTTGAGAATCTTGTGCAGGCAATTGACGAAGTAAATGCATATGTAAATGTTCATACGAGGACATTTACAAAGGGAGAAATCCGTGGGAAGATAAAAGAATATAGCCGATCTATGAGCCGGTAAATAAACATGCCCGTGAATAGTAATATTCACGGGCATGTTTACTTTATTCTTTTTTTTCTGGTTGATTCTTTATGAAGAAGTCCATCACATAAAAAACTTCATCGTCTGGAATCTGCACGTCAAATGTGTTTTCAATTGGTTGCAATGCTTTTTTGACCTTCATATACATCCAGTATTCATCTTGTCTACGCGCTTCTTTGTCAGGATAAGGGAGTAGCTTTTCTCCTTTTTGAAGCCGGTCAACCATACAGCTCATATGCAAAATAACTCCCATTAAACTATCAGGGTTTAACTGCAAGGAGATGAGCTCTTGAATAGTATTTAATGCGTACCGGATTGTTTTGATCATGAGAGCCCCATCATTACGCTGCATTTGTTGCCCGAGAATATCAGCCATTTTTGCATATGTTTCTTCATACGTAATTAATTCTTGGATCGGCTGAATGGCTTTATAGTTTACGATGTCTTGGAAATGATATGTTAAACATGGTACCTGTACATCAAAGTTTGTGACAATACAAATCATATTGCGTTCTTTTTTTATATTTTCGATCATTTTTGTTAAATCTTTTTCATGAACGATACTAATTGGAATAATTTCTATTAAATTTTTATCGAATCGTAAATAGTTTTCAAGCATTTTTTGAATAGCTAGCGCGCTTCCTTCTCCTGTTAAACAAGCTGTTAAAATGACTGATTTCATTGGAGCGAGCGGCTTTTTCTTTTCTTCTTGTACGTTCAGGTAAAACGGTGTTAAGTTTTTCACCGTTTCATATAACGCGTCTAATGAGTAGCCAAGCTGCGCTTTTCTTGCTGCTTCTAATACGTGTGGTGTACTTGTCATAGAGAGAATACGTACAGGGATATGAAATTCCGTCTCCAGTATATCCCCGATATAAGCAAGTGAACCCATATCGACGAGTAAGAGAAGACCATTTATATGTTCTAGCGTTTTCATGTACACTTTTACTCGTTCTAAGAAATCTTTCGGTGATTCATGAAGCGGCATATCAATTCCTGTTACTTCATCAATACCGAGAAGTTCATTCGCAACATTTGCCATTTCTGTTGCGATACCATTGCCGTGAGCTAAAATCAATACTTTTACTTCTGTTTGGGAAGCAGGAATAGGATCGACGACGAAAAACATCGTTAAAAATCCAGCTTCATCAATTGGCATTGTGATTTGCAGTTCTTCTTCTAAAAGTTGAATACACTGCATAGCGACTGAGAAGGCTTCTTTATATTTCGTGCGAATTTGATTGAGTTGTGGGTGATGAATTTGTTTCCCGCTCTGCAGTCGTTGTAGAGTTGTCTGTACATGTAAACTTAAAGCAAGAAAGACTTTTTCATCGAATGTCTTAGATAAATGTTTTTCTGCTAGTTCAGCTATTTTTTCGCACACAGAAACAATATTACGATCGACAATTTTAAAGACGTTTTCATGATTTGTCTTTTTTGATATTTGATTAAAATAATGAACGAAAAAGCTTTGGATATCATTGTCTATTAATAACTCTAATTCTTCTTCTTCAATCCCGCGTGCCTGAAGTTCTTCATATTTGTGATCGATGTAATCATAAATGGAAGAACGTGTATCTTCTGTTTTATGTCTACTCCATCCTTCATCACTCGTAAATACAAATGTTTCGTTTGGCACTTGATACAAATGCCGGCTTTTTCTTTCGATAAATAAGCCTTCCTTCATGTACCATGGCAAATCAGTGCTAGAAACGCGTACGTAATCCCTTTTCTTTGTAACGAAGTCAGAATAGGCCTTTGCACAGGCAATTTGTACATCTGTTTTTAATTGTCCAATGTTATTTGGACATTGATAAAAGACGAATGCGCGCATTGCATTTGGGCTGACATGAATTTCTTTTCGCAGACGAATCGCTTCATTCGTAAAAAAGAGCTGCAATAAAGCAAAGCGTTCCTGATGTGTTCTCTCACGAAGTGGTGGGAGCGTTACGGTCATCGGAATTCGTCTTGTAAATGTTTTGAGTAAAAAAGAGTTCGGTTCTTCTGTTGTTGCAGTAATAATTAATACTTGTGCTCGGCGCTCGTTCTCTGTCTCTCCAAGGCGACGATACACACCGCGATCAATAAATGTGAATAGCATTTCCTGACCTTCTGGAGGAAGGCGGTGCACTTCATCCAAAAAGAGAATTCCTTCATGGGCTTTTTCGATTAATCCTTTTTGGTCACTTGCACCAGTGTAAGCACCCTTTTTGATCCCGAAAAGTTGTCCAAGCAGGAGCTGTGGATTATTTGCGTAATCTGCACAGTTAAAAACGATAAATGGTGCATCTTTTGGCAGCTGATTGACTTCAATCGCGTATTCATGCATTAAAGAAGCAAACATAGATTTCCCGACACCTGTTTCTCCAAGTAGTAATGTATGCATACCATTTGGAGGGTAGAGTACAGCAGCCTTTGCTTTTTCAATTGCAATTTTGAGGCTTGTGTTTCCTCTTGCAAAGGCATCGAGCGAAGTGTCATTTTGTGAAGGCGTTTCCATACGAGAGTTAGCTCCTAAATAGAAACGGACAGGGCGTGTTCCTGTTTTAGATAAACGACCATCTTTCACAAGTTTATTTAAATCGCTGCTTACATTTGCACGGTCTAGCTGTAGAAGTGTAGCGAGTTCAGATGCTGTTACACCTTCTGAGTAATTCCCCTTTTGCATTGCATTATAAATGAGGTCCATTCGTTTCATTTTCTTCACCTCGAAACTTCATCACTATTTCAAATTTTACACAAAAATGAGAAGTGTGGGAAGAGGAAAGTATAAACAGCCCTAGTATTATACTAAAGCTGTTACAATCTTGTGTCTTTCCAGAAGTTTACTTCTAAATGGGAAGAAGGATTATAAGGAAGAAGTGTATATCCTTTTGCTTTAAGATAGTCAATTACCTTTGGAAGAATTTTCACTGTGACACTAGAATCATGCATTAAAATAACTTCTACTTGTTCGTCGCTTTGGTTCATGACTCGCTCTAGTATAGCAGAAGGATTATGATAACTTTTCCAGTCATATGTATCGATTGTCCAATCCCACATTTTGTACCGAGCAGAAACAAGCGCATCGCGATAATTCTTTTTTAAATAAGGCATACTACCGTATGGAACGCGCACGAGGTGTGTATCCAAATTTGTGGTGCGGCGGACAATGGAACGGGTTTGTTCCATTTCGGCAATTAAAGCGATTGGATCACCAGTATATAAACGTTTCACGTCATGGGAAATGCTATGTAAGCCAATATAATGCCCTTCCTTAATTAAACGTTTCATTGTTTGTGGGTAATGTGAAGCCTTTCCACCAATTACAAAGAAGGTTGCTTTTCCTTGTTTTTGTTTTAAAATGTTTAAAATTTGTGATGTGTATTTATTCGGTCCATCATCAAATGTTAAGTATGCAATTTTTTGCGGAAGAGCCGCGTCCTGAATCATAGAGTCATGTATAAGTGGGGAGTTAGCGGCTGCTTCAGTATAAGATATCGAACATGTAGTAATACTTAGGAATATAATCATCCATTGAAACATTTGCTTTATCACAATACTCACCCTCAGTCTAACAGTGATGGAGAAGGAGTTAAGATTGTAGTCTCATTATCCTCTTTATATGTATATCTTTCTCCAATAGAAGAACTCTCAAACAAACTATATTTTGGAAATGAAAAATAGCACCCTTTCTTAAAAAAGAAAGAGTGCTATTTGAATATTTTTTGCTAAAAAAGGCTATACTACAGTTATTCTTCGCGTTTTTTCACTTTTTTATAGAAGGAAATAATTGGTTTGTAACGTTCGTGCACAAGACCGATTACTTCTGCTACGATTTCAGTGAAGAAGATTAAAGCGAATAGAAGAATAATGGATAACCATAACGTTGCACTAGAGAAAATAATCGCATTTACGCTAAAGAAAATACCGAATGCGTAAATGATTAGTACCGTCGTGCGATGAGAGAAGCCCATTGCTAATAGACGATGATGTAAGTGCGATTTATCTGGTGCAGAAATTGGTTTTTTATTCACAACTCGTCTAATAATCGCAAACAGTGTGTCGAATATAGGTACACCTAAAATAATAATGGGAACAAGGAAACTAAATAACGTTACGCTTTTGTATAATCCGAGTAACGAGATAACAGAAATACAATATCCTAAGAATAATGCTCCTGTATCCCCCATGAAAATCTTAGCTGGATGGAAGTTATAGAATAAAAATCCAAGTGTACTTGCAAGGGCAATGAGAGCAAGCGGTAGAATAATGACAGCGCCAGTACCAATCGGACTAGTAAAGGCCATATATGCTAACGTTGCAAGGACAATGGATGAAATTCCAGCAGATAGTCCATCTAATCCATCAATTAAGTTAATCGCATTTGTAATACCTACAATCCAGAATATTGTAATTGGATATGCAAGTATTCCCAGTTCAGTATCGCCTAAGAATGGAATATAAAGAACCTGTACTAATAATTGACTCTTTGCGATGAGTGCAGCAACTAGTAGTTGTCCACCGAATTTTACTTTTGCTGATAATTCATACATGTCATCTAAAATACCGATAATGACAATGATGACAGCACCTAAACTAATTGATAGCATTCTTTGTTCATACAATCCACTAACAAAGAATCCAACGGCTACACCAATAAAAATTGCCAGTCCACCTAGACGAGGCATGATTTTTTGGTGTACTTTACGTGCGTTTGGCTTATCAGTCGCTCCAATTCTAAATGCTAATTTAATGACTAAAGGAGTAACGACCAATACGGTAATGAAAGATGCCAAAATGGCATAAATCACTTGTGAGTCCATTAATACCCCACCTTTTATATTTTAACGTAGTTTTTTGATTATTTGTCTGAAAATTATGATGTTTGTTTGCAGGCTCATAACATATGGTATCACAAAAAGATTAGAATTCAATCTTTTTTTCTATTCACTGTAATTGGAAACAGATAAAATATATGACAAATTCATCCTAAACGTAATGTCGTGCAAGGAGGTTATAATATATTTTATCATTCACTTATATCGCAGGGTTTTGAAACTAAAGTACAGAATGATGACATATATAAGTCTGTTCCTAGTAGGGATGGTAGGATTTGACCAATTTTCTTTATTATAAGTGTTACACGTTAAAATACGTACGTTTCGCGTTAAAATATGGAAACGTTAAATGTGCCAGTAATAAAGTGGTTTGTAAAGAAACGTGTCTAAATGGAGAGCGTTATTTTACAAAATCTTAAAAAAGAATAGAGCAGACGTCTCATATAATAGGGAGTAAGAGCTCATATCATATTTCATTTCGCTTTGTCCCGCATTAACGGGCAGTAATACTCCCACCTCAAAATTCGACGAAAGCAAAGAAGGTAGGTGGGAGTATTACTGCCCGTAACAGCCCGATTGGTGAGGGCTGATTAAAGTTTCACTTTATATCAGAAAAAGAGTAACTGAAAGACATTGCCTTATATTCATTTTTAGAATGAAAGGAGGAAGCACAGGAGTGTTGTCATTCACAAAAAATGTACATTTCTTGTCTTGCTACTTTCATACAGTATTTTCACAAAATGTTAAGGGTCCTGTGCGGAAAATCTAATGAAAATTACGGTAATAGGTACCGGATATGTTGGATTAATTACTGGAGTGGGATTAGCGACATTGGGCCATGATGTTATTTGTTTTGATATAGACCAAGGGAAAATCGCACGAATGAAGCAAGGAGAAATGCCAATTTATGAACCTGGCCTAGAACAATTAGTAGATGCAGCGGTCCAAGAAAGGCGGCTAGTATTTACATCAAATCCAATAGAAGCATTTAAACATGTAGATTTCATATTTGTTGCAGTTGGCACACCGTCTTTAACGGATGGAACGGCAGACTTAACATATATTCGTAATAGTTGTTATGAAATTGGTATATATACAAATTCAGATGTGATCATAATTACAAAAAGTACGGTTCCGGTTGGTACGAACAATCAAATGAAAGAATGGATTCAAGAGAAGCTGCAAGGACGACATATTATACATATCGTATCCAATCCAGAGTTTTTGCGGGAAGGTTCTGGTATACATGACTTTTTCCATGGTGATCGAATCGTGATAGGGGCGGAGACAAAAGAAATTGCACAAAAGGTAAAGAAGTTATACAGTAAGCTGCTAATTGAAACGTTTGTTACAGATATCCGCAGTGCTGAAATGATTAAATATGCTTCAAATGCTTTTTTGGCTACGAAAATTAGTTTTATAAATGAAATTTCTAATATATGTGAGAAGGTAGGCGCAGATGTGTTAGAGGTAGCAGGTGGTATGGGAATGGATCAGCGAATTGGTTCTCAATTCTTACAAGCAGGTATTGGTTATGGTGGTTCATGTTTCCCAAAAGATACAAATGCTCTCGTCCAAATTGCAGGTAATGTTGCACATGATTTTCGGTTGTTAAAAGCAGTAATTGAAGTGAACAACAAACAACAAATGTTACTTGTTCGGAAAGCAAGAAGTGTAATGGATATGAGAGGCAAGCGGATTGCAGTGTTAGGGGTGGCTTTTAAGCCGAGTACAGATGATATTAGAGAGGCACCGTCTCTTCCCATTATAAAGGAGTTAATAGAGATGGGGGCAAACGTAATTGCATATGATCCACAAGCTATTTTGCATGTGCAGCAGTTGTTTGGAGATGAAATAAAATACACAACGGATCTAGATGAGGCAGTCACAGGGGCAGAAGCAGTGTTTATCGTAACTGATTGGGAATGCATACGTACGTATCCACTAGAAAGGTATGTGAAACTTATGCGTGAACCTATTTTAGTTGATGGGAGAAATTGTTATACTGGGGAGGATATTAAGAAACATAGAATGGATTACTATTCCATTGGAAGAAAGAGCGTTTGTAATAGAAGAGTTTCTACCGTCTATTAAGAAAGCTTTCTTTTGTCCTTTTGTGTTCTCATATATAATGGTGAGTGTAACAATACTATATAAATCCATATTGATTTGCTGGCATATAAATCGCTGCTATGAAAACAAAAGAAGATCTCCACTCGTTTTTTTAGTTTTCACTTGGCATGGGTAAAAAGAGGATCTGACCGCTTCTATGCATAGACGGAAGCTCTCTCCCATCTAAAAGGGAAGGTTTTGTGTTAGTTTTCAACTTGAATTGTATATAAATCCATGTTGATTTTCCGGCATAAAAGTCGCGGCTATGAAAATAAAAAGAGACTTCCACTCGTGTTCTCCATTTGTTTTCACTCGGCATGGGGCTAAAAGAGGATCTGACCGCTACTATGCATGGCTGGACGCTCTCTTCCCACCAAAAAAGGAAGGTTTGTATCGGTTTTTTTAACTTGTATTTATATAGCATATATTGTAACTAGTGAAAGAAAAGAGGCAGTGAAATGACTGAACGTTTAAAAGTAATGACAATTTTCGGAACACGTCCAGAAGCGATTAAAATGGCACCTCTTGTGTTAGAGTTGCAAAAACATCCTGAGCAAATTGAATCCATTGTGACAGTGACAGCGCAGCATCGTCAAATGCTAGATCAAGTATTAGATATCTTTGGAATTACGCCGGATTTTGATTTAAATATTATGAAAGACCGTCAAACATTAATTGATATTACAACACGTGGCCTAGAGGGTTTAGATAAAGTAATGAAGGAAGCAAAGCCAGATATCGTTCTTGTACACGGTGATACAACAACTACTTTTATTGCGAGCCTTGCTGCTTTCTATAATCAAATTCCAATCGGCCATGTTGAAGCTGGACTTCGTACATGGGATAAATATTCTCCATATCCGGAAGAAATGAACCGTCAATTAACAGGTGTGATGGCAGATCTTCATTTCTCTCCTACAGCGAAATCAGCAACGAACTTGCAACAAGAAAATAAAAATGAATCTCGTATTTTTGTAACAGGAAACACAGCAATTGATGCTCTAAAAACGACAGTAAAAGAAGAGTATAGTCATCCGGTACTAGAGAAACTTGGAAATGACCGACTTGTACTTATGACAGCGCATCGTCGTGAAAATTTAGGTGAACCAATGCGCAATATGTTCCGTGCAATTAAACGCCTTGTTGAAAAATACGAAGATGTACAAGTTGTATATCCAGTTCATATGAATCCTGTTGTACGTGAAACAGCTAACGATATTTTAGGAGAACATAACCGCATTCATTTAATTGAACCGCTAGATGTAATTGATTTCCACAATGTTGCAGCGCGTTCGTACTTAATGCTAACAGATTCTGGTGGTGTACAAGAGGAAGCACCTTCTCTTGGTGTACCGGTTCTTGTTCTTCGAGATACAACGGAACGTCCGGAAGGTATTGAAGCAGGAACTTTAAAATTAGCAGGTACAGACGAAGAAACAATCTTTACACTTGCAGATGAATTATTATCTAACAAAGAAGCGCATGACAAAATGGCGCAAGCATCTAACCCTTATGGTGACGGTCTTGCTTCAGAGCGTATTGTAGAAGCAATTTTACAATATTTTAATAAAAAGTAAGTAAAAAAAAGAGCCGCTCCTCATATCTAATGATAGAGAGTGGCTCTTTTTTGTGCAGTCTTTAATTTTGCTGATGATTTCGCATTAACCATTCCGCATTCGCGTTCGTAGACGGAGGAGGCTCTTGTTCTTTTGTCTTAGTAGATGAGTTTGTGGACTCTGTATTAGAGTTAGAACTTGAATTGGTTGTAGAATTTGCGTTTGTATTATCTTGTCCTAAGTTTTTCAAAATTTCATTACGAACAGTTTGAAGGTTCATCTCATCTGGAATAAAGTAATAAATATCGTTTAGTTTTTTATCCTCACCTTCTAATTTGAGCGTCTGGATGTTCGAAGGATCAAATCCAGATAATTTATTGTATAAGGCAAGTCCATCAGACACAGGTACATCAGTTTTTACATATTTTCCAACAACTTCTGCCAAGTCTTTAATTTTAAAGACTGTGGAAGCAGAATTTAATTTATGGACAACTGCAGCAAGTACTTGTCGTTGCCTTGTGGCGCGGCCGTAATCTCCATTTGGATCTTGCTTTCGCATGCGGACATAAGCCAATGCTTCTTCCCCATTTAACTCTTGCTGTCCTTGTTTAAATTGAATCAGCTTATAGTAATCTATATCAGACCGTTCTTCGAAATCGAAAGGAACATCGACGGTAATGCCACCAACAGCATCAACAATACCTTTAAAGCCTTTGAAATCGATTTTAATATAATGGTCAACAGGAACATGTAAAAAGTTCTCGACCGTTTCTAATGCCATTTTTTCTCCGCCGTAAGCATGTGCTGCGTTAATTTTGTCTTTTTTATTTTTTCCAGCGATCGTAACGCGTGAGTCACGTGGAATACTCATGATAGAAACATTTTTTGTTTTTGGGTTAATTGTTGCGAACATAAGCGAATCTGTTCGTCCGTTTTGTCCATCAGTCGCATAATCTTCAATTCCCATAATAAGGACGCTGAAAGGTTCTTTTGTGATTTCTACATCTTCCGCACGCAATTTTGATTTATCACGAGTGAAGCCACTATACATCTCCATGAGAGAAGAATAGGAATTAAACATGTAGAGTCCTACGCTGCCGATTAGTCCTATAAAAATGAGATAGATGAAAAATCTACGTCTACGCTTCTTTTTAATTCTTCTCTTCTGGAGATGATGATAACGCTCTTTCATACATAATCTCCTTTAAAATTATATGTTATTGTTGCACAATGTCTTGTTCTAAATACAACATGTTGTCTTCTTTTATTGTACATTTCCCATTTGTTAATTCAATCATCCAGTCAGTAAAAATTTGTTTTTGATTTTCTTCTACATAAGTATCGAATGTAACATTTTCTAAGTAATGTATATCTTTAATCGCGTAGGCTGAGTGACGTAATTCATTTTCAACTTTACCGAGCAGCGTATAATCAACTTCTGTCTTTATAATGCGCATTAGTTTTCGCTCTACAATTCCGACGTGATTAAGACCTTCGCTTGTACATTTTCCATATGCGCGAATTAAACCGCCAGCACCAAGTTTGATACCGCCAAAATAACGTGTGACGACAACAACTGTATCTTTTAGCCCGCGCTTTTTTAATACCTCTAAAATAGGAACACCAGCGGTTCCGCTCGGTTCACCGTCATCATTTGCCTTTTGAATTTGATCGTGTTCACCAATTAAATAGGCAGAGCAGTTATGTGTTGCGTTCCAGTGTTGTTTTTTTATTTTTTGAATAAATTCTTGTGCTTCTTCTTCTGTTTTCGCTCGGCTCACGTAGCAAATAAACCGTGACTTTTGAATGACAATTTCGTGTTCACCGTAGCTTTTGATTGTTAAATATTGTAATAGCAATGGTATACGCCCCTATCTTCCAAAATGACTAGTACTTTTTATTGTAAAAGGGCTAGTTTTCAGATTCAAACATTTTTTGTAGAAATATAGCAAATTATATTATAAACATAACGTTTTTATTGTAATTTACCCAAGTGTTGATTATAATCTTAAATCGGCATTTTTCATACATTAATGCACCTTTTCCTATTTTCGTGTAAAATTAGGAAATAAAAACTTTTTTATAAGGCAGGTACGAAAATGAGAACAGCTATTGTTACGGATAGTACAGCATATATACCGAAGCATATTCGTGAAGAACTCAATATACATATGATTCCGTTAAATGTAATTTTTGGGACGAACTCTTATCAAGAAGAAGCAGAAATTACAGCGAATGATTTTTATGTGAAAGTACGTGAACATGAAGAACTTCCGAAGACTTCTCAACCAGCAATTGGGAAATTTGTGGAGCTATTTGAAGAATTGGCAAAAGAATATGATGCGGTTATTAGTATCCACCTTTCAAGTGGAATTAGTGGTACGTATCAAACGGCAACAACAGCAGGGCAAATGGTTCAAGGGATTGACGTATATACGTATGATTCTGAAATTAGTTGTGAAGTACAAGGTTTTTATGTGCGTGAAGGTGCGAAAATGGCGAGCGAAGGAAAAGCGCCAGAAGAAATTTTAGCCCGGTTTGATGAAATGAAACAAACAATAGATGCTTATTTTGTTGTGGATGACTTGCATCATTTACAACGTGGTGGTCGTTTAAATAGCGCACAAGCATTTATCGGTAGCTTATTACAAGTAAAGCCAGTGTTATATTTTAGAGACAAAGTGATTATTCCGTTTGAAAAAATTCGCACGCGTAAAAAGGCATTAAAGCGTATCGTTGAAATCTTTGATGAACATGCGAGTAAAGGTATGCCAATGGAAGCTGTTATCATTCACGCAAATCGTGAAGAGGAAGCGAAAGAGTGGCAGCAAGAGCTAGAGGAAAAGTACCCTCATGTTACAATCCGCATCAGTTATTTTGGTGCTGTAATTGGAACGCATTTAGGAGAGGGATCACTAGGTCTAGGTTGGTATACAAAATAATAAAAGTGTAAAAGCTCTCTTTTTGTAGAGAGTTTTTTTACGGATATACGTATGCATGTTTGACAAGTTAATATTTGGAAGTGATAAAATGGTACATAACCTAAAATGAGGAAAGTTTTATTGCTTACTTTTTATAAGAAACTATTTTATAATAAAGGAGAGGTGAAACATATGGAGCATAATTCTTGTTTATGTCCAAAGTTTGAATCGGCTTTTACACTGCTTAGTAAAAAGTGGACGGGTTTAATTATTAAATCTTTGTTAGAAGAGCCGAAACGATTTAGAGAAATTGCGGATATTATCCCAAATATGAGTGATCGTATGTTGTCAGAGCGTTTAAAGGAATTAGAGAGTGAAGGTGTAGTTGTTCGTAATGTTTATCCAGAAGTACCTGTTAGAATCGAATACGGATTAACAGATAAAGGGAAAGCATTAGAAAGCGTTATGAATGAAGTCCAAAACTGGGCTGAAAAATGGGTGAAATAATAGAGTATTTTCTTATGAAAAAACACAAGAAACCTTTCTTGTGTTTTTTTCTTTTTGTAACAAATCTATGACAATTGGCTAGAAAAATAGTGTGATTTTCTTAAGATTCTACAAGAAAGTACAGGATTAGATGAAGGGTGTCAGGAAATTACAAACACAATATTACATTTATTTTACAAAAGCGTAACATTGGTAAAATATCCCCTGAAATATGGTATAAATTTTAATAGATTATATACGGAAAATAAAATAAAGGAAAGCGGTGTAAAAAACAAAATGAAAAAGCTAAAAATGGCATCTTGCGCATTGGCTGCAGGATTTATGATGTTTTCAGTAGTAACACCAAGTGTGTTTGCGGAAAAGATTGAGGACGTAAAAACAGAAATTAACGCACAAAATGACACTTTACATAAACAACAACAAGAACGTGATGAGCTTCAAAAACAAATGAATGAATTAAATAAAACAGTTCAAGGTTTAGATAAGTCTGTTCAAGAAAACGCTGCAAAGCTTGACGAAACAACGAAAAAAGTTGAAGAAGCACAAGCGTTAATCGAGAAGAAAAATCAAAATATTGCAGAATTACAAACGAAAATTGCAAAACGTGAAGATTTATTAAGAAAGCGTTTAGTAGCGCTTCAAGAGCAACCAAATACGAACGTTGTAACAGAAGTTGTTGTAAACTCTAAAAACATTGCAGATTTAGTAGATCGTTTAACTTCTGTTTCTAAAATTCTTGAATCTGATGAAGATATCATGAAAACACAACAAGAAGATCAAGCAACTGTGAAAAAAGACGTTGAAACGGTAAAAGCAAAACAAAAAGAATTAAAAGAAGCACAAGCAAAAATCGAAACTGCCAAGAAAGAACTTGACGCTGAAAAAGCGAAAAAACAAGAAGCAGTAAACGACTTAAGCGGTAAGATGGATACAGTTGTAAACAACATGACTAGCACGGAAAGTCAATTAAAAGAGCTTGAACAACAAGCTTTATACTTACAACAATTAGCAGAAAAAGAAGCGCAAGAGAAAGCTGCACAAGAAGCTGCTGCGAAGAAACAAGCAGAAGAAGCACAAAAACAAGCTGAGCAACAAGCACCAGCACAACAAGCAGCTCCGCAACAAGCAGCTCCACAACAGGCAGCACCAGCTAAACAAGAAGAGTCTAAAAAAGAAGAAGTGAAACCAGCTCCGGCTCCAGCACCAACAACAACAACTCCTAGTGATAATGGTGGAGGAAATGTTGGAGTGGTTGAAAAAGCGAAAAAATTAGTTGGCTTGAAATACGTATGGGGTAGTGCGGATATTTCAAAAGGCGGTTTTGATTGTAGTGGATTAATTTCTTATGTGTATGGTTTAGGACGCCAAGATACAAGAAGTTTATGGAGTTCTGTACAAAAAATTAGTGCATCTGAAGCAAAACCAGGAGATCTTATCTTCTTACAAGGTACTTACAGAGCGGGTGTATCACACGTTGGAATTTACATCGGTAACGGCCAAATGATCCATGCTGCTGATGAATCAACTGGTGTTACTTACGGTAGCGTAAATAGCTCATACAATACAAAACATTTCTTAGGTTACGGTAGATTATAAGATTTTTAACTAAATAAAACTCGTGTATAAAGTCGATAGCTTACTATTTTAAAAGTAGGTTATCGGCTTTTTTGGTTTTTTACGAGAGAAAGAGAAGGGGTTATAGTAAAGCTGTATAAGTGCAAAAATGGATAGGAGAGAGAATCCAGCGATGCATAGAAGCGGACAGAGCCTTTTTGAGCACCATGCCAAGTTTGAAACAAAAAGAGAAAATGAGAGCAGGTCCGCTTGTGTTAGAGGTAGCCGTGATTTATCTGTTTAAAAATCAAAATGGATTTATCCCGTATTAACGGGAGTAGGACCTCCCACCTCAAGGTTCAAAGAGAAATGAGGAGGATAGGTGGGGGTTGATTAAAGCTTCATTTTATAGAGGAGGGGTAACCATACTAGCTGGAAGGCAGATGCTATTAGAAGAGATTTCGTTGTCAAAAGATGAACTAGATTGTTTGGAAAGGCAAGGAGATATTTCTTTAGTAAAAGGGGTAATCAAAAAATCTTCACGATATATATGCCAGCGCTGTGGAAATTCAGAACAACGGTTATTTGCATCGTTTTTATGTAAAAGGTGTAATGAGATGTGTACGTATTGCCGAAAATGTATCACGATGGGGCGAGTGGGAGAATGTACAGTTCTCGTTCGTGGTATTCGGAATGTAGAGTGGGAGAGTTTGCTGAACTCTTTATGTTGGGAGGGTAAATTATCACCAGGACAGGACCGAGCAGTTAATGGAGTAATAGAGGCAGTGCGGCGAAAAGAATCTTTTTTTATTTGGGCAGTATGCGGAGCTGGTAAGACAGAGATGCTTTTTTATGGTATCGAAGAGGCGCTTAAAAAAGGAGAACGAGTTTGTATTGCAACGCCGCGGACTGATGTAGTGTTAGAGTTAGCGCCTCGCTTACGAACGGTTTTTCCAGATGTGCCGATTGCTGCGCTATATGGTGGTAGTTTGGACCGTGAAAAGGAAGCGAGACTTATCATTTCTACAACGCATCAACTGCTTCGTTATTATAAGACCTTCGATGTTATGATTGTTGATGAAATTGATGCTTTTCCATATGCGATGGACAAGATGTTGCATTATGCGGTAGAGCAAGCGAGTAAAGATCATGCTGCGCAAATTTATTTAACGGCCACTCCGGCAGAAGCATGGAAACGTAAGTTATGGAGCGGGAAACAAAAAGGTGTAATCATTCCAGGGCGCTATCACCGTCATCCTTTGCCAGTCCCAAGGTTTCAGTGGTGCGGCAATTGGAAAAAGGCGTTAAAGAGAAAAGAAATTTCGTCTGTTGTTTTGAAATGGTTAAAGTATCATCTCCTCAAACAATCTCCTATTTTTCTATTTGTTCCCCACGTATGTTATATCGATGAAGTAAGTACATTATTAAAAGCATTAGATAATCGAATTGAAGGCGTTCATGCAGAGGATTCAAAGCGAAAAGAAAAGGTGGCGGCTTTTCGAAAAGGGAATATTCCGCTATTAGTTACGACAACGATTTTGGAGCGTGGTGTGACGGTAGAGAATTTGCAAGTTGCTGTGTTAGGAGCGGAAGAAGTCGTTTTTTCAGAAAGTGCACTTGTACAAATTGCTGGTAGGGCAGGGAGAAGTCATCACAGGCCAGATGGCGATATCTTTTATTTTCATTATGGAAAAACAGAAGCGATGATACGTGCGAAAAAGCATATTCAATCTATGAATAAAAGGGCGAAGCAAGAAGGGTTGATAGATTAATGCATTGTCTACTTTGTGATGATTCTATTTCCGAGAGTGTTAGCTGGTATTCTTTTTTTATTCAGTCTGAAAAGCGGTGCATATGTGAGAGGTGTGAACGAAAACTTTCCTATATTATAGGAGAAATTTGCGAGGATTGCGGCAGGCCTTTTGCGTCTCTTTCGGAGGAATATAGGGAGGGTAACCTTTGCAAAGATTGTGTAAGATGGAAGGAAGAGATGAAGTTTCTACCTATAAAAAATCGATCTGTGTACGTCTATAATGATTGGATGAAGGAAGTGTTAGCTCGGTTTAAATTTCGAGGGGACGCTAAGCTTGTTGAAGTTTTTCGGACGGAATTTATAGCTGTATTTCATAAGTATTTTTCAGATTGCCATGGAGTTATTCCGATTCCGCTGAGTAAGGAGAGGGAATATGAGCGTGGTTTTAATCAAGCGGAATTATTAGCATCTTGTTTACCAATCGGTATTTTACAAACATCTTTCAGTAGAAAAGATACGGAAAAACAAAGTAAAAAAAAGCGTATAGAGAGGCTTTCAGTAGCAAATCCCTTTTACTTTCAAAAGGAAGAAACGTTTGCTGGTCAGCATCTGTTACTCATTGATGATGTGTATACGACAGGTATTACGTTGAGGCAAGCTGCAGAGTGCTTGTATGATGCAGGGGCTCAAACAGTTTCGAGCCTCACTCTTTGCCGGGGGTAATATATAAATCCAAATGAAAAAACCAACATCAAACCATTCTTTTAGGTGGGCGAGAGCATCCGGCCATGCATAGAAGCGGTCAGTACCTTTTTTCGCCCCATGCCGTGTGAAAACAAAAAGAGGAAATAAGTGGAGAACTGTTTTTGTTTTCATAACCGCAGCTAATATATTGAAAAATCAAGATGGGTTTATATATATACATGTCGAAAGATACAATAAAAAGACGACAAGACTTCTTTGACTTGATATGTTGTCATTCGTTATAGTCAAAATATGGGGTAAATGCCCTTATTTTTAGAGTGAAGGGAATGGAAAGAACATGCAAGGAAGAGTGAAATGGTTTAATGCAGAAAAGGGATTTGGCTTTATCGAACGTGAAGATGGTGATGATGTTTTTGTTCATTTTTCTGCAATTCAACAAGATGGGTATAAGTCGTTAGAAGAGGGGCAACAAGTGGAATTTGACATTGTAGATGGTGCACGTGGACCGCAAGCAGCGAATGTTGTGAAATTATAATTTTGAATGAATTGTTTTGTGAGAAACATAGAGTTGCGTATGCGGTAACGGTTTATATATATAGATATTAAATTGGATCTTACAACATATAAATTACGGCTATAAAGAACAGAAGGAGGCTTCCACTTGTTGTCTCCTTTTGTTTTTTACATGGCATAGGTATAAAAAGGAGCGAACCGCTTCTCCCCGTACCTAAAAGAAATGGTTTTATATCAGTTTTTCAAACTACGGAAAGCGTTGTCAAAAAGTTGTTTCTTTTCTGTAACGAATTGTACATACTTATATTCGTTATTTACGATGTAAATAGGATAAAATGTAAATAGAAACGATGCATCTTTTCTTTTCAACAAAAAACGATAAAAAATTGCAATTTCGCTAACTTTTTAAATAAAGTTAGAAGGAGTTTTTAAGCCGGTGTCGAAACTGTATACATAGGCTTGAAAGGAGGAATTCATCTATGAAATTCAACATTCGTGGTGAAAATATTGAAGTAACTCCAGCATTAAAGGAATATGTAGAGAAAAAACTGAGCAAATTAGAGCGTTATTTTGATACATTTCCAGAGATTAAAGTTAATTTAAAAGTATACTCTGACAAGCAACGTGTCGAGGTAACAATTCCATTTACAGATTTATTACTTCGTGCAGAAGAAACTCATAGCGATATGTACGCTGCAATTGACTTAGTAGTTGATAAAATTGAGCGACAAATTCGTAAACATAAAACAAAAGTAAATCGTAAATTACGTGAAAAAGGTTCTCCGAAAACTGCATTCATCCTTACAGAACCAGCGGCAACTCTGGAAGAAGTAAAAGAGGATGAATTAGAACTGGTACGTACAAAACGATTTGACTTAAAACCAATGGACGTTGAAGAAGCCATTTTACAAATGGATATGTTAGGACATAACTTCTTCGTCTTCACAAATGCCGATACAAATGAAACTAATGTTGTATATGGCCGTAAAGATGGAAAATATGGTTTAATTGAAACAAAATAATAAGTAGAAAACGCAGCTGTAAAAGGCTGCGTTTTTTTATTTTTTACTCCGTTATGATGGGAAAGGGCTACCCTAGTTTATAATTGAGTGAGAATCAAAGCAGTCTATAAAATTCTTATTGAGCAAAGTTTCAGCTAATTTTGACCACGCGTTTGGTCGGTTGTTGTCATAGTTATAAAACAAGTGTTACAATTATCATTAGGTTTATACTTTTTTGTTTTTTAATTAGGAGAAAAAATAGTAGAAAATAAATTAGCGTTTTATAACGACTGATTAGTGAACTGTAATATAGAGCACGATCAGAAGTTTTATTTTAATAAAAGAGGAGCGTATTTCCTATGATCGGTATTTTAAAAAAGGTGTTTGATGCAAACCAGCGCCAAATTAAACGTATGCAGAAGATTGTGGATCAAATAGAAGCGTTAGAATCGTCGATTCAACCGTTAACTGACGAACAATTAAAAGGGAAAACAATTGAATTTAAAGAGCGTCTTACAAAAGGCGAAACAGTAGACGATTTATTACCAGAGGCTTTTGCGGTTGTTCGTGAAGCAGCAACACGCGTTCTTGGTATGCGCCCTTATCCTGTGCAATTAATGGGTGGTATTGCCTTACATGAAGGGAATATATCTGAGATGAAAACAGGGGAAGGTAAAACGTTAACTTCTACTTTACCAGTTTATTTGAACGCTTTAACAGGTAAAGGTGTTCATGTTGTTACAGTCAATGAATACTTAGCACAGCGTGATGCGGGTGAAATGGGACAACTACATGAGTTCCTTGGCTTAACAGTAGGAATTAACTTAAATAGTATGTCACGTGAGGAAAAGCAAGCTGCTTATGCTGCTGACATTACATATAGTACAAACAACGAGCTTGGTTTTGACTATTTGCGCGATAACATGGTGCTATATAAGGAGCAACGTGTTCAACGTCCGCTTCATTTTGCGATTATTGATGAAGTCGATTCCATCTTAGTCGATGAAGCGCGTACGCCGCTTATCATTTCTGGACAAGCACAAAAATCAACAGAACTATATATGTTTGCAAATGCGTTTGTTCGTACGTTAGAAAATGAGAAAGATTATTCTTTTGACGTGAAAACGAAAAATGTCATGTTAACAGAAGACGGTATTACGAAAGCAGAGAAAGCTTTCCATATTGAAAACTTATTCGACTTAAAACATGTTGCACTTCTTCACCATATTAATCAGGCGCTTCGTGCACACGTTGTTATGCACCGCGATACAGATTATGTTGTACAAGATGGTGAAATCGTAATTGTAGACCAATTCACTGGTCGTCTTATGAAAGGTCGTCGTTATAGTGAAGGTTTACACCAAGCAATTGAAGCAAAAGAAGGCGTAGAAATTCAAAATGAAAGTATGACGCTTGCGACAATTACATTCCAAAACTACTTCCGTATGTACGAAAAGTTATCAGGTATGACGGGTACTGCGAAAACAGAAGAAGAGGAATTCCGTAACATTTACAATATGAATGTTATTGTAATCCCGACAAACAGACCGATTGTTCGTGATGACCGTGCTGATTTAATTTTTAAAACGATGGAAGGTAAATTCAACGCAGTTGTTGAGGACATTGTGAAACGCCATAAACAAGGACAACCAGTTCTTGTTGGTACAGTTGCGATTGAAACGTCTGAACTTATTTCAAACATGTTAACACGCAAAGGGGTACGTCATAACGTCTTGAATGCGAAAAACCATGCGCGTGAAGCGGATATTATTACAGAAGCAGGATTTAAAGGCTCTGTAACGATTGCGACGAACATGGCTGGTCGTGGTACAGACATTAAACTAGGCGAAGGTGTAAAAGAAGCTGGTGGCCTAGCGGTTATCGGTACAGAACGCCATGAAAGCCGTCGTATTGATAATCAGTTACGTGGTCGTGCTGGTCGTCAAGGAGACCCTGGTGTGACGCAGTTCTACTTATCAATGGAAGATGAACTAATGCGCCGCTTCGGTTCTGATAATATGAAAACAATGATGGATCGCCTTGGTATGGATGATTCACAACCAATTGAAAGTAAAATGGTTTCTCGTGCTGTAGAATCTGCGCAAAAACGTGTAGAAGGAAACAACTACGATGCACGTAAACAACTTCTGCAATATGACGATGTACTTCGCCAACAACGTGAAGTTATTTATAAACAGCGTCAAGAGGTAATGGAATCTGAAAACTTACGAGGCATTATCGAAGGGATGATGACATCTACTGTAGAACGTGCCGTTGCTCTTCATACACAAGAGGAAATTGAAGAAGATTGGAACATTAAAGGTCTAATTGACTACTTAAATACAAACCTTCTTGAAGAAGGGGATGTAAAAGAAGAGGAATTACGTCGTCTTGCGCCGGAAGAAATGAGCGAACCAATCATTGCCAAGTTGATGGAGCGCTATGATGAAAGAGAAAAACTTCTGCCTGAAGAACAAATGCGTGAATTTGAAAAGGTTGTTGTATTCCGCGTTGTAGATACGAAATGGATGGATCATATCGATGCGATGGATCACCTTCGCGAAGGTATTCATTTACGTGCTTACGGTCAAATTGACCCACTTCGTGAATACCAAATGGAAGGATTCTCAATGTTTGAATCAATGATTGCTGCTATTGAAGAAGAGATTTCTCGTTACATTATGAAAGCAGAAATCGAACAAAACCTAGAGCGTCAAGAAGTAGCGCAAGGTGAGGCAGTTCATCCGAAAGATGATGGTGAAGGAGCGAAAAAGAAACCAGTCGTAAAAGGTGACCAAATCGGACGTAACGACCTATGCAAATGTGGCAGTGGTAAAAAATATAAAAACTGCTGTGGTATTGGGAAATAAAGAAAAGTGGCGCCGACTGTTCAGCCCCGTTGGCTAAGGTTCTTTCGCACAGAAAGTGATTTGTACTTTCTTGTGTGGAAGGTTCTTAGACATGAGGGGCTAGGAGGCAGAACTGGATCAAAGGAAAAGCGGAAGCAGCTCGTTTAGAATGTGAGGGGGATGGAGCTCCTGACAGAGAGGTGTTTTTTGCCTCGTAGGAAGAAGATAAGCCCCCGAGTATTCTAGCTGCTGTGAAACCAGTAAAGTTTCACGTCCAATATGGAAAAATTTCAGGAATATCCATATAATAAAAAGGGACAAACTCTCTCTGTAACAAGCGGAGGGAGTTTCCCTTGTTTTATATAAAAGCGAAAGCAATTACATAGAGGTGAAGAGCATGGAATTAGTAGAAATTAGGCAAGAATTAGAGAAAATGGCTAAGAGATTAGCGGCTTTTAGGGGGTCTCTTTGACCTTCCTGCAAAGGAAAAGCGCATTGCAGAATTAGAGGAAACAATGATGGGCGCTGGTTTTTGGGATGACCAACAAGGTGCGCAAACAGTAATTAATGAAGCGAATGCACTGAAAGATATGGTTGGAAAGTTTCGCCAGTTAGATGAAACGTTTGAAAACTTAGAAGTGACACACGAGCTTTTAAAAGAAGAATACGATGAGGATTTACATGAAGAGCTAGAATCTGAAGTGAAATCTTTAGTTCAAGAAATGAATGAGTATGAGCTTCAGTTATTATTAAGTGATCCTTATGATAAGAATAATGCTATTTTAGAACTGCATCCAGGTGCAGGTGGAACAGAGTCACAAGACTGGGGTTCTATGTTATTACGTATGTATACAAGATGGGCTGAAAAGCGTGGATTTAAAGTAGAGACAGTTGACTATTTGCCAGGTGATGAAGCTGGAATCAAGAGTGTAACGTTATTAATTAAAGGTCATAACGCTTATGGCTACTTGAAAGCGGAGAAAGGTGTACATCGTCTTGTACGTATTTCACCATTCGATTCTTCAGGTCGCCGTCATACATCATTCGTATCTTGTGAAGTTGTACCTGAATTCAATGATGAAGTTGAAATTGAAGTGCGTACAGAAGATTTAAAAATAGATACGTATCGCGCAAGTGGTGCAGGTGGACAGCACGTTAATACGACAGATTCAGCCGTTCGTATTACACATATACCGACAAATACGATTGTAACTTGTCAATCAGAACGTTCACAAATCAAAAACCGTGAGCATGCGATGAAAATGTTGAAGGCGAAACTATACCAAAAGAAATTAGAAGAACAGCAAGCAGAGTTAGATGAAATCCGTGGTGAACAAAAAGAAATTGGCTGGGGTAGTCAAATTCGTTCTTACGTATTCCACCCATACTCTCTAGTGAAAGATCATCGTACAAATACGGAAGTTGGTAATGTACAAGCAGTTATGGATGGAGAAATTGATCCATTTATTGATGCGTATTTGCGCTCTCGTATTTCTTAAGAAAAAAGCCAACGGACTGTTGGCCTATCGGTGAGGAGATAGAGGGGATAAAGAGGTATATAACCCTGTCTATAGTGGTAGAAGAAGGAGGAAGAGAAGTTGGGTGACAACTTCTCTTTTTGATGAGCTTGGGTTTATCATACAAGGTCGCATATTGTTTTGTAAAAAGAAGAAAATAAAAGAACTGAGCTGTAATTGATGAGGAAATTGCATAAGATTTTTTTATTATGTTTTTTAGAAAAGGGTTCTTTACAGTAATTTGTATCTGTTCACAGAATTGAAACAATTGCTGGAAGCTTTGTATCAGTAGGTTTCTCATCATTTTTGTAAGAAATATCCTCTATAGGTTGGTTTTTCTGTGAGAGGATAATTATTATAATGGCTAGTGAGAGCTGTATGAAAGTATAGCTGCATCCATAATGAGAAGGACATCAATAACGGGGAGCGATATAAGTGAAAAAGAAATTGTTGGCTATTGCATTAGGAACAACATTAGTTTTTGCTGTAGGAGCGTGCGGGAAGAAAGAGGAAAGTAAGTCTTCTAATCAATCAGCGAGTACGGATAGTGCCGAACAAATTTACAAAAAAAGCTGTGCAGGTTGCCATGCTAATGATTTATCAGGTGCAACCGGACCAGATTTACGAACAGTAGGCGGCAAATATGATGCGGCGGATATTGAAAAAATTATTGAAAAGGGCCGTGGCATGATGTCTCCAGGAATTATTCAAGGCGAGGATGCTAAAAAAGTATCAGAATGGCTAGCAGAACATAAATAAGAAAAGCGGAAGCGGCTCGCTCAAAATCGCAGGATGTTGGAACTCCCGGCAGAGAGGCGTTTTTTGCCTCGTCTGAGGGAGTGAAACAGCCGGAGATTTTAGCCGCAGTAGCTAGACAAAAGAAAAGCGGAAGCTGCTCGCTCAGAATAGGAGGGGGATGGAGCTTCAGACGAAGAGGTGCATTTTGCCTCGTAGGAAGAAGTGAAGTCACCTCTCATTTCACCTGGATTTTGTACTCATTTTATGAAAAGCTAGATTATAAGTTTATATTTTAATAGAGAATATTTATAAAATATTATAAATTGTTATATGGTAGTTAGGGATGAATCTTTTATTGGTAAAAAAGAATTGTTAGATAGCGCTTTTTCTTGTTTCTTTTATGCTGTAACATAACTGTAACAAAATTGTATCCGAATTGGAAACCGAATGATGTTACAATGTAGTTTGTAGAATTTTGCTGAAACATGTACATAAGCAGCAGTGATAGACTGGAAATGTTCTCACTGTTCTTTGAAACAACAGAAATACATCTATAGATTTGTAGTACAACAGAGGGCAAGTAAGAGTGGAATCTTTTGCTTTCATGTTCAGATAGACAGAGAAAGTATGTCGAAAAAAATCATTAAGTATTGGGTGATAAATAATGATAAAAATGACGAATGTTTATAAGGAGTATCCAAATGGTATGAAAGCCATCGATGGGCTCACAGTTAACATTAAGCAAGGTGAATTTGTATACGTAGTTGGACCGAGTGGAGCCGGGAAATCTACATTTATTAAGATGATGTATCGTGAAGAAAAACCAACAACAGGATCTATCAATGTGAATGGACTTGTAATTGAAACGTTAGCAGAGCGAGATGTACCATATTTTCGTCGTCAGTTAGGCGTAATTTTCCAAGACTTTAAATTGCTACCTAAATTAACGGTATATGAGAATGTAGCGTTTGCTTTAGAAGTAATTGAAGAAGAACCTGATGCAATTCGTGAGCGTGTTACTGAAGTATTAGGTCTTGTAGGCCTTGAAGATCGTGCAGATGCACTTCCAAATGAGCTTTCTGGTGGAGAACAACAGCGTGTAGCGATTGCAAGAGCGATTGTAAACAAGCCGAAAGTTGTAATTGCCGATGAGCCGACAGGGAACTTAGATATCGAGACAGCACTTGATATTATGAATATTTTTAAACGTATTAACGAACGTGGGACAACGATTGTTATGGCAACACATAACGCAGATATCGTAAACACAATTCGTCATCGTGTAATTGCGATTGAAGGCGGAAAAATTGTTCGAGATGAGATTGAGGGAGGATACGGATATGAAGACTAAAACCCTTAGTCGACATTTACGAGAAGGTGTAAAAAATCTATCCCGTAATGGATGGATGACATTTGCTTCTGTAAGTGCGGTAACAGTTACATTATTACTTGTAGGTGTCTTTTTAACAGCGATTATGAATATGAACCACTTCGCAACGAAAGTGGAGCAAGATGTAGAAATTCGTATACACATTGATCCAGCAGCGAAAGAGGCGGATCAAAAGAAATTGGAAGAAGATCTGGGCAAAATTGCTAAAGTAGATTCTGTTAAATATTCTTCTAAAGAAGAAGAGTTAAAACGTTTGATTAAAAGCTTAGGTGACAGCGGAAAAACGTTCGAGTTGTTTGAGCAAGATAATCCACTTAAAAACGTATTTATTGTAAAAGCAAAAGAGCCAACAGATACAGCTACAATTGCGAAAAAAGTTGAAAAAATGCAGTTTGTAAGTACAGTTCAATATGGTAAAGGCCAAGTTGAAAAGTTATTTGATACAGTGAAAACAGGTCGTAATATTGGGATTGTGTTAATTGCAGGTCTATTATTCACAGCGATGTTCTTAATCTCTAACACAATCAAAATTACAATTTATGCACGAAGCACAGAGATTGAAATTATGAAACTTGTTGGAGCGACAAACTGGTTTATCCGTTGGCCGTTCTTACTAGAAGGTTTATTCTTAGGGGTACTCGGTTCAATTCTCCCGATTATCGTGATTTTATCTACTTATAATTCGCTTCAAGGTATGTTTAACCAAAAACTTGGGGGAACGATTTTCGAACTTCTTCCATACAGTCCGTTTGTATTCCAACTGTCCGGTTTATTAGTGTTAATTGGTGCATTAATCGGTATGTGGGGAAGTGTAATGTCAATTCGTCGCTTCTTAAAAGTATAAAAAGTTGCAAACATAATTCGTACAAGCTTATCATATAGTAGAAATAGGTAAAGGCATCACACAATGTGTGATGCCTTTTGCTACACCACCTGTGTGTTTTGGAAAGGGGAATTCCGCATTGAAACGTAGAGTTGCGATTATTGGAATGGTTGTTGCATTTTTAATTGGTGCTGGCGGAATGTTTGCAGGCATGTATATGTTTGGAATCAATCCATCGTATATGGCGCAAACAATTTCAAATGATAATACCGGCACGAAGCAAGGGGATTTAGCTAAAATTAATGAAGCGTATGCATTGATTGATTCGCGTTATGTGGAAGACGTGAAGGACGGCAAGCTTGTAGAGGGTGCGATACAAGGAATGTTGTCTACGCTGAAAGACCCTTATTCCACGTATATGGATAAAGAAACAGCGAAACAATTTGAGCAATCACTTGATCCGGAGCTCGAAGGTATTGGTGCTGAGGTGAACAAAACGGACGGGAAACTGATCATTGTCTCTCCAATTAAAGGATCACCGGCAGAAAAAGCAGGCATTAAACCAAATGATCAAATTCTATCAGTAGATGGAAACAGTGTAAAAGATTTATCACGTGAAGAAGCAGTCTTAAAGATTCGTGGTAAGAAAGGAACGACCGTTGCTATTGAAATCAAAAGGCCTGGTGTGACGGATCCACTCGAATTTAAAATTAAACGTGAAAAGATTCCGATTTTTACTGTATTTAGTTCTGTAAAGGAAGAGAAGGGGAAAAATATTGGTTATATTCAAATTACATCTTTCTCTGAAAATACAGCGAAGGAATTTAAAGATCAATTAAAAGAACTTGAAAAGAAAGATATAACAGGCCTTGTCGTTGATGTGCGTGGTAACCCTGGGGGTTACTTAAATAGCGTACAAGATATTTTAGGATTAATCATGACAGACAAAAAGCCAATGATGCAAGTTGAACAACGAAATGGTGAGAAAAAGAAATTTTCAACTACATTAAAAGAGAGAAAACCATATCCAATTTCAGTATTAATTGATAAAGGAAGTGCATCAGCCTCAGAAATTTTAGCGGGTGCATTACAAGAAGGAGAAGGATATGATTTAGTTGGTGAAAAAACATTTGGAAAAGGCACTGTTCAGCAAGCTGTTCCATTTAAAGATGGTAGCAATATTAAGCTGACAATGTTTAAATGGCTTACACCGGATGGCAATTGGATTCATAAAAAAGGAATTGCCCCAACGGTAGAAGTGAAACAACCAGATTATTATCATGCAACGCCAATTCAAATTGAGAAAACACTTTCTTATAATGCGAATGATGTACAGGTGAAGCATGCGCAAGAGATGCTGAAAAGTTTAGGATATGTACCTGGACGAGAAGATGGATACTTTAGTAAAGAAACAGAGTCGGCTTTAAAAGCATTCCAAAATGCAAATGAAATGGAAGCGACAGGAAAGCTTGATAAAAAGACAGCTGAAGCGATTCAAAATAAAATTATCGAAAAAATCCGCTCTGGCGAAAATGACTTGCAACTGCAGGCTGCATTAAAATTAATGGCAAAGTAGGAAGAAATACAGGCATGTTATTGCCTGTATTTTTTTGTATGTGTTTACCGCGCTATTTGCGGACAGTAACATTCCCACCTCAAAATTCAGCAAAAGCATTGTCCAGCTCTAGCGGCTAGAATCTCCGGTCGTTTCGCCCCCTCGGACGAGCAAAAAGTGCCTCTCTGTCGGGGGCGCGGGCGTCCTGCGATTCTGAGCGAGCCGCTTCCGCTTTTCTAAAGGAGTTAGGTGGGAAGGAGAAAACTCCACTGATTAAAGTTTCACTTTATGATAAGATAAAAAGAAAGAATGATATAAATGGTGGTGAAGCAGTTCGTGGAGGCGTGGTCTTTTGAGATAATGCGAGCAGTTGGGCGTTTTTTCTTACACCCTGCTGTCTATGTGTTTTTGATAAGTAGCATCTTTGTTGGATATTTACGTATATTACGAGAACGAAAAGATTTTTCTTTTAAAGTATATGATGTTTGGTTTGAACTACGAACATCCTTATTTGCAGGTGTTGGATATGGATTCATTGTATCCATCATAACAGTTGGAGCCGGGCTGGTTATGTCGCAAGCAAGCATATGGATGATTTTAATTTGGACACTCGTATTTGGACTAGCTGCTGGGTATAGATATTTATCTGCTGCTTATACATTTAGCGTGGCGATTGTAGCAGCTTTATTATCTTCTAAGCTCCCAATCTCTTTCTTACAGTTTGGAGAAGGAGAAGAAAGTACGATTGTATCACTTGCCATTTTACTTGGCTTGATGTTAGTAGTAGAAGGGTTATTAATTTCGAAAAATGCAGTGCGATATTCAACGCCAAAAATGCGAAAAGGAAAGCGCGGTTTAAATATTGGATTACATGAATCAAAGCGTTTATGGCTTGTGCCAATTTTTATTCTTGTGCCGGGAGATGCTGTCGTGCAATTTGTTTCGTGGTGGCCAGTCGTTTCTGTTGGTTCACAAACGTACTCCTTATTCCTTGTTCCGTTTTTAATTGGTTTTATGCGAACAATTAGAAGTGAGGAGCCAACGGAAGCATTGCTGTTTACGGGAAGGCGCATATTTGGACTGGCAACTCTTGTTCTTATTTTAGGTGTAGTTAGTTATTGGTGGCCTGTTTTAGCGATTATTGCAATGGGAGTTGCAATGCTTGGTCGCTTTACTATTTCAATGCGAGAGCGAATTGCTGATGAAACGCGTCCAGCGTACTTTGCAGCGCGCGATGATGGATTGGTTGTATTAGGAACAATTCCGAATACAGTCGGTGCAGAAATGGATCTGAAGCCTGGAGAGGTTATTACGAAAGTAAACGGTGTGATTCCTAAAAGTACAGAAGAGTTTTATGATGCGCTTCAGTCTAAGACAACAGGGGCGTTTTGTAAGTTAGAAGTACTAGATACAAACGGTGAGCTTCGCCTTGCTCAAACTGCATTATATGCAGGTGGACATCATGAATTAGGTATTGTATTTGTAGAGCAAGATCATAAGTGGGATACAGAAGCAGTGTAAATGAAAAGACCTTCATCGATGAAGGTCTTTTCATTTAGAATAAGAGATTTGTAAACAGATAGCTTGAATAATTACTTGATAATGGTTATCATTTAGGGAGGGCTTTGTTATGATGCAAAGTCTTTTTATTTTGAATGAGGGAGGAACTGTATGCTACGTCGATTTTTTTCTTACTATAAGCCATACAAAGGCTTATTCGTACTCGATTTTTCCTGTGCTGTCATCGCGGGCCTGCTGGAACTTGGGTTTCCGCTTATTGTGAATCAGTTCATTGATAAATTATTGCCAGGACAAGATTGGACACTTATTTTATGGGCTTGCATAGGGCTATTCGCAATATATATGTTAAACGCAGGACTACAATATGTTGTTACATATTGGGGACATATGCTTGGCGTTAATATTGAAACAGATATGCGTCAAAAATTATTTGATCATATTCAAAAGCTATCATTCCGATTTTTTGATAATAACAAGACAGGTCATTTAATTTCACGTCTTACAAATGATTTAATGGAAATTGGTGAAATTGCCCATCATGGACCAGAGGATTTATTTATTGCGATTATGACTTTAGTTGGGGCCTTTTCATTTATGATGATCATTAACTGGAAGTTAGCTCTTCTTACGTTTTTGGTTATTCCATTCTTACTATGGTTAGCACTTTATTTCAACCGCAAGATGACAGGGACGTTTAGACGATTATTCTCAGATGTTGCTGACTTTAATGCGTGTATCGAAAATAATGTTGGTGGAATTCGTGTTGTCCAAGCATTTGGAAACGAAAAGTTTGAGAAGGAGCAGTTTGCGGTAAACAATGCTCGTTTTCGTACAACAAAGCTGATGGCATATAAAATCATGGCTTTAAATTCATCGATTAGTTATATGTTGATGCGTCTTGTGACATTGTTTGTTTTAATTTGTGGGACTTGGTTTGTTCTGCAAGGAGAATTAACATACGGAGGATTTATTGGGTTTGTATTACTAACGAATATTTTCTTCCGTCCAATTGAAAAGATTAATGCGGTGATTGAAAGCTATCCAAAAGGAATTGCAGGTTTTAAAAGATATGTAGAACTTCTTGAAACAGAACCTGACATTGTAGATTCTAAGGATGCGATAGAAGTAAGACAAGTACATGGTGATATTGAATATAAGAACATCACTTTCGGATATGACAAACAAGAGCCGATCTTAAAAAATATTGACTTGAAAATTAATGCAGGAGAGACGGTTGCTTTTGTTGGCCCATCCGGTGCTGGAAAGACAACTTTGTGCAGTTTATTGCCACGCTTCTATGAGCTGGCAGGTGGTTCTATCACAATTGACGGTATTGATACAAAAGACATGACGTTATCGTCACTCCGTAAGCAAATTGGAATTGTGCAGCAGGATGTGTTCTTATTCTCTGGAACGATTCGAGAGAACATTGCTTATGGAAACTTACAAGCTTCAGAAGCTGAGATTTGGAAAGCGGTCAAGCGTGCACAATTAGAGGATTTAATTTACTCGCAGCAAGATGGATTAGATACTGTCATTGGTGAGCGGGGTGTGAAACTTTCAGGAGGACAAAAACAACGTTTAGCAATTGCTCGTATGTTCCTGAAAAATCCACCAATATTAATCTTAGATGAAGCAACTTCTGCGCTCGATACAGAAACGGAACTTGCGATTCAGAAATCACTTGCTGAATTATCAGTTGGCCGCACGACATTAGTAATCGCTCATAGACTTGCAACAATTAAAAATGCAGATCGTATCGTCGTTGTAAACAAAGATGGTATCGCTGAGCAAGGTTCACATGAACAACTAATCGAACAAGGCGGAGGATATAGCAGATTATACGAAGCACAGTTTAATTCTTAAGAAGTGGAACATTGCGTTCATTGTCACAAATAAACGGACTTTGTATATGTAATTTAAATGAAATTAGCGTACCATATAAGTAGGTAACAAAAAGATACATATATAGGAGGCTGTAAAAAAATGATTGTAACAACAACTTCTACTATTCAGGGGAAAGAAATTATCGAGTATATTGATATTGTAAACGGCGAGGCAATTATGGGGGCAAATATCGTTCGCGATTTATTCGCTTCTGTTCGTGACGTTGTTGGTGGCCGTTCCGGTGCATATGAAAGTAAATTAAAAGAAGCACGTGATATTGCGATGGAAGAGATGAAATCTCTTGCGAAGCAAAAAGGTGCAAATGCGATTGTTGGCATTGATGTAGACTATGAAGTAGTTCGCGAAGGAATGTTAATGGTTGCGGTTAGTGGAACTGCTGTCCGTGTATAATGTAAAGCCGTGCTTGGTGCACGGCTTTTTTTGTATGGTTGTGTGTGTCGAAAGTTGTAGACCCGCCGATATTCTGCGTCGAAACGTTGATATATTCGAAAAATCGCTGATATATTTGAAGTTACGTTCGATATATTTCGAGAATCGCCGATATCTTGTGTTAAATCGCCGATATTTCTTGGGAAATGGCGAGAGCCTCGTCGATATATAGGGAAGACATTATAGTACTTCCTTGCAACTCCGAATTTTCTTCAATAACCTTTCATATTCTTACTCAAGAAGTGCAACGTCATTGTAGCGATTTGGCATGGAACTGCGTCCGATAAATTCCGTTAGTTTTGTTTGTAATCGCAATATTTGTCAAACCAATTATTGGTCGTTATTTTTAAAGTGTTCGTTATATAGTTTTACTTTTGCTAATGCTTCTTTATCCTTTGAAATTTCACGGGGCGCGTTGGCATCACCGATAATATAGCCTTCAAACGAAGAGCCGACAAAATCAAATATATACTGAAACTGTGCGATAAGCGGCAATGCTTTTAACTTTGGATTATCTCCTCCAACAATGACCACGTACATCTTTTTGTCTTTCATCTCTTCTTTAAAATGAAGGGATGTGTCACGTAAGCTTTGTGACCAACGATCAACGAAGTTTTTCATATACCCGCTCATGCCATACCAATATAGAGGTGTAGCGAAGATAATCGTGTCATGCTCTAGCATTTTTTCAATTAGGTGTTGATAATCATCATTTACAGGTTGAAATCCGTCAGCGTCATGACGTTGGTCTGTAATAGGGTGGACAGTATAATCTCGTAAGTAGACTTGCTCAGTATTGATGCCGTTAATCATCATATGTGTGAAGGCTTCTGTATTTCCATTTGGACGAGAACTTCCATGTATAACGAACATATAATCATCCCTTTTCTTTCGCTTGTTTTAGGAGTGAAACATGCTTTTGTAAATTCGTTTGGATAGTAGAGAGTAGCGAAATTTGCTTTGTTACTTCGGCTAGTTTTTCTTCATAAAGTGTAAGGATGCTACTGCATGGATTTTCGTATAAATGTGGTTCAATTTCTAAACAACGCAGCATTCGTGCAGTTTCTTCTAAGTTTAAGCCGAGTTGTAAGTACATTTGAATGAGTTCGACTTTTTCGATAGCTGTTTCGTTAAAATCACGATAACCATTTGCAAGGCGTTTAGAAGGTAATAAACCTTTTTCTTCATAATGTCTCAGTGAGCGTTCGCTTGCGCCAGTTCGCCTTGATAGTTCTCCAATTCGCACTCTGCTTCACCCCTTTCATATGTATTGTAAACCTTCACACTAATGTGAAGGTCAACTTTGTTTTTGTGCAAATAATTGAACATGATCTAAAAACACTTGAATGGCTTTAGAGTGGATAAAGTATTTACCGCGTACGATAGAGAAAGGACGGATGAGTTTTTCAGTTGGAACTTCGACATGGAATAGTTCGCCTGTTTGTAGTTCTTTCCTTACAGTCCAGTCAGAAAGGATGGCGATGCCAAGCCCGGCAGCAACAGCCTCTTTCACACTTTGAATGCTGCTAAAGGTAAAGAAGCGCTTCATTTTTAAATGATGATGATGGATAAAGCGATCGCTATAGGCACGTGTGCCAGAGCCAACTTCTCTCAGAACCCATACTTGATCTTGAAGGGAATCTTCGTTGATTGTATGTATGCTCAGAAGGTGGTGATTTGGTGGAACAACAAGTTTCATTTCATCTTCCATAAAGGTCTCTACATCTATATCAGTGTATATGACTTGACCTTCTACTAAGCCGATATCGATTTGGCCCGAACGAAGGCTTTGGAGAACTTCTTCTGTATTGGAGATGAGCGTATGTACTTCTACGAGTGGATTTTCATTGGCATAGCGCGCCAATATTTTCGGAAGTAAGTATTCACCAATCGTAAAGCTTGCGCCGATGCGAAGCGTTCCTGTAACAACATTATGTAGTTCGTTAATTTCTTGTTTTGCTTCTTCATAAAGAGATAGCATTTGCTTTGCATGGATATATAAAATGTTACCGGCCTCTGTCACTTGGACATGCTTTGGGGACCTCTGAATAAGAGTATTACCAAATTCGTTTTCTAAATTACGAATATGCATGCTGACGCCGGGCTGCGAAAGATTGAGTAGTTCTGCCGCGCGAGAGAAATGCTTTTGTTCTACGACAGTCACAAATATTTTTAAGATATCGACGTTCATTGTGTCCTCTCCTTTTTTTGTTTTTGGATAGCGGCAGAATGGCAAAGAGCGCCTTGTGTGCGGAAGAACCTTAGCTGGTTAGAGCTGGGCGAGCCGCTTCCGCTTTTCTAGTTTATCATAAGTTTTTCTGATGATTGAGATTGAATATTGGTATTAAACTTATCATTGAAACCCTTCTATAATGTAAATATAAAGAACATGCATGTTCCAATATGATTATTGGAGTGGTACGAAGTGGAACAAACACTTGTTATACAAAAGAAGAAGCGTCTCGGTTTTTCGCAAGGGATTGGAATTACGTTATTAATTGCCATTGCTGCGAAATATTTAGCGACGCTTCCGTTTTTAAATATTATGGGGCAATTAGTGATCGCTATTCTAATTGGGATGATTTGGAGAGCGATAATTAGTTTACCTTATGAAGCAACCCTAGGAACAAATTTCGCCAGTAAGAAGTTACTTCGCTTCGGAATTATTTTACTTGGAATGCGTTTGAATCTAGTTGATATTGCAAAGGCTGGGCCAAAAGTGTTAGTTATTGCAGCGATCGTTATTGTATTTACACTTGTTGTTGTATACGCACTAACACGTTTTTTTAAAGTAGATAAGACGCTTGGGATTTTAACGGCGTGCGGTACAGCGATTTGCGGCGCGGCTGCAGTCGTGGCAATTGCGCCGCAGGTGAAAGCAAAGGATGATGAAACGGCAGTTGGAGCAGCGATTATTGCTATTTTAGGTACGATTTTTACTCTCATTTATACGCTATTATATCCGATTCTCGGTTTATCTCCTTACGGTTACGGTGTATTTTCTGGAGCAACGCTGCATGAGATCGCCCACGTCATCGCTGCGGCCACACCAGGTGGGAGCGCATCTGTTGATATTGCGGTTATTGTAAAATTAACGCGCGTTGCGATGCTTGTACCGGTAGCGATTTTAATTGGTTTATGGTTTAAGCGTAGTGAAGGGAATGGGCAAAAAGGCCCTTGGTGTGATATTCCAATTCCATGGTTTATTTTAGGATTCTTGGCAATGAGTGCATTTCATTCATTAGGTATTATCCCTGAGGCAATTGCAGGATATATTGTAAGTATTGCTTATATGCTCATTGCGATGGCAATGGCTGGTCTTGGTTTAAATGTAGAGTTTACGACGTTCCGTAAATTGGGAAGTAGAGCGTTTGTAGCAGGATTAGTAGGGTCTGTTTGCCTTTCTATTCTTGGGTATATTCTTGTATATGCGTTAGGGTTTATGTAAGGGAGAAGAAGGAGACATAGTTGATATGTCTCTTTTTATTTTGTAAAGATATCTTTACTTATTTCTGGAAAATATTTATAATTAAAGTAAAGATATCTTTACTTTTAAAGGTGGAGCCTATGGGTGTAAAAAATAGAATTAAAGAACTAAGAAAGCAAAATTACATAACGCAAATTGAAATGGCGCAAGCGATGCAAGTGACGAGGCAAACGATTGTGGCAATTGAAAATCATCGTTATAACCCGAGTTTGGAATTGTCTCTGAAGATTGCGAAGTATTTTGAGATGAGGGTAGAGGAGATATTTACATTGGAATAAAGGAGTGAAAAGAGAATGAGAATGCAAGATGAGTATGAAAGACATCAATCGAATAAAGCTTTTAAATATTTAGGATTGTTTTATGCAATCAGTTTAGCGGTATGGGGTATGTATAATTTGATTGTTTACGGGAGTGCGGGGACGCCATTTATTCTTTTTGTGATTGGACAGTTTATATACTTTTTTGTGAACTATTGGCCGAAGTGGCAGTTTAGAAAAGTAGAAGAGAGTGAGTAGCGAGGTAAGTTTTACAAATAGATAAATAAAGGGGAAAAAGAATGGGATTAGCGGTTTTATGTGTGGTAGCGGCGTTATTTGCATTTATATGGGGTATGCAAAATTTTGTTCACAATCCAGTGCCGAGTATGCTTGTTGTGATTGGAGTTGTTGGATTATCGTATTATTTACTAGTATCAGCGCACTATCATAAAACAGCAACAAGCGTTTTAGTTGGTGTGATTGTTTTGACATGTGGACGTACAATTCAAAAAATATTATTCCCGTAAAAGCTGGTTCATTCATGTAATCAGCTTTTTTGCATTTTTTTACAAAAACACTTGAAAGTTACGTTACGTCATCTTTTACAATGAAAGAGGAAAGGGTGATGGGAATGATTTCGATTCAAGAACTTACAAAGGAAACAGGAGTTACAGTAAGAACGCTCCGTTATTATGATCAAATTGATTTGCTGAAACCGAGTGGGAAAACAGAAGGTGGACACCGTCTATATAGTGAAACTGATGTCATTCGGTTGCAACAAATTTTGTTTTTAAAAGAAATGGGCTTCTCGCTAAAAGAGATTATGAATATGCTAATGACAGATGAATTAAGTTTGAAAGAATCGTTGGCAAAACAGCTTAAATTTGTACAAGAAGAGCAGAAAAAATTTAATCGGATGGAAAAGATTTTGCAGGCTGTCGTGTATTCAGCAGAACTTGAAGGAGAGCTGGATTGGAAAATCATGTTTGAACTGATTCAACTTTCAAAACAGTCTCCTCGTATACGCGAAATGTTTCAAAAAAAGATATTTTCAGAGGAAGAACAAAAATTGCTGGGCAATTTGCCAAATATGAGTGAGGAAGATGAAAATGTTCGAGAATGGGTGGATGTATTCAAGGAATTACGCATCTTTATGAAAGAAGGAAAAGCTGCATCTCATGATGAAGTACAAGAGGCTACAAAAAGGTTAATGGAGAAGTGTATGGAGATGGCAAATGGCGATGAAGCATTTCTAGATAAATTGTGGGAAGTAAGAAAGTCAAAAGAAGATTCACAGAAGATGAATATGTATCCAATTGAAGAAGAGCTTCTAACGTATATGGATGAGGCTTTTCGTATATATGATGAGAGGGAGCGGGCGAAATGAGTTTACTTGCAGAATATCGTTGGTATTTCTTAATTGGAGCGGAAGTTGTATTTTGGGTATCAGCTATTGGATTTTTTTTACTACGTTATGGGTTTCGATTACGGAAAGCAAGTTTTATCATGGGAATTGTATTGCTGATTAATGAAGTATTTATTTTGACTTTAGGAGTTATTGACTATTATCACACAGGGAAGTTTTCTAATTTTCAAATTATAACCTTAGTGATATTACTTTACGCACTCTTTTATGGAAAAAAAGATTTGAAAAAATTAGATATACGCGTGCAGAAGCTTGTTGCTAAATGGCGAAATGAACCGATGCCTATTATTGAGGAGCCATTAGAAGTTACGGGCCGGGCTCATACGAAGCAGGAGCTTTGGGAGTGGATTTTACATCTTGTTTTGTTTACTGCCGTTCATATTGTATTTTTCTTTATGTATGGACTTGTTCCGGTTGAACAGTGGGGCGATTGGCTTGAAAAAGGTATTGTTTTAAATAAGGCGGCAAGTCGTATAAGTCAGATATGGGGCATTGTCCTTCTTATTGATACGATTATTACATTTTCCTATGTGTTTTTTCCGAAGAAGGAGAAAGGGAAAGAGAAGTCACTTTTATAAAATAAGAGTGACTTTTTTATTTGATAAAAGGTTGTGCTAGTAGTTATAAAGAATCTTTTACAGTGTATATAAATAACTTGAATAGGGGAGGGTGACGATCAGGAAAAGAACGAGTTTGATATATCTTTTTATAGTAAGTTTAGTAGCATGTTCACAGTCTAACAGTAAGATCGATGAGAAAAATGATGTGATTGCAAAAGGGCATGAAATTTCTAATTTACATAAGTTCGAGAAGTTCGTTACAAATGTTGAAAAAGGGGACAGAGATAAAATAAGGATTGTGAATTATACAGATGAAGGAGACCCAATCTTCCAAACGTTAGAATACGATGGAAAAGCAATTAGCTATTCTTTAGATAGTTCCTATGATAAATTTGCAGGTAAAGATGAGAGAATTTACTCTGATACTTGTAAAAAGGTAATAAAAGATATTCGTGAAGATATAAGGTATACGCTACATGATTGTAAGAAAGAGATTGATCATAATGGGTATCACTTGTTCAGTTTGCCAATAAAATAAATGAAATTAAAAAGGAAGGAACTTATATGAAGAGGGCTCCTTCCTTTTTCTATGTATATATTGTCGAAAACTTTACCGAATATCTGTTCGTTTTCTTGGTTTTTTTATGGGCATTCGTGGTAAAATGGGAATACAGATTTTTTACGAGGAGGTCGGTTTTTTGGAACATCAATTTGAAATTGTCTCTGAATACTCCCCGCAAGGTGATCAGCCAAGAGCGATAGAGCAGCTTGTAGCAGGGATTAAAAATGGTAAGAAACATCAAGTGTTGCTTGGAGCGACAGGAACGGGTAAGACATTTACGATTTCGAATGTGATTAAAGAAGTGAAGAAGCCAACACTTGTAATGGCTCATAATAAAACGTTAGCGGGACAGTTGTATAGTGAGCTCAAGGATTTCTTTCCGAATAACGCGGTTGAGTATTTTGTGAGTTACTACGATTATTATCAACCGGAAGCGTATGTACCACAAACCGATACGTTTATTGAGAAAGATGCACAAATTAATGATGAGATTGATAAATTGCGCCACTCCGCAACATCAGCTTTATTTGAACGTGATGATGTCATTATTGTGGCAAGTGTTTCTTGTATTTATGGTTTAGGTTCACCAGAAGAATATCGTGAACTTGTTGTTTCTTTGCGCGTTGGTATGGAGAAGGATCGTAATCAGTTGCTTCGTGAACTTGTTGATGTACAGTACGGCCGTAATGATATTGATTTCCAGCGTGGAACATTTCGTGTACGTGGGGATGTAGTTGAGATTTTCCCAGCATCACTTGATGAACATTGCATTCGAATTGAGTTTTTTGGAGATGAGATTGATCGAATTCGTGAAGTGAATGCCTTAACAGGTGAAGTATTAGCAGAACGTGAACATGTAGCAATCTTCCCGGCATCTCACTTCGTTACACGTGAAGAAAAAATGAAAGTTGCCATTGAAAATATCGAAAAAGAATTAGAAGAACGTTTAAAAGAATTAAATGATAACGGTAAATTACTAGAAGCGCAGCGGATAGAGCAGCGAACTCGTTACGATTTAGAAATGATGCGTGAGATGGGATTTTGTTCGGGGATTGAGAACTACTCCCGTCATTTGACGCTCCGTCCAGCGGGTTCAACGCCTTACACATTAATAGATTACTTCCCTGATGATTTCTTAATTGTTATGGATGAGTCACATGTAACGGTGCCGCAAGTAAGAGCGATGTATAACGGGGATCAGGCACGTAAACAAGTGCTTGTTGACCATGGGTTCCGTCTGCCGTCAGCTATGGATAATAGACCGCTTATGTTTGAAGAGTTTGAAGAGAAAACGAATCAAGTTGTGTACGTATCAGCCACACCGGGTCCATATGAACTAGAGCATACACCGGAAGTTGTGGAGCAAATTATCCGTCCGACGGGGCTTTTAGATCCGCAAATTGATGTAAGGCCAATTGAAGGACAAATTGATGATTTACTAGGAGAAATACAAGACCGAATTGCGAAAAATGAGCGTGTATTAATTACAACATTAACAAAGAAAATGTCAGAGGATTTAACAGATTACTTAAAAGATGTTGGGATTAAAGTGAACTATCTCCATTCTGAAATTAAAACGCTAGAGCGGATTGAGATTATTCGTGATCTTCGCCTTGGTAAGTTCGATGTGCTTGTCGGTATTAACTTATTACGAGAAGGACTCGATATTCCGGAAGTGTCACTCGTAGCGATTTTAGACGCGGATAAAGAAGGTTTCTTACGTTCAGAGCGATCTTTAATTCAAACGATTGGTCGTGCAGCGCGTAATGAAAATGGTCATGTAATCATGTACGCAGATCGGATCACGAAATCGATGAATATTGCAATTGAAGAGACAAAGCGCCGTCGTCAAAAGCAAGAAGCTTACAATGAGAAGCATGGTATTACGCCGAAAACAATTCAGAAAGAAGTGCGTGATGTAATTCGTGCAACAACAGCGGCAGAAGAAACAGAAGTATACGAAACAACGCCGGCTAAGAAAATGACGAAGAAAGAACGTGAAAAAACAATCGCGAAGATGGAAGCAGAAATGAAGGAAGCGGCAAAAGCACTAGACTTTGAGCGTGCAGCTGAGCTGAGAGATTTACTGCTAGAATTAAAAGCGGAAGGGTGAAAATAGTGAGCAAAGATTTTATCGTTGTAAAAGGTGCGAGAGCGCATAACTTAAAAAATATTGATGTAACCATTCCGAGAAATCAGCTCGTTGTTGTGACAGGTTTGTCTGGTTCAGGAAAATCATCATTAGCATTCGATACAATTTATGCGGAAGGGCAGCGCAGGTACGTGGAGTCTTTATCCGCGTATGCACGCCAGTTTTTAGGGCAAATGGATAAACCGGATGTGGATACAATTGAAGGTTTATCTCCTGCCATTTCAATCGATCAAAAAACGACGAGTCGTAACCCGCGTTCAACGGTCGGAACCGTGACGGAGATTTATGACTATTTACGTCTATTATTTGCACGTATTGGGACGCCAATCTGTCCGAATCATGGGATTGAAATTACATCACAAACGGTAGAACAGATGGTAGACCGTGTTTTGGAATACCCAGAGCGTACAAAATTACAAGTGTTAGCGCCGATTGTTTCAGGACGTAAAGGTGCACACGTGAAAGTATTAGAAGATATAAAGAAACAGGGGTATGTCCGTGTTCGTGTTGATGGAGAAATGCTTGATGTTTCTGAAGAGATTACGTTAGATAAGAATAAAAAGCATTCCATTGAAGTCGTAATTGACCGTATCGTTGTGAAAGACGGGATTGCGAGCCGTCTTGCCGACTCCCTTGAAAGTGCACTCAAACTTGGCGGTGGCCGTGTATTAATTGATGTGATTGGAGAAGAGGAACTGTTATTTAGTGAGCATCACGCTTGTCCGCATTGCGGTTTCTCAATCGGAGAGTTAGAGCCTCGTATGTTCTCTTTCAATAGTCCATTTGGAGCTTGTCCGTCTTGTGATGGGCTCGGTTCGAAATTAGAAGTAGATTTAGAACTTGTGATTCCAAACTGGGAGTTATCGTTAAATGGTCATGCGATTGCTCCTTGGGAACCGACTAGTTCGCAATATTATCCGCAATTATTGCAATCGGTGTGTAATCATTACGGCATTGATATGGATATGCCTGTAAAGGATATACCGAAAGATTTATTTGATAAAGTGTTGTATGGAAGTGGAGAAGAGAAGGTTTATTTCCGTTATGTGAATGACTTTGGTCAAGTGAAAGAGAGTGAGATTTTATTTGAAGGAGTTATTCCAAATATTGAACGTCGCTACCGTGAAACGAGCTCCGATTATATTCGTGAGCAAATGGAAAAGTATATGGCAGAACAAGCATGTCCGAAATGTAAGGGCGGTCGCTTAAAGCCAGAAAGCTTAGCTGTTTTTGTTGGCGGGAAAACAATTTCTGATGTAACAAAGTACTCTGTGCAAGAAGTGTATGATTTCTTCGATGTCATTGAACTAACAGAAAAACAGGAAAAGATTGCACGTTTAATTTTACGTGAAATTAAAGAGCGGGTAAGTTTCTTAATTAACGTAGGACTTGATTATTTAACATTAAGCCGTGCGGCGGGAACATTATCAGGCGGTGAAGCACAGCGTATTCGTCTGGCAACACAAATTGGTTCTCGTTTAACGGGTGTATTATATATTCTTGACGAACCTTCTATCGGCTTACATCAACGTGATAATGACCGTCTAATCCGTACATTGCAGGAAATGCGCGATTTAGGAAATACACTAATCGTTGTTGAGCATGATGAAGATACAATGATGGCTGCCGATTACTTACTTGATATCGGTCCTGGTGCAGGGATTCATGGTGGGCAAGTTGTATCAGCTGGATCACCAGATGAAGTGATGAATGATGATGATTCATTAACAGGACAATATTTAAGTGGTAAGAAGTTTATTCCGGTTCCACTTGAAAGACGGAAAGGGGACGGACGAAAAGTTGAGATTATTGGTGCAAAAGAAAATAACTTAAAAAATGCGAAGATGTCATTCCCCCTTGGTACATTTGTAGCAGTAACAGGTGTATCCGGTTCTGGAAAAAGTACAATGGTCAATGAAGTTTTATATAAATCGTTAGCGCAAAAATTATATAAAGCGAAAAGTAAGCCAGGCGCACATAAGGACATTAAAGGCCTTGAACATTTAGATAAAGTTATTGATATTGATCAATCACCAATTGGACGAACACCACGTTCAAACCCTGCAACATATACAGGTGTGTTTGATGATATTCGCGATGTGTTTGCACAAACGAATGAAGCGAAGGTACGTGGATATCAAAAAGGACGCTTTAGCTTTAACGTAAAAGGTGGCCGCTGTGAAGCTTGTCGTGGTGATGGCATTATAAAAATTGAAATGCACTTTTTACCAGATGTATATGTTCCATGTGAAGTATGTCATGGAAAACGTTATAATCGTGAAACGCTAGAAGTGAAATATAAAGATAAGAACATTTCTGAAGTACTAGGAATGACGATTGAAGATGGGGTAGAATTCTTTGCGAATATCCCGAAAATTAAACGGAAGTTACAGACGCTTGTAGATGTAGGACTAGGCTATATGAAATTAGGCCAGCCAGCTACGACATTATCGGGTGGTGAAGCGCAGCGTGTGAAACTTGCCTCTGAATTACATCGCCGTTCTACAGGACGTACGTTATATATTTTAGATGAGCCGACAACAGGTTTACATGCACATGATATTGCACGACTTCTAGAAGTACTGCAGCGTCTTGTTGAAAGTGGGGAAACTGTGCTTGTCATTGAGCATAATTTAGATGTGATTAAAACGGCTGATTATATTGTTGACCTTGGTCCAGAAGGTGGAGACAAGGGCGGACAAATCGTTGCTTCAGGGACTCCGGAGCAAGTTGTAAAAGAAGAGCGTTCGTATACAGGGAAGTATTTAAAAGGCATTTTAGAGCGTGATACAGCTCGTATGAAAGAGAAAATGAAAGAAGTTGAAGTAGGGAGCTAAGCCGATTTGGCTGGCTCCTTGTTTTAGTTTTGGGAAAGAACCAGTTTTAGCTTGATAGGTATACAAGTATGAAGAATGGAATAAGCTTTTATATGATTTTATTTTGTTTTTGCGCAATATAAGTGGTGGTTATGCATGGGTGGACGCTCTCTTCCCACAAAAAAAGAAAGGTATTATGTCGTTTTTTCAATTCATATATAAATCGATTCTGATTTTTAGCATACAAATCACGGCTGCGAAGTCAAAAAAGAGACTTCTGCTCATTTCCTCCTTCTGTTTTCACATGGCATGGGGCTAAAAAAGGCCCTGACCGCTGCTATGCATGGCTGGATGCTCTATTCTTACTAAAAAAGAAAGGTTTTGTATCGTTTTTTAAATGGTCACTTGGCGTTTCCTAGCCATTAGCGTATGATTAAGTATATATGTCAAAAGGATGTGTAAGAAAATGAGATGGATTCTATCACTTCTTGTGAATAGCGTCGTGTTAATTGTTGTATCAGGTCTTCTGAAGGGAATTGCACCAGACGCATTTTACATAGAAAATATACAAACAGCAATTATTGCGAGCATTATTTTAGCGATTTTAAATGTGTTTGTAAAACCGTTATTAATTTTAATTACGTTGCCGATTACGGTACTGACATTTGGATTCTTCCTAATCGTGATTAATGCAATTACGTTAAAAATAACAGATTCATTATTAGGTGATGCTTTTAATATATCGGGATTTGGTGTAGCAATTATTGCGGCAATTTGTATTTCTATTTTTAATATGCTGATTGATAAAGTGATTGTAGAGCCATTATCTGAAAAGAAATAGAAAAGTGACAAAAAGAAAAACATTTCATGAACTCCATGAAATGTTTTTTTTTATTTAATAGAAACCACATTTCTTGTTTACAGAAAAAAATGGTACAATATCGGATAGAATGGAATTTTACATCAAATGAGACTGAACCCGCAGCGGAGTGGAGGTTTACATATGCCGAAAGTAAGGACAAAAGATTTAATTGAACAATTTCAATTAGAGTTAGTAAGTGGTGAAGAAGGGATTCACCGTCCAATTGATACAAGTGATTTATCGCGACCTGGAATTGAAATGGCAGGATTCTTTACATATTATCCAGCTGATCGCGTCCAGCTTCTTGGAAAAACGGAGCTTACCTTCTGTGAGACGTTAACAAGTGAGCAAAAACAAGAAAGAATGAAAGTTCTTTGTACAGAAGAGACACCTTGTATTATTGTAACGCGTAGTCAAGATGTGCCAGAGGAATTATTGCAAGCATCACGTGAATCTGGCGTGCCGCTTTTACGTTCTGCTCAAACGACGACAAGATTATCAAGTCGTTTAACAAACTATTTAGAGAGTAAGTTGGCACCAACAACTGCTGTTCATGGTGTATTAGTAGATATTTACGGTGTTGGTGTTTTAATTACAGGTCAAAGTGGTGTCGGAAAAAGTGAGACAGCGCTTGAACTTGTAAAACGTGGTCATCGTTTAGTTGCAGATGATAGCGTTGAGATTCGTCAAGAAGATGAAGATACATTAGTCGGAAGTTCACCAGATTTAATTGAGCATTTATTAGAAATTCGTGGTTTAGGTATTATTAATGTTATGACGTTATTTGGTGCAGGTGCTGTACGGAATTATAAGCGTATTACACTAGTGATTAACCTTGAGATTTGGGATCAAAAGAAAAACTATGATCGTTTAGGTCTTGATGAAGAAAAAATGAAGATTATAGATACAGAACTTACGAAGATTACACTTCCGGTTCGTCCTGGTCGAAACTTGGCTGTTATTATTGAAGTGGCAGCGATGAACTTCAGGTTAAAACGAATGGGAGTCAATGCAGCGCAACAATTTTCAGAGCGCTTAATGAGTGCGATTGAACTAGGGAATCAGGAGTAATTTAGGAGAAGGAGGTCATCCATATGCTGTTAGGGTCTGTACCACAGCTAGACCGCGTAGCAATTCAACTTGGACCATTCCCAGTGTATTGGTATGGGATTATTATCGGTACGGGTGTTTTGCTTGGACTTTGGCTTGCTACTCGCGAAGGTGAACGATTAGGTATTCCGAAAGATACATTTGTCGATCTAGTTTTATTTGCGGTACCGATTGCGATTATTTGTGCGAGAGCATACTACGTTATTTTTGAATGGGAATATTATGTGCAAAACCCGAGTCAGATTATTAATATTCGTCAAGGTGGCTTGGCAATTCATGGCGGCTTAATCGGGGCGGTTATTACGGGGATTTTCTTTGCGAAAAGACGTGGCGTTTCCTTCTGGAAGTTAGCTGATATTGCAGCGCCAAGTATTCTACTTGGACAAGCAATTGGACGATGGGGAAACTTTATGAACCAAGAGGCTCATGGCCGTGAAGTAACAAGACAGTTTTTAGAGGGTTTACATTTACCGGATTTTATTGTGAATCAAATGTATATTGATGGTGTGTATTATCATCCAACGTTCTTATATGAATCATTATGGAATTTTGCGGGTGTAATTCTATTATTGTTATTACGCAAAGCGAATTTACGTCGTGGTGAATTATTCTTTACGTATTTAATTTGGTATTCAATTGGCCGTTTCTTTGTAGAAGGCTTACGTACAGATAGCTTAATGTTAGGACCGCTTCGTATTGCACAAGTGATGTCCATTGGGCTTGTTGTTATTTCGATCATTTTCATTATTGTGAGACGTAAAATGGGGCAAGCTGATAAAAGATATTTAGAAAACTAGAAAAAAGTAGCATCTTGTATGAGATGCTGCTTCTTTCATATTCAGGCAGGAAAGGACCTTAGCATATGAAAATAAATACAGTGTTATTTGATTTAGATGGAACATTAATTAATACAAATGAACTTATTATTTCTTCTTTTTTACACACGTTAAACAAGTACTATCCAGATCAGTATAAGCGCGAAGATGTATTGTCATTTATCGGTCCATCTTTGCATGAGACATTCGGTTCAATGGATGAGAGCAAGGTAGAAGAGATGATCCAATGTTATCGTCAATTTAACCATGAGCATCATGATGAACTAGTGGAAGAATATGAAACTGTTTATGAGACGGTCCAAGAGCTAAAGAAGCAAGGATACAAAATTGGAATTGTAACAACGAAGGCAAGACAAACAGTAGAAATGGGTTTAAAACTTTCTAAATTAAATGAGTTCTTTGATGTTGTTGTTACAATTGATGATGTACAGCATGTGAAACCACATCCAGAACCAATTCAAAAGGCGCTAAAGTTACTACATGCAAATCCAGAAGAAACGTTAATGGTTGGTGATAACCATCATGATATAGTGGGCGGACAAAACGCAGGTACGAAAACCGCGGCAGTTGCCTGGACGATTAAAGGTAGAGAGTACTTAGAGTCATATAAGCCGGATTATGTATTAGATAAAATGAGTGACTTGCTATCCATTTTGTCTGAATAGTAGGTAAGGGGAGAGAGTAAAGTGCGACGGACAACGCGCTACCCTGTTTCAGGAGCAAATTCACTATGGAATGTATATAAGACAGTATCCTTCTTTAAGGTAATGAAAAATTTTATTGTCATTCAAATTGCACGTTATACACCATTTTTACGAATGAAAATTTGGCTGTATCGCACATTTTTACGAATGAAAGTAGGAAAGCAAACATCATTTGCGCTTATGGCAATGCCGGATATTATGTTTCCAGAAAAGATTACAATTGGAACGAATTCAATAATTGGCTATAACACAACGATTTTAGCTCACGAATATTTAATTCATGAATATCGCCTCGGGGAAGTTATTATAGGGAATGAAGTAATGATTGGAGCAAATTCAACTATATTGCCAGGTGTAAAGATTGGGGACGGCGCCATTGTTTCAGCAGGTACACTTGTTCACCGTGATGTACCAAGTGGTGCTTTTGTAGGTGGAAATCCGATGCGTATCATTTATACGCAGAAAGAAATGACAGAGAAGAGAAGGGCGTTGTTAAAAATGTAACATTTCTCTTCTCTTTTTATGAATAAAAAGGAAATAATTGATTATAATATACTGTTTTGTTTTTTACGGAATCGTTTATACTTATAAATAGAAAATGTATGAGCGAAGAAAACAAAAAACTGGAGGATATATGGGGAAAAATCAACGGATGTATAAGGAGAACGGACAAGTTATCTCTTTTAATCAATTAGCTGATTTCTTTTATAAAAAAGGAATGAAAGCTTATCAAAGTCATAAATTGCAAGATGCAGTTAAATATTTTCGAAGAGCGGCACAAAGTGAGAAAGAGCCGTTTATTTTATGTCAATTAGCGACGGTATTATCTGAAGTCGGTGAGTATCAAGAATCAAACCAAATTTTCTTGAAATTGATTCGTTCGAATTCTGATATTGAGCAGTGCTATTATTTTATCGCGAATAATTACGCATATCTCGGTTTGTTTCAGCAAGCAAAGAAGTATGCGGAGAAATATTTAGAGATCGCAACGGAAAAGGAATTTGTAGAAGATACGTTAGAATTACTTGAGATTATGGAAGAAGAATCGCTGGATACGGAAGAGATTGAAGATGAAGATGAATTAATTGTTATGCAGGAAGAGGCAAATCGCTATATTCGTAACGGACAATTGGAGGAAGCGATTGCTACGCTTGAAGTTGTAACGAAGGATTATCCAGAATTTTGGTCGGGTTATAATAACTTAGCAATTGCGCATTTCCAATCGGGAAATGTAGATCAGGCACTAAAGTTAACAGAAATGATTTTAGAGAAAAATCCTGGTAATATGCATGCGCTTTGTAATACGCTTATTTTTCTATATTCAATTGGAGAGCATAAACAAGTAGAAGCGTTAGCGGGGCAACTAGAATCAGTATATCCGATGTCATTTGAGCATCGACTGAAGCTAGGAACAACATTGGCGAGCATTGGTCACTTTGCATCAGCATATAAATGGTTGAGGTTATTAAAGCGTCAAGGTTATGAAGGAGATGTCAGCTTTTACTATTGGTTTGCATACTCTGCTTATATGATACAAGATCAACATACAGCGGAAAAAATGTGGCAATCTGTTGTAGAATTGCACCCTGATAAAAAAGGGAAAGAGCCGTGGAATGCCCTGCATTTAGCTGATGAAGGACAGAATGTTTTGTTTGAAGAGCTGCGGAAATCTTTTAGTCAAAGTGAAACGTTAGAAGAGAAAATGCTAGCACTGTATTTAATGAATGAACTCACAACACCAGAGAAAATTGGCTTTTTCTTTGAGGTGGCTCAGGAAAAAAATGGTGTGCCGATCGTTTCGCAACTGGCAAAATATTTCTTTTTAATGAGTAGTCATAAGAGTATTCCAGGCGAGTTACAACCGTTTGAACAATGCGTTAGGATTTCGGATGCCTTATATAACTATACAAATAAAGAAGATGAATTGATTGAAGAATGCTTGCATTTTTGGTTTTGTACATTTATACGTTTATATACATCTGGGACGGTCTTTACGAATGTGTTTGGGTGGTCTGCGGCAATCGAATATATTGTGCGCGGCCAGCAGAGAAATAAAATGACACAGGCCGAACTTGGAAATATATATAATGTATCTGTAGCAACTGTGAGAAAATATGTGCAAGTAGTAAAGCGGACTCATGCATAGGCAAATCATTGGGAAAAAACAGGTGCTAACAGTATAATGAGGGTAAGTCATGGTAGGAATGAATAGGAGTGAATAGTGTGTCAGAAGAAAAAATTTATGATGTCATTATTATTGGTGCTGGACCAGCTGGAATGACAGCTGCAGTGTATACGTCTCGTGCAAATTTAAGCACGCTTATGCTTGAACGCGGTATTCCAGGCGGACAAATGGCAAATACAGAAGATGTAGAAAACTATCCAGGTTATGAATCCATTTTAGGACCTGATTTATCAAATAAAATGTTCGAGCATGCGAAGAAATTCGGTGCTGAATATGCATATGGTGATGTGAAAGAAGTCATCGATGGTAAAGAATATAAAACGGTTGTAGCTGGTAAAAAAGAATATAAAACACGCGCAATTATCGTTGCAAGTGGTGCAGAGTACAAAAAAATCGGTGTACCAGGTGAAAAAGAACTTGGTGGCCGTGGTGTATCATACTGTGCAGTATGCGACGGCGCATTCTTTAAAGGAAAAGAACTTGTTGTTATTGGTGGCGGAGACTCTGCTGTTGAAGAAGGTGTGTATTTAACACGCTTTGCATCAAAAGTAACTATCGTTCATCGTCGTGATGCGCTTCGTGCACAAAAAATCCTACAAGACCGTGCTTTCCAAAATGAAAAAGTAGATTTCATTTGGAACCATACTGTAAAAGAGATTAACGAAGAGAATGGTAAAGTAGGCAGTGTAACACTTGTAGATGTAAACAGTGGTGAAGAGCAAGAATTCAAAGCTGACGGTGTCTTCATTTACATCGGTATGTTACCACTATCAAAACCATTTACTGAACTTGGTATTACAAATGAAAATGGTTATATCGAAACAAACGAACGCATGGAAACGAAAGTTCCTGGTATTTTCGCAGCTGGTGATGTTCGCGAAAAAATGCTTCGTCAAATTGTAACAGCAACTGGTGATGGTAGTATCGCAGCACAAAGTGCACAACACTACGTAGAAGAGCTGTTAGAGGAATTAAAAACTGTAACAGAAAAATAAGGGATGTAATTCCCTTTTGAGAAGAAGGCTACTTTTATGAATGGTAGCTTTCTTTTTTATTTTCTTCCTAAAATGTAAAATGTTTGTCAAAAATTCTTTGGATTACAAGATTTCTTATTGTTATACTAGAGTTTACGAGAAAAATGACTATAAGAAATGAGGAGTTTATTCAGTATGGAATGGCGTAATATATATCGTGGTTTTTGTATGGGCGTTAGTGATTTAATTCCTGGCGTTAGTGGTGGCACAATTGCTGTTGTATTAGGGATTTATGAAAGATTGCTTGCGGCAATTAGTGGATTCTTTAGTCGCGAATGGAAAAAGCATTTAGGCTTTTTAATTCCGCTTGCTGTTGGGGTAGCAGTAGCGTTTTTAACATTAAGTCATGTTATTAAGTATTTATTAGCAAATCATTATGAGCCAACTCAGTTTTTCTTCCTTGGTTTAATCTTGAGTATTTTACCAATGTTAATGAAGGAAGCAAATGCAAAGGAAACATTTAAAGCAGGACATATTGTTATACTAATCGTTGCAGCGGTTCTTGTAGCTGTAACAGCATTCTTTAAGCCGGATAAAGCGGCAGATCCAATTACTACATTAACAATTTTAAATACAATTGGATTATTCTTGGCAGGTTGGATGGCTAGTATGGCTATGCTACTTCCGGGGATTAGCGGCTCATTTATTTTATTAATCATCGGTGTATATCCAACAGCGATTAATGCGCTAACAACATTAAACTTACCACTAATTGCAGTAATTGGTGCAGGTGTTATGGTTGGATTTGTTGTGAGTAGTAAAGGAATTAGCTATTTGTTATCACATTATAAAAGTGCAACATTCGCAGCGATTATCGGACTTGTTATCGGATCGATTGCAGTAGTTTTCCCAGGTATTCCAGCCGGTGGCATGTCGATTGTAAACTCTATTATTACGTTTATTTTAGGGTTTGCGATTGTATCGTATTTCAGTAAAAAATAAGTGGTAAATCTCCTTGACGATAAAATTCGTTAAGGGGATTTTTTTATGTTCTTAGGAAGAATAAGCTTGTTACTTAGTAGGAATTCACTTATTTACGGAGCTAGTCTCCTTCATTGTGGCAAACTGTTTTTGATAGTATAATGGAATGAGTATGTGACGAAAAAATCGTCATAAGTAGCTGAGGTGAAGAAGCATGCAAAGAGTAACAAACTGTGTGTTAATTAAAGATAATGAAGTTCTCCTACTACAAAAACCTCGTCGGAACTGGTGGGTTGCACCAGGTGGAAAAATGGAGCGCGGTGAAACAGTGAGGGATTCCGTTGTCCGCGAATACCGTGAAGAAACAGGTATTTATTTAAAGAACCCAGCATTAAAGGGAGTCTTCACTTTTGTCATCCAGGAAGGTGATAAAGTTGTTTCTGAATGGATGATGTTCTCCTTTTTAGCGACAGATTTTGCAGGAGAAAACAAATTAGAAAGCGAAGAAGGCATCATTGGTTGGCATACATTTGATAAAATTGATGAGCTAGCAATGGCGCCGGGAGATTATCACATTATTGATTATTTAATTAAAGGAAATGGAATCATCTACGGTACGTTTGTATATACACCAGACTTTGAATTACTTTCATATCGATTGGATCCAAGCTAAACCGCCGAGGAGGGATACAATGGCAGCAAATAATGATATTAAAATGGTAATTATTACAGGGATGTCCGGTGCAGGAAAAACAGTAGCTCTGCAAAGCTTCGAAGATTTAGGATATTTTTGTGTGGATAACTTACCACCTATGTTATTGCCAAAGTTTGTTGAACTTATGGCAGACTCGAAAGGAAAAATGAACAAGGTGGCACTTGGTATTGATTTACGTGGTCGCGAATTTTTTGAGCATTTATGGGGAGCGCTTGATGATTTATCAGAACGCACTTGGATTATTCCTCATATTTTATTTTTAGATGCGAAAGATAGCACGCTTGTAACGCGTTACAAAGAAACGAGACGTTCGCATCCACTTGCGCCGACAGGACTTCCGTTAAAAGGAATTGAGGCCGAGCGCAATTTATTAACAGATATGAAGGCAAGAGCGAATATTGTACTTGATACGTCTGATTTAAAACCGAAAGAATTGCGCGAAAAAATTGTTCATCTGTTTTCAACAGAAAACGAGCAAGCATTTCGTGTCAATGTGATGTCATTTGGATTTAAGTACGGCATTCCAATTGATGCAGATTTAGTATTTGATGTTCGTTTTTTACCAAATCCATATTATATTCCACAGATGAAGCCGTTAACAGGACTGGATGAAGAAGTTTCGTCATATGTGCTCAAGTTTAATGAGACACATAAATTTTTAGAAAAGCTGACGGATCTTATTACTTTCATGCTTCCTCATTATAAAAGAGAAGGCAAGAGTCAGCTTGTAATTGCGATTGGATGTACAGGTGGACAACATCGTTCTGTTACACTTGCTGAATACCTTGGAAAACATTTGAAACCAGAATATATCGTTCATATATCTCATCGTGATGTGGAGAAGAGAAAGGGCCATTAAGGGATGAAAAAAGAAAGAAAACCTAAAATTGTCATCATGGGAGGGGGAACTGGACTATCGGTTTTATTACGGGGATTGAAGAAATATCCTGTTGATATTACAGCGGTTGTTACAGTAGCTGATGATGGTGGCAGTTCAGGTAGATTGCGTGATGAGTTAGAAATTCCACCGCCAGGCGACATTCGTAACGTACTTGTTGCGTTATCAGATGTGGAGCCGCTTGTGGAAGCTTTATTTCAACATCGTTTTACATCCGGAGAAGGTTTAACGGGTCATGCATTAGGTAATTTATTATTAGCTGGTATGACGTCGATTACAGGAGACTTTTTCCATGCCATTACAGAAACGAGTAAAGTGTTAAATGTGAGAGGGCGTGTTTTACCAGCGGCCAATCAAAGTGTTGTTCTTCATGCTGAGCTGGAAGATGGGCGAATTGTAACAGGTGAATCGAAAATTCCGTACTTTGGGAAAAAAATCAATCGTGTGTTTTTAACACCGGGTGATGTAGAACCATTATATGAGACATTAATGGAAATTCAGCGAGCGGATTTACTTGTCTTCGGACCAGGTAGTTTGTACACAAGTATTTTGCCAAACTTAATTGTAGAAAAAATCGGTAAAGCCGTTCTTGCTGCAAAGGCGAAAAAAGTATATGTATGTAATGTTATGACGCAAGCTGGAGAAACGATGGGGTATACAGCATTTGATCATGTGCAGGCTTTACATGATCATCTTGGGGTACCTTTCATTGATACAGCAATTGTAAATAATCATGATATTCCTGCTGTGTTACGTAAATTGTATGCAGAAGAAATGTCTGAACCTGTTGTGGTTGATGAACATCGTTTTGCTGAAAATGACATTCGCTTAATTCAAGATGAATTAGCAAAGTATGATGATCAAGTTGTAAGACATGATACATTAAAATTAGCTTCTATTTTATATTCGTTATTATAAGCATGCGTTATCTCTGTATGAGATAACGCTGCTCATTCATATAGGACAAGATTTTTGTTCCAAAATATCGTATAAGGAGGTGGGGCTGTGTCATTTGCATCAGAAACAAAGAAAGAGCTCACGAAGCTTGAAATGAAGGAGTGCTGTGAGAAAGCAGAATTATCAGCATTGCTTCGAATGAACGGATCACTTTCTTTTTCAAACCGTCGTCTTTCGATTGATATTCAAACAGAAAATGCAGCAATCGCAAGAAGAATTTACACATTGCTGAAAAAGGGATATGACGTGACGGTAGAATTGCTTGTTCGTAAAAAAATGCGACTGAAGAAAAATAATGTATATATCGTTCGGCTTGTTGAGAAATCTCGTGAAATATTAGCGGATTTGCATATTGTTAGAGAAGACTTTTCATTTATTCGCAATATCTCACAGGAATTGATTGAAAAGAAATGCTGCAAACGATCGTATTTAAGAGGTGCATTTTTAGCAGGTGGTTCAGTAAATAACCCAGAAACATCATCTTATCATTTAGAGGTCTTTTCGTTATACAAGGAACATAATGATTCTATATGTGAACTGATGAACGGATTTGATTTAAATAGTAAGACGCTGGAAAGGCGTAAAGGGTACATTACGTATTTAAAAGAAGCGGAGAAAATTACGGAGTTTTTAAACATTATCGGTGCACATAATGCATTGTTAAGATTTGAGGATATTCGTATTGTTCGTGATATGCGTAATTCAGTTAATCGATTGGTGAACTGTGAAACAGCCAATTTAAATAAAACAATTGGTGCCGCTTTAAGGCAAATTGAAAATATTCGTTACATTGATGAAACGGTTGGGCTCGATGTTTTACCAGATAAATTAAGAGAGATTGCACAATTACGTATTAATTATCAAGATGTAACATTGAAAGAATTAGGCGAGATGGTATCTGGGGGGAAAATAAGTAAATCAGGTATCAATCATCGCTTGCGTAAAATCGATGAAATCGCAGAGAAATTACGCGCGGGGGAACCGGTAGCAAAAAAATAACGGTAAAGGGGAAATGGGAGCTATGGTTCAGAAACAAGTTGAGGTTGCATTAAAAAACGGCTTACAAGCACGTCCGGCTGCGTTGTTTGTACAAGAGGCAAATCGTTTTCACGCTGATATTTTCATTGAGAAAGATGGAAAAACAGTCAATGCGAAGAGCATAATGGGGATTATGAGCTTAGCGATTGGATCTGGTAGCAACGTAACGATTATAACAGAAGGTTCAGATGCAGAAGCTGCTTTAGAAGCGCTGGCAGCATATGTACAAAATAAACAGTAAAAAGCTATCGCGTGGGCGATAGCTTTTTTGATTGGATAAATCAGTTGAATATTTTTGAGTAATTGATGTGTTGTATTCAATCGTCGATTAAAGGTTCGCTTTATCCTACACCTATCTTCCTCGTTTTTCCCTGAATATTGAGGTGGGGATCTTACTGCCCGTTAATACGGGATAAATTATGAAAGAATCCGTTTTTCTCCTTGAAGTTCACGGATCGGTTGAATGTTTTGCGTAAATTCGAGGGTCCCCATATATTTTCCATCTGCATTTCGCACTGCGAAGTAGCGAATATATACATATTTATCTTGAAATTGAATCCAAAAATCTTCACAATCTTTTTTTCCAGATTTGAAATCTTCTAAGAGTTTTTCAACGACATGAACGCTTTTGGGAGGATGACAGTTTTGCACTGTTCGACCAATGACAGCTTTCGTGCGAGCGAAGATCCGTTCTTTTCCATGAGAGAAGTAACGCACAACATCATTTTCATCGATAAATGTAATATCAACGGGTAAGTGATTTAATACGAGTTCTAGTTGTTGTAACGATAATAGTCCTGTTTCAAAACGAATAAATCCTTCTGACATTGTTTCTTCTTGCATCGCTATTCTTTCTGGTTTCCATGTAGTTGTAGGGCTTGTTAAGCAGTAGCCGATTTCATCACTTTCATGAGCGATTTTTAGCCATTCATCTTCTGTAAGAGTTTGAAGGGCCATCGGAAATAAAATATTTTCTTCTTTAAAAATCATTTCAGTTACGTCATGGGTGACGAAAGAAACGCTGTCTAAGACTGATTTTTTATCTTGATTATAATTTACTAATTTTTGTTTTGCTTCTTTAATAGCAGCACGAATTCTGTCATCAACGCCCCACATAACTTGGGTAGGTCCATAAATGCCGTATTTCTCTAAATAAGGGAAAAGTAGATTTTCTTTCCGGCTATAATGTTTATCAACATCTAGTAATAAATTTAAGTCTTCTATTAATTTATAAATGTTTTCTTCGCTATCTTCTTTTTCAAAACGTTCATAGTGAAGTTGAAGTTTGAAATTCACAAGTAAATCAATTTCTTTGTTTTCCAGTTTAAATGTATGAATGGGATGACCTGGTTGCTCTTCTTGTTTATTAGATTGATGAATTTCTTCAATGGATCCCTTAAAAACAGCTGTATGAACGGAGCATAAGCGTTGTACTTCTTCAACTGGAATGCCTTCTTCCTCCATAAGTGCCTGCTCGAGCTTTGAAATTTCTGCTACGGTAATATTTCCAATTGCTTCTTGAAACTGAGCTGTTACATCTTCAATGTTTTTTCCGTTATGAAGATCTTTAATAATAGTCTTTAAGATTGTTTGTCGTTCAGAGTTATTTATATTTTCTTGTTCACGGTTATTAATCATTTCACTCATAAGGATTCTCCTCTACTCATTAATGTGAAATCCATTATTTTGAAAAGCTTCTTTTACTCCGTCTAATGAAATACCTTTCATTCGGCAGCCTTTCGGGATAGTCATTATACGGCCGGCTGTTTGCAGCATATTAGGTTTTGTTATATTTTCAAATCCAAGGTTCTTTAAAATGGGAATAATTTCAGGATATTGATTCGTTAAATCATAAACAGTATGATGAAAATTAATTTGTTTTGTCATCATTCTCACCTCGAAACAATTGATATGAATTATCAATTACACTGTAACATAAAGATTGGAATGAAATTGTGAGCCAAATCACACGTTTGTTCTTTTAACAGGTTTGTCACTTTTTCTGTATTCAATAATGGGTATGGAGAGGGTGGGGGAGAGGTAATCTCGTCGAATGGTCGATATGTTGTGTCGAATTGCCGATATATTTCAATTTGCGCCGATATATCATGAGAAGCAGGTATATTGGAAAAAACGCTGATATATTTTGAGAAGTGGTCAATAAGAAAGGCTATCGCATGGGCGATAGCCTTTTTTGGAGCAGTTCTAAACGAGCCGCTTTCGCTTTTAGTTGTATCCAGCTCCAGCGGCTAGAATGGTCGGTGGCTTCGCTTCTTCCGCCGAGGTAAAAAGCACCTCTTTGTCAGAAGCTCCATCCCCCTCCCATTCTGAGCGAGCCGCTTTCGCTTTAAAGTATATTAACGATTTGTAAAGATTTTATCGATTAAGCCGTATTCTAGTGCTTTTTCTGCTGTCATGAAGTTGTCGCGGTCTGTGTCGCGTTGTAGTACTTCTAATGGTTGTCCTGTGCGATCAGCAAGAATTTGGTTTAGTTTTTCACGTAAGAATAGGATACGTTTTGCAGCGATTTCGATTTCAGTTGCTTGACCTTGTGCTCCGCCAAGTGGTTGGTGAATCATTACTTCACTGTTTGGAAGTGCGAAACGTTTTCCTTTTTCACCTGCTGCAAGTAGGAAAGCACCCATAGATGCTGCCATACCGATACAAATTGTTGATACGTTTGGTTTAATAAACTGCATTGTATCGTAGATTGCCATACCTGCTGTGATAGAACCACCAGGGCTGTTAATGTATAAATGAATATCTTTTTCTGGATCTTGAGATTCCAAGAATAAAAGCTGGGAAACGATTGAGTTTGCTACGTTGTCATCAATTGCGCTACCAAGCATAATGATGCGGTCTTTTAATAGGCGAGAGTAAATATCGTAAGCGCGTTCTCCACGATTTGTTTGTTCAATTACTGTAGGAATTAAATTCATCTGTTATTTCCTCCTTTGAAAGCTTTCTTAGTCTTATAATACAATTATGGTCAATATAGGTCAAACAAAACCACTTTAAATCAAAAAAATATGTAGTTGTACCATGATTTATTCGCTATGTTTTTGAAATTCCCTGCTTATGTGTCTTTCAACATCATAACCGAATTATATAAATTTAAACGTAATAGGAGAAGTATGTGATTCGCAAAAAACAAAAGAACGCCTTTTCTGTAGAAGCGTTCTTTTGTGTATTATTCTTTTAGGAGATAAGTTACTCTATTTAAAATATGTTGAACTTGTTTTGCGTTTTTGCTATACATTTGACTTGCCGATTTCGATTTTGTTTCTAATGAGAATAATTCAAGATCAGCTTGACATTTTTTTAGAGAAGCCAACAATAATGGTCTATCCTGAGGGGATGGCATTTGAAGTTTATCATCATATATATCGACAGTAAGTTGTCCGTAAGAATCGACTTGCCCGATAAAGACATTTTCTATCACCACGCCAAGTTTCTCTAACTCGGCGTGAAGCCAAGCACGATTATGACCACTAGCTGAAAGTGGTTCATCTAGTACGTTTCCATCCATAATTACCGTTTGTGTTTCTTTTGCAGGTGCTATTTGTAAGCCGATATCTTTTGGGGTAAGAGGCTGTTTATCTCTTTTTAACAAGACATTTAATTCACCGCCCGACTCCAATACAGCATATTCAACATCTGCTATGCTAAACGCATTTTTCTTTCTAAGAAGTTCTAGTAGCTCATCGATTGTATAATTTTCTTTCTTTAAATTATCTTCAAGAACTTTCCCGTCTTTTATAAAAATAGTGGCTTTTCCTTCAATGAAATTTCTGAGCCGCTTGTTTTTTAAAGCAGCCATACCCGCGAAAAATGGAACAAGAGAAAAAACAAGCATACTAGAAACACCGTGCCAAAAGTTGCGCTCGAGTCCTGATGTAATTTCAGCGGCGATGTTTCCGATTGTCAGACCTGCAACATATTCGAAAAATGAAAGCTGTGAAATTTGCCTTTTTCCAAGCAATTTTGTCATTGAAAATAAAATAACTAAAATAACTAAGGAGCGTATAATGACAAGCAGCCATTCTGGTACATGAGGCATGGTTATTCCCTCCCGTTCAGCTAAAATCCTTTATATTGTGGTTCTTCTCTTTCTAATACGGAAATTCTACTTTTAAGGTCAGCGATTACACTGTCCATTTCCATCATACATTCATGGAAGACTTGTTTTGCTTCTTCTTCAGCAGCGTTTTGTGAAAGTGTGCTTAAACTTGCTTGTGCACTTTTTAAACTAGCGAGACATGTTTTTACACTAGCAACAACAGTCATACAAACACCTCTTATCCTTTTGGTTTAAATAGTAATGCTCCGATAAATCCGAAGATAATAGCTGCAGATATACCAGCACTTGTTACTTTAAACATTCCGGTTATAACCCCGACAATACCATGTTTTGCTGCTTCAGCCATGGCTCCATGAACAAGGGCGTTTCCGAAACTTGTAATCGGAACTGTTGCACCAGCTCCTGCAAAATCAATTAAAGGCTCGTACAGACCGAATCCATCTAGTATCGCACCAGCAACAACGAGCGTTGCCATTGTGTGAGCGGGTGTGAGCTTACCGACATCAAACATAAGTTGTCCAATTACACAAATCATTCCACCGATTACAAAAGCCCAAAAATAGATCATCTATTGCGCACCTCCAGTTTCAATCGATACGGCATGAGCAATGCACGGGATAGTTTCTTGCTGTTGGAATGTCAGTGGAGATAGCAGTGCTCCAGTAGCCACTACAAGTATTTTTTTGAATTCTCCTTTTTTCATTCTGTTCAATAAATGCCCGTATACGACGGTCGCTGAACAACCTGGACCACTCGCTCCTGCTATTACAGGCTGACCTTCTCTATAAATGAGTAATCCGCAATCTTGAAACTGTTCGCTTGTTACTTTCGTCCCGTGCTTATGCAGTAAATCATAAGCAATTTCCCGTCCGACATGACCGAGATCGCCTGTAACGATTAAGTCATAGTAGGATGCATCAATTTGTCTTTCGCGTAAATGAGCTTCGATTGTATCGACGGCAGCAGGAGCCATCGCACCTCCCATGTTAAAGGGATCGGTTAAACCCATATCGACAACTCGACCAATTGTCGCTGATGTAACACGTGGTCCTTCTCCTTGATCGCTCAAAAGAGCGGCACCAGCTCCTGTGACGGTCCATTGAGCAGTAGGGGGTTTTTGTCCGCCATATTCAGTAGGATAGCGAAATTGTTTTTCAACAGCGGTATTGTGACTGGATGCTCCTGTTAATAAATATTTTGCACCTCTTGCATTTACAATACTTGCCCCAAGAGCAAGGCCTTCCATAGAAGTAGAACAAGCGCCAAATAATCCAATATAAGGAGCACCGAGCGTACGGCAAGCAAAGCTAGAGGGAGTGATTTGGTTGATAAGATCACCTGCTAAAATGAACTGAATATCTTCTTTGCGGAGCTTTGCTTTTTCGGTTGCACGATTACAAGCTTCTTCAAACAGAACTTTATGTGCTTTTTCATAAGAATCTTGCCCAAGCCATAAGTCTTCATGAAGGGCATCAAAGTCTTCGGGAATTTTTCCCTTTGCTTCAAATGGACCTCCAATAACCCCTGTTGAGATGATGACCGGTTTATTTTCAAATACCCATGTTCGGTGTCCTTGTAGCATTTACAGCCCTCCCAATTGGATAAGGATGGTTTTAATAAGACCGATAACAAAAGCGGCGAATACACCAAATAAAATAACGGACCCCGCCAATTTAAACATGTTGCCACCTACTCCAAGGACAAAGCCTTCTGTTTTATGTTCAATACAAGCGGATATAACAGAATTTCCAAATCCAGTAACAGGTACCGCTGTACCAGCACCTCCAAATTGTGCGAGGCGGTCATATACACCAAAGCCCGTAAGCAACATAGAAATAAAAATTAGTGTTGCTACTGTAGGATTTCCCGCTGACCTTTCACTAAAATCAAAATAGGTAATATAAAAGGTGGAGATAAGTTGACCGATTAAACAAATAAAACCACCTACAAAAAAAGCTTTTATGCAATTTTTTAAAACAGGCCTTTTCGGTTCACGTTGTTGTTCAAATTTTTTATATTCTTGTTGTACTGGTGTTAAGTCTTTATCTTTACTTGGCATGTGAATCCTTCCTTTTCCTTTAAAGAACGTACAATTAAGTATCAGAGTTCATTTCTGTGTGAACTGTCTTTAATTTCTTTATAATGTATTCTTTATCGGCTTCTTTTTTCTTAATTTGGTTTTCCAGTTTATCTAATAGGATGAAAATCTTTCGATCCGTACTGACATAGACATTGAAAGTAGGGTTCTCTTTTTTTAATTTCTTTTTGATTTTTGACTTTAATGGTCTTAACTGAAGCCGTTCATGATGCTCAGGTTTAACAGCTACGTAAAGATCTGTGTTAGAGTTAGCAGCTCTAGCTTCTAGTATTTCTTCCATGGCAAGTACCCTTTTTTTTGCGTCATGTGATATAGATTGATTAAAAGATTCTTCCATACTTACCTTCGTTAACTGCGGTTCTTCTTTTTTCTTTGTTTTCTTATGAGTTTCTTGTTTTACTTCTTTATCTAAAGCATGATTACATCCTGTTGTTGAGCCTAGTAAGAGTATAAATAACACGGTAATTGTGCTGAATTTTCGCATTGCAATCATTCCATTTCTATTGCTTTATGTAATTCGAGTGAAAAAGGATGATATGGAATCATCCTTTTTCTGTTTCTCAAACAGTGAGTACTATAAGATTAAACAGTACCTGCACTTATTGTTGTCCGTATTGAGGCTCTTCTTGCTGAACTTCTTCTACACGTGGATTTAAAGTATCAATAACGGATTGTGTTTGCTGCGCAGCTGTTTGAAAAAGTTGCTTCGCTTGTTGGTTGTCCGTATCAAGAGCGAACCCCTCTAAGCTTGCTTGTGCACTTTTTAACCCAGCGACAGTTTGTTTTAATTTTGTAATTACAGTCATCGAATGAAGCCTCCTTATGGAATATGAATTCAAAGGTTATGATTTGTGAATAGGGGTGAAAATATGATTTCCAAATTTAGGGTTTGTGCGTTAGTTTTGAAGAAATGGCGTAGGCCCTTTTTTGTATAATAGTAGTTGCGCACATGGACATAAGAAGATATAATTACCAGTATATTATTCATGCGCCCATAGCTCAGTTGGATAGAGCGGTGGTTTCCGGTACCACGTCTGTCGGGGGTTCGAATCCCTCTGGGCGCGTCAAAAAGTCCTAACTTACATTTGTAGGTTAGGACTTTTTTTATTGAGCGCTTACCAAGATATATAGGTGATCCGGCACACCATATCAACTGTTTGACCATATACACCATGATTATCTCGTCAAAAGCGATTTTATCTTGTTATATCTACTTATAAGAGTTAGTATTGGTATGAGGTAATAAATTTTCTATGTAGTTATTTTGATTTTCAAACGTATAAGTCACTGCTATGAAAACAAAAAGAGATACTCTCTTCACTTAGCATAGGGTTAAAAAAGGCCCTAACCGCATCTACGCATGATTGGATGCTCTCTTCCACCCCAAAAAGGAAGGTTTTATATCAGTTCTTTAATTTGTATTTATAATATTTTCTTTCAATATTATTCAATTTGCGGTTGTAAGATGGAAACGTCATTAATACATATAAATTAATAATATTTTGGAAAGGGTATCTGCATAGGATTCTCCTTTTAGGAAACTTATTGTACAATAGAAACAAGGGGGAGATTAGATTGAAGGCAAGTCTTTTACAAGAACAAAGCTTACGTTTGGCCATGACACAAGAGTTAAGACAAGCGATTACAATGCTCCAATATAATGTGCAGGAATTATCGGAGTTTTTGTATGAGCAATCGATGGAGAATCCCCTTATTGAGTTAAATGGCTTTGAGCGGGAAAAGAAAAAGAGTTCAAGCAAAAGTAAAAGTACAAGCAAACAAGTCGATAACCAAATGGAGATTTACAGTGTAGATTCTACGTCGATTCAGCAACATTTATTAGATCAATTACAGTATTATAAAATAGATGAAGAACAGCGAAAAACAGCTTCTTTCATCATTATGAACATGGATGAAAATGGTTATTTACAAGAAACGAATGAAGAATTAGCAGAGTTACTAACCGCACCTATTGATGTAGTAGAACGCTCTATGGAGCTCGTTCAGTCATTAGAGCCAGCAGGGGTGGGAGCGCGTAATATTCAGGAGTGTCTATCACTTCAATTGAAGCGCTTACAAAAGAGAGATGCATTCTCAGAAATGATCGTGGATGAATATTTTACGTATTTTGTTAAGAAAGATTGGCGAAAGCTTGCTCATCTTATGAAATGTAGTAATGAGGAATTACAGTCAGCAGTTGATTGTATTACATCGCTTCAGCCAAAACCAGGGCTTGCGTTTTCTTCTGAGAAGCCGCATTATATTGTTCCTGATATGGCTGTGAAAAAAGAAGGCGATCGGCTTGTACTGCAAATGAATGAACGTAACATGCCGAGAATTGAAATTCATTCGGAGTATAGTGCGCTTCTTCATAATAGTGAGAGTGAAGTTGCTACCTATGTATCTGAGAAGTACCAGCATGTACAATGGATTATGCGCAGCTTAAAGCAACGAAAACAAACACTTCTGCAAGTAATGGAAATTATAATGAAGAAGCAACGTGATTTCTTTTGGAGAGGTCCTGAGTATTTAAAGCCACTTTCTTTAAAAGAGGTAGCAGAGGAACTTGGCGTACATGAATCTACTATTAGTCGTGCTACACGTAATAAATATGTGCAAACGCCACATGGTTTGTTTGAAATGAAGTCATTTTTTAGTAACGCAGTGGTTACAACAGAAGATGAGGCGATTTCTACAAAGCGTGTCAAACAATTGATTCAGACGCTTGTAGAGCAAGAAAATAAGAAAAAGCCACTTTCAGATCAAAAAATTTCGAAATTGTTAGAAGAAGAGCATGAAATCGTTATTTCACGAAGAACGGTTGCGAAATATCGAGAGCAAATGAACGTTCCTGCTTCTTCTTTAAGAAAAACAATTGGATAGGTGAAGAAGATGAAAGTTGTTTTATATACGAAAACGGACTGTGGTCTTTGCGAAAAAGCAAAACAGCTTTTGAAAGAAGTGCAACATGAATATTCCTTTGAAATTGAGGAAATAGATATATATGAAGATGATGAGCTTTTAGAAAAGTATCAAATTATGATTCCCGTTGTGGAAATTGACGGAAAACAGGCATTGTGCGGTGTCATTCACAAAGATGTCATAATAAACTATATAAAGAATGCAGTTAAGAGTTGAATAAGTTTCTATCTCCTGTTACAATAATACACGTAGCAGGGATTATTTTTTTAAACCTAGTGGGACACAAAATGTCACTACGGGACATAAAATGACCACAGGGGAAAATGAACCGATGCAGTGAGGAGAAAAGATATGCGCTCATGGATTCAAAATACAAAAAAATTATTACCTGATCTGCTACCTGTTATGCAAACAAGAATGCAAATTCTTCAGCACATTCGTCTTATGCAGCCGATTGGAAGAAGAAACTTATCCGCAAGTCTTGGTATGACAGAACGAGTATTGCGAAGTGAAGTGCAAGTTTTGAAAGAACAAAACTTAGTTCACGTCGCCTCTTCTGGAATGACTTTAACAGAAGAAGGAACAACTGTGGTTCTTGCTTTGGAAGACTTTATGAAAGAAATTTCCGGGTTAAAGGTTTTAGAAAAACAGCTTAAGGAAACATTAGACTTGGATGAAGTTTTCGTTGTCCCTGGTGATAGTGATGAATCACCTTGGGTCAAATTGGAGATGGGCCGTGCTTGTGTTACTTGTATAAAAGACCGTCTGACAGCGAATAATATCGTTGCTGTGGCTGGAGGAACAACGCTAGCTGCCGTTGCGGACATGATGCAACTAGATTGCAAAGATTTACATATGCTGTTTGTCCCAGCGCGTGGTGGAATTGGAGAAGGCGTCGAATTAGAGGCCAATACCATTTGTGCGAAAATGGCACAGAATACGATGAGCAATTATCGCTTATTATATGTTCCAGACCATGTTAGTAGCGAAGCATATGCGTCCATTGTGACAGAGCCTTCCGTGAAAGAAGTTCTTGAGTTGATTCGATCTTCCAATATCGTCATTCATGGAATAGGTGATGCGTTAACAATGGCACGTCGCAGAAATACTTCAGAAGCAGATTGGATGAAAATTAAAGCAAGTGAAGCAGTCGGCGAAGCTTTCGGTTATTACTTCAATGAACAAGGTAATGTCGTTCATAAAGTACAAACGGTTGGCATGCAACTAAAAGATTTACAAAATGTATCTAACGTTGTTGCAGTCGCTGGAGGTTCTTCAAAAGCAAAAGCAATACAGGCTGTAATTAAACAAGGGCACACTTCGATTCTAATTACAGACGAAGGTGCAGCAAAACAGTTAACAAAGGGTATTACCCTTTAATATAATCCCCCAAGGAGGAAATTCAAATGACTAAAATTGGTATTAATGGATTTGGACGTATCGGACGTAACGTATTCCGCGCAGCTCTTAACAACCCAGAGGTAGAAGTAGTAGCAATCAACGACTTAACAGACGCTAAAACTTTAGCTCACCTTTTAAAATATGACACAGTTCACGGAACTTTAAATGCAGAAGTATCTGCTAACGAAAGCAGCATCGTTGTTAACGGTAAAGAAATCAAAGTTATCGCTGAGCGTGACCCAGCTCAATTACCATGGAGCGACTACGGAGTAGAAATCGTAGTAGAATCTACTGGACGTTTCACTAAAAAAGCAGACGCTGAAAAACACTTAGGTGGATCAGTTAAAAAAGTTATCATCTCTGCTCCAGCTTCTGACGAAGACATCACTGTAGTTATGGGTGTTAACCACGAACAATACGATGCAGCTAGCCACAACGTAGTATCTAACGCTTCTTGTACTACAAACTGCTTAGCTCCATTCGCTAAAGTATTAAACGAAAAATTCGGTGTAAAACGCGGAATGATGACAACAATTCACTCTTACACTAACGACCAACAAATCTTAGACTTACCACACAAAGATTTACGTCGTGCTCGTGCAGCAGCTGAAAACATGATCCCAACATCTACTGGTGCAGCTAAAGCTGTAGCATTAGTATTACCAGAACTTAAAGGTAAATTAAACGGTGGCGCAGTACGTGTTCCAACTGCTAACGTTTCTCTTGTTGACTTAGTTGTTGAACTTGACAAAGAAGTAACAGTTGAAGAAGTAAACGCAGCATTCAAAGCAGCTGCTGAAGGCGAATTAAAAGGTATCCTTGGATACAGCGAAGAGCCATTAGTATCTATCGACTATAACGGATGCACAGCTTCTTCTACAATCGATGCATTATCTACAATGGTAATGGAAGGTAACATGGTTAAAGTACTTTCTTGGTACGACAACGAAACTGGTTACTCTAACCGTGTAGTAGACTTAGCTGCATACATGACTTCTAAAGGTCTTTAATTCTTAAGTTTATAAGTTATCAATGACAAAACGAGGGAGAGGGTTTGTTCCCTCTCTCTTCTTTCGTTTTAGGAGCAAATGTGATAAGCTTTTGAATGGGTTTTGTCAATCCTAACTAGTCGGAGGGAAATCCAATGAACAAAAAATCAATTCGTGACGTAGATTTAAAGGGTAAACGTGTATTTTGCCGCGTTGACTTCAACGTGCCTATGAAAGAAGGCAAAATTACAGACGAGACTCGTATTCGTGCAGCTCTTCCTACAATTCAATATTTAGTAGAGCAAGGTGCGAAAGTTATTTTAGCAAGCCACTTAGGCCGTCCAAAAGGCCAAGTAGTAGAAGAAATGCGTCTTACTCCAGTAGCAGCACGTTTAGGCGAGCTTCTTGGTAAAGACGTGAAAAAAGCAGACGAAGCATTCGGACCATCTGTACAAGAAATGGTTGCAGCAATGAACGAAGGCGACGTATTAGTTCTTGAAAACGTACGTTTCTATGCGGGCGAAGAAAAGAACGATGCAGAACTTGCGAAAGAATTTGCAGCTCTTGCTGATCTATTCGTAAACGATGCATTCGGTGCAGCTCACCGTGCTCACGCTTCTACAGCAGGTATTGCGGATTACCTACCAGCAGTATCAGGTTTCTTAATGGAAAAAGAATTAGAAGTATTAGGAAAAGCACTTTCTAATCCAGATCGTCCATTCACAGCAATCATCGGTGGTGCGAAAGTAAAAGATAAAATCGGTGTAATTCGTCATCTATTAGACAAAGTAGATAACTTAATCATCGGTGGAGGCCTTGCTTACACATTCGTTAAAGCTTTAGGTCATGAAATTGGTCTATCTCTATGTGAAGATGACAAGATTGAACTAGCAAAAGAGTTTATGGCACTTGCAAAAGAAAAAGGCGTAAACTTCTACATGCCAGTTGATGTTGTAATTACAGAAGAATTCTCTGAAACTGCAACAACTAAAATTGTTGATATCGACTCTATCCCTTCAAACTGGGAAGGTGTGGACATCGGACCAAAAACACGTGAAATTTATGCTGATGTAATTAAAAACTCTAAGCTTGTTGTATGGAACGGACCAATGGGTGTATTTGAAATGACTCCATTCTCTCAAGGTACAAAAGCAGTAGGACAAGCATTAGCAGATGCAGAAGGTACATACTCTGTTATCGGCGGTGGTGACTCTGCAGCAGCTGTTGAAAAATTCGGTATGGCTGATAAAATGAGCCACATTTCTACTGGCGGCGGTGCGTCATTAGAATTCATGGAAGGTAAAGAACTTCCAGGTGTAGTTTGTCTTAACGACAAATAAGTAGCAGCCAAAGAAAAAGGACGGTGCAAAGCATGCGTAAACCAATTATCGCAGGTAACTGGAAAATGAATAAAACTCTATCTGAAGCAGTTAGCTTCGTAGAAGAAGTAAAAGGTCAAATCCCAGCAGCAACAGCTGTTGATGCAGTAGTTTGCTCTCCAGCTCTTTTCTTAGAGCGCTTAGTAGCGAAGGCTGAAGGAACTGACTTAAAAGTAGGTGCACAAAACATGCACTTCGAAAAAAATGGTGCATTCACTGGCGAAATTAGCCCAGTAGCACTTAGCGACTTAAAAGTGAGCTACGTAGTACTTGGCCACTCTGAGCGTCGTGAAATGTTTGCTGAAACAGACGAAACAGTAAACAAAAAGACTATTGCAGCATTTGAACATGGCTTAACACCAATCGTTTGCTGTGGTGAAACTTTAGAAGAGCGCGAAAGCGGAAAAACATTTGATCTAGTAGCAGGTCAAGTGACTAAAGCACTTGCAGGCTTAACAGAAGAACAAGTGAAACAGGCTGTTATCGCTTATGAGCCAATTTGGGCAATCGGTACAGGTAAATCTTCTTCTTCTGCAGATGCAAACGAAGTATGTGCTCACATCCGTAAAGTTGTTGCAGAAGCTGTTTCTCCAGCGGCTGCAGAAGCTGTTCGTATTCAATACGGCGGTAGCGTAAAACCAGAAAACATTAAAGAATACATGGCACAATCTGACATCGACGGCGCTTTAGTTGGCGGTGCTAGCTTAGAGCCTGCTTCCTTCTTAGGTCTTCTGGAGGCGGTAAAATGAGAAAGCCAACAGCTTTAATCATTCTTGATGGTTTCGGACTACGTGAAGAAACTTACGGGAATGCTGTAGCACAAGCTAAGAAACCTAATTTCGACGGTTACTGGAACAAGTTTCCTCACACAACGCTAACAGCATGTGGTGAAGCGGTAGGTCTTCCAGAAGGTCAAATGGGTAACTCTGAGGTTGGTCACTTAAATATCGGTGCTGGCCGCGTAGTATATCAAAGCTTAACACGTGTGAACGTTGCAATTCGTGAAGGTGAGTTCGATAAGAATGAAACTTTCCAAAATGCAATTAAAAGCGTAAAAGAAAAAGGTACTGCTCTTCATTTATTCGGTTTACTTTCTGACGGTGGTGTGCACAGTCACATGAACCATATGTTTGCACTTCTTCGCTTAGCAGCAAAAGAAGGCGTGGAGAAAGTATACATCCATGCATTCTTAGATGGCCGCGATGTTGGACCGCAAACAGCAAAAGGTTATATCGATGCAACAAATGAAGTAATTAAAGAAACAGGCGTAGGACAATTCGCGACTATCTCCGGTCGTTATTACTCCATGGACCGTGACAAGCGTTGGGATCGCGTAGAAAAATGTTACCGTGCTATGGTGAATGGCGAAGGACCTACTTACAAATCAGCATATGAGTGCGTAGAGGACTCTTATGCAAATGGTATCTATGATGAATTCGTATTGCCATCTGTAATTGTTAATGAAGATGAAACGCCAGTTGCAACAATCAATGATGATGATGCAGTTATCTTCTATAACTTCCGTCCAGACCGCGCAATTCAAATTGCACGTGTATTTACAAACGAAGACTTCCGCGAGTTCGATCGTGGTGAAAAAGTACCTCGCATTCCAGAATTCGTATGTATGACACACTTTAGTGAAACAGTAGATGGTTACGTGGCATTCAAGCCAATGAACCTTGATAACACATTAGGTGAAGTTGTTGCGCAAGCGGGATTAAAACAACTTCGCATCGCGGAAACTGAAAAGTATCCGCACGTTACATTCTTCTTTAGCGGTGGTCGTGAGGCTGAATTCCCAGGAGAAGAGCGTATCTTAATTAACTCACCGAAGGTTGCAACGTATGACTTGAAACCTGAAATGAGCATTTACGAAGTAACCGACGCTTTAGTAAATGAAATCGAAAATGATAAACATGATGTGATCATTCTTAACTTTGCAAACTGTGATATGGTTGGCCATTCTGGGATGATGGAACCAACAATTAAAGCAGTAGAAGCAACTGACGAATGTTTAGGAAAAGTTGTAGAAGCGATTCTTGCAAAAGATGGTGTAGCACTTATTACTGCTGACCATGGTAATGCTGATGAAGAATTAACTTCAGACGGACAGCCAATGACAGCTCATACAACGAACCCGGTTCCTTTCATCGTTACGAAAAATGATGTTGAATTACGTGAAGGTGGCATCTTAGGAGATATCGCTCCAACAATGCTTACACTTCTTGGTGTTGAACAACCGAAAGAAATGACAGGTAAAACAATTATTAAATAATTAAATTGTATATATAAAAGGAGAGAAAATATTATGTCAACAATTATTGATGTTTATGCTCGCGAAGTCCTTGATTCTCGTGGTAACCCAACTGTAGAAGTAGAAGTTTACACAGAAAGCGGCGCATTCGGACGCGCTATCGTACCAAGTGGTGCATCTACTGGTGAGCACGAAGCAGTAGAATTACGTGACGGTGACAAATCTCGTTACCTTGGTAAAGGTGTTGTTAATGCAGTAAACAACGTTAACGAAATTATCGCTCCAGAAATCGTTGGTTTCGACGTAACTGACCAAGCTGGTATCGACAACGCTATGATCGAATTAGATGGTACTCCAAACAAAGGTAAATTAGGCGCTAACGCTATCCTTGGTGTATCTATGGCAGTAGCTCACGCAGCAGCTGATTTCGTAGGTCTTCCATTATACCGTTACCTTGGTGGATTCAATGCAAAACAATTACCAACTCCAATGATGAACATCATCAACGGTGGTTCTCACGCTGATAACAACGTTGACTTCCAAGAGTTCATGATCTTACCAGTTGGTGCTCCAACATTCAAAGAATCAATCCGTATGGGTGCTGAAGTATTCCATGCATTAAAAGCTGTATTACATGATAAAGGTCTTAACACTGCAGTAGGTGACGAAGGTGGATTCGCTCCAAACCTTGGTTCTAACCGCGAAGCATTAGAAGTAATTATCGAAGCAATCGAAAAAGCTGGTTACAAAGCTGGCGAGAACGTATTCTTAGGAATGGACGTTGCTTCTTCTGAGTTCTACAACAAAGAAACTGGTAAATATGACCTTGCAGGCGAAGGCCGCACTGGCTTAACTTCTGCAGAAATGGTTGATTTCTATGAAGAGCTTTGCAAAGACTTCCCAATCATCTCTATTGAAGATGGTTTAGATGAAAACGACTGGGATGGCCACAAATTATTAACTGAGCGTCTTGGCAGCAAAGTTCAATTAGTTGGTGACGACTTATTCGTAACGAACACTCAAAAACTTGCTGAAGGTATCGAAAAAGGTATCTCTAACTCAATCTTAATTAAAGTTAACCAAATCGGTACTTTAACTGAGACTTTCGAAGCAATCGAAATGGCTAAACGTGCTGGTTACACAGCAGTTGTATCTCACCGTTCTGGTGAAACTGAAGATGCTACAATCGCTGACATCGCAGTTGCAACTAACGCTGGCCAAATCAAAACTGGTTCTATGAGCCGTACTGACCGTATTGCTAAGTACAACCAATTATTACGCATCGAAGACGAACTAGGCGAAATCGCTGTTTACGATGGTTTAAAATCTTTCTACAACCTAAAAAAATAATTGTAGAAAATAAAGACAGACCGTGAGAAATCACGGTCTGTTTTTTTATTAAAATGGTTCATCTGTCATAATCGACATAAAGTGTTTAAAGAACTGGTTGTAATCAAAGTCGATTGCAATTTGCTGTTTAGGTCTGTTGATGAAGGGTTTAGAATTGGACAATGAGCGGAAATCGGCGACACTTTGTCCACGAGCGAACTGTTCACTCATAACGTAAACTGGTGATTCATAATAGGTAAACATTGAATCATTAAGGAGTGCCATAATAGGCATCGTGTCATGAAAAGGACAACCTTTTAATTGTGGCAATGCTTTTTGATAATACCCATAATAGTAATGATCGAATAGAGGTTTAATGAGAGGTGCTTTTCCTTTTGCATCAATATATTCAGCCATTTCAGGTGTAACGATAGAGTATTGTGTAACGTTCAGTGGGTATATAGACATGTTAGGAATGGATTGTAATACAATATTGGCAGCGACAGGATCACCATAAAAGTTTGCTTCAGATACAGGTGTTACATTTCCTGGATGTAAAAAGGCACCACCCATTATATAGTAAGATTTAATTTGTTTCATCAAGCTTCCGTACAAAATAATTAGAAGTGCAAGTGAAGTTAAACGTCCTATACTAACAATAATTAATTCATCTTTATAGTTATTAATCAAATTGATAACCTCAAGAAAATTCTCCATTTGTCCATTTGTAAGAGATTCCTCCGGTATAATGGGACCTAATCCATGTATGCCATGTACATCTGTGAAGAAATCGGGATTTCCACTAGTAAGAGGTCTTGTAGCACCACCAAATATTTTAATATTCGTATCTCCTACTTTATCTTGAAGGAATAAGGTATTTTCCACCGCCATTTTTTGGGGGACATTTCCATAATCTGCAACAATGCCAACGATTTCGATTTCATCTGCAAAGTATGCGAGTATGAGAGCGATTGTATCATCGATACCAGGATCAGCAAAAACCAAAATCTTTTTGGTCATATGTTCACCACCCGTAGCTTTTAATAAAATGAGAATGACGTTTTATAGACATGTATTGCCTATTTATATAGGCAATACATGTTGTGCAGTTGAAAGCATTTTGGAGGCTATGAGTAAATATATGTCATTTCAGAACGAATAGAATCCATTTAAATGGATTCTATTCGCAAGAAGTAAGCTTGGCATCTTTCTGACAGAAGACTTATTTTATTGAAATAACAACATAAAAATTCAGAAAATATAAACTTTTCATGTTAGGTCAATGTTTTTGACGTAAATTTCGCCTGGAAATACAGTCATATCAAGGGTGTAAGCGTATAACATATGTCATTTTCGTTGTCAAGTTGATAAATTGCAGGTTTTTACAATTTATACTATGATAAGGATATAAAGTGAAGATCGTATAAACATGAGGGATGATGAACATGAAGTTTACAAAGATTATTGTCCAAGTTGCAGCTCTTTACGTGTTTTACATGATTGGGACATGGGTGCAAGAAATGTTGGATATTCCAATTCCAGGAAGTTTGATTGGGATGTTTCTCCTACTTGTTTTACTAAGCCTTAAGGTTCTTCCTGTGAAATGGTTTGATTTAGGAGCAGAAACACTCGTTGCTATTATGCCGTTTTTATTGATTCCACCGACAATTGGTTTAATGAATTACGGTGCTTTTTTTATGAGTAAAGGAATTTCTCTTTTCATTACTGTTGTAGCGAGTACATTTTTAATTATTATTGTCGCAGGACATACAGGACAATATCTTGCGAATAGAAAGGAAAAAGAAACGCGATGAGCCAAATATTAATCGGAATTGGTTGGGTTATTCTTACATTGTTATTATATCAATTATCTAAAAAGATTTATAAAGTATTACCAACACCATTTACCATTCCAATGCTTGTAGCAACAGCATTAATGATTGTTTTATTACTTGTGCTGGATATACCATATCAAGAGTATATGCAAAGTGGTGGCGGCTGGATTTCCAAACTGCTTGGACCAGGTGTTGTAGCATTTGCCATTCCACTTTATAAACAGCGTCACGTATTGCAAAAGTATGTTGTACCAATTGCTGGTGGTGTACTAGTCGGAACAACAGTGGCGATTGCAAGTGACTTCGTTATTGCATCGCTTATGGGAACAGATAAAAGTTTAATTTTATCTTCTTTACCAAAATCAGTAACAATGCCAGTTGCAATGAGTGTATCAGAGCAAGTTGGCGGTGTTCCATCATTAACAGCAGCATTCGTTGTTGTAGCTGGGATTACGGGGACAATTACAGGTCCAATTCTATTAAAATGGAGCCGCGTTACAAACTCTGTTGGTAAAGGAATCGGTTTTGGATGTGCATCTCATATTATGGGTGTAATGAGAGCGATGAAAAACAATGAACATGAAGGTGTTATTGGATCGGTAACAATGACATTAACAGCGATTTTAACTTGTTTGCTTGGACCGTTATTTGCAACTATGTTTATGTAATAGATGAAAGCGAGAGTGATAGGAACAGCTCTCGCTTTTCTATAGAATTTATGCTAACATTTAAACTAACTGAATCTATGTAGGAGGTACGCCAGGTGCATACGTTATTATCAGTTTTACTTATTATTGTATCGATTTTGATGATTGTTTTAGTACTTATGCAGTCTAGCAATAGCTCAGGCCTTTCAGGTGCTATTTCAGGCGGTGCAGAACAGTTATTTGGTAAACAAAAAGCACGCGGAATTGAAGCTGTATTAAGCCGTATTACAGTTGTTTTAGCTGTATTATTCTTCGCACTAACAATTGGGGTTACGTACTTAAATTTATAAGAAAAGGCTTTGCTTTTACAAGATATGAAAAGAGGAGAAGCGTTAGCGGATTCGCGCTAATGGTTCTTCTTTTTTTGTGCTCATTTGTATTCCACTATTCGAAAAAAGTTTCTAATTAGATTATGGAAATGGAACTATGGTAAACTAAGGATAGAAACAATGCGACTAGATTACAGAAGAGAAAGAGGAGAAGAAGATGATGAAATTAGCATCTCCGAAACCATTTACATTTGAAGGTGGAGACCGTGCTGTTTTATTACTACATGGATTCACAGGGAATTCAGCTGATGTACGTATGCTCGGGCGTTTTTTAGAGAAAAAAGGCTATACTTGCCACGCCCCAATTTATAAAGGTCATGGTGTACCACCAGAACAACTTGTTCATACAGGTCCTGAAGATTGGTGGAAAGATGTTATGGCTGCTTATCAACACTTGAAAGATCTAGGATATGAGAAAATTGCAGCTGTTGGATTATCACTTGGCGGTGTGTTCTCATTAAAACTTTCTTATACATTACCGATTTTAGGTGTTGTTCCAATGTGTGCGCCAATGTACATTAAGAGCGAAGAAATTATGTACCAAGGTATATTGGCATATGCACGCGAATATAAAAAGCGTGAGCAAAAATCACCAGAACAAATTGAAAAAGAAATGTTTGAATTTAAACAGACACCAATGAATACATTAAAAGCATTACAAGACTTAATTCGTGACGTACGTAACAATGTGGATATGATTTATGCACCAACATTTGTTGTACAAGCACGCCATGATGAAATGATTAATACAGATAGTGCAAACATTATCTATAACGGTGTAGAATCCACGTTAAAAGAAATTAAGTGGTATGAAGACTCTACGCATGTCATTACGCTTGATAAACAACGTGATGAGCTACACGAAGATGTATATAACTTCTTGGAGCAACTAGATTGGTAAGATCTAGTTGCCTCTTTTTTTCATGGGGTGTTGAAAGCATTTAAAAACCACTCTTTTTAGGGTGGGAGAGAGGATCCGCCCTTGGCCAGAAGCGGTCAGTACCTATTTTAGCCCCATGTCATGTGAGAACAGCAGGAGAAAATGAGAGAAGGTCTTCTTTAGTTTTCGAGGCCGTGAAGTAGGTGCTTAAAAGTCAAAATATATATAAATTGGAATAGAGATATAAAAGCATTCTTTTTAGGTGGAAGAGAGGATCCGCCCGTGGCTAGAAGCGCTCAGAGCTTATTTTAGCCCCATGTCATATGAGGACAAAAGGAGAAAACGAGTGGGAATCTTCTTTTGATTGCAAAGCTACGACTCAGATGTCGTTAAATCAAAACGTATTTATATAGAAATAAACTTTTAAGATGAGAATTTTATTGCACATAAGCAGCAGAATAAATGGTAAAAACCGAGTGTTTATAGAAGTTTCACTTTATACATAGTGTGTATTTCGGATACACTAAATAATATGAGGGTTTAAAGGAGGTATTTTTGCTTGGAAGAAATCATTCAAGAACATGTTGATAAGTTGTTATTATTTATGAAAGAAGAAGCGTATAAACCGCTAACGATACAAGAATTAGAAGAGGCATTTGGTATTGTAGATTCCGCTGGCTTTAAAGATTTTGTAAAGGCGCTAGTTATGATGGAAGAAAAGGGACTTGTTGTTCGTACACGCAGCAATCGTTATGGCCTTCCAGAAAAGATGAATTTAGTGCGCGGTAAGTTAATTGGGCATGCACGTGGGTTTGCTTTTGTTGTCCCAGAAGAGAAGAAGATAGGGGACGACGACATTTTCATTCCGCCTACAGAACTAAATGGTGCACTTCATGGTGATACAGTATTAGCTCGTATTAGTTCACAATCTAGTGGATCACGCCAAGAAGGTACAATTATTCGCATTGTAGAGCGTGGCACGAAGGAACTAGTTGGTACATATACAGAGTCCAAAAACTTCGGGTTTGTCATTCCAGATAATAAACGCTGGACAAGTGATATTTTTATCCCGAAAAGTGCATCTATGGGTGCGGTAGAAGGGCATAAAGTTGTTGTGAAAATTACAAGCTATCCGCAAGATCGTTTAAGTGCGGAAGGTGAGGTCATTCAAATTTTAGGTCATAAAAATGACCCAGGTGTAGATATCTTATCTGTTATTCATAAACACCATTTACCGTTAGCTTTCCCAGAGGATGTAATGGAACACGCAAACAGTGTACCAGAAACGATTTCAGAAGAAGATTTAAAAGATCGTCGTGACCTTCGTGATCAAATGATTGTTACAATTGACGGTGCAGATGCAAAAGATTTGGATGATGCAGTAACTGTAACGAAGCTTGAGAACGGTAATTATAAACTTGGTGTTCATATCGCGGATGTTAGTCATTACGTTCATGAAGGATCTCCAATTGATGTGGAAGCAGCGGAGAGAGCAACGAGTGTGTATCTGGTGGACCGTGTAATTCCGATGATTCCACATCGTTTATCAAACGGTATTTGTTCATTAAATCCAAAAGTAGACCGTCTTACACTTTCTTGTGAAATGGAAATTAACAATCTTGGTGATGTTGTTAGCCACGAAATTTTCCAAAGTGTCATTAAAACAACAGAACGTATGACATACGCGGATGTAAGAAGCATTTTAGAAGATGAAGACGAAGAGTTAATGAAGCGTTATGAACAACTTGTACCTATGTTTAAAGAAATGGCTCAGTTAGCACAAATTTTACGTGAAAAACGTATGAGACGCGGTGCAATTGACTTCGACTTTAAAGAAGCAAAAGTACTAGTTGATGAAGAAGGTAAACCAACAGATGTTGTCATGCGTGATCGTTCTGTATCAGAAAAGCTAATTGAAGAGTTCATGCTTGTTGCCAATGAAACAGTAGCGGAACATTTCCACTGGATGAACGTACCATTTATGTACCGTGTCCATGAAGATCCGAAAGAAGACAAATTAGAGCGTTTCTTTGAGTTTGTCACAAACTTCGGTTATGCGGTAAAAGGACGTGCGAATGAAGTGCATCCTCGTGCGTTGCAACAAATTCTTGAAATGGTACAAGGCCAACCTGAAGAAGTCGTGATTTCAACCGTTATGCTTCGTTCCATGAAACAAGCTCGTTACGATGCAGATAGCCTAGGACACTTCGGGTTATCAACAGAATTCTATACGCATTTCACATCGCCAATTCGTCGTTATCCAGATACGATTGTTCATCGATTAATTCGCGAATACATTATTAACGGTAAAATCGATAATGAAACACAAGCGAAATGGCGTGAAAAGTTACCAGATATCGCAGAGCATTCTTCTAACATGGAACGTCGTGCTGTTGAAGCAGAACGCGAAACAGATGAACTGAAAAAAGCAGAGTATATGCTTGATAAGATTGGTGAAGAGTACGATGGCATGATTAGCTCTGTAACCAACTTTGGTTTATTCGTAGAGCTTCCGAATACAATTGAAGGTCTTGTTCACGTTAGCTATTTAACGGATGACTATTACCGTTATGATGAACAGCACTTTGCGATGATTGGTGAGCGTACAGGTAACGTCTTCCGCATCGGTGATGAAATTACAATTCGCGTTATTAACGTAAACAAAGATGAACGTGCAATTGACTTTGAAATCGTCGGTATGAAGGGAACGCCAAGACGTAAGTTTAAAGATCGTCCAGTTGTGATTGATCAGCCAAAAGGCGGTAGAAAGAGACGGAGTGGACGTGGTGAGGAACGTGGTAACGGCCGTAAGCACGAACGCGGTGGTCGTGGCGAACGTAATAACGAGCGTGGTGGTCGCGGAAAAGGAGCATCCGGTCGTCCAGGACAAAAAGATGGTAATGGTAAAAAGAAAAAGCCATTCTTTGAAAATGTTCCAGGATTTAAGAAGAAAAAGAAAAAGCGTAAGTAAGAGAGGGGTGGCTTCGCTTAGTATATAAGTGAAGCCACTTCCACTTTTTCGTAACTTTTGTTAAAATAGTACAAATAGAGGAGGGACAGATAATGCCAAAAGGTAGCGGTAAGGTTATTGCACAAAATAAAAAAGCATTTCATGATTATTTCATCGACGAAACATACGAAGCAGGGCTTGTCCTTCAAGGAACGGAAATTAAGTCAATTCGTGCTGGGCGCGTTAACTTAAAGGATGCTTTCGCTCGTGTACATAACGGTGAAGTTTGGGTACATAATATGCACATTAGTCCGTATGAACAAGGGAACCGTTTCAATCATGATCCGCTTCGCACAAGAAAATTACTTCTTCATAAAAAAGAAATTCAGAAGTTAATCGGTTATTCAAAAGAAACAGGTTATACACTTGTTCCAGTTAAAATCTATTTAAAAAATGGATTTGCGAAAATGGCACTTGGTTTAGCTCGAGGTAAGAAGCAATATGATAAGCGTCATGATTTAAAAGAAAAAGAAGCGAAACGTGAAATTGCTCGCGCATTCCGTGATCGTCAAAAAATGTAATACAGAAATTTACATTTGTAAAATGTCGAACGTATGATATAATAATTCATGTAAGGCCAGTGAACATTGAAAAACAGCTCATTAAGTAGCTATCACGAATATACTTCGTATGCTCCATTTCTTATATGGGGACGTTACGGATTCGACAGGGGTAGTTTGAGCTTAAGTTGCGAGTCGAGGGGATCGGCCTCGTTAAAACGTCAAAGCCAATAACTGGCAAACAACAAAACAACTTCGCTTTAGCTGCTTAATACAGCTTAGCGGTTCCTCCCTCCATCGTCCATGTGGTAGGGTAAGGGACTCAAACTAAGTGGACTACGCCGGAGTTCGCCGTCTGAGGGCGAAGGAAGAGAACAATCAGACTAGCAGCTTGGAAGCCTGTCGATAGGCCGAAGAGTTTGCGAAATGCCAATATATCGACTATGCTCGTAGAAGCTTAAGTGCCAATATCTTTGGACGTGGGTTCGACTCCCACCGTCTCCACCAATACATATTTGGTGGTTTTTTTATTTTGTATAACAGGAAGCATAACTTTGCATCAAATGCAGGTTTATGCTTCTTTTTTTGTTGTACAAATTTATGCTTCCCAAGAGTTTTAACAGTACTCCAACAAAAGTCTCTTCATAAGTGCTGAAAGGAATTTTCATTTACATAATCAACGTTATTGGTACTAATAAACTTTCTTTAGCTCTATGAGGTTTTTACTTAGTGATTATAGACAGCAGCTAAAAAACGAACAAGTACTTATTTTATTAAATGTCATGATCTACTTCAAAATTTAAAACGTGCAAAAATTGAGAGTCGCTTAGAATCACGATTAAAAAACTATACAAAGTATAAATTACTTATCATTGATGAAATTGGATATTTACCAATTGATCCGGAGGATGCAAAACTATTCTTCAAACTCATTGATATGCGTTATGAAAAACGAAGTACGATCTTAATTAAGAATGTTAATTTCGAGTCATGGGATGAAATCTTCCAAGATCCTAAAATCGCGAATGCCATACTAGATCGTGTCTTACATCACGCCACAGTTGTGAGCATTGTGGGGCAATCGTATCGAATTAAAGATCATTTCAGTAAAGAAAATGATTAACTTTGTACATGTTTATGTTGACATTTACAGTTATTTTAAAGGTGCATAAATTAACGGTTTCGTAATGAATCTACAGATGAGTATGTCGTGGAAGGATCTTTATCCAAAATTTTCGAATCTTCATGTCTATAGAATATTTTCTTCTTTATATAATAAATGCCATTTTATTAGGCTACCTCAAGTATAAATCTATTCTTAGTAGGTGCCCAAGTGTATTAGAATAGAATATCCCTTTACCAGATATGAATATAAAACTTTCAATAAAAGTCAAAAGAGAGGAGGATCCTCTCTCTTGATAGTTGTGAATCATTGATTTTTGCGAGGAAAAAAAGACAACAGAAGTGTCACTATATAGTGGTTACATAAATAAATATAAAATTAAGAGGAAACCATTTTAAGCTCTATATAATTTATTAGGTGATTGCAATAACAGTAGGAGTAAAGTCAATAAGAAGGACACCTCTTTCAGCTGGTTGCGGCTCCTTTCCTTTTTTCACTCCTTTAACATAGTGACTGACCTTTTGGTCACAAACACCATAAGAGTCAAGAGGATTTATGAGATCAAACTCATCAAGAATGAATTTTTTATCAACATCTTCCCTTTTTAAACCGGCACAATTCGTGGTGGCAATCGTACTAGTCCCGCCAATCACATTTTTATAGGTGACTAAGTGGACAAAGGTGAAGGGCTCTCCATCTTGATGCAGGGTATTTGGAGAAGCGATAGACTCCTGACCATCTTCTGTGACCATATACTTTACAAAATGTACACCAACATGAACAGGAAGTAACTTGTCATGTGTATCCCAGAATGTTTCATTAAAATCATATTTTATTATTTCTTTTAAGAGTTCGTTTTCCTTTATTTCTTCGCTAAGTGAAGGGAAAGCACGGTACTCAGCGAGGTATTCAGCGTTAAAGCTTCCTTGAAAATACAGAGATTGAGGTTGCCCTTGTTCGTCAAAGTGATTAGGAAGCCATTGAAAATGATTATCCCAAGGATTAATCAGTGCGCGTGAATATCTTCTGTACCTGTGACTCTCTAATGAGTATGTATCTACCGGTAATCGATCAAATTCGGCTGTCATCTGCATAAAATCTTTTTCTAGGTTTTGAACAGGTAAATCTGCAAGTTGGAATTTCTTGTATCCGTTTACTTCTAGAGCTTTCTTTTCTTTTAAGAACAAATTACTCATTTAGTACACCACCTTTATTATTAAGTTAATCTTTAAAAGTTGAAAAAAATCCCTATTTATAACAAAATATTCATAAAATAATAATAAGCTTTAATTTTATATATGTAAAGTAAAAAAAAACCATTAATATATATATTTTGTATTAAATAAATATATTTAAATGATGAATTTGGGTGTTTTTTTTATATTTACGCAATTATCCTTTGCAAAATGAAAATGATTATTGACATTTATAATTATTTAATTTATTCTAAAATTAGTTAATTTATGGAAAGGGTTAGTGGGATGCTAATTAATAGAGTCAGAGAAATGCGCGCACGTCACAAGTGGTCTCAGCAAGATTTGGCTAAAAAAATTGGGGCCACAAGACAAACGATTGGGTTGATTGAAAAAGGGGATTATGCACCCTCCATAACGTTAGTCTTAAAAATTGCCAAAGCTTTTCAAGTTACAGTAGAAGAAGTTTTTTTCCTCGAAGAGAAAGGGTGAGCAAAATGTTACAAAAACTAATAAAATCTCCTATTGTTCCTCTGTTTTTATTTATTCTGTTAGTTACTTTTTTTATTTTTTCTCTGTATAATCCTCAGGATGAAAAACAGTTGTTGGCTAGGATATGTCTCTTTCTACTTACTGCCTTAACTTTTATTTGGACGATCCTGATAAGATACTATAACCAAAAACATCCTGAAAACAGAATCCGCTTCTCTGGGCTTCTTCCTTCCGAATTTCTTGACATGGACGAAGGGCAGCAATGGGTTACTCATAAAGCATGTAGAAATGTTTATATCTTCTTTTCAGTTGGATTGCCGGTTACTGCAGGAATTTGTTTCCTATTTTCTGAGTTTGTTCTTACTCCCTTTTTCGCCATTGGATTTTTGGGTATTGGTCAATACCTGGTGTATTGGCTGACGGTTCGTAAATTAAATAAATATTAAAAAGGAAGTGATGTAATGCTTGAATGGGCACAAGATCAATCGACTGTCTTGCAATTTGTTGTAATTTTTGTTGTTGCTTTCGCTCCTTGGATGGATGTATCTATTGTAGTTCCTATCGGTGTGGCATGGGGGCTGCCACCGTTTGGAGTTGCAATAGTGGCTTTTACTGGTAACTTGCTTTTAGTTTTACTACTAGGATTTTTCTTTAAGCAATTTTACGCATGGAGAGAAAAAAGAAGAAAAGCAAAAGGGATTACGGCTCCCTCCAAACAAGAAACAAGATCCAGAAAAATTTGGGAGCGATACGGTATTCCAGGTCTAGCGCTTCTTGCGCCAATTTTTGTTGGTACTGACATTGCTGCTGTTTTGGCCTTAACATTTGGTTCCTCTCGGACGCAAGTGATAAGTTGGATGACTGTTAGCTTAGCTGTTTGGACAACTATATTCACTATTGGTTCCATGTATGGCTTTAGCTATCTAAACATTATTTAATATAGAGGGTGAATTTATGGAACATCGGCTTTCTTTGCCAGAAGAAATAGTTCTATTAGGGGCGAATCATCTTCGTTTGAAGTATCGTTCCTATACAGAAACATATAGCATTGGGGCTATATTTATTGAATTACTTTTAAAAAAGAAAATAGAGTTGGATACAAAGGGAAAAGTTATAGTTGTTGATGCTGATACAACTGGAGATGATTATTTGGACCAAGTTATCCTTATTCTTGTCAAATCATTTAGAACGAGAAAATTAAAAGCTTGGATTAAGTATTTCCATTTCAAAACCCGGTTACGAGGAAAGATACACAATTCTATTCTTCAAGAACTGCAAAAAAAAGGGGCAATCACCTTAGGTTTAAAAGTTCCTTTTCTACCTCTACGAAAAATCACCGAGATTAATCAATCGCGAGAACAAGTTGTTAAAATGATTCATTCTCAGCTCATCTATAATAAAGTTCCTGATGAACAGACAGTTGTTCTTTTATATTTGCTGAAAGAGACAGGATTATTAAAAGATTATTTTAACTCAAAAGAAAGAGCAGAAATAATGAACTGTATAAATGAGCAAAAAGACCAGCTTTCAATTGATATAAATTCTATTCAACGGATTGAAAAAGCCATACAGGATATTACAGCTTGTCTTGCCTCTTTAGGTGGGGCACTAGTGACTCCTTAGACGGTAATTATTCCTTAATTAAATAGTGAAGGGAGATACAAAATGAACTCACTAATTATCAATACAAATAATCTCACAAAGACCTACAAAAAAAATATAGTTGTAGATTCTTTAAACATGAAAGTCAGTCAAGGTGAGATTTACGGATTTTTAGGTCCGAACGGTGCAGGGAAAACTACGACTATTCGTATGTTGCTTGGTCTTATTCGCCCCACTAAAGGTGATGTGAAGATATTTGATCAGGATTTAAAGAAGGATCGCTTGTCAATTTTAGGGAAAATTGGATCTCTTGTTGAAACACCGACCTACTACGGTCATCTCAGCGGATATGAAAATTTAGAAGCTGCCAGGCGACTGCTGCGAATAGATAATACAGATAGAGTAAAGGAGGTACTCAAAATTGTTCAGCTAGAAGGTGCCAAGGATAAAAAGGTTAAAAATTATTCCCTAGGAATGAAACAAAGGTTGGGTATTGCAACTGCTTTGTTGAATCGTCCGCAGCTTTTAATTCTAGATGAACCAACCAACGGTCTTGACCCTGCTGGTATTCATGAAATACGTGAACTTATTAAAGAAATGCCTGCAAAGTTTGGAATGACTGTTTTGGTTTCAAGTCATTTACTTAGTGAAATAGAGTTGATGGCAACTCAGGTGGGTATTATTCAAAATGGGAAGATGCTTTTTCAAGATTCTATTGAGGTTCTAAGGAAAGAAAGTGAACCTAAAATTAAAATAAAAGTCGATAAGCCCTTGGAAGCAGCTAGTTCTCTTAAACATAAAGGCATTGAGGCAAATTTTGAAGAGGAAGAAGGGACTGTGTATATTCAAGAATCTTCACCATCTATAGCTGGGGAAGCCAACAAGGTACTAGTAGAGGCCGGATTTACAGTCTCCCGCCTGGAAGGTATGAAAAAGTCACTTGAAGATATCTTCTTAGATCTTACAGGGAAAGGACAGAGCTTATAATGGGACCGATATTCTCGTCCGATTTAGTTAAAATAAAACGTTCATGGTTTTGGGGACTTGTCCTATTTTTCCCTGCTGTATTAGTAGGAGGGGTAACTCTGCTACTTTTGCTGAATGCTGGTGATATACAGCAGGAGGTCTCGGAAGGTAGGAGTTATAACATTTGGGGTACCATATGGATGATTACATTTTACGGCAACTATTTTATTATCCACCTTTCCGTTACAATTTTATGCTCGTATATTGCTAATTTAGAGCACCAGGCAAGGTCGTGGAAACTTATCTTTTCTATGCCAATATCCAAGACTCAATACTATTGGACGCGCTACATGTGGATATGCTTTGGTGTACTATTTTCGGGGTTATTTTTAATGGGTGCTATGTGCCTTTCTGGATTTTTATTTGGAGGGAGCGCTACATTTAATGCCTCCAGAATCTTTTATTTTACAATGTTTCCATATCTGACTTCTTTTGCTCTTATTGGGCTGCAGCTATGGATATCCATGGTATTAAATAATCAGGCGATACCGATGATGATGGGAGGAGTAGGAATAGCCTTGGGGCTATTTTTGATTCAGCTGCCGGGGGTTACACAATATCTTCCGTGGGTCCTGCCATACCAAGTAACATTTTCAAATGAAAATATCATTACTGATTTTTCTAGTATAGTTAATTCCCCTAATTACCAGTGGGAATGGGTTTGGATTAGCCTTGGCATGGGCTTATTTTTCACTATCATTGGATCGATACATTTTTCCAATAGAGAAGTAGATTAGGAGGAAGAGTATGTTTAAAGATGTATTATGGAATGATTGGCTGAAGCTTAGGAACTATACACAAATTTGGCTGATTATTCTGATAACACCTCTATTTCTTACTGTTGTTGGAGTGGCCAACTATGTTACTCATATCCATGTTTTTGAAGAGAATGGAATGGTAGGATGGACGGGGGCATGGACCCAAGTCGAGTTTTTGTATGGAACTGTTCTTTGTCCACTACTTTCAAGTGTGTATCTGGCAATACTCTGCCGTTTTGAACATGCAAATGGGGGGTGGAAGCAACTTTTGTCCTATCCTATTCCAAAAGTATACTTTTATCTATCAAAGATGATATGGGGTTGGCTGTTGGTAGGAATGACAAATGTTATGATGTTTTTGTATTTCCTTATATTAGGGAAAGTGATGGGGGTGACAGGAACATTTCCATATTTCGAATTTTTAGGCCTGTTTCTAAATGGGTGGTTGTCCATTCTGCCTCTTATAGCCCTTCAAACCTGGCTGGCGATACAATGGAAAAACTTTTCTCTTCCAATTGCCTTGAATTTTGCTTTTATAATTCCGAATATCTTTGTGACAGGTTCAAAGTATGGAAGATATTATCCTTGGTCACAGCCTGCTTATGCTATGACACCCGAAAATCAACTTGGATTTACACAGACAACCCAAGATTTGTACCTAGCAGTAATAGGTGGTTTTCTCTTGTTTAGTTTAGCTGGAGTCTGGAATTTCATGCGTACTGAAATGAAATAAATACCTATCCAAAATAAGGAGGGAATTATAGTGAAAAAAGGCACCATTATTACCATTATGGCGGTAGCAGTAGTTGTTTTAGCTATCTTGTTCTTTTTTGGACCTTTAGGGGAAATGTTTGCATAACCTACAATTTGATGTAAAAGATGAAACGAAATATCCAAAGTCTATTTATTAGACTTTGGATATTTCGTTTTTAAGAACATATTCTATCTCTATGCCCTTAAAAACGAAATAGCTAAAGGAGATATTTATATAAAAAATTTCATTTAGTCATTGTGTAAAGTTTAGTTCAGTAATCACCTCCTATAAATTATAGTTTGTCAATCTAAGTGCGAAAGTTCCTACTGAAAAGCTTTGTGGGCAGTTTTTCACCCTAAATATTTTTTTGTCTTTGAATACTAAGAAGCAGCACCTGATTGAATTGGTCTTGTGAGACAGGATGAGCTTTATTGTTTTTTAGTGCCGTACTTAATAATACAATTCATCAAATATTAAAGCGTGTAAAGGATAATTTAAAGACCAGAGTTTTTTGGGAAGATGGAGAAGAGAATAATTTTTATCGTTCCCCTGTTTGAGTATAGAGGCATTTTACATTATAGATCGTGATTAATCCAACGAAAAAATTTTGTACAATAAAATTAGACTATCTCTTTTAAGTAATTAATTCTCACTTTACGCTTATTAAAAAAATAAACCTGCATCTGATGAGATGCGGGTTTATTTTTTAACTATATGTTATCATTTTCGCTTGTTGTGACCACAACAGGCGATAAAGTTCACATTCATTAAGCAGAGTATCGTGGCTGCCGATTGCCTCGATACGCCCTTGATCCATAACAATGATAGCATCTGCATCAGTAATGGCTGCCAAACGATGAGCGATAACCAACTGGGTAATACCATTTTTCCGGAAAGTATCATTAAGCTTCTGCTCGGTTAGTGAATCCATCTGACTGGTTGCTTCATCTAAAATTAAAAGAGAAGGGCTCGTAGCTAGAGCTCTGGCTATGGCTAATCTCTGCCTTTGTCCCCCGGATAAATTTTGGCCGTTTTCCCCGATAACCGTGTTATACTTAAGCGGCATTGAAAGGATATCCTCGTGTAGTGATGCTAGTTGGGCGGCTTGCTCCAATTGGTCTACAGGTAAGTCCTCAAAGAAAGATATATTTTTATAAATTGTGTCATTAAACAGGTACGTTTCCTGAAGGACTATGCCAATTTGAGTTCTCAAATCTTCATAATCCACCTGATTCATATGTTCTGATCCATAATAAATAGAGCCCTCGGAAGGGGAATAGAGCCCAAGCAGTAATTTAATTAAAGAGCTTTTTCCACTACCAGTCGGTCCTACAATACCTATTTTTTGTCCTGGTTCTATACTCAATGAAATGTTATGTAAGACAGGTGATTCTCCTTTATAGGCGAAGCTTACATCATCAAAAACTATAGGAGTATTCTTAAAATCGATTTTTGTTTTTCCGCTAAGTTGTAGATTTTGCTCTGTTTTTGCAGAGAGTACATCAAAGACCCTTTCAAAAGCACTGAACAAAATTTGAAAGGATTGAAAGTAAGTAATGAGAGAATTAATGGGCGTTAAAAAGGAGAGAGCTAAAGAATTAAATGCTATTAGGGCACCGATAGTCATAAATCCATTAGAAATCTCCCTCATTCCCAGCATTAAAAGAAGTAGCGGAGCAACTAAGCCCATGCTGCTTACAATGCTGTTTAAAAGACCACTTCGAGAAAACCTTAAGGAGAAGTAATTCATTTGCTCCGAGAATAGTTCTGTCCAGCCATTAAGAATTTTGTCTTCCCTTCGTGTAGACTTAACTAGTAGAATGCTACGTAGTCCTTCCATCAAATAACTTTGAGCGGTCCCCTGAACCGCCAATTCTTGTTGTGAATAGCTTCTTATTGAACCTAAAAAGAGAAGCATCAGAAAAATTTCAGTTATGGCGATTATTAAGGTTATTCCACTTAAAAATACTGACTGTGTAAACATGGTAATTAGACATATCAAAATCATTGTTACATCCAAAATTATTGCGATTCCGGTAGTTGATAGGATCTCCCGAATCATCGAGATATTGTTCAGTCTTGTTGCAAGGTCTCCTGTATTCCGTTGTTCAAAAAAGGTAAGCGGAAGTTTTAATAGATGTGTTAGATAATCTGCAGATAGCTTAGTACTGATATGTCTTTGAAGCTGTGCAAATAGAATACTTCTAATATAGGAAAAAAGTAGGCTAGTAACAAAAATGGCTCCTATAATTAAAAAAATATTGCTGATTATAGAGGATTTTTCAAAATCCATATACCTATCGACAATATAACCTATCATAAAGGGTACGGTCAGGCTAAGGGCCTGAACAAGGATGGAAAATATAATCATTAAAATGCTGTACTTCGGTTTAATCATAGCGTAATAGAGAAGCATTTTGTTACTGCTCTTATTACTGGATCCCTTATTTACTCGCTCTGTGCATTCAAACGTAAGCACTATTCCGCTAAAATGCTGCTCTAGCTCCGTTAGGTTTATTTTTTTTCTGCCTTGAGCAGGGTCAATAATGATTGCTGATCCAGATTTGATTTTATCCAAAACTACATAATGGCTGTGATCCCAGTGTAGGATAGCAGGCAAAGTAATTTGATGGAGTTGGTCCAGTTTTTCTATCTTAAAAGCACGGCATTTGAATCCGTAATTTTCTGAGACGTTCTTTAAAGTTAATGCGCTGACTCCGTTTCTGTATGCTTGGCACTCTTCGCTAAGAATGTAAAGAGGAACTTTAAGTTCGTAGAAAGCAAAAATCATAGAAAGACAGGCTGGCCCACATTCGTTTTGACTCACCTGCCTGATAACCGGAACATTTGTCCAGCGCTTTATTCTTTTTTGCTTCTGTCTAGATGACATTATTTAACCTCCTATAAACTACCTATAGCTCTAGATATCTAGAGCTATAGGTAGTTGAAATTCAAAACTTATTTTAGTGCTGTTATAGATTCTAAGTGAGTTATTGAAGGAACCCCGTTTATATCATAAAGCTTAAGTAGTCCTAAGCCGACACCTGAAATGCCTACCATTGCACCATATGTTTCTAGGTACTGAGGGAGACCGCTTTTCCAACCACCTTGTTGAATTTCATCCAATACATGTTCTCCTACTGCATAGCTGTACTGTTTCCAAATATCCTCTTTAAGTACTTTGCTTGCCAGCAACAGCACATCTAAATTTCCTACATCTCCATGACAAAGGGAATGGTCTCTACCGAATCCTTCTTTTATAATGGTCTCTAAACCGTCTCTGATTTCAATGTCAATAAGAGAATCGGAGTAACCTGCCTCTTTCAATAGCAGACGAGATAAAACTACACCCGATGCTCCATGACACCAAGCACAAGGGAGTTGAGGCAGCTCAGCAGCGCTTGGGAGGGCCCAATTCTTTTTGTCTTCCATGTACAGACTTCGTTCATAAGCTAATCCTTGTTTGAGGGTATCATATAACATTTGCTCCCCGGTCAGTTGATAAAGTTCATGCAAGGCCCAAACAATACCAGAAGTTCCGTGAGAGAAACCAGGTAATGCATCTTCGGAGACGGATATCTTCCAACCAATGCCTATAGTTTGAGGTATAGCTTTTTGAAGAATATGTTCTCCGAATTTCTTTGATGCTTCCAAGAAGATTTCATCTCCTGTCTGTTTGTAAAGATCTAGACAGACAATAAGTGAGCCTGCTGAACCATCTATAATATCCACTTCCTGTATATATGGAATAGATTCAATGAGCTTTGGCATCACTTTATTTACAGCTTCCATTAAGGAAGGTTCATCTAATATTTTTGTTAGGTGGTTAAGCGTATAAATATTAGATAATACTCCAGTAAAAGCGCCTAATGAAGCATACTTAGGATAAGCTAATATCTCCTGAAGAGAGTCTTTTATAGGAGGTAAACATTTTTGTATATAGGCCCTATACTTCGAATCTCTAGTATATTTATATAAATAACCAAAAAACAGAGCAATACCGCTTATTCCATCATATAAATCATTCCCTAGAGGAGCAATTCTCCAGAGGCTTTCTGCATTGTCAGTAAGGCGAGTCCCAATCCAAGAGACATCCTCTTGTCCATTATTTGTTCCTTGTATAGACTTGTCTATCAGGTAATCCGCTACTCTTTTTGCTTCTTCTAAGAACGGATCTCGATCTATTTGGTTATCCGGAATGGAAGGGATGTAACTTGACTTTTTATCTGATGGAGATGATTCAAGTGCCAGCATTGAAAGTTTAATAATTTGTAGCTGTTCTTCATAATCTTTTGGACCAAGCCCATCTATTTTTTCGAGTGTTTTTGCCAAGCTACTTGTTTTATAGTAGTTTTCATAGCAACGCCCGTGGCTGTCGTAGATATGGGGTTGTCCTGGTTCTGTTGTAAAATACGGAATATCTCCTTCCAACAAGTCTGCTTTTTCCGCGAGAAGAACCTGCTTTAATTCTGGTTGCATTTCTGTATCAAGCCATAATTTTCCTAAAAGCATCTCTCTGTCTAGGCCATCCCGTAAATAGTCCGGATGATAGCTGATAGCGAGAAGGTTTCCGTATCTGTTAGTAGCCCGCAATACCTGCCTTACTTTTGTATTTTTAAATCGGCTGATCTCATTTTTTAGGCAATCTTTGTTCGCGGCCAGTAAATCATAGGCTTCCTTGAATCCTGCCATCATGTCATCTATATACATAGTGACACTTACTTTTTTACCATTTAATGTTGGATAATTTGAGCTGGCAGGAATTTTAATGTATCCACGTTCTACTTTTTGTTCATCTGTGTTATTCGACTGGATAACTGGTACTTTGGAAGGATAAATCTGTTCCTCACCGTTAGCCATCCCGCTTATGTTGAGGCCCCGTCCCTCAGCTTTATTGAATAACGTGAAAACTGGTAGGATATTGGTAGCCAAAACAGATTGACTTAGTGTTTTAAGTGCTACTTCTTGAGCAGTAACTGACTCGGTTGACTGTACGGCATCTTGATTAAAGAGAGTTTCTAGATCAATTAGCATTGGATATTCGCCGCTGGCAATCAGGTTTTCGTTGTGAAAATCAATAGCATTTATAGAATATAAAAGTGCCAAATAATATCCCATTCTACGATAAAAGTTGTTTACTTCCTGTTCGGTTGAGCATTCTTTATGTTCTATAAACTCACTCCAGCCGTATGTACCCCTATCTAGTAGAGTGATAGGTAGAAGCTCCAATTTTTTCTCTTTTAGTTCGTTAAACCAGCACAAAAGCTGTTGAAATTGTTCATCGATTTTTAAAGGCCTTGGCTTATACACTAGATTCCTGTTACCGTTGAACTCTATGATAACTACTCCTTTCCCGCCGTTGTGTGAATCGGAGATGTTCGTTTTTATATCCTCCATGGCCGTTATAGGAGTACCATTAAAAAAATGCTGTTCGATTGTCTTCTTATCATGTAGAAGGTGATCGTAAATTTCTGCAAAATTATCTGCCCATCTAATTGTCTTTCCTGAAAGAATTCTTACTAAGACAGGGTATTGCTTATAAAGTTGTGCTAAGTAATTTTTATCGGTTAAAAGTGTATAGGAAAAATATTTATAACGCTCTTGAGGTGTTTCTCCGACAAGAAGCTCTTTTAATCTTGCTATATTCAATTCCAAAGTTAGAGTTCGGAAGCTCACTTTGCTGAGTGTTTCGGCCAAATTACGCACAAGCTGGAAAAGTACCTTTTCTTTTGATAATGAGAAACCATGTTTTTTTTCAGATAATGAAACTGCTTTTTCTATTCTCTCAACCCCAATTTTTAAAAAGGGGAGTAAAAAATTAAAAAAAGCAATTGGCTCATTTGGATTAAGAGTAATTATTTTTTTGAGAATGTGTGGCAATTCCGGTTCCTGATGATTAAATCTTTCTAATTCACCAACAATAGCAAGCCACTCAGCACTGGAATCGAAGTCATAGTTATTACTTATCATTATTTTATATAAATCCTTGTGTTCTATATTATGTAAATGTAAGTTTTTTAAAAAGAGATCTTCGTTTTTGCCTATCCCGTCTATCCAGTTGCTGATCCGGAGATTAGAATAGTCATCAGGCTGCATTTCTTGAGCGAGATTACTAGTTGTGCTCTTTTGGACTCTTTCTTCTATGAAAAATGCCTTTTTTAAAGCTTGATTTGCAAGCATGGGATCACTCCTATATGTAAATAAAATCTTTAATAATTATGTAAGAATAATAATAGAGGATTGGGGGTATCATGTAAAAATATAAAATACCTTTAGAATTAGAAAGAAGATAGCAATGCTATCTTCTTTCTAAAGGTATTGCAAAGAACTGAAATAAGTATTTTTGTAATAGTGCTAGCTGTTTAAATCATCTGATCGTGATTCGAACAGCTTATGCTATTAGCAAGACCAGCTCCAACAAGACCATGATGGACAAATTGAGCAATCTTTTGTCCATGTACAAGTACCACCACAACCAGCAGCACCCACTACTTTATCAAGATCAGCGTCTGAAAGTTCTGCAAGAACATCTCCTGCAGGATTTACTGGCATTTTGCTAAGTTCTGCTGCTGAAAGAGTAGAACGTTTAGCTGGATCATTCCAGTATTGGATAATTTTATCATTCATGTAATTCACCCCCCTCGAAGTAAATTTATAACATTTTATATAAAAAAGCAATATATATTTTATATTTTTTGAAATTTTTAAATTTTATCCGTTATATATGTATTTGACACTTAAGAGCTATTGGTAGGCCAGATGAAAGGTTTGTAAGAGCATTCCCTGCAGGGAGGATTACTGGTATTTTGCTAAGTTCTGCTGTTGAAAGAGTAGGGCACTTAGCTGGGAGATTTCAGTATTAGATGATTTTATCATTTGTGAAATTACCTCTTTTATAGTGAGAAATACAGTGATTTATATATAAAATATATAATTGCATTTTATATTTTATATTTTTATTTTGGGAAAATGATCTGTTACATATGCATTTGACACTTAAGGAGCTGTTGGCAAACTGGCTGAAAGTTTTTTGTACCCGACCTAGGTGAAGATCTGGACTGTAAGGTAAGGGTGATAGTAGCTGTAGCTTAAGATAAGGGTATATCATAGTCTGAAGGAAGGCGGTAAGCTTTCTTTTCAACAGTCTATTTCCAAAGTTCTAACGAGTATATACGCTCCGTTTTTTTTCTAAGTCTTGAATTTTGTCTGGGGGAACGTTCACATGATGTAATCAGATTGGAGCAAGTTTATATAGAAGAAGGTTATAGGTGGTAATAGACATAGATTTTGAAAAATTCTTCGATAAGGTAAAACTATGACAGACCTATGATCTATGATGACACACTCTCAAAAGATTAAGCATCTTAGATTAATCTATACATACCTACAAGCAGGAATAATGGACACGGATTAGTCAACCTAAACACAGAAGGAACTTCACAAGGAGGCTTATGATAAATTTTGTATACGGTGGTCCATTGATTCTGCTTTTATCTAATATTATTCTAGATAAATTTTAAAAAACAGTATTTTCCAAATAAGTATTTTAAGATCCAAAGCAGAACTCGGGAAATGATGTTAAGAAAGTAATATATAAAGATGGAAAACCGAATAAAAGAATTGAATTAGTACTTTATTGAATGAGGATACTACAAACTCATGGATACACCATCGAAACTAAAAGAACTTGAAGGTGGGTTTACACGTAGACTGAGAATGATTCTATGGAAGGAGTGGAAGAACCGAAGAAGTGGAGTCGAAAATCTAAGGAAATAATTAGGTGCTGGAGAGAAAGCATACAAATAGAGAGTTTTTTGAAAGGGATACTGCGAAAACAAGGATTGAAGAGCCTAAGGATAAGATTATGAACAATTGCGTATAATTTTGAACCGCTGTATATGGAACCGTATGTACGGTGGTTTGAGGCCGACAGAAGTTAGTCTCCTACCTCTATCTCAATTGATTATATGTTGGGATTTTATATTTTATTTAAAATTTATTATTAATATTTAAATTATTACTAATAATATAAAAAAACTCTATTCAAAAGTTAATAAATAGTGGTAAACTTTTACTTGTATTGAGAAAAATGTAGTTTTTTTATATAAAATTATTCGGTTTTTTATATTTTGAGGGAGGTCGAATATTTAGGGGATTCTAAAACTATTGAAGTCTTAAAAGAAAAACTAAGAAGTATGGACGATGTAAAGTATTTTAAAATTACATTTTGTAATACTAAAACTGCTCTCAGAATAGGAGGTCTTTCTACGGTTTCCTCATAGAATGTATCTCGGTTCAAGTCTTTAGAATCTATGGATCATGGATGCGGTTCAGAAGCGTTTTACCAGAATGATATTTCGCTTACTGAAGACGCTCCCAGTATTCTACTTGAGATATTAATGAGAGCTTTCCGGTGTTTTGTTTTTCTGCTTCCAAATGAGGAAGCAAAGATCAATTTGCTATTTTGCAATTATAATGATACCGAACTTCTGCACTCTAATGAAATTAAAAGAGATGAACTCTTTTGATGCCTTTGCAGACAAGTCTATAGTTTGTGTATTAGAAAGTCCCATACTTTTCTTTCTATACCTCCACATTTACCCCTCATTTTAAAGAATTACTGCATGTGGAGTACTTAAAGGAGCAATAAATGGTAAATAGACATGAGAATTAACAGATTCATTTTGAAATATTTGGTGACAACTCAATGTTATATTATCAGAATTATCAATTTACCATTCGCGTTGTGGTTCTTTTTTCTTATGTAGAAGGAAACAAAGAATCTAAAAAGCAAGAGATTATCTAAAAAAGCTGATACGCCTTTTGATTTGTTACACGATTCATTAATTTGTATAAAAATTTATATGATTGACAGGGACTATTCCATTCTGGATGAATCTGTCAATCATATAATTACTGACGGGTGATTCACTAATTTATTTGAAAAAGAACTCATAGGGACACATCAGCAGCTTAGAAACGGAAGGGAAGCATCACTTAAAAGGATTGAGTTTCAGTATTTATAATACGTTAATTGGTTGAACCACTTTATCTTCGATAGGAGAGCTGCTTCTCTTAAAAGATTGAATATTGAAAAATGATAGATGTAAGATTTCTTGTATTGAATTTCTATATAATTCCAGAAAAGCAGTCGTACTCACTCATGAAGGAAATGCAGATAGAGTCTCTTTTGGAAAAAATTCATCAACATTGTAAAAGAATAAATGTTACACCTTATATTTACAAATTTATTCTTTATTCATTGCTGCTGCACCTCTATACAGGCTAATCCACAGTATATCACCATCATTTCAGACGATGTTCATTTATCAAAATGAACTCATTGATTATTACAAAATTGGTGATCTGAAGATTGGTTTGTAAGTTGAAAGTAATTATACATCCAAATTTGATTTTCTTTTACATATTTATCACTGGGAAATTCTTTTTTGCTAGGACTGGAATACAACACTACTCTTTTAGGAGAAGAAACTATTTACCGTTTTCTTGAATATTATAAAAGGTTAATGGAAGGGGTTGTCGAAAATTAAACTCTCGGAAATTAGTATTGTATCAAACGTGGAGAAACAGAAGTTATTAGTAGATTTCAATAATACCATGGCGGAATACCCGCGAGAAAAAACAATTGTAGATCTTTTCCATGAGCAAGCTATGAAGACACCAGACAGGATCGCCTTGACAATAGGAAAAGATAACCTGTCTTATAGTGAACTGCATAGAAAATCCAACCAAGTGGCTCGCCTTCTTCAGAAACAGGGGACAGGCCGCGAACAGGTAGTGGGTCTCCTGGTTAATCGTTCGGTTGAGATGATTGTAGGTATTCTGGGTATATTAAAGGCAGGTGCAGCTTATCTTCCGATTGATCCGGATTACCCGGAGGAAAGAATCCGCTATATGCTTGATGACAGCGGAGCCGAGAAGCTGATCGTCCAGTATGCAGAAGACGTTCCCGCCCATTATTCCGGACAGGTACTAGGGCTTTGGAAACGGGAATGGGAGAAAGAAGATCCTTCGGATCTGGAAGTGGAAGCTGGTCCGAAAGACTTGGCTTATATCATCTATACCTCGGGATCTACTGGACAGCCGAAAGGAGTTATGGTGGAGCACCGGAACGTGGTACGTCTCTTGTTTAACGATCAGAATCTCTTTGATTTCTCGGAAGAAGATGTTTGGACATTGTTCCACTCCTATTGTTTTGATTTTTCAGTTTGGGAAATGTATGGTGCCTTGTTGTATGGAGGTCGGCTAGTTCTTGTTCCATCTTTTGTGGCTCGGGATCCGGAGGCTTTTGCTGAGCTTCTACTTAAAGAGAAGGTGACCATCTTGAACCAGACGCCTACGGCGTTTTATCAGCTTTCTCACCAGATGAAAAAGATGAAGCCAGCCGAGATGCCTGTCCGCAAAGTCATTTTTGGGGGGGAAAAGCTATCTCCTCTACAGCTGAAGGACTGGAAAGCAGCCTATCCTTCCACGCAGTTGATTAATATGTACGGGATTACGGAAACGACTGTTCATGTCACGTATAAGGAAATCACTGAAAAAGAAATTGAGACTAACATCAGCAATATTGGAAAGCCGATTCCTACCCTTCAAGTGTATGTGCTAGGTAGCCAGAAGAACCTCCTACCTATTGGAGTTGGTGGTGAAATGTATGTGGCTGGGGAAGGTGTGGCTAGAGGTTATTTGAACCGGCCGGATTTAACGGAAGAGCGCTTTGTCGAAAATCCGTTTCGACCAGGAGAGCGGATGTACAAAACAGGTGACCTGGCCCGATGGCTGGAAGATGGGAATCTGGAGTACCTTGGAAGAATGGATGACCAGGTTAAAATCCGTGGCCATCGGATCGAATTAGGAGAGGTTGAAACCCAGCTACTTCTCTGTAGCGGAATTAGAGAAGTTTTTGTACAAGCTTTTGAAGAGGAACAGGGACAAGCTTTGGTTGCCTATTATACAGCCGAAGAGGAATTGAGTCCTTCGGGACTCCGAATGGAATTGGCCAAAAGAGTCCCATTTTATATGGTTCCTTCTTATTTCATTCAGCTTGAAATGATGCCACTCACTTCCAATGGTAAGGTTGATCGCCACAGGCTTCCGGCTCCGGAAGTGAAAGGTGTTATCCATGAGGAGCCCCAGAATCCGCTGGAAGGCCGTGTACGGTCTATCTGGGAGGAGTTTTTAGGCACCTCTCTTGGTGTAACTGACAGCTTTTTCAATCTGGGAGGAGACTCTATCAAAGCCATCGGATTGATTAGTTTTATGAATAGGAAAATGGACTGGGCTATTCAGATTAAAGATTTGTATGAATATCCAACTATAAAAGAGCTAGTCGCGTATGCCGGTGCAAAAAGTTTTTCACTGGAAGAGGAACGAATAGAAAAAAGAAAAGAATTGCAGGATTTGAAGAGTAAGTTCCTTGCGGAGCACGTCTCTTTAGCTTATAAAGTGGTTGATGTGTATCCAATGAGTGATATCCAGCAGGGAATGGTTTTTTATTCTTTGAAATATCCAGAAGAAGCGTTTTATCATGACCAACTTGTTTATCAGCTAGAGGATACTTCATTTGAAGTGGGAAAATTAACTGAAGCTATGACCTTATTAATGAATAAACATGAAATTTTACGAACGGGCTTTTTCTTAGATGAAGGATCTGTGCCTCTTCAAGTTGTCTACCAGTCAGTTCCAGTCGATATCATAGAGCGTGATCTATCAGTATATACAGAAAAAGAGCAGGAGGATTTTATTGAGCGTTCTCTTTTGGAAGATCGTCAGAATCCGTTTGAGCTAAAAGAGGGACCCCTTTGGAGGCTTCGGGTATATAGGTTAAACGACCGTCAGGTCGCTTTTGCTTGGATAGTCCATCATGCCATTATGGATGGCTGGAGTGTTGCCTCGTTTATGACGGAGTTAGTAGGCGTATATTTCAAGTTAAAAGCTGGTACTGTACAACTGTCTCAACTGAAGAGCAACTATAAGGATTACATAGTGGACCAGATGATTGTTTCCCAGCAGAAAGATTTAACGACTTACTGGCAGAAGGAGTTGGAAGATTTTAAGAGGCTTCAACTTCCATTTGAAGCTACACAGGAAACTAAAACAACTACTAAAATGCTAAATCCAGAACTTCTTCAACAACTTAAACGAGTTGCTAAAAAAGAGAAGACTACTATAAGAACAATGTGTCTGACTGCCTACCTCTCTGTAATGAAGTTGATCACGTTTGAAAGTGATATAACTATAGGTTTGGTTGAGAACGCAAGGCCGGTTACTGAGGATGCTGAAAAAATGCTCGGCTGTTTTTTAAACACAATTCCTTTTAGGATTTCTATAGATAAAGAAGAGACTTGGGAGACGCTATTAAGGAAAGTTCATAAAAAACAAATTGATAAGAAAAAATTTGGACGTCTTTCTTTTAAAAGAATATCGGAAGCTATAGGTGCTTCAAGTGCTTTGGATAACCCTGTTTTTGATATTTTATTTAATTTCATAGACTTTCACACATATGAAAATATCAAGAAGCATTCCATAACCCCTAGAAAAGAGAGTTATGAAAAAACCAATACTTTATTTGATTTTTCAATTTCTACAACTCTAAATCAATTTGAAATCAGGATTGTTTCTTCTTTTTCGGATTTAACTATTAAAAGACTTTTAGGCTATTTTGAACGTGCTTTATACATTTTGATTGATAATTTAGATCAGCGGTTTAGGAATGAACAGCTTCTCGAAAATGAGGAAACATTTTCTCTTCTGCATCAGTTTAATAACCAGAAAGTTGACTATCCTCAGGAAAAAACATTGGTAAGTCTTTTTGTAGAGCGGGCTAATAAGGCGCCAGACAAGATTGCTTTAACTCTGGGAGAAGATTGTTTGTCGTATGGTGAACTACATAGAAAATCTAACCAAGTGGCCCGCCTTCTTCAGAAGCAGGGGGTAGGTCGCGAACAGATAGTAGGCCTTCTAGTCGATCGTTCACCCGAGATGATTATAAGTATCCTCGGTATATTAAAGGCGGGTGCAGCTTATCTTCCGATTGATCCGGATTATCCGGAGGAAAGAATCCGCTATATGCTTGAAGATAGCGGGGCCGAAAAGTTGATTGTCCAGTATGCAGAAGACGTTCCCGCCCATTATTCCGGACAGGTACTAGGGCTTTGGAAACGGGAATGGGAGAAAGAAGATCCTTCGGATCTGGAAGTGGAAGCTGGTCCGAAAGACTTGGCTTATATCATCTATACCTCGGGATCTACTGGACAGCCGAAAGGAGTTATGGTGGAGCACCGGAACGTGGTACGTCTCTTGTTTAACGATCAGAATCTCTTTGATTTCTCGGAAGAAGATGTTTGGACATTGTTCCACTCCTATTGTTTTGATTTTTCAGTTTGGGAAATGTATGGTGCCTTGTTGTATGGAGGCCGGCTAGTTCTTGTTCCATCTTTTGTGGCTCGGGATCCGGAGGCTTTTGCTGAGCTTCTACTTAAAGAGAAGGTGACCATCTTGAACCAGACGCCTACGGCGTTTTATCAGCTTTCTCACCAGATGAAAAAGATGAAGCCAGCCGAGATGCCTGTCCGCAAAGTCATTTTTGGGGGGGAAAAGCTATCTCCTCTACAGCTGAAGGACTGGAAAGCAGCCTATCCTTCCACGCAGTTGATTAATATGTACGGGATTACGGAAACGACTGTTCATGTCACGTATAAGGAAATTACTGAAAAAGAAATCGAGACTAACATCAGCAATATTGGAAAGTCGATTCCCACTCTTCAGGTGTATGTGCTGGATGGACAGAAGAACCTCCTACCCGTTGGAATTGGCGGTGAAATGTATGTGGCCGGGGAAGGTGTGGCTAGAGGTTATTTGAATCGTCCAGAGCTAACGGAAGAGCGCTTTGTCGAAAATCCGTTTCAACCAGGAGAGCGGATGTACAAAACAGGTGACCTGGCCCGATGGCTGGAAGATGGAAACCTGGAGTACCTTGGAAGAATGGATGACCAGGTCAAAATCCGCGGGCACCGTATTGAATTAGGAGAGGTTGAAACCCAGCTACTTCTTTGTAGTGGAATCAGAGAAATTTTTGTACAAGCCTTCGAAGAGGAACAAGGGCAAGCTTTGGCCGCCTACTATACGGCTGAAGAGGAATTGAGTACTTTTGAGCTTCGAGCGGATTTGGCTAAAAAAGTTCCGTCTTATATGATTCCTTCTTATTTTATTCAGCTTGAAATGATGCCACTCACTGCCAATGGTAAGGTAGACCGTCACAGGCTTCCGGCCCCAGAAGTGAAAGGCACTATCCATGAGGAGCCCCGGAATCCGTTGGAAGGCCGTATACGGTCTGTTTGGGAAGAGTTTTTAGGTACCTCCCTTGGCATAAGTGACAGCTTTTTCAATCTGGGGGGAGACTCTATTAAAGCAATCGGATTGATTAGTCTTATGAACAGGAAAATGGACTGGACTATTCAGATCAAAGATTTGTATGAACATCCAACTATAAAAGAGCTAGTCGCGTATGCTGGTATACAAAATGGTTCACTGGAAGAAGAACGTAAACGTATAGAAAAAAGAAAAGAACTACAGGACCTGAAGAACAGGTTCCTTGAGGAACACACTTCCCTAGTTCATAAAGTAGTAGATGTTTATCCAATGAGTGATATCCAGCAGGGAATGGTTTTTTATTCTATGAGAAATCCAGAAAAGGCGCTTTATCACGACCAACTTGTTTATCAGCTAGAGGATGATTCATTTGAATTGGGAAAATTAACTGAAGCTATGACCTTATTAATGAATAAACATGAAATTTTACGAACGGGCTTTTTCTTAGATGAAGGACCTGTGCCTCTTCAAGTTGTCTACCAGTCAGTTCCAGTCGATATTATAGAGCATGATCTATCAGTATATACAGAAAAAGAGCAGGAGGATTTTATTGAGCGTTCTCTTTTGGAAGATCGTCAGAATCCGTTTGAGCTAAAAGGGGGATCCCTTTGGAGGCTTCGTGTATATAGGTTAAACGACCGTCAGGTCACTTTTGCTTGGATAGTCCATCATGCCATTATGGATGGCTGGAGTGTTGCCTCGTTTATGACAGCGTTGGTAGATGTATATTTCAGGTTAAAAATCGGCCCTGTGGAATTGGTAGGACTGAAGAGTAGCTATAAGGATTATGTAGTGGATCAGATGGTTGTTTCACAGCAAGAAGACCTAACGACCTATTGGCAGCAGGAGTTGTCAGATTTTAAAAGGCTTGAACTTCCATATGGAGCTGAGCAAGAAGTGGGAGCTTATATTATGGAGCTCGACTCTGACCTACTGCAGAGATTGAAGAAAGTTGCTAAGGAAGAAGGAACGACTCTAAAGATACTTTGCTTAACAGCCTATCTGTTTATGATGCGGATGATTACCTATGAAAATGATTTGACGATAGGATTGATTGAGAATGCGAGGCCAGTTACACAGGATGCAGAGAAGGTACTTGGTTGTTTCCTGAATACAACACCTTTTCGCATAGAGATAGATGAATCTGGAACATGGCAATCACTGCTTACGAAAGTCCACCGTAAGCATGTGGATTTAAAGAGCAAGGGTCGTTTTCCTTTTAGAAAAATTGCTGAGCTGATAGGGAGAACAGAAGTAAATGAAAATCCTATTTTTGATGCCGTTTTTAATTTTGTAGATTTTCATGTGTATAACGGATTGGAAGGTTCGCCTTTATCATATGGGGTTAATAGTTATGAGAAAACGAATACATTATTTGATTTTTCCGTGTCAACTACATTCGACCGATTTGAAATAAGAGTGGTGTCTGGTTTCTCAGAGATTGTCTTAAAAAAGTTATTAAGGTATTTTCAATTTATTTTAGAGGCGCTTTCTGAAGATATTCAAAGTGAAATTTCCACCCTTGCTCTTTTGGAACAAGCAGAAATAGACAAATTACTTAAACGGTTTAATGAAACTTCGGTGGACTTTCCGAAAGATCGTACTGTAACTCAACTTTTTGAAGGACAAGCAGCAAAAACACCTAATAATGTCGCTTTGGTGTTTGAAAATAAGGTTCTCACATACAAGGAACTCAACAGAATGGCTAATCAGATTGCACGTAGCTTGGTAAAACAGGGAGTAAAGAAAGGGCAGAAGGTCGGACTTCTCACGGAGCGCTCGTTTGAAATGATTGCAGGTATACTGGGCATTCTTAAATCTGGTGCTGCTTACCTTCCGATCGATCCAGGTTATCCGGCGGAACGGATTCAATATATGATTGATGACAGCGGAACCGAACTTGTAATTCTTCACGGAGGCGTTCTTCCGGACACCTATGAAGGGAAGGTTCTTACAATTGAGGAAGCTTTAGAAGAAAGGGATTCTTCCAATCTAGGTAGGGCTTCCGGGCCAGAAGACTTAGCTTATATTGTCTATACTTCAGGATCTACTGGGAAACCGAAAGGAAATCTGACTACCCATCGGAATGTCATCCGGACGATCATTAACAACGGCTATTTAGAAGTGAAAGAAACTGACCGGTTCCTTCAGTTGTCCAATTATGCATTTGACGGTTCTACCTTTGATATTTATGCATCACTTCTTCATGGAGCGCGGTTGGTGCTCGTTCCGAAGGAAACGGTTGGAGATGCTCTCCGGCTCTCACGCCTAATCCAAGAAGAACAGGTAACAATTTCGTTCATGACAACAGCGCTATTCAACACGCTTGTGGATGTGGATCTTGAAAGTCTAAAAGGGCTGCGAAAGCTCCTGTTTGGCGGTGAAATGGTGTCAGTCAAACATGTGCGAAAAGCATTGAGGGCAATGGGAGAAGACAGGCTCATTCACGTATACGGACCAACCGAAACAACAGTGTTTGCCACGGCTTGCCCTGTTACTGAGTCTATGATTAACCTCCATACGGTGCCGATTGGGAAGCCAATTAGTAATACATCGGCTTATGTTTTAAGCCCTAGTGGTCAGCTTCAACCGGAAGGGATTCCTGGAGAGCTGGTTATCGGAGGAGACGGAGTCTCCCGCGGATATCTGAATCGACCAGACTTGACAGAAGAGCGTTTTTTGGAGAATCCTTTCGTGCCTGGCGATCAAATCTATAAGACGGGGGATCTGGTCCGCTGGATGCCAGATGGAAACCTTGAGTACTTGGGAAGAATAGACCAACAAGTGAAAGTCAGAGGTCACCGGATTGAGCTTGGAGAAATTGAAAGTCGACTAAAAGAATTTCCAGCGGTCCGCGAGGCGGCGGCCACTATGAAAATAGACAGTCAGGGGCATTCTTACCTTTGTGCCTATATCGTCTGGAAGGGAGAGGTATTGGAAGCTTCTTTGCGCGAGTATCTGGCAGAACACTTGCCAGCTTACATGATTCCAACTCATTTTTCCTATCTTGAGGAGCTTCCGCTTACTCCAAATGGAAAAGTGGATAAAAATAGGCTTCCCGCAGAAAGAAGTAAAAATAAGGGAACAAAGCTTTATGTAGAACCTGTCACGGATACAGAGAAGGCGCTGGCCGAAATATTTAAGGAAATTTTGCAGGTAGAGCAGGTAAGCCTGAATGATAATTTTTTTGAACTTGGAGGGCACTCTCTTAAAGCTACGATTCTTTCAGCCAGAATTCATAAAATTATGAGAACAGAAGTAAGTCTGAAGCGAATTTTTAGTTTCCCAACAGTTAAAAAGCTAGCTCAACATATCGATGAGCAGTCTCAAAGCTCTTTTGAGGCAATTAGGCGTACTACCGAAAAAGAGTACTATCCTGTTTCTTTTGCGCAGAAACGAATTTATGTTTTGCAGATGATGGAGGAAAAGGGAATTCATTATAATATTCCAATACTGTTAAAAGTAGATGGAAAGCTGGACCTTGAAAAGGTTCAAGAATCATTAAACTGTCTAATTCAACGACATGAAATTTTAAGGACATCATTCCACTTCGAAGAAGAACAGCTTGTACAAAAAATTCATAATAATTTGGATTGGCCGCTGGTGCATGTCATTGCGCAGGATCCAAATATTGATACTCTTAAAAAAGAGTTTATTCGACCATTCGATTTAAGCTGTGCCCCTCTATTAAGGTCGCAGTTAGTACAGATTAATGCTGAATCGCATATACTCATGATTGATTTTCATCACATCATTTCAGATGGAATATCTGTAAATATACTGCTTCAGGAGTTCTATGATCTCTATCACGGACGGGAGCTTCAAGAGGCGACTATCCAATATAAGGATTATGCGGTTTGGCAACAGAGTCAAGTTGACTCCTTAAAGCGTCAAGAGATTTTCTGGAAAAAACGTTTTGAAGGCGAAATTCCTGTGCTGGATATGCATACTGATTATTCGAGACCACAGGTACAGAAGTTCGACGGTGATTTGCTGCAGATGGATTTTAGTAGAGCGTTTACGGAAAGGATTAAACTTTTTTCTTCTCAATCAGATGTGACTCTTTACATGACTATGCTGGCAGCCTATCATGTTCTTCTGCATAAGTATACAGGTCAGGATGATATTGTGATTGGTTCACCGATTGCAGGGCGTTCTCACTCAGACACGGAAAAAGTAGTCGGCATGTTTGTCAATACTCTGGCGCTACGTCATAAATCAAATGCTGGACAATCATTTAGCGAATTTTTAAATCAGGTGAAAAATGAGGTGCTTCTTGCACAAGAACATAGTGAATATCCATTTGAAGAATTGGTCGAAAAACTGGGGCTCCAACGTGTGTTAAATCGAAATCCTTTGTTTGATACAATGTTCATTCTTCAGAACATGGAGAAATTTCAAACGGATCATGATGGACTACAACTTAACGTAATGCAGTTAGAAATGGATACATCAAAGTTCGACCTTAGCTGGGTTATAGATGAAACTGAAAATCTCCGTTTGTCGGTAGAATACAGCACTCGTCTGTTTAAAAAACAATCTGTGGAAAGAATGGTTACCCATTACATTCATATTCTTGATCAGATTCTAAAAAATCCTGATATCCTGATTGGTCATATCCAACTGGCTACAGAAAGTGAAAAACAGGAGGTTCTTATAAAGTTTAATCAGACCGGGTTTCAGCAGGCGAAAGTTGAAACTCTGCATGGCTTGTTTGAGCAACAGGTGAATAAAAGCCCTGACAACGTTGCAATTGTTTCTGGCAACGAGCAAATCACATATAGAGCTCTTAATGCACGTTCAAATCAGCTGGCCAGAGCTTTAAGGAATAAAGGGATCGGAAAAAATCAGATTGTAGGGTTGTTATTCGAAAAGTCCATTGACATGATTGTAGCTATCTTAGGGGTATTAAAAGCGGGTGCAGCCTATATGCCGATTGATCCGAGCTATCCTGAGGATAGAATATTGTACATGCTCAATGACAGCAGATCAAAGGTTTTAGTCTGTACTAATTCTACATTTGTTCCTACAGAATTTAATGGAAGTATTTTGAAAATCGATGATATTCTAGCTGCATCTTTTGAAGTTCATAATCTGAGTGAAACTGCTTCAGCAGAAGATTTATCGTATCTGATATATACCTCAGGTTCCACAGGAAAGCCAAAGGGGGTAATGGTGGAGCATAGGAATGCAGTACGTCTTTTCTGTAATCAAAATAACATATTTGATTTTGATGAAGAAGATATATGGCTATTCTTTCATTCCTATTGTTTCGACGTCTCAGTATGGGAAATCTTCGGTTCTTTGCTGAGGGGAGGAAAGCTGGTTGTAATATCTCAAATGGATAGCAGAAGCCCAGAAAAGCTTCTAACAATTATGGAAAAAGAGAAGGTAACTATTATGTGTCAGACACCGTCTTCCTTCGTTCCAATGTCTGCGGAACTTAATAGAACTTTCTACAACTTGAAGATAAGGAAAGTTATGCTGGCCGGAGAAGCCCTATATCCCAACCAACTGGAGCAATGGAGACAGGTTTATCCTGATACACAGATTATTAATATGTACGGCCCAACTGAAACAGCAGTTTATGCCACATATAAAGTGATGAATCCAGCTGAAACATCTTATATCAGCAATATAGGAGCACCTTTAGAACTTACAAAAGCTTATGTACTTGATAATCAAATAAATCTCTTGCCAGCAGGAGTGCCAGGCGAACTCTACATCTCCGGTACAGGAGTTGCAAGGGGTTACCTAAACATGGAAGAGTTGACATGTCAGAAGTTTATGACAAATCCTTTTGAGATTGGACAAAGAATGTATCGGACAGGAGATCTCGCTCGTTGGCTTCCAGACGGAAATTTAGAGTATTTAGGAAGGAAGGATTCCCAAGTCAAGATAAGGGGTTACCGAATCGAACTGGGAGAGATTGAAGCTTGCTTATTGGCCCATCCTTCAATTGAAGAAGCTATTGTTTCTTCAAGAAAAACTGAGGACGGAAACTTGAACCTCTGTGCGTATTTGATCTCAAACAAAGAATGGAGCGTTTCAGAGCTACGGGCTCATTTATTGAGAACTCTACCAGAATATATGATACCTGCTTTTTTTGTCGAGCTAGACTCTTTTCCGCTCACTTTAAACGGAAAACTTGATTACGCAGCTCTACCTGAGCCGAAATTAAAGAAGAGCGCTGAGAATTACACTGCACCTAAAACAGAATTGGAGAAAATAATGGCTCAAACTTGGCAAGAGGTCCTACAGATTGAGGCTGTTGGTATCCATGATAATTTCTTTGAACTAGGAGGAGATTCAATTAAAGCTATTCAGATTGCGGCAAAACTTCATGAACATCGGTTGAAATTCGATATGAAGGACTTATTTAAGAATCCTTCCATATCGGATTTGATCCCTTATTTACAGTCTAGCCAGGCTAATGAGGAACAAGGATTGATTGAGGGGGATGTTCCGCTCACGCCAGTGCAGAAATGGTTTTTTTCTCAGCAGTATCATGAAGTAGGACACTTTAATCAATCCATGATGCTTTTCCGGAAAAAGCGTTGGAATCCTATAGCCGTAAAGGATAGCATGCAGAAGATTTGTGAGCACCATGATGCCCTTCGCATGGTTTTCTCACGTGAAGTTTTTTCACAGTATAACAGAGGACTGGAAGGTATAGATTTAACTATTGAAGTGCTGGAGTTTTATGGAGCGGAGAATGCAGAGGCCTTGATAGAGAAGGAAGCAACACGGATACAGGGCAGTCTTAACCTTTCAGAGGGGCCGCTTGTAAGACTTGCTATCTTCAATACCGAAGAAGGTAGTTATCTTCTGATAGTCATCCATCATCTGGTTGTTGACGGTGTTTCATGGCGTATTATTTTGGAGGATTTTTCGTATCTGCATGATGAAGGAGGATCAGTTCTTCCTGCTAAAACGACTTCATATCAATCTTGGGCGAAAGAGCTATATAAATATGCAAAGAGCCAAAAGCTTCAAAAAGAGATTCCTTATTGGAGAAAATTAGAGTCGAAAATTGTCCCGCCTCTTCCAAAAGATCAAAGTGTTACGGGGACTTCTCTCTACGGGAATACTCAATTAGAAGAATTCTGTCTGGGTGAAGAAGAAACTAAAATCCTTTTAACAAATGCTCATCAGGCCTATCAGACAGAGATAAATGATCTTTTGCTTGCTGCACTTGTTCTCGCAGTTAAAGAGTGGACTGGCAAGAACAGCATGGCCGTTACCTTAGAAGGTCATGGTCGAGAAAATCTGTTAGAAAAAGTAAATTTAAGCAGAACAGTGGGATGGTTTACAAGCATGTTCCCGGTTGTTTTTGAACTAGACTCAGACCATTTTTCTTCAGTAATCAAAGCGGTTAAAGAAAACATTCGCGATATACCAAATAAAGGTGCGGGGTATGGGGTAATTAAATATTTGGCTCTTGAAAACGATACGGACTTTAAATTTAATCTCAAACCGGAAATCAGCTTTAATTACTTAGGTCAGTTTAACCATGAGATATTTAACATGCCGATTGGGAAACAGATTAGTATGATTAATGAGAATCCTTATCCTATTCAAATGAACAGTTATGTTTCTGGGCAGCAGCTAAGAATGATATTGCTTTATGATCAGAGGAGTTTTTATAGCAGCAGCATAAAATTCTTTGGAGAACGTTTCATACATTATCTGACTTTATTGATTAAACATTGTGAAAGTAAGGAAGAAACAGAGAGGACTCCAAGCGACTTCAGCATGACCAAATTGACCGCAAGTGATTTAGACGATATCTTTGAGGCTTTTGAAGAGAAGAATTAATTTATATTACATTGGGGGTTATAGGGTGTGTTTAATAAAAAAAACGTAAATGACCTATACCGTCTATCTCCGATGCAGCATGGAATACTATTTCATTGTTTAAATCATCCAAAGGACCATGCTTATTTTGAGCAGATGACGATGGAGGTAGAAGGAAATCTTAATGTAAAACATCTTGAAGTTAGTTTGAATAGAATCGTTGAAAAACAGGATGTTTTACGTACAGTCTTTTTGTACTCAAAAGTAAAGGAGCCAACACAGCTCGTTCTAAAAAGTAGAAAAACATCTGTTCAAGTAGAGGATATATCCAACCTAAGCAAAAGTGCACAGTATGATTTTCTGATGAACCTAAAGCGTAAGGACCGGGAAAGAGGATTTGATCTTTCCCGGGATCTCCTTTTTCGGATGGTGGTAATTCGGACAGGAGACGCTACATATCAGATTCTGTTGAGCTTTCATCATATTATATTGGACGGCTGGAGCATCGGATTATTGCTTAAGGAACTGTTTGAGGAGTATAGATGTCAGCAGCACGGCCAATTAAACCAAAATGAGAAATCAATGCCATTTAGTGCTTATATACGGTGGCTGGAAGAGCAGAATGAAGAAGAAGCAAAGGCTTTCTGGGCTGGATATTTAAATGGATATGAGAATCTGTCGGGGATCCCCTATAAAAAATCCAATCTATCAAGTGAATATAGAAGGGAAGAACTTCATTTCAGATTAAATTCAGTATTGACAAGGAAGCTGAAAGAGTTGGCTATATCACAGCATGTGACATTAAACATTCTTATCCAGACCTTATGGGGAATTCTACTTCAGAAGTTGAATGATATTGATGATGTTGTCTTTGGCTCAGTGGTATCTGGAAGGCCGTCAAATATTCCTGAAGTAGAAAAAATTGTTGGATTGTTTATAAACACCATCCCTGTCCGGATTGCAGCATTAGATGATGAGACGGTCGTCGAGGTCCTTAGTCAGGTGCAGTGTGCTTCATTAGAGGCGAAAAACTATGACTTTATTTCTCTGGCAGATATTCAATCAGTGAAAGCAGCACAAGGGCCAATATTTGATCATATTTTTGCATTTGAGAATTATCCAATGGACTGGTCTGGGGTGAATGGTGATCCTGAACTGGGATTTAGAATAACCGGAGTTACAGCTTTTGAGCAGACAAACTACGAATTGGTTATTCAGCTCCATGCAGGTGAAGAGTTAAACGGAAAAATAACATATAACGGAGCTGTCTATCCTAAAGAGCTCATTAAAAGACTGCCTGTTTATCTCGAGAAGTTGGCCCAGGTGGCAGTAGAATCTCCTCTTACTGCCATTGGAGACATTAGTCTTGCTACAGAGGAAGAACTAAAAATATTTGAGAAGTGGAACCAGACTACTACAGATTATCCGAAGGATAAAGTGCTTTCTGAGTTATTTGAAGAACAGGCAAAACACTTGCCTGAACAGATAGCTCTAGTGTTCGGAGAGCGGTCTATTACCTACAGAGAAGTAAATGAAAAAGCAAACCAGATAGCTAAACATCTACAAAAGTCGGGAGTATCTCGAGGAAAGACAGTTGCTCTTCTGATGGAACGTTCGGCAGAGATGATAATCAGCATGCTCGGTATTTTAAAAGCTGGTGGTGCGTATCTTCCTATCGATCCAACATATCCTTCAGATCGAATTCAGTATATGTTGGAGGACAGTGGTACGGATCATTTAGTCGTTCAGGTACAAAAACTAATTCCTAATTTCTTTAAAGGTCATGCTCTTGTTTTAGAAGAAGGCGAATGGATGCAGGAAGGAAAGGATGACCTTGCAAAGGAAAATGTACCAGATGACACAGCTTATATTATTTACACATCTGGTACCACTGGGAGACCGAAAGGTTGCCAGATTTCCCACCGTAACGTCATTAAAACAGTGAAAAATAACGGCTATATTGAAATTACAACGGCCGATAGGCTTCTCCAGTTAGCGAATTACGCTTTTGATGGTTCCGTGTTTGACATATACAGTGCCTTGTTGAATGGAGCTAGACTCGTGCTTGCTCCAAACAAAGCTGCTAGCGATCTTAAGGAAATTGCAAGGTTAATGGAAGAGGAAAATATTACGATATCTTTTATGCCTACCGCATTGTTTAATGTAATTGTAGATGAGCAGATATCTTGTTTGAAAAACTTGAGAAAAGTCTTGATGGGCGGCGAGAAGGCTTCTATAAAACATGTTCGCAAAGCCGTCAATTATCTAGGAGATAACCGGATAATTAATGGTTATGGTCCAACGGAAACAACGGTATTTGCTGTAACGTATGAAGCTGATCATAAAGTAAATTCCTTAGATTGTATTCCTATAGGTCGTCCAATGAATAATACACAGCTGTATGTTGTAAGCCGCTCTGGTCATCTTCAACCAATGGGTGTTCCTGGGGAATTATATATAGGCGGAGATGGAGTAGGCAAAGGTTATTTAAACCAAAGTGAGCTTACAAACAAATTCTTTATAGATAATCCTTTCGGTGAAGGTAAGGTATATAAAACTGGCGATTTAGTACGCTGGCTACCTAATGGGAATTTGGAATGCCTGGGGAGATTGGATCAACAGATAAAACTCCGTGGACATAGAATAGAACTAAGCGAGATCGAGGCTAGACTGGCTGAATATCCTGACATACAAAACTGTGTAGTAGCTTTAAAAGGAGAAGGATCGAATGGATCTTACTTATATGCTTATTATGTGGCTGAGTTGAAAGTAGAAACTGTAGCATTGAAGAAATTTTTACAGGAAAAGCTTCCTAGTTTCATGATTCCTGCAAGATTTGTGCAGCTGGATGAAATTCCACTCACCTCAAATGGGAAGGTGGACAAAGGTAGGCTGCCTGCTCCTAGTAGCGTGATAGAACTATATAAGGATCCAGAAACAGAAACAGAAAAAACAATAGCAGAGATTTGGCAGGATATACTCGGTGTCGAGAAAGTGAGCCTTTATGATAACTTTTTCGAACTTGGCGGACATTCACTCAAGGCTACGCTACTCGCCTCGCGTCTACATAAAGAGGTTAAAGTCCAGTTGCCTCTCAAGGTGATATTTTCGCGGCCGACAGTAAAAGAGCTGGCTGATTATATACAGAGCAACCAGAAAGGCACTTTTGACCGAATTCCGTCGGTAAAGGTAAGTGATTATTACCCAGCGACATCCTCCCAAAAAAGAATTTATTTGGTAGAAAAGCTTGAAGAGCACAAAAAAAATACAAGTTATAACGTCCCTGGTGTATTTGAAATTCACGGTAATTTAGATTTGCAACAATTAAATCAAGCTTTTATGTCTCTGATTCAAAGACATGAGTCACTACGCACAACAGTCATTGCAAGAGAAGAAGAGATTGTGCAGAAAGTACATCAAAAAGCTGATTTTAGTCTAAGAATCACGGAGTGTACAGAAGATGCGGTTGAACAAGTTATAGCTTCTTTTATACAGCCTTTTGACCTTACTAAAGTTCCTTTGATAAGAGCAGGCATCATCAAGTTGAGCAGCAGACGTCACCTACTAATGATTGATATGCATCATATCATTACTGACGGAATCTCCATGAACATTCTTATGCAGGAACTAGCAGAACTGTATATGGGGAATCAGCTTCCAGAGGTTCCACTTCAATATAAAGATTATGCTGTCTGGGTGCAGAGTGCGACTCAAAAAGAGCGTCTCCATAAACAGAAATCTTTCTGGACAGATATTTTTCAGAAGGAAATGCCTATACTTGAGATTCCGACTGATTACTGCAGACCTGCGGAAAAGGATTACAAGGGGGCGATTAGCACCTTTGAGGTAGCTCCTAATCTGATTCAGAAGCTAAAGGATGTATCAACCGAAAGCGGAGCCACTTTATTTATGACATTTTTAGCGGCTTATCATATCATGCTGTCAAAGTACACAGGACAGAAAGAAATTGCTATTGGCACAGCGGTTGCAGGACGATCTCATGCTGATACTGAAGGAATCGTCGGTATGTTTGCCCATACAATTCCATTGAGGAATGTCCTTGATGATAAATGGACTTTCTCAAAGTTTTTAAGCGAAGTAAAACAGAATGTTTTGCAAGCTTATGAACATGCAGATTATCCAATCGAAGAGCTGGCAGACCAGTTGGGTGGACACCGCTCGATGAATCGAAATCTTCTGTTTGATACCATGCTTACTTTTCAGAATATGGATGCTGCTAAGTTGAATATTCCGGGATTACATATTCATCCATATAACTGGAGCTGGAGAAATGCGAAATTTGATTTGAACTGGATTGTGATTGAGGATGACGCTCTTTCCATATCGATTGAATACAGTACAGCCCTGTTTAAAAGGGAAACGATTGAAAGGATGCAAAGCCACTTTAATCATATTCTCATGCAGATTATCAGCAGTCCTGAGATGCCAATTGCTGATATTCAGTTGGCTGGAAAAGAAGAAGTCGATATTCTGGTAGAGGTGTTCAGTGGAAGAAAGGAACACTATCCGAGATCTAAAACGATTCATGAGATCTTTGAGGATAAAGCAGCTGAAGCTCCTGATCAAATTGCTATTTCAATGGAGAAATGTCTATTAACTTATAAAGAATTAAACGAACAGGCGAATCAAGTGGCCCGTAGTCTGCAGAAAAGAGGGGTCGCTCGCGGCCATACAGTAGGGCTTATCTTGGAAAGATCAGCTGAAATGATTGTAGCCATGCTCGGGGTTTTGAAAGCGGGAGGAACATATGTCCCAATTGAGCCAAGCAGCCCTTCAGAACGGGTTCGTTATATGCTTAAAGACAGTCAAACAGAATTCATAGTAGTACAGAGTGAGCAATTAATTCCAGAGGGTTATATGGGTCAGGTCTTAATTCTTAGTGAGAAAGCGTGGGCTCGGGAATCCAGTCATAATCTATTGAATAAAAATGAACCGGGAGATATAGCTTATATCATCTATACTTCAGGATCGACCGGACAACCTAAAGGAAATCTTACTGCTCATCAAAATGTTATTAAGACAATTATAAACAACGGATATATTGAAATCTTAGAAACAGATCGAATACTGCAGCTTTCTAATTACGCGTTTGACGGATCTGTATTCGATATTTACAGTGCTCTGCTGAATGGAGCAACTCTTGTATTGATTCCACAGGAAACGGCATTAGATATGAAAGCACTGTCGGGATATATCCAGGATGAGAATATTACTGTTTCCTTTATGACGGCAGCCCTATTTAATGCGCTTGTCGACTTGGAACTTTCTTGTTTGAAAGGCATGAGGAAAATTATTTTTGGTGGAGAGAAGGCCTCTGTTAAACATGTAAGTAAAGCTTTTGACTACCTTGGAGAAAACCGACTGATTAATGGATATGGGCCTACTGAAACGACAGTTTTTGCAGCAACATATGCTGTAGATTCAGCAGTAAAGGTTACAGGAACGGTTCCGGTTGGAAAGCCTTTAAATAATACTTTTCTATATGTAGTAAACCAATATCTCCAGCTTCAGCCTATTGGCGTTCCTGGCGAATTGTGTATTGGAGGAGAAGGGGTAGGAAAAGGCTATCTAAATCTTCCAGGTCTTACGGCCGAGCGGTTTGTTAAAAATCCTTTTGGAAATGGAACGTTATATAGAACGGGCGATTGGGTACGCTGGTTACCAGATGGAAATATTGAATATCTTGGAAGAATGGATGAGCAGGTTAAATTGAGAGGACACCGGATAGAGCTAGGAGAAATTGAAACCAGGATACTTGAAAATCCGGATATCCAAAATGCTGTTGTGATAACAGCAAATAGCCACGAGTACGGATCCTACTTATGTGCCTATGTAGTGTCAGAGACAGAGTGGTCCGAACAGGATCTACAGATGGAATTAAAAAGGAAATTACCAGAGTATATGATCCCTACTAGCATTATAAGATTGAAAGAACTACCGCTTACGACAAATGGAAAGGTTGATAAAAGAGCGCTCCCAAATCCTTTTGTATACAGAGATCTCCAAGTGGATTACGAACTACCTGTAGGAAGAGAAATAAAAATGGCTGAGATTTGGAAAGAACTGCTCGGTATCGAAAATGTCAGTCGCACAGATGATTTTTTCAAATTAGGCGGACACTCTCTAAAAGCATCTGTTCTGGTCCATAGGATTCAGAAGGAATTTAATAAAGCAGTCTCTCTACGACAGATATTCACTTCGACCACTCTGAAGGAAATGACCAGGTTGATTTATGATTCGAAAGAAATACAGTATAAATCTATTCTTCCAATGGAAGAAAAACCTTTTTACCCAGTTTCCTCTTCTCAAAGGCGTATGTTTGCTGTGAATCAGTTGGAGGGAAGAGAATCTGGAGTTCACTATAATATGCCGGCCATTATTGAGATAGAAGGAAACTTAAATGTCGACCAGTTAGCTTCTGTATTAAAGTCCCTGATAAGTAGGCACGAGTCACTACGAACTTCTTTTCATTTGAACAAGCAGGAGCTCACTCAAAAAGTTCATTCTGAAGTTAAATGGAGTATGGATTTTATGCAGGCTGATGAAGGAGAAATGCCAGGACTGATAAGGTCTTTCATACAGCCTTTTGATTTAAGTTGCGCTCCTCTCTTTCGAGCAAGTCTTGTAAAACTAAAGGATAACCGCTTCATTTTGATGTTAGATATGCATCACATCATTTCAGATGGTATTTCAGTGGCTGTGCTTTTAGAAGATCTCTCTCTCCTGTATCAAGGGGAAGTACTTCCAAAAATAGAGGTTCAATATAAAGATTATGTGGGCTGGCAACGTGAAATAGCTCAGCAGGAGCATTTGAAAAAGCAGAAATCCTACTGGCTTGAACGCCTGTCAGGAGAACTACCTGTATTAGAGCTATCCACGGATTATAAACGGCCAAAAGTACAAAGCTTTGAGGGAAAAACACTAAACTTTGAAGTGTCTGCTGGTGAGCTTGCAAAACTAAAGGCTGCCTTCTCAAATGACGATAGCACAACATTGTATATGATTCTACTAGCTGCTTATCATGTTTTACTCTCAAAATATACAAACCAAGATGATATATTGATTGGGACGCCAATAGCGGGGAGACCGCATGCAGAGTTAGAACCGGTTGTTGGTATGTTCGTTAACTCATTAGTAATTCGGAATAAATCAGCAGGGAATATATCTTTTCAGGAATTTCTATCACAAGTTAAGCATGAAGTATTGAATGCTTTTGAAAATGCAGATATACCTATCGAAGAACTCATTGAACAGTTGGATATTTCCAGAACTCTGGACAGAAATCCATTATTCGATACTATGTTTACTTTGCAGAATATAGATAACCAAGTTGAAATACCTGGACTTCATTTACATCCTTATAAATGGAACTGGTCTATTTCAAAGTTTGATATGACCTGGGCATTTGTGGAAAGGGAAACACTCCAGTTTACAGTAGAGTATAAATCTAGTCTCTTTAAAGAAATAACCATTAAAAAAATGGCTAATCATTATAATCATATTTTGCAACAAATCATTAGTAATCCAGATTGTCTGTTGGATGATATTGAACTGTTAACAGAAAAAGAAAAGAAACAGCTGCTGTTAAAGAACGATATTATGAAACATTATCCAAAGGATAAATCGCTGCAGGAGCTTTTTGAAAAGCAAGTAGCGAAAAATCCAGATAATGTAGCGCTGATATTCGAAGACAGGAAGCTTAGCTATCAAGAGCTAAATGGAATGGCTAACCAGATCGCACATAGCCTAGTAAAACAGGGAGTAAAGAGAGGGCAGACAGTTGGACTTCTCACGGAGCGCTCGTTTGAAATGATTGCAGGTATACTGGGCATTCTTAAATCTGGTGCTGCTTATCTTCCAATCGATCCAGGTTATCCGGCGGAACGGATTCAATATATGATTGATGACAGCGGAACCGAACTTGTAATTCTTCACGGAGGCGTTCTTCCGGACACCTATGAAGGGAAGGTTCTTACAATTGAGGAAGCTTTAGAGGAAAGGGATTCTTCCAATCTAGGTAGGGCTTCCGGGCCAGAAGACTTGGCTTATATTGTCTATACTTCAGGATCTACTGGGAAACCGAAAGGAAATCTGACTACCCATCGGAATGTCATCCGGACGGTTATTAACAACGGCTATTTGGAAGTGAAAGAAACTGACCGGTTCCTTCAGTTGTCCAATTATGCATTTGACGGTTCTACCTTTGATATTTATGCATCACTTCTTCATGGAGCGCGGTTGGTGCTCGTTCCGAAGGAAACGGTTGGAGATGCCCTCCGGCTCTCACGCCTAATCCAAGAAGAACAGGTAACAATTTCGTTCATGACAACAGCGCTATTCAACACGCTTGTGGATGTGGATCTTGAAAGTCTAAAAGGGCTGCGAAAGCTCCTGTTTGGCGGTGAAATGGTGTCAGTCAAACATGTGCGAAAAGCATTGAGGGCAATGGGAGAAGACAGGCTCATTCACGTATACGGACCAACCGAAACAACAGTGTTTGCCACGGCTTGCCCTGTTACTGAGTCTATGATTAACCTCCATACGGTGCCGATTGGGAAGCCAATCAGTAATACATCGGCTTATGTTTTAAGTCCTAGTGGTCAGCTTCAGCCGGAAGGGATTCCTGGAGAGCTGGTTATTGGAGGAGACGGAGTCTCCCGTGGATATCTGAATCGACCGGACTTGACAGAAGAGCGTTTTGTGGAGAATCCTTTCGTGCCTGGCGATCAGATCTATAAGACGGGAGATCTTGTCCGCTGGATGCCAGATGGAAACCTTGAGTACCTGGGGAGGATTGATCAACAGGTGAAGATTAGGGGACACCGGATTGAATTAGGAGAGGTTGAAAATAGGTTGCTGTCACACAGTGCTGTTGCTGATGTAACTGTTGTAGTCAATAGAGATGAAAAGGCTCAATTTTACTTATGTGCTTACCTTATTACGAAATCTGACTGGACTATTTCAGCAATCAGGCATCATTTAAAAGAAACTTTGCCTGACTATATGATTCCTACATATTTTGTTGAGGTCGAATCCTTCCCACTCACTTCTAACGGAAAAATTGACAAAAAAGCACTGCCTGAGCCGACAAGTGTGGCGCCACTGAGGGAAGAGTACTCGGCACCTTTATCAGATAGGGAAAAACTCTTAGCAACTGTATGGGAAGAAGTACTCCGGACAGAACGAGTTGGCATTCATGATAACTTTTTTGAATTGGGAGGAGACTCCATTAAAGCGATCCAAATTGCAGCTAGGCTGAACGAGCATGGATTGAAATTCGAGATGAAAGACTTGTTTAAAAATCCAACAGTATACGAGCTTGTTCCATATATTCGGTTCGCAGCTGCATCTGCAGAGCAAGGCCTAATTCAGGGCGATGTACCTCTGACGCCGATACAGCGTTGGTTTTTTGAACAGCAGTTTCCTATACCAGAACACTTTAATCAATCTATGATGCTGTTCCGAGAGGAAGAGTGGAATAGTGAAGCGGTGATAGAGGCTTTCCACAAACTTTGCGTGCATCATGATGCGCTCCGAATGGTTTATCCTTCTTCGAAACAGTACAGTCGGGGGACGGAAGCTATTGATTTTACTCTTCAGCGATTTGACTTTAGGGGAGTAACAGATGCAAAACCTTTAATTGAGAAAGAAGCGAATTACCTCCAGGCTGGCCTTAATCTCGAAGAAGGTCCGCTGATAAAATTAGGAATTTTTGAGACTGACGTAGGAAGTTATCTATTAATTATTATTCATCATCTTGTGGTGGACGGAGTGTCCTGGAGGATTCTTCTGGAGGATTTCTATCGTCTATATGAGAAAGGAGAAATTCTTCCACCGAAGACCACCTCTTACCGTGCTTGGGCAAGTGGACTGTCTGAGTATGCAAGGAGCAGGGCTATACAAAAAGAAATTCCGTACTGGGAAGGTATCGAATCTATGAAAGTGGCTCCCCTGCCGAAGGACAGGGAAAACGATGGAAGCTTCAGTAAAATAGAAGCTCTGCATTTCAGCCTTGACGAAAAAGAAACATACCAGCTTCTGACAGAAGCCCATCGGGCTTACCAGACTGAAATTAATGACCTTCTTCTTGCGGCGCTTGCTCTAACAGTTCAGGAATGGACAGGAGAAAATAGGATGGCAGTCAACCTAGAAGGACATGGCCGCGAAGATTTCATAGAAGGAGCAGATCTAAGTAGGACGGTTGGTTGGTTTACAAGTATGTTTCCAGTAGTATTTGATGTATCTTCAAGTGATCTTGGCAGTGTTATTAAAGGAGTAAAAGAAACATTGCGGAAAATACCAAATAAAGGGGCAGGATATGGGATACTTCAATACCTTTCTGATAAAAGAGTGTTCAAATGGCAAGGAAAGAGAAAACCGGAGATAAGCTTTAATTATCTTGGTAGGTTTGAAATCGAAGGCACCCAGACGCATTCTACGATGCCAATGGGTTTTCAAGTAAGCCCGATTAATCATTTTTCAAATGGACTGGACTTCAATGGTTTTATCACTTCAGGTCAATTAACAGTTCAAGTAAGTTATGATTCTCAAAAATTTCATTATAAGACTATTGAAAGTGTAATTAGGCAATATGAGGAATGGCTAAAAGCCGTTATCAATCATTGTGCCGGAAAGACAGATGTAGAAAAAACACCTAGTGATTTTTCTGATGAAGAACTTACATTTGAAGAGCTAGATGCTATATCTCAGCTTATAGATAATATCTAAATTCTCATCTTGAGAAAGTTACACTAGCTTTATGGGATGGAGGGATAATTTGAAAGAGAAGAAATTTGATGACATATATAGTCTATCTCCAATGCAGGAAGGTATGCTTTTCCATTCATTGCTCAGTGATAGTGATGCCTATTTTGAACAGATGGCTTTTAAATTCAAAGGCAGTTTAGATTTGCCTGTGTTTGAAAAATGCTTCAATTTGTTAATTGAAAGACATGCTATTTTCAGAAGCGTCTTCCTTCATGAGGGGGTTAGTAAACCTAAACAGGTTGTTCTAAAAGAGAGGAGCATAAAAATTGCTTATCAAAACCTTTCTTCTAAACCTGCAGAAGAGCAGTTTTCAATAATAGAATACTATAAATCACAAGATAAGAAGAAGGGTTTTAATCTCTCGAAAGATCTACTGATGAGATTTGCTGTTTTTCAGACTAGTAGAGAAGATTATACGTTTATATGGAGCTTCCACCATATTTTGATGGATGGGTGGTCTCTTGGAATTGTTTTAAATGAACTATTCGATTTATATGGGAAAATCCGTAATGGGGAAGAGCCAAAGCTGGAAAAACCAGCTGAATTCAGTAAGTATATTTCATGGTTACAAAAGCAAGATCAGAAAGAAGCTCGGGTTTATTGGGATAACTATTTAAAAGACTACAATCAAATTGCAAACCTTCCAAGCAGAAGTACTTCTGAGGCTTTACTAGGTTATGAAAGGAAAGAGATTGTTTTTAGGCTCGGAACCGATATTACCAAGAAGCTAAATGATTTAGCCAGACAGTGCAAGGTCACTTTAAATGTGGTTATCCAAGCAATTTGGGGCATTCTTCTACAAAGATATAACAATACTACGGATGCTGTTTTTGGATCAATTGTTTCTGGTAGGCCATCAGAAATACCTAGTGTTGAGAAAATCGTTGGTTTATTTATTAATGCAGTGCCGGTGAGGGTTAAAAAAATTGCCGGCCAGAGCTTCCTGCAGCTAGTTAAGCAGCTGCAGGAAGAGGCTCTTAGGTCAGAACCTTTTAGTTACGTTTCCCTTGCTGATATTCAATCCGGTAAAGAAACGGGAAATCAATTGGTTAATCACATGGTTGTTTTTGAAAATTATCCATTTGATGATTCGATTCAAAGCAGAGAAGGTATGGATAAATACGGGTTCACTTTAACGGAAGTGGACGCATTTGATCAGACAAATTATGACTTTAATCTCCTTATTGGACCTGGCCAGGATTTAATAATAAAAATTATTTTTAATGAACGTAGGTATACACAAGATACAATACATGCCATTTTTTCACATTTAAAAATGATGGTAAATACGGTTGTTCATTCACCTGATGTACAGGTAGATGAAATAGATATGCTTTCTGTTGAGGATAAAACTAGAATTTTGGAAAAGTTTAATTCTACTGGCGGAACTTATCCAAAAACAAAGACTCTTTCAGCACTTTTTGAAGAACAGGTGCTTATGATGCCTTCTCGTACTGCTCTGGTCTTTGGTGACCAGGAAGTTAGCTATTCCAAATTAAATAGAATGGCCAATCAGGTGGCAAGGAGCCTTCGAAGGCAAGGAGTACAGCGGAATCAGATTGTAGGAATCTTAACTGAGCGATCCTTAGAAATGATTGTAAGTATCCTCGGTATATTAAAGGCGGGTGCGGCTTATCTTCCGATTGATCCGAATTACCCGGAGGAAAGAATCCGCTATATGCTTGAAGATAGCGGGGCCGAAAAGCTGATCGTTCAGTATGCAGAAGACGTTCCTACCTATTATTCCGGACAGGTACTGGGGCTTTGGGAACGGGAATGGGAGAAAGAAGATTCTGCGAATCTGGAAGCGGAAGCTGGTCCGGATGATTTGGCTTATATCATCTATACCTCGGGATCTACTGGACAGCCGAAAGGAGTCATGGTGGAACACCGAAACGTGGTACGTCTCTTATTTAACGATCAGAATCTCTTTGATTTTTCGGAAGAAGATGTTTGGACATTGTTCCACTCCTATTGTTTTGATTTTTCAGTTTGGGAAATGTACGGTGCCTTGTTGTATGGAGGCCGGTTAGTTCTTGTTCCATCTTTTGTGGCTCGGGATCCGGAGGCTTTTGCTGAGCTGCTTCTCAAAGAGAAAGTGACCATCTTGAATCAGACGCCTACGGCATTTTATCAGCTTTCTCACCAGATGAAAAAGGTGAGGGCAGCCGAGATGCCGGTCCGTAAAGTTATTTTTGGGGGTGAAAAGCTGTCCCCTCTGCAGCTGAAGGACTGGAAAGCAGCCTATCCTTCTACTCAGTTGATTAATATGTACGGGATTACGGAAACGACTGTTCATGTTACGTACAAGGAAATTACTGAAAAAGAAATCGAAACTAACATCAGCAATATTGGAAAGCCGATTCCCACTCTTCAGGTGTATGTGCTGGATGGACAGAAGAACCTCCTACCCGTTGGAATTGGCGGTGAAATGTATGTGGCCGGGGAAGGTGTGGCTAGAGGTTATTTGAATCGTCCAGAGCTAACGGAAGAGCGCTTTGTCGAAAATCCGTTTCAACCAGGAGAGCGGATGTACAAAACAGGTGACCTGGCCCGATGGCTGGAAGATGGAAACCTGGAGTACCTTGGAAGAATGGATGACCAGGTCAAAATCCGCGGGCACCGCATTGAATTAGGAGAAATTGAAGCCAGACTTCTTGCTGTTCCATACATTAAGGAAGCGTGTGTAATTGCGAGGAACGACAATCAGGGGCAGTCGTATCTATGCGCTTATATGGTTACTAATGAAGTACGGAGTCAAAATTCTATACGCACTTACTTAAAGGGAATGCTGCCAGAATATATGATTCCTGCTTATTATGTCTTTCTAGACCGATTTCCCCTTACTTTTAATGGGAAAATTGATAAGGCTGGACTACCAGAACCACAAAAAGAGAGAGTTGGCAAGTATGAGGAACCAATTAATGATACCGAAAGAGAGCTTGCTGAAATTTGGAGTAAAGTACTGGACATAAAACAGCTGGGGAGAAGGGACCATTTCTTTGAGCTTGGTGGCCATTCATTAAAAGCTACACAGTTGGCTGCGGCCATTCACAAAAAGTTTGAAACCCGTATCCCAATTCAGAAGATTTTTGAAAACCCAATACTAATGGATATGGCCCAATATATTAGGGATTCAGATAAAGAGAATTTCCATGTTATTAAACGGGCTCCAAAGAGGGAATACTACCCGGTTTCTGCTGCTCAGCGCCGAATGTATGTAGTCCAACAAATTGAGGGGGGCACACAATCTACTCATTATAATATGCCTTTAATTTTAGAGCTGGAAGGAACATTAGATATAGATCGACTTCACCAATCACTATCCAGCTTGGTTGACCGTCATGAACCTCTACGAACCACTTTTCACCTTAAGAATGATCGGTTAATTCAGCGTATTGAGTCCCATTGCAATTTTGAGTTTGAACTAAAAGAAATAACAGAAGAGAGATTGCCACAAATTATTGATGAGTTTATTCGACCGTTTGACTTAGAAACAGGCCTTCCTTTTCGGGCACTTTTGGTGAAAGTGGAATCGACTCGCTATTTTTTCATGTTGGATTTTCATCATATCGTTTCAGATGGCATTTCTGTAAATATTCTTATACAGGAATTTATCCAATTGTATCAGGGTAAAGAGCTGCCTTCTTTAAGAATTCAGTATAAGGATTTTGCTGAATGGCAACAGACTGCTGAATATAAAAATAGAATAAAAGCCGGAGAAGAATATTGGCTGGACTGTTTCAAAAGTGATCCGCCGGTTCTTGAACTACCGACAGACTTTCCCCGTCCTCCTGTGCAGTCCTTTTTTGGTGAAACCTTAGAGTTTGAACTGGATAGTAAGTTATATCAGAAGCTCAAAAGTATTTCAGCAGCAGAAGGCTCTACATTGTATATGATTCTTTTGTCAGCATATACTATTCTGCTTTCTAAATATACAGGACAGGAGGATATTGTGGTAGGTTCTCCTGTAGCGGGAAGGGAACACTCAGATTTAGAAGACGTTGTCGGGATGTTCATCAATACTTTACCACTTCGAAATGAACCAAAAGGAGTTTTATCTGTTAGAGAATTTATTGCAAATGTTCGATCTGGAATTCTAAAAGCATTTGAACATGCGGATTATCCACTGGAAGAGCTCATAGAAAAATTGAATATACCAAGAAATCTTAGTCGTCAGCCTCTATTTAATACAATGATGGTTATGCAAAATATGAAAATTGATGAGATTCATATTCCTGGGTTAAATGTGGCGCCATATTCTTGGCGTAGGAGGAATGCAAAATATGATCTCACATGGACCATAATAGAAGATAGTTCACTGAAGGTAATGATAGAGTATAGTACTAGTATATTCAGAAAAGAAACGGTAGAGAAAATGTACCTTCATTTCTCTTATCTGCTTTCACAGATTACTGATGATTTAGACAAACTAATATTCAATATTCAATTAGCTACTCCATATGAGAGTAGTCAGATTTTGAAAGAGTTTAATCCTCCGGAGGCAGAATATCCAAGGGAAAAGACTATTCATGAAATATTTATGGACAAGGTAAAAAAAGTTCCAGATAAAGTTGCTTTACAGTATAAAGAAGGTTCTGTGTCTTATAGCGAACTGCATAGAAAATCTAACCAAGTGGCCCGCTTTCTTCAGAAGCAGGGGGTAGGTCGCGAACAGATAGTAGGCCTTCTAGTCGATCGTTCACCCGAGATGATTATAAGTATCCTCGGTATATTAAAGGCGGGTGCAGCTTATCTTCCGATTGATCCGGATTATCCGGAGGAAAGAATCCGCTATATGCTTGAAGATAGCGGGGCCGAAAAGTTGATTGTCCAGTATGCAGAAGACGTTCCCGCCCATTATTCCGGACAGGTACTGGAGCTTTGGAAACGGGAATGGGAGAAAGAAAATTCTGCGGATCTGGGAGCGGAAGCTGGTCCGGATGATTTGGCTTATATCATCTATACCTCGGGATCTACTGGACAGCCGAAAGGAGTCATGGTGGAACACCGAAACGTGATACGTCTCTTGTTTAACGATCAGAATCTCTTTGACTTTTCGGAAGAAGATGTTTGGACATTGTTCCACTCCTATTGTTTTGATTTTTCAGTTTGGGAAATGTACGGTGCCTTGTTGTATGGAGGCCGGTTAGTTCTTGTTCCATCTTTTGTGGCTCGGGATCCGGAGGCTTTTGCTGAGCTGCTTCTCAAAGAGAAAGTGACCATCTTGAATCAGACGCCTACGGCATTTTATCAGCTTTCTCACCAGATGAAAAAGGTGAGGGCAGCCGAGATGCCGGTCCGTAAAGTTATTTTTGGGGGTGAAAAGCTGTCCCCTCTGCAGCTGAAGGACTGGAAAGCAGCCTATCCTTCTACTCAGTTGATTAATATGTACGGGATTACGGAAACGACTGTTCATGTCACGTATAAGGAAATTACTGAAAAAGAAATCGAGACTAACATCAGCAATATTGGAAAGCCGATTCCCACTCTTCAGGTGTATGTGCTGGATGGACAGAAGAACCTCCTACCCGTTGGAATTGGCGGTGAAATGTATGTGGCCGGGGAAGGTGTGGCTAGAGGTTATTTGAATCGTCCAGAGCTAACGGAAGAGCGCTTTGTCGAAAATCCGTTTCAACCAGGAGAGCGGATGTACAAAACAGGTGACCTGGCCCGATGGCTGGAAGATGGGAATCTGGAGTACCTTGGAAGAATGGATGACCAGGTCAAAATCCGCGGGCATCGTATTGAATTAGGAGAGATTGAAAGTCGTCTCTTAACTTATAGTGCCGTTAAGGAAGCCGTTGTTATTTCCGTAATAGATGAGCAAGATTATAGCTATCTTTGTGCATATATAGTTTCTTTAGGGAAGGTTACGGTTTCTTCCATTCGAAATTATCTGCGAGAAGTTTTACCTGACTATATGATTCCTTCGTATTTTGTTGAGGTCGAATCCTTCCCGCTTACTCCTAACGGAAAAATTGACAAAAAAGCACTGCCTGAGCCGACAAGTGCGGCGCCACTGAGGGAAGAGTACTCAGCACCTCTATCAGATAGGGAAAAACTCTTAGCAACTGTATGGGAAGAAGTACTCCGGACAGAACGAGTTGGCATTCATGATAACTTTTTTGAATTGGGAGGAGACTCCATTAAAGCGATCCAAATTGCAGCTAGGCTGAACGAACATGGATTGAAATTCGAGATGAAAGACTTGTTTAAAAATCCAACAGTATACGAGCTTGTTCCATATATTCGGTTCGCAGCTGCATCTGCAGAGCAAGGCCTAATTCAGGGCGATGTACCTCTGACGCCGATACAGCGTTGGTTTTTTGAACAGCAGTTTCCTATACCAGAACACTTTAACCAATCTATGATGCTGTTCCGAGAGGAAGAGTGGAATAGTGAAGCGGTGATAGAGGCTTTCCACAAACTTTGCGTGCATCATGATGCGCTCCGAATGGTTTATCCTTCTTCGAAGCAGTACAGCCGGGGAACGGAAGCTATTGATTTTACTCTTCAGCGATTTGACTTTAGGGGAGTAACAGATGCAAAACCTTTAATTGAGAAAGAAGCGAATTACCTCCAGGCTGGCCTTAATCTCGAAGAAGGTCCGCTGATAAAATTGGGGATTTTTGAGACTGACGTAGGAAGTTATTTATTAATTATTATTCATCATCTTGTGGTAGACGGAGTGTCCTGGAGGATTCTTCTGGAGGATTTCTATCGTCTATATGAGAAAGGAGAAGTTCTTCCACCGAAGTCCACCTCTTACCGTGCTTGGGCAAGTGGGCTGTCTGAGTATGCAAGGAGCAGGGCTATACAAAAAGAGATTCCGTACTGGGAAGGTGTCGAATCTATGAAAGTGGCTCCCCTGCCGAAGGACAGGGAAAACGATGGAAGCTTCAGTAAAATAGAAGCTCTGCACTTCAGCCTTGACGAAAAAGAAACACACCAGCTTCTGACAGAAGCCCATCGGGCCTACCAGACTGAAATTAATGACCTTCTTCTTGCGGCGCTTGCTCTAACAGTTCAGGAATGGACAGGAGAAAATAGGATGGCAGTCAGCTTAGAAGGCCATGGTCGTGAAGATTTCATAAAAGGAGCAGATTTAAGTAGGACGATTGGCTGGTTTACAAGCATGTTTCCTGTGGTATTTGATGTGCCTTCAAGCGATCTTGGTAGTGTTATTAAAGGAGTAAAAGAAACATTACGAAAAGTACCCCGCAAAGGTGCAGGTTACGGTGTACTCAGGTATTTGGTTCCAGCGGAAGAAAATAAAATAAAATATAAGATAAAACCAGAAATTATTTTTAATTATCTGGGACAGTTTGAAATTAATAGCAAAGCGAAATACCCTGTGATGCCAATGGGAGAACCAGTTAGTTTGGAGAATAAACATGGCACGGGTATTGAACTTACTGCAATTGTTACCGATGGGAAATTAAAGCTTAATCTTATGTTTAACTCTATCCAATACAATGTCGGGACAGTCGAAAACATTCTTGACCAGTATAAAAGTCATCTTCTTCATATTATCAACCATTGTGTGGCAAAAGAGAAATCAGAACCAACACCTAGTGATTTTAGTATGAGTCAGCTGACTCAATCAGATTTGGATGATGTATTTGAGGCTTTAAAGAGTGTTAAGTAACTGAAAAATACTATACGATCTGGAGTGATTTGATGTTTGACGTTTCTAGGGTAAAGGATTTATGCCAGTTATCCCCGACACAAAAAGGGATGCTGTTTCACGCACTAAAAGATGAAAATAATGATACTTATTTTGAACAGATGGTCTTTCTAATTGAAGGGGAACTTAATGTCCCCTTCTTGGAAGAAAGTTTCAATCGTTTGATTGAAAAGTATGATGTGTTAAGGACGGTTTTTCTTTACTCCAAAATTAAAGAGCCAACTCAGGTTGTATTAAAAGACCGGAGAACCAGAGTAAGCTTTGAAGATATTTCACATATGTCCCAAGAAGAGAAAACGATGTTTCTAGAAGAATATAAATTGAGGGATCGACAAAAGGGCTTTAATCTCCAAAGTGATATGCTCATCCGCCTTGCCGTATTAAAAACAAAAATGAACCAGTTTCAAATAATATTGAGTCACCACCATATCTTAATGGACGGCTGGTGTATGAGCATTATCTTAAATGATCTTTTTAAGTATTATGTCGATTACATTCAGGAGATACCTATTTATCTGGAAAAAGGGCTGCCGTATAGTACATACATTCAATGGCTGGATGAGCAGGATGATGTAGTAGCCCGAGGGTATTGGAAGAAGTTTCTTGAGGGCTATAGCGGTGTTAAGGGAATTCCATATAATTGGTCTGCGCAGGAACCCACAGATTTTATGCATCAAGAAATAAAGTTCAGCTTTAATAAAGATATAACTCGGAAAATATCGCAGCTTGCCATGTCTAAACAAGTTACAGTAAATAGCGTTTTTCAAACGATGTGGGGTATTATGCTGCAGAAATTGAATAACACTGACGATGTTGTATTTGGTTCAATAGTTTCTGGCAGACCAGCGGACATTCCAGATGTAGAAAAGATTGTTGGGTTATTCATAAACACGATTCCTGTAAGAATTACAAGCAGTGAGAATGATACATTTCATCAGTTAGTAGAGAAATCACAGGAGAAGGCACTTGCTTCCAGTCAGTTTGATTATGTTTCGTTGGCAGAAATACAGGAAAACACCAAATTTGGTGAGCAGGTGTTTGATCATATTGTAGCTTTTGAGAATTTTCCTGTAGCTATGGATGATTTTGATCATAATCAAGAACAAAAGTTAGGTTTCCGCATTGTGGGATTCGAGGCTTTTGAACAGACAAATTATAAATTAAGCATTCAGGTTCATTCTGGTGATGAGATTAGCGGCAAGATAATATTCAATGGCAATGTCTATAACTCTGAATGGATGAAAAATATCCCCGGACATTTACAAGAGATTGCTACTCAAATCATCGAGAATCCGGAAATCAAGATAAAAGATATACAGATTATATCTGAAAAAGAGATAAAAAGACTAATAGATATGAATAACATCTGTAGCCAATATCCAAAAGAAGAGTCCATCTGTTCACTTTTTGAGGAGCAGGCAGCGAAAACACCTAATAATGTCGCTTTGGTGTTTGAAAATAAGGTTCTCACATACAAGGAACTCAACAGAATGGCTAATCAGATTGCACGTAGCTTGGTAAAGCAGGGAGTAAAGAAAGGGCAGACGGTCGGACTTCTCACGGAGCGCTCGTTTGAAATGATTGCAGGTATACTGGGCATTCTTAAATCTGGTGCTGCTTACCTTCCGATCGATCCAGGTTATCCGGCGGAACGGATTCAATATATGATTGATGACAGCGGAACCGAACTTGTAATTCTTCACGGAGGCGTTCTTCCGGACACCTATGAAGGGAAGGTTCTTACAATTGAGGAAGCTTTAGAGGAAAGGGATTCTTCCAATCTAGGTAGGGCTTCCGGGCCAGAAGACTTAGCTTATATTGTCTATACTTCAGGATCTACTGGGAAACCGAAAGGAAATCTGACTACCCATCGGAATGTCATCCGGACGGTCATTAACAACGGCTATTTGGAAGTGAAAGAAACTGACCGGTTCCTTCAGTTGTCCAATTATGCATTTGACGGTTCTACCTTTGATATTTATGCATCACTTCTTCATGGAGCGCGGTTGGTGCTCGTTCCGAAGGAAACGGTTGGAGATGCTCTCCGGCTCTCACGCCTAATCCAAGAAGAACAGGTAACAATTTCGTTCATGACAACAGCGCTATTCAACACGCTTGTGGATGTGGATCTTGAAAGTCTAAAAGGGCTGCGAAAGCTCCTGTTTGGCGGTGAAATGGTGTCAGTCAAACATGTGCGAAAAGCATTGAGGGCAATGGGAGAAGACAGGCTCATTCACGTATACGGACCAACCGAAACAACAGTGTTTGCCACGGCTTGCCCTGTTACTGAGTCTATGATTAACCTCCATACGGTGCCGATTGGGAAGCCAATCAGTAATACATCGGCTTATGTTTTAAGCCCTAGTGGTCAGCTTCAGCCGGAAGGGATTCCTGGAGAGCTGGTTATCGGAGGAGACGGAGTCTCCCGCGGATATCTGAATCGACCAGACTTGACAGAAGAGCGTTTTGTGGAGAATCCTTTCGTGCCTGGCGATCAAATCTATAAGACGGGGGATCTTGTCCGCTGGATGCCAGATGGAAACCTTGAGTACTTGGGAAGAATAGACCAACAAGTGAAAATAAGAGGGCATAGGGTAGAACTCGGAGAAGTGGAAACAAAGCTTCTTGAATTCCCTGCTGTACGGAAAGCCTTTGCTACGGACTATCAAGATGTTAACGGCCATTCTTATTTATGTGCTTATATTTCAGCTGAAGGAATAATCAATATCGAGGAAATTCGTGATTGTATTGCCAAAAAGCTTCCGGACTATATGGTACCTACTTTTATTTTGGAACTGGAAAGGTTGCCGCTCAATGCTAATGGGAAGGTGGATAAAAGTAAGCTTCCTAAACCTCAGGTTCTCAAAGAGAAAGAAAGGAAATACTTTGAACCAGTAACTGAAACAGAAAAGGTGCTTGCAAGTATATTTGAAGAGGTGCTTAGAGTGCAGCCGGTCGGCCTTTACGACAACTTTTTTGAACTTGGTGGCCACTCACTAAAGGCTATGATCCTTGCCTCTAGGATTCAAAAGCAGCTAGATACGGAAATTCCTATTAAGGCTATATTTTCTTCGCCAACTGTAGAAAAGCTGGCGTCCTTTATTACTGCTGCTGGTAAACAAGAATACCGTTCAGTTAAAAAAGCATCCAAAAGGCCGTTTTATCCGGTGTCGTTTGCTCAGAAAAGAATGTATGCAGCTCAGAAGCTTGAAGAAGCTAAAGGTGGGACAAGTTATAACATTCCGATTATTGTTGAAGTTAATGGAGAACTTGATATAGAGCGGATTTATCAGGCGTTCTGCTCTTTAATGAGCCGACACGAGTCACTCAGGACAGTGTTTCTGTTCAAAGAAGGAGAGCTTGTGCAAGAAATTTACGAAGAAGTTGAATTCCCATTTGAATTAATCAAGGGTGAATTATTTGAAATGCCAGATATTATTGAAAGTTTTATCAAACCTTTTGATCTTAGCAAGGCACCTTTGTTTCGTGTTAAAGTTGTGCAGATTAAGGACGATCATAATATCTTAATGATGGATATGCATCATATTATTTCAGATGGTGTATCTACAAATATTCTGTTGCAGGATTTTGCAGAATTGTATCAAGGAAATAAATTGAATGACTTACAAATACAATACAAAGATTATGCAGTCTGGCAGCAAGAACAGAGTCAGGTTGAATCATTGAAAAAACAAGAACAGTATTGGTTAAATACACTTTCTGGGGAGCTTCCAATTTTAGAGTTACCGACGGATTTTATTCGTCCGCCGATTAAACAGTTTTCGGGGAAGACATTCAGTTTTCGGGTCAATAATGAACTGGTGCTTCGTTTGAAAGAAATTTCTTCTGAAGAAGAGTCAACATTTTTTATGGTGCTGTTGGCAGCCTATAATATCCTCCTTTCAAAATATACTGGGCAGGAAGATATAATCATTGGTTCACCAATTGCTGGAAGAACACATGCCGATTTGGAAGAAGTAATAGGTGTTTTTATTAATGTTCTCCCTCTTAGAAATCATCCTGTAGGAACACTTACATTCCGAGAGTTCCTTCTTCAGGTAAAAGAACAGGTGTTGCAGTCTTATGAAAATGCCGATTATCCTTATGAAGAACTCTTGGAAAAGCTTAATTTACAGAGAGACTTTAGTCGGAATCCCTTGTTTGATACAATGTTGAACTTGCAGAATATGGAAATGAAAAACTTGGAAATACCAGGATTATCTTTTAATTCCTATAGCTGGGATTATAACAATACAAAATATGATATTAACTGGGACATTGCTGAAACTGAGCAAGGAGAGCTTTATATTTCTATAGAATACAGTACAAGCCTGTTTACCCAAGATACTATAGAAAGAATGAGAGATCATTTTCTTCATCTGCTGTATCAGATAGTTGAAGATCCTGAACAAAAGCTGTCAGATATGATTCTGGTGACAGAGGAAGAAAAACATCAGCTTCTGTATACTTTTAACCAAACTGAAAAGCCGTTCCCGAATGATAAAGCAATTCATCAACTGTTTGAGGAACAGGTTCAGAGAACACCTGAGCTTGTAGCCGTAGTTTTTGGTGACGAACAGCTTACTTATCGAGAGTTGAATTCTAGGGCTAATCAACTTGCAAGGCTTTTAAGAGAAAGAGGAACGGTTAGGGAAGAGTTGGTTGGAATCATGGTAGACCGCTCTCTTGAAATGATTGTCGGTATTCTGGGTGTACTAAAAGCAGGTGGAGCTTATGTCCCACTTGACCCGTCATATCCTGAAGAAAGGATTCGCTATATCCTTGAAGACAGTGGGGTTCAACGCCTTTTAACACAAAGTAGTGTGAAAATTATGGAAGGCTTTACGGGAGAGACTATTCTGATTGATCAGCCTCATGTGTATAACGGAGCTGATGAGAATCTTGAACATATCAATCAGGCAGAAGATCTGGCCTATGTTATATATACATCGGGGTCGACCGGAAAACCGAAAGGTGTGTTAATAGAGCATCGAGGCGTAAGTAATTTGCAGCTCATGGCTGAAACATATGGCATACGAGAGGGAAGCAGGGTCCTTCAGTTTGCTTCTTACAGTTTTGATGCTTCTGTGGGAGATATTTTTCATACGCTATTATCGGGTGCTACCCTTTATATCTGTGATAAGGAGATTTTTCTTTCTGGGCAAGAGTTTGTTAAGTGGTTGGAAGAAAATGCGATAAATTCCATTCCTTTTATTCCCCCATCCATGTTAAAAGCACTTCCGTTTGCTGAACTGCCAGATTTACATACGTTAAGCACCAGCGGGGAAGCGTTACCTGTAGATCTGGTGAAAGTATGGGGAAGAAACAGGAGATTTTTAAATGCATATGGACCTACTGAAACAGTAGTGGATGCTACTATTGGCGAATGCAGTCCAGAGCTGAATAAAGTGGTGATTGGAAAACCAATTGCCAATAAGCGTGTTTATATCTTTAATAAAGACCTCCAGCTGCAACCTATAGGGGTTCCAGGAGAACTCTTTATAGGAGGAGAGGGAGTAGCTCGCGGATATTTAAATAGAGGAGATATGACAAAGGAGCGTTTCATTGTTAATCCATATCAAGTGAATGAAAAGATTTATAGGACGGGAGATATTGTTCGCTGGCTGTCCGATGGAAATATAGAGTTTTTAGGCCGGAATGATGAGCAAGTAAAAATCAGGGGCTACCGAGTTGAATTGGGAGAAATAGAAACCAAGCTGACTGAACATGCTTTTGTCAAAGAAGCAGTCGTTGTTCTCAAGGATCGTAATTTATGTGCCTATATCGTTTCTGAGAGAGACTGGATGGTTACAGAGATGCGCCAGCACCTGCAGAAAGAGCTGCCTGAATATATGATCCCTTCATACTTTATAAGGCTGAATTCTCTACCGCTTACACCTAATGGGAAAATAGATAAGAAATCTCTTCCAGAACCTGATTTTACGATGGACGAAGGAACGGAGTACACTGCACCTCTCTCTGAAATGGAGAAGCTGCTTGCAGATGTATGGAAGGGAGTTCTACGGGTGGAGCGTGTAGGAATCCATGATAATTTCTTCGAACTGGGAGGTGACTCTATTAAAGCCATTCAGATCGCTGCAAGGTTAAATGAGCTCAATTTAAAGCTGAACATGATGGAAATGTTTAAAAATCCAACTATATATGAATTGAGTCCATTTATTGAGTCTTTCCAGACAGAAGCCAAACAGAGTGCAATTGAGGGAACAATTCCTCTTACTCCTATACAGCATTGGTTTTTAGAACAGGAATTTGAAAGGCCAGAGCACTTTAATCAATCGATGATGTTGTTTAGGAAAGAAGGATGGAAGCCTGAATTAATAGAGAACTGCTTCAGAAAACTATGCGAGCATCATGATGCATTGCGGATTGCTTTTTCTTTGGATTCTTCCTCTCAGTATAATCGGGGAACACAGGGGATTGAGTGCACTGTAAAAAACTTTGATTTTAGGGGTATGGAAAATCCTGTTTCTTTAATTGAGAAGGAGGCAAATCGAATACAGGGAAGCATCCAGTTTTCTAATGGCTCGCTTTTCAAGCTGGCAGTGTTCAACACAGAAGAAGGTAGCCATTTGCTAATCGCCATTCACCACCTGATAATAGACGGAGTATCATGGAGGATCCTCCTTGAGGATTTTTACCGCCTATATGAAAAAGGGGATGATTCTCTTCCGGCAAAAACAACTTCTTATCAGGATTGGGCTAATGGACTTGCACAATACGTATCGAGTCGCAAAAATGAAAAAGAGGTTGTTTATTGGAGAAACATTCAGTCTAAGACAATACCAACATTGCCTAAAGACTATCAGTATTCAGGTAGGCATCTATATGAAGATTTACAAATAGAAGGGATATTGTTAAACAAAAATGAAACCATCATGCTTTTAACTGAGGTACACAAGGTATTTCAGACAGAAATTAATGATCTTCTTCTAGCTGCTCTCGCAATGACAATAAAGGAGTGGACAGGAGAAAATACTCTGGCCGTTAGTCTGGAAGGTCATGGAAGAGAAGAGTTGATAGATGGAATGGATCTAAGCAGAACGGTAGGATGGTTTACAAGCATATTCCCCGTCATCTTTGAACTGGATTCAGGCAATATGGCATCTGTTATTAAGACTGTTAAAGAGACCCTCCGAAAGGTACCAAAAAAGGGAGCTGGGTATGGAGTTTTCAAGTATTTAAATTCAAGTGTAGCTATAGGAAAGACGATAGAGCCTGAAATTAGTTTTAACTACCTTGGAGCTTTTGAAGAAGACGATGTTCAACTCTACTCTAGCATGCCGATGGGCCGACAAATTAGCGGAAAGAACCATCAGGAGCATTTACTTGAATGGAATGGAATGGTGGTAGGAGGAGTTTTACAGATTAATATCAGCTACAATCCAAAGGTATTTAGTAAGAGAACTATTAAGATGCTGGGAAGCCTTTATCGTCAAAATCTAGTCGCTCTGATGAAGTTTTGTAGCGAAAAAGATGAAATCGAGCTTACTCCAAGTGATTTCAGTGAGAATGATATGACTCTAGACGAGTTGGACAATATTTTTGAAGTTTTCGAATCAAAAAAATAGCCTAGATAAATAAATTAGGAGTGAAGTAGATGTTTGACAGAAAAAACGTCAAGGATATTTATCGGTTATCCCCCATGCAGCAAGGAATGTTATTTCACACAATTAAAGATCAGAAAAATCAAGTGTATTTTGAACAACTGTCCTTTGATATAGAAGGTTCTGTGAACATAGATTGTCTAATAGCTAGTGTTAATGCTCTCATAGAAAAGTATGATGTTTTAAGAACTATATTTTTATATGAAAAAATAAAGCGTCCGATGCAGATTGTATTAAAGAACAGAGAAGCATCAGTTTATACTGAGGATATTTCAAATATGCCTGAGGCACAACGTTCGGCTTACCTAAAGGAATATAAAAAGAAAGACCGGGAGAGAGGTTTTGACCTCTCCCGGGATCTGCTTATTCGGTTTTCTCTTTTTAAAACGGGAGAAAGTACAAATCTACTACTGATAAGCAGCCATCATATTCTGATGGACGGCTGGTGTATGGATGTTGTTTTAAGTGATTTATTCAATTTCTATTATATGTATCTTAATAATCTCCCAGTAAAAGTTGAAAAAACAATCCCGTACAGCTCCTTTATTAGGTGGCTTGATGAACAAAATGAAGAAGAGGCGAGATCTTTCTGGAAGAACTATCTTCACGAATATAAAGAGATATCGAGAATTCCTTATCATAAGCTATCTAACTCTTCAGAAAATGTTAGAGAAGAGTTGCATTTTGGACTGGGAGAATCTCTTACGGGGCAGTTACAGCAGTTGGCTAATATGAATCAGGTTACGATGAATACACTTATTCAAACATTCTGGGGGATTCTCCTGCAAAAATTAAATGATACCAGAGACGTAGTTTTCGGCTCTGTTGTTTCGGGAAGGCCTTCAGAAATTTATGGGGTCGAAAAGATTGTCGGATTGTTTATTAATACTATTCCTGTTAGGGTTTCAGCTACTGAAGAAGAAACGCTGGTGGGATTAATTAAAAAAGTTCAAGAGCAATCCCTGCTTGCTGGAAAATATGATTATTTATCACTTGCGGATATTCAAAGCAATGGGGAAGTATCAGGTATGTTATTTGACCATATTATGGCTTTTGAAAATTATCCAGTAAACTCTTCGGAGCAAGTAGAACATGCTACGGGGGGGATTGGATTTACTGTAACAGGAATGGAAGCCTACGAACAGACAAACTATGACTTGGCGATTCAGCTCCATGCAGGTGAAGAGTTAAATGGAAAAATAACATATAACGGAGCTGTCTATCCTAAAGAGCTCATTAAAAGACTGCCTGTTTATCTCGAGAAGTTGGCCCAGGTGGCAGTAGAATCTCCTCTTACTGCCATTGGAGACATTAGTCTTGCTACAGAGGAAGAACTAAAAATATTTGAGAAGTGGAACCAGACTACTACAGATTATCCGAAGGATAAAGTGCTTTCTGAGTTATTTGAAGAACAGGCAAAACACTTGCCTGAACAGATAGCTCTAGTGTTCGGAGAGCGGTCTATTACCTACAGAGAAGTAAATGAAAAAGCAAACCAGATAGCTAAACATCTACAAAAGTCGGGAGTATCTCGAGGAAAGACAGTTGCTCTTCTGATGGAACGTTCGGCAGAGATGATAATCAGCATGCTCGGTATTTTAAAAGCTGGTGGTGCGTATCTTCCTATCGATCCAACATATCCTTCAGATCGAATTCAGTATATGTTGGAGGACAGTGGTACGGATCATTTAGTCGTTCAGGTACAAAAACTAATTCCTAATTTCTTTAAAGGTCATGCTCTTGTTTTAGAAGAAGGCGAATGGATGCAGGAAGGAAAGGATGACCTTGCAAAGGAAAATGTACCAGATGACACAGCTTATATTATTTACACATCTGGTACCACTGGGAGACCGAAAGGTTGCCAAATTTCTCATCGAAACGTTATTAAAACAATAAAAAATAACGGTTATATTGAAATCACAACGGACGATCGTTTTCTTCAGTTATTGAATTATGCTTTTGATGGTTCCGTGTTTGATATATACAGTGCCTTGTTGAATGGAGCTAGACTCGTGCTTGCTCCAAACAAAGCTGCTAGCGATCTTAAGGAAATTGCAAGGTTAATGAAAGAGGAAAATATTACGATATCCCTTATGACCACGGCATTGTTTAATGTAATTGTAGATGAGCAGATATCTTGTTTGAAAAACTTGAGAAAAGTCCTGATGGGCGGCGAGAAGGCTTCTATAAAACATGTTCGCAAAGCCGTCAATTATCTAGGAGATAACCGGATAATTAATGTATATGGTCCAACCGAAACAACGGTATTTGCTGCTACGTATGAAGCCGATCATCAAATAAACTCTTTGGATTGTATTCCTATAGGTCGCTCAATAAATAATACACAGCTGTACGTTGTAAGCCAATCTGGTCATCTCCAACCAATGGGTGTTTCTGGGGAATTATATATAGGCGGAGATGGAGTAGGCAAAGGTTATTTAAATCAAAGTGAGCTTACAAACAAATTCTTTATAGATAATCCTTTCGGTGAAGGTAAGGTATATAAAACTGGCGATTTAGTACGCTGGCTACCTAATGGGAATTTGGAATATCTGGGAAGATCGGATCAACAGGTGAAACTCCGTGGACATAGAATAGAACTAAGCGAGATCGAGGCTAGGCTAGCTGAATATCCTGGCATACAAAATTGTGTAGTAGCTTTAAAAGGGGAAGGATCGAATGGATCTTACTTATATGCTTATTATGTGGCTGAGTTGAAAGTAGAAACTGTAGCGTTGAAGAAATTTTTACAGGAAAAGCTTCCTAGTTTCATGATTCCTGCAAGATTTGTGCAGCTGGATGAAATTCCACTCACCTCAAATGGGAAGGTGGACAAAGGCAGTCTGCCGGAAATACAGGAAACTCATGACCCTCGACATCAAAAAGCAACTACACAATTAGAGCAGCAGCTAGTTGTCCTTTATCAGGAAGTTCTTAACAGGGAGAAGATTGGAATCTATGATAACTTCTTTGAATTAGGCGGTCATTCTTTAAAATTAATGATGCTTACTTCAAGAATATCTAAAGAATTAGCTGTAGATATTTCCTTTAGAGACGTATATGCTAATCAAACTGTAAAGCAGTTGGCAGACCATATAAATTCTCTAGAAAAAAACATCTTCGAGGCGATTAATCCTGCGCTTGAAAGCGAGTTCTATCCAGTATCTTATGCTCAAAAGCGGATGTATCTGGTTCAGGAAATTGAAGGGGATGACAGCACGCACTACAATATGCCAATTGCATTGGAAATTAAAGGTGCACTTCAGAAAACAAAAGTAGAGACCATTATGCAATCATTAGTGGATAGGCATGAGTCTCTTCGTACCTCTTTTCATATTAAGGATGAGCAGATTGTTCAAAAAATTCATCAGCGTGTCGATTTTCAGTTTGAAATCATTTCTTCCTCAGGAAGAGATGAATCAGTACTGGTAGAACAGTTTGTACGACCATTTAATTTACAAAGTGGTAGCCTATTTAGAGCAGCGTTAATTGAGAAATCAAGTGAAGATTTTATTCTCTGTCTAGATATGCATCATATTATCTCTGACGGAGTGTCTGCCAATATTCTATTTCAGGAGTTTGTATCTTTGTACCGTAACGAAAAGCTGCCTGAATTATCTGTTCAATATAAGGACTACAGTGTTTGGCAACAGAGAGAAGATCAGAAGCAGAAAATTCAAGAACAGGAGGCATTTTGGCTAAATAGGTTTACTGGAGAGATACCGGTTTTGGACATGCCTTCAGATTTTCCGGAGCGTGCAGATAAACTGTCCAAGGGAGAGACTTTTCATACGGAAATAAATGCGACTCTACTGGAAAAATTAAGAGACCTTTCTATCAGAAGTGGAACTACGCTGTTTACAACGCTCTTGGCTTCGTTTCATATTTTCCTTTCTAAATATACCAGTCAGGAAGATATTGTGGTGGGTACTCCTATCTCCGGTAGAGGTCATACTGATCTTGAAAGAATTGTAGGAATGTTTGTCAACACATTGGCAATTCGTTTGCAGTCTAATTCTAGTCTTACATTTAATGAGTTTCTTGCCAAAGTAAAAAATGAAACTGTTCTTGCGTTTGATCATGCAGAATATCCTTTTGAAATGTTAGTTGAAAAGCTGAATCTTTATCGAAATTCCGGTAGCAATCCACTTATTCATACTATATTTACTTTACAAAGTGAGAGTTCGTCTGCTGATGGAATTCCTGATCTTACGGTAACCCCTTACGAATGGGAGTGGGGAAATTCAAAATATGATTTTACACTTGCTGCAACAGAGGGGGAAAGTTTAAGGATTTCAGTGGAATATAATACTGGAAAATTTAAAAGAAGTACTATTAAGAGAATGCTTAAGCATTTTGAATGGATTTTAGAACAAATTACTAAAAATCCTGATATGTTATTAAAAAGCATTGAGATAGCCACTCCGCATGAAAAGGATATGGTCTTAGAACAGTTTAATAGCACTTATAAACACATTCCAACAAATAAAACTATACATCAGCTTTTCGAAGAACAGGCGGAAAAAGCACCTGGATATCCTGCTGTCATATATAAAGATGAGGTTCTTACGTACGGGGAATTAAATAATCAATCAAATAAGCTGGCCAAAATGTTGAGAAAAGCCGGCGTTGGTCCTGAGACAGTAGTGGGAGTAATTATGAATCCGTCTTTAGAAATGGTTGTAAGTACTCTTGCTATTCTTAAATCAGGAGGGGCTTTTTTGCCAATTGATCCTAAATTGCCTGTCGGTAGACAAGTTTATATGCTTGAGGACAGTTCTGCTGATCATTTGGTGGTCCATACGCTTAATCAAATTCCGGAATCTTATGGCGGGAACACTTTTTGTTTAGAGCAGCTATCCTCATCAAACGAAGATGAACCGAACCTTGAGAGTATCATCAAGCCAGACAATCTTGCCTATGTTATCTATACGTCTGGTACAACAGGAAGACCTAAAGGTGTGATGGTAGAACATCTTTCTCTCGTAAATCTGTGTTTTTGGCATAATCACGAATTCCAAGTCATGCCAAAAGACCGAAGCGCAAAATTAGCGGGATTTGGTTTTGATGCTTCTGTATGGGAGATATTCCCTTATTTAATTGCCGGATCTTCTATTTATATAGTAGAAGATGATATTAGGGGGGATGCAGTTGCCTTAAACAGCTACTTTGAGAAAAACGAAATAACCATCAGCTTTCTGCCTACCCAGTTAGCAGAACAGTTCATCCCTCTCAACAATAGCTCATTAAGAATTTTGTTAATTGGCGGAGAGAAAGTTAGAAAAGTAAGTAGCGCACCATATAGAATCGTAAATAATTACGGTCCTACTGAAAATACCGTTGTGGCAACCAGTTGCACACTCTTTGAAAATCAAATGGAATATCCGATTGGGCAACCAATATGGAATAACCAAATTTTAATTCTCAGTCCCGATGGAAATGTGCAGCCTGTCGGCATTCCTGGAGAATTATATATTGCGGGGAGAGGGTTAGCCAGAGGTTATATGAATAACCCTTCTCTTACTGAAGAAAGATTTGTGAAAAATCCTTACTCAGATGGTAAGATGTATTCAACTGGAGATGTAGCACGATGGCTTCCAGATGGCAAGATTGAGTTTCTTGGAAGACAAGATAATCAAGTGAAGATAAGAGGCTTTCGAATAGAGATAAACGAAATAGAATCCTGCCTACTTCAGTATCCATCAATTCGAGAAGCTGTCGTTTTGGCTCATGAGAGTGAAAGTAAGCGTTATTACTTATGTGCATATATAGTATCGTCTAATAAAGCTGATTACAGTGAGATTCGGCGTTTCTTACTTGAACAACTTCCTGAATATATGGTGCCAGCTCATGTCATTCAACTTGATCATATTCCATTAAATCCAAACGGGAAGATAGATAAGAAAAAGCTGTTAGAAGTTAAAGAATTTACTTTACCGGTTTCAAAATATACAGCACCAAGTAATCCTCTTGAGAAAAAGTTGGTAGCTATTTTTAAGGATGTCCTAAAAGTTGAGCAAATTGGCGTTCATGACAATTTTTTTGAGAGGGGAGGACATTCGCTTAATGCCACTATTCTTCTCTCAAGGATTCATAAGCAGCTTAACATAGGAATTAAATTACGTGAATTTTTTGCTAATCCTACAGTTTCTGGGACAGCACAGCTCATGCGACAGGAAAAAAATACTCGGTACCTTTCAATTCAGAAAGCTGCAGAACGGCCTTCTTACCCAGCTTCTGCCGCTCAGAAGAGAATGTTTATAGTCGAACAGCTGGATGCCCAGAACGATGGAACGAATTATAATATGCCAATTGTTATGGAAGCTAAAGGAAATCTGAGTGCGGAAAATGTTGAAAAAGCGTTCAAGTCATTGATAGCTAGACATGAGGCTCTTCGTACGTCTTTCCATTTGGAGGATAATCATCTTACTCAAGTTATTCATCATCAAGATATACCTTGGAGTTTGGATGTTGTTAGAGCATCAGAATCTGAAATTGAAAATCTTGTAAATAAATTTATAGTACCGTTTGATTTGCAAAAAGCTCCATTATTCCGTGCTGTTTTACTTGAAATTAGTCCCGATCGACAACTTATTATGATGGATATGCATCATATAATAGCTGATGGAATCTCGGCTAATATTCTTTTAAGGGACTTCTGTGCTTTATACCAAGGGCACAGCCTGCCGGACATCACTCTGAACTACAAAGATTTTGCTGTTTGGCAGCAGGAAGATGAACAGATTGAGAAGTTAAAGACCGATGAGGAATATTGGTTAAATATGTTATCAGGGGAGCTTCCTGTGTTGGATCTTCCTACCGATTTTACACGACCACCTGTAAGGCAGTTTAAAGGAGAAACCCTTGAATTTTCAGTGGATAGCTCTATTTTGAAAAAGTTGAAGGAACTCTCAGCTTCAGAAGGGGCAACTTTATATATGACTTTATTAGCTGCCTATAATGTACTTCTTTCTAAATATACAGAAAAAGAAGATATTATCGTCGGATCTCCAATTGCCGGTAGGCCTCATGCTGATCTTGAAGAAGTAGTTGGTGTATTTATTAATGTTCTTGCTTTAAGAAATAGACCGGAAGGAAGTTTGAGTTTCCGTGAATTTCTTGCAAATGTCAGAACGGAAACCTTGAAATCTTACGAATATTCAAATTATCCTTTTGAAGAGCTTGTAGAAAAGTTAGATCTAAAACGGGATTTTAGCCGAAATCCTATATTTGATACGACATTTAGTTTGCAGAATTTTGACCTGGACATAGCTATAGGAGAGGAACTGCAATTTAAGCCATATGAGATTGAATGGAAAAGCTCGAAGTTTGACCTAAGCTGGATATGTCAAGAGGGTGAATCTCTTTATATAACACTAGAATACAGTACAAGCCTGTTTACCCAAGATACTATAGAAAGAATGAGAGATCATTTTCTTCATCTGCTGTATCAGATAGTTGAAGATCCTGAACAAAAGCTGTCAGATATGATTCTGGTGACAGAGGAAGAAAAACATCAGCTTCTGTATACTTTTAACCAAACTGAAAAGCCGTTCCCGAATGGTAAAGCAATTCATCAACTGTTTGAGGAACAGGTTCAGAGAACACCTGAGCTTGTAGCCGTAGTTTTTGGTGACGAACAGCTTACTTATCGAGAGTTGAATTCTAGGGCTAATCAACTTGCAAGGCTTTTAAGAGAAAGAGGAACGGTTAGGGAAGAGTTGGTTGGAATCATGGTAGACCGTTCTCTTGAAATGATTGTCGGTATTCTGGGTGTACTAAAAGCAGGTGGAGCTTATGTCCCACTTGACCCGTCATATCCTGAAGAAAGGATTCGCTATATCCTTGAAGACAGTGGGGTTCAACGCCTTTTAACACAAAGTAGTGTGAAAATTATGGAAGGCTTTACGGGAGAGACTATTCTGATTGATCAGCCTCATGTGTATAACGGAGCTGATGAGAATCTTGAACATATCAATCAGGCAGAAGATCTGGCCTATGTTATATATACATCGGGGTCGACCGGAAAACCGAAAGGTGTGTTAATAGAGCATCGAGGCGTAAGTAATTTGCAGCTCATGGCTGAAACATATGGCATACGAGAGGGAAGCAGGGTCCTTCAGTTTGCTTCTTGTAGCTTTGATGCATCAGTTGAAGAGATTTTTCACACATTATTGGTTGGTGCTACCCTATTTATTTGTAGCAAAGAACAACTGTTGTCTGGTGAAGAATTTGTTCGATATCTGGAAATAAAATCCATAAACACTCTTACAGTGCCTCCATCTTACTTAAGGGCGCTTCCGCAAAGTGAATTGCCGAGCCTTACTACATTGGTAACAGCTGGAGAACCTTGCTCGAAAGAACTGATTGCCCAATGGGGCTATAATCGCCGATTTATAAATGCTTATGGTCCCACCGAAGCTACGGTTTGTACTACACTCTCTGATGAAGTAGAGGAAAAAGTAAGTATCGGACGTCCTATAAATAACAAAAAGGTTTATATTATAAATCCATTAGGTCAATTGCAGCCTATTGGTGTCCCTGGAGAACTTTGTATAGGAGGTGAAGGACTTGCAAGAGGATATTTAAATCAGCCTTCACTAACGGCGGAACGTTTTATTGATCATCCACTACTACCAGGAGCGAGAATATATTGTACAGGTGATCAGGCAAGATGGCTTCCAGATGGGCGAATTGAATATTTAGGCAGACAGGATGAACAAGTGAAAATTCGCGGTTATAGAATTGAGATTGGAGAGATAGAGGCTACCTTGTTGAATTTTCCTGATGTAAAAGATGTAAAAGTTATCTGCCGAGAAGATACAAAAGGAAATACTAGTCTCTGTGCGTATGTTGTTCTGAGCGGCGAATTGGAGGCAGGTGAACTGCGACGTTATCTGGCAAGTAAGCTTCCGGAATTTATGATTCCAGAACACTTCCTGCAGCTAGACTCTTTCCCTTTTACTAGCAATGGAAAAATAGATAAGAATAGACTCCCAAGTCCTAAACAAAGAAGGGTCGGAAAGTATACTTTTTCTTTTTCTGATCCTATAGAACAAAAATTATCGGATTTATGGGAAGAAATTCTTGATGTTCCCAATATAGGTATTAATGATAATTTCTTTGAATTGGGAGGACAGTCACTGAAAGGCATAATCTTTGTTTCAAGGTTACAGCAGGAACTGAATATAAAGCTTACCTTAAATGATCTTTTTCTATACCCAATCTTGAAGGATTTAGCTGATAGCATACGGAATAGAATGAATACCGAACAATACAGCTTTACCGTTCAGGATCCGATTGGATCTGAGATAAAAGGAATAGGAACTGCTAATTTTGAACCGTCTTATAAGATTCCAGCTTATGTTAAGCCAGAATTATATACCGAACAAGAGGTTCTTATAGGCTCAGGGGATATAAAAATTCCGGCTACATTGACAATACCAAAGAAGAAAGGTCCAATTCCTGTAGTAATCCTAATTCCTGGAGACGGCGAGGTAGACCGTGATTCGCGCTTATATGCACTTAAGCCGTTTAAAGATATTGCCCTGGGGCTGGCAAGCCAGAATATAGCTGTTTTACGTTATGAAAAACGAACGAACAAACGTTTTAAGTTTTTTAAAGACTATACTGTATCGGATGAATTTACTGAAGATGCAGTTCAGGCAGTAAAGTTTCTAAGGGAAACAGACAAAATAGAAGTAGATGACATTTTCCTGGTCGGACACTGTCGGGGAGGATGGATGCTTCCTGATATCTTGGATAGAAAAGAAATGGAAGGGATAGCAGGGGGAGTTGTACTATCTGCTCCAAATCCCCAGGTTTCTGCAGTTGAGATGCTTCTGAATAAAACAGACTTACCTGGTTTATCTTCCGAAGAATTGAAACTGTGCAGAGAGCAACTGAGGATGATTCAATATCTTCCTATCGATAAAATTAACCCGGAAAAGTTTCGCTTAGCTCCGAGTGTTAAATGGTGGCATAGTTTAAAAGATTATATTCCTAGCCAGTCCCCGATACTAAAAGATTTTCCGTTCTTAGTACTTCAGGGAGGAAGGGATATTAATATAACAGAAGATGATTTCGAAAAATGGAAGGAAGTTTTGTCGGAGAATAGGAATGCAGTATTTAGCTATTATAAAAAGTTAAATCACGCTTACGTAGAGGGAGAAGGACCTGGAACTATGGAAGAGTATCTGCTTCCTGGTAATGTTCCTGAGTATATAGTAGAAGAGATAGGTAATTGGATCAAAGAAAAAATTAAGGTTGTGAACTAGTGAAACAAGATGCCTATGCAGTTTTAAAATGCATAGGCACTCTAGAGAGTGGGTGATGAACATGATTACATTATATGCAGTCAGAAACTCGGTAAGTTGGGATAGTATAGAAGTTGATGGAATATTAGAGACTATTCATCTGGCAGACAAGGTAAGAATCCTTAAATTTAAAAAAAATGAAGACAAAATGAGGGCGCTTCTAGCAGTACTTCTAGCCCGCTATGCTCTTGCTACTGTTCTTCAAATGCCAGAGGAGGAACTGATTGTTGAGCGTCTTGAAAATGGACGGCCTTTTCTTAAAGAACCAGCTGAATGGAAAGGTGATTTTAACCTTACCCATTCTGGCGAATGGGTAGTATGTGCCATCACCTCGGCTGGGAGAATAGGAGTAGATACGGAGAAGATTGAGGAAATTGATATAAATTTATTTAAGAGTGTTCTTACAAGAACTGAGTTAGAAGTACTTACTGGTAACAAGGAAGATTCCATCCCTACTTTTTTTAGTTTATGGTCTCGAAAAGAATCATTTGTGAAAGCATTAGGAACAGGATTATCCTATCCTTTGGAAAAAGTGGAGTTTGTTCCTATACCAGCTTCTGACAGTTATCAAGTTTACCTGTTGGGTGGGAACTTTATCACTTCTTGGTATTGTAAAGATTTTTATTTGGATAAGGGATATAGTTTAGCGGTTTGTACAGATAAACTGCCCTTCCCTGAATCCCTAAACTTTCTTGATGCCTCAGACTTATTAAGCGGGCAGATGTCGACAAGCTATGTCAGTATAAATGAATAAGTAAAAATATAATAAAATTCAAGGTTAGAAAAATAAAAAAGGAGGAGTCAGCTTGAGTATCAATAAAAATAGTTTTTATTATTATAAACCTCAAAAAAAACCTTTGGTCCGGCTCTTATGTTTTCCCTATGCAGGAGGTAGTGCATTGGCTTACCGCCAATGGAATCAAATTCTTGCTGAAGAAGTAGAAGTTTGCCCGGTACAGCTTCCAGGAAGAGAAAATCGACTAGCAGAAGAGCCTATTCGGTCTCTGCCAACGTTAATCTCTTTCCTTGCAGATGAACTGGAGCCTGTTCTTAACAGCCCTATACCGTACGCTTTCTTTGGTCATAGTATGGGGGCTTTAATAAGTTACGAATTGGCTATAGAAATGAAAAAACGTTCATGGCAGATGCCTATAAGGCTATTTTTATCAGGGAAAGGTTCTCCTCAAGTGTCTAAAAGGGAGACACCCACATATAATCTTCCGAAAAAAGAATTTATCGAGGAACTTAGAAAAATGAATGGTACACCAGAAGAAGTATTGGATAATCATGAGATAATGGACCTGTTTTTACCGATTCTAAGAGCTGATTTTGAACTTGTCGATAATTATCAATATGAAAAATCAAGCATGTTAAGTTGTCCAATAACAGTCTTTGGTGGTATAGATGATCCGTCAATCAAAACAGAGGAATTGAAACATTGGAAAGAACTTACGACAAACCATTTTAATATGCACCTTTTTCCGGGAGATCATTTTTTTATCTATGAAAATGAAAAAAAATTGCTTAAGGTAGTTAATGAAGAACTAACCTATAAATTTCAGAAAACAAGGTAAAAACATTCCTTAATTTTGAAAAGGACTGTCATTTTTGACGGTCCTTTGCTTGTTGAGAAAGGGATGCTTTTTCTTGTAACAGCATTTTTTATTAACATTTCCATATTTTATAAAGTGGCTGTGAGGATAGCCTACTCACTTATATTTCTTGATTATAGCAATCTGCAGTAGTAAAGTCTGTACGACTTCATTTTGTCTTTTCTATACTGAATAGATTATTTTTTCCAGATGTAGATAGCTAGTTTAATCTGGTCTTTATTCTATGCGCTTCCTATATGTGACGAGTTACATCCTTGTTCTCATTTTTCCCTCAATCACTCCATTTGCTATTAATTCTTCTAAAGCAGTGATGACAGTACTTCGGTTTACTTTAAACGACTCGGCTAATTTTCACCGGTTCGGAATTTTACTTCTAATTGGTTATTCTCCGTAGGCGTTTTTTTTTTTTTTTTTTAAAATTAGAAAATTATTGATATTAAAGAAAATTTTGGTGTGTTCACAAACGATACTACTCACTAAAAACTCTCCTTTCATATTGTTTTCGATTCAAAGTGGTTGAGTTAGTAATTGTTCAACTGGTTGGAGACATTTTACTAAGTATTTATTAAGATGAGAAATATTAACGAAGTAGAAAAGATATTGGCTGCTTTCTAATTCTATAAGAGGAAGTGATGAGATGGAAATCAAATGGGATTTTCGTGTTATAGTGGCTTATGGTCTTACTATTTTTCTATGGGCTTCAGCTTTTCCAGGAATACGGGTTGGATTAGAATCCTATACACCTGAACATCTTGCTCTTTTTCGATTACTAATTGGCTCTGCATTGCTTGTATTTATTGCTATAATCATTCGTATGCGATTACCACAATTAAAGGATATTCCTGCTATTTTATTGTTAGGTTTTTTAGGTTTTACTGTCTACCATACAGCTTTAAACATTGGAGAGAAAACAGTGAGTGCAGGTGTTGCGAGTCTTCTTGTTTCAACAACTCCTATTTTTTCGGCTCTTTTAGCTGTTTGGTTTCTGCGTGAACGGTTTGGATTATCGAGATGGACTGGATCTGTTATAAGTTTTTTGGGAGTAGCTTTGATTTCATTTGCTACAGAGGGAGATGTTGAAATTACTAGTGGGATTTTGTTTATTCTTTTAGCATCCTTTTCAGAAAGTGTATATTTTGTTTTTCAAACACGTTATTTAAAAAAGTATGGATTTTTTGCATTTACAACCTATACGATTTGGGCAGGGACATTTTTTATGCTTTTTTTTCTCCCAGGACTAACGAGTGAAATGATGAAATCATCTATAGAATCAACACTTAGCATTGTTTACTTAGGTCTCTTCCCTACGGTTATTCCTTACCTTGCATTAGCGTACGTTACATCACGTGTTGGTGCTTCGGAAGCTACAAGTTCTCTTTACCTAACACCGGCTCTTGCATTTGTTATTGCATGGATATGGCTTGGAGAGGTACCGACTTTACTTACCGTTATAGGTGGGGGAGTCACACTGTTTGGAGTTTTGTTCATCCAACTCAAAGTAGATAAATTCCAACAAAATGCAAAGCAAAATATACAACATGGAGAAAAAATCTAAGGAAGTAAGGATTTATGATGAAAGGAAGATAACTATGATTTCCGAAGGTACAGTAAGTTATACCTAAGGTATTTTCTGTATATTAAGAATGTTTGGTTTTTATTTTAAACCTCGAATCAGAGATCTAGATAGTTTTCTCCTTTCTACAATTGAAAGGATCAATGAATTTATTAATCTCAAGGGGGAAGGGGCAATTACTCATCGGGTGGAAGTAAAAAAGATAGAGAACAATTTCACCCGAAATTTCTTAGAAGATATCTGTATCCTTAAAAAAATGTTAATGATTCCAATCATTACTTCTGTCTTGTCAAATTCCTTCATAGTTGCCAATATACGCCGATAGAACAGTCCAATTCCTTCTTGCATAAGAAACAGGAAATGCTTTTTGTAGCACAAGACCTGGCTCATCAATGATGATTAGGGTAATGAGTTCGTTTAGCTATATCCATTCCAATTCCAATTGCAAGATTAGCATCGGTAACTTGATTAATTTTAAGTAAAATCTATATAGAGTTTTTCATGGCTACAAACTAGGGGGCAATCCTGCAGATTTGACACCCCATATCATTTGTAAGGACAGGGGGATATTATTAGGAATTAGAGAAATTTATGGGGAATTTGTGACTGCTAAACCATTTGAGAGTTACATGATTCCGGTTTTTCGCCCTATTACATACAACCTATTGTATATTGTGCGATTATGAAAATTTGGAGGAAGGGTTATCCCTTCCAAATGTTTCGGTCTTCTTAGTAAATTTTATCAAAACTACTTAATTAATTGTAAGAGAAGGCTATCGAGAATTTCACAACAGTTTTCTCTTACGATTAATTTATTCTAGTTCTATTTTATACTATGTTAATGTTAAGGGGTGAGGAAACTCCTTGCGTAGAGCAAACAAAAATTAGGATAATCATGGAAAAAGCAAGTAAGTATTTTTATGATAAAAACCCTTACTTTTTAATTTTTTTTAGAATTTCTTTACAGTACTCAAAATAATGAGCAGACTGCTTATATTTTTGGTTTTTCTTAAAATATTCTGCTAATAGTTCTGAGTAGTAGATGGCATTACGGTACAAGCTGTTCTTTTCAAAATAAGGAAGTGCAATTTTTTTTGCGTAATATACAAATTCTTCAAATTCTTTGTTGTGTAAATGCTTAAGTAGTTTATACTCGTGTTTTAACTCTAGATTTTTTGTTTTCCTTTCTAATATTTCTGCCTTTTGTATCCATAAAAGTAATTGTCTATTTTCTTTTTTGTTATACAGTGCTTTTATGATACATAATATAGTTATTAATTTTCCATCGTAATTATGTTCCTGTTTAAGATCCAAACTCTTTTTGTAATGATCTAATGCTTTGGTTTTATCGCCTCTTAGATAATAAAAATGCCCTATATTATGTTCGATAATGCCCAAAGCCTCTTCGTTCCTGACCTTCTTTGCAAGTATGTTTGCCCAGTTGAAATTTGTCTCAGCTTCATCAAATTGTTCCATCCGCTGATAAAGAATACCCAAAAGTAGGTGACATTCGCTGCTACGGTCTAGATTATAAATCTCTCTGAATATGTCAAGTGCTTGATTGGTAAAAACGATTGCCTGAAAGTGTTTTTCAATTTTAGTTGCAGTAAGCCCTAATGAATAAAGAACATCTGCTTTTTCAAGAGAAGGTGTATCACTGTTAAAAAGGGATTCAGCTTCTTTATAAGAATCAAAAGCGTTTTCAAACTCATTGTTCATATATTCATAGTTACCTTTAAATTTGAAATAATAGAAAGACATTTCTTTTGAAAAATTATTTGAAATTTCTGAAATTTTCTTGAAAAGATTTTTAGCTTCTTGAAGCTTTCCTAAAGTTAGAAGAAATCTAATATTGACAAGCTGAAATAGAGAGTATGGTTCAAAAGAGCTTTTAATTGTAATTTTTTTTGAGAGGTTATTATAGGTTTCAGCAGATTTTTCTATATCTCTATCGACTATTTGCTGATACCACAAACGAATCTCCTCACACAGCTTTTGGTCTTGCTGAACATCCTCCGTAATATTTAGCCTGTTAAACAATTCTTCTATAATATCAGAGCTAGCAGTAATCTGGCCATTCTCAATTTTAGATAAGTAGGAAACGGAAATTAATCCTGATGCTAATTCTTCTTGAGTAAGAGACATTTTTGTACGATGAAATTTAATGTTTTGCCCTACGTGCAAAATTTCACCCCTCTGATAATATTTTTTTTACAATAATTAGTATACAAAAATGTTGTAATATTTTAAAGAGTGAATTTAATATTTCAGGAAAATTCATTTTCTAAAAGCACATCCTCTCAGAATTTAGGTTCTGTTGAAGTTTTTATGCCTCAGTCACTTGGTGTTGATTTAAGATAGCGTTAATTCAGTTGGCAGCTAACTTTGAAACATTGTAAATTAACGTCACTAGTTAAAAGTAAAATTTGGTGTATTTTCCCGTTCAATAATGAACATTGTTCAATTGAAATAATTGCGTGAGATAAGCATTTACACATTCCAGAGCGGTGCGGCACTTAAATATAGTTTTCTAAACTTTTGATACTCTAACTGGTGTTCTATATCTTCTAAGAGCTATATTGATTTTTAAGTTTACCTGCACAAATTCTTGTTAACACTGAAAATATAAAAAGTAGGAGGGAAAGTGTGTGAACCACAAATAATTTTTAGAAGTTTATAATCAAAGGCCTAATGAAGTATATTACCTATTCAAATCACAAGAAAAAACAATTGAATATCTCCCCCATAACTTCAAGTTGTTTCAAATCGTGCTTCGGCTTTTGAATTTTACATTAAAAACTCTACAAACAGTCATAAACCACTTTCATTCCATGGACTAGATAAACCGAAAGTGAAAAGAACATAATGGTTATATGCGTTGAGTGTAGATAAAGTTATGTCACAGTATGTTCATGAAAAATGTGGAACAGGTGCACATAATTTTACACTGACACGAAGCTTTTTAAGTACACTAAAAAAGAAAAAAAGAATTTATTTGTATCCATAAAATAAGTAATGAAAACGGGAAAAATAGAATTATTCTAAACATAGCTGTCGAGTTTATTTTTGATATAATTAACTTTATTGGTATTGGAAGGAATCTAAGTAGTTGCGATTTTCACTTTGTATACCTTTTGATAGAGAACATCATTAGCTAAAGGAGGATCTCGATATTTCCTTTAGCTAATGTATTTAATTGTTTGGTGTTTTTGTCAAAAATATAATAAATAATAACAGCTTGATGCACCATTTGATAAAATTAGATATAAATGGAATCCTCTTTATAATTATAGTGAAAAAGGAATAATTTATTGCCATATAGTTAAGTTCGATTAGTTTATAAAAATGTAACTTCTTAGTTATCACAACGACGATGGTATCAATGTCATTAATAGAAAAAATAGCTTCAAATCGTTGGATTGGTTTTAAATCTCTTGTAGGTCAAACAGGATTTCATGTCGTATAATATAGTCATAAGGAGTTTTCTTTCAATATTAGAATTTATGTGGTACTTATTCATTTGGAAATTTTGGATAGATACTCCATCTTTTGTGCTTAGAAGCCTTTAGCACGTCATTTCCAAAGTTATAGAATTGATTCAATGTCTATAACATATAAAATTTTTTATAGGAGGTTAATATGTTTAATGAAAGAGAAGCTTTAAAAGTAAGGCTTGAACAGCTTGTTGAAATGGAAGAAAGAAATCGGAAAATGTTTCAAGAAGAAAGGAAAGAAATTTTTAACAGGTTAAGGGAACTGGACAACCAGGATAGATTATCTACTTATACAGTGGGGCATTCAGGTAAAGCAGAGGATACCAAATATGAACAAATGCACAACTTAGATGAGGAGATTCAAGAGAGTTCGGAAAAAAATGAGTTTAGGAAAAAAGGGTATCACCAAAAAACATGGATTCTTAGAAATGCAGCTATAGATATACTGAAACAACACCAGGTAGCAATGCCGTTGAAGGAATTGAAGAAAGAAATTGAAACAGAAACTGGGGTAGAACTAAGCAATATTTCTTTATTTATGACAAATTTAATGAAAAAGGAAGATAATATTGTAAAAGCTACCCATGGACAGTATATGTACATAGGGAATAACAGTTAGTACACTATATAATTGACTTGAATTTTTGACATTTACTTTAGCTTAAGTCAAGCCTATGTAGTACGGATTTGAGGTACCTGTGAAATTTATTCAAAAAATGATTGTACCGCTTCTTTGATAGATGCTTGTGTTGGTGATGACGATGTTCTCGTATAAAAACTTGAACGACCTTAAAATGCTTAATTTTAACATCAACTGTAACTATGAAAATTAAATTTATTTTTATACTTGTTTAATACATACTAAAGGACTGTTAAAAAATCTCCTTCTCTACATGAAGAAGCGACTCGGTGTACGATTTCCCCTGTTTGTGCCTCCTCGGTACCAAAGATAGTCACACTGGCATGCATTTCATCCTGATATAAGAGTACCATATTGTCGGTTAACAGCTTTTTAAAGTTATATGGGGTTGATGCGAAAAAAATGCTGTTTTTTCAAAGCGGTTTTAGCAAGCGTATAAGGTAGGTGATTCTACTGAATTTTCAAACGAAATAATATGTGTAAAATTCCAGTTGCACTTATTTCACTATCGTAGGTGTGACGGATATACACTTTCAGAATTAGCATAGTCCAAGATAGAGTTATTCCTAGTTCGTGATCATTTGATAAACTAGTAAGAATTATTTCCTTTAAGGAGTTTTTGATGACCTTGATTAAGGAAACTTTTACGTCCTGGAGGGAGCGATTTTACGATCCAATAAAGAGCTCTAGTCCACCTTCATTAACCTCCATTAAAACTCTTCGCATATTTGGAAACAAACTGAAGATGTATATTACAAATTTCGGCTGCTTCTTTACCAACTTTTCCTTACATTATAATTGGTACAACTTCAATTCGTGTTCGAGAATCGACTTTTTTCTCTTGTTTTTCAAGTTTTCGTAGACTAGAAGTTTCTATACCATGGGGATTTTTAATTTCTAGCTGCTTCATAGGTCTTTCTATTTCCGTACCTCTTTTCTTATCAAACAGTATAGATAATAACTTGAAAGCTTAGGCATAAGAAGATGAAAAAATTAGTCATTTATATATAGTTTGAGAAATAAAGAGATTTAATTGGTGAATATTGTATAAGTTTATTGTAAAATTCATAAAATTTTCCTCGGAAAATTTGATAAACACAAATTATATATAATTTTACTGAATTGTAAAAAAAAGATATTTAATAACATATGATAAAATTAGTTTAAACATATATTAGGGGAGAGTACTATGGAATTTAATGAAAGAAACGCTTTATTAATGAGACTTCAACAATTGGCTGAACATGAAAAAAATCTGGCCGAACAGCTCAGAAATGAGAGGGAAATGATATTTACTAGGTTAAATGAGATTGATAAGTTGGAATTCTACTGCATGGAAGGGCCGTCTGCAGTAGAAAAAAGAGGTTTTTTATTAGTTAAAGGCACCTATTTAAATTAATCTTTACTTTTTATCCCATGTATGAAACATAATTCAAGCTTTAATGAGCCTTTTCCTTCAATCCATATGAACCTGCAGAAAGTCATTTGTTATAGGGTGGCTTCTTGTTTGCCAATCCTAAAATTATGCAAACGAAGTCAATTTTATCTTTAAAGTGATTAAGAGGAGAATTCATAGTATGAAAGTAAAGTTAAATTCAAATGATAATTTACTATTTTTAGCGTGGGCCACTGCAATTATTGCGATGTTCGGAAGTTTGTATTTTTCTGAAATCAGGCAGTATGAACCTTGTACCCTCTGCTGGTATCAACGTATCGTAATGTATCCATTCACTGTACTTTTAGGAATAGCAGTGATTAGAAAAGAGTATTGGATTAGTATCTATGCTAGTGTTTTATCTTTAATGGGTGGTATTATATCTTTTTATCATTACCTTATACAAAATATTTCTTTTTTCTCTGATAATTCTCCTTCCTGTGGAAGGATTCCCTGTAGTGGGAAATATATTAATTGGTTTGGTTTTATCACTATTCCATTCCTTGCATTAATAGCATTTATAATTATTTTCTTATGTACATACATAATCTATAAAAGATTAAAGGAGAACTAAAAAGTGAAGAAATTAATAGTGTTTATTGTTCTAGTCGTGGGCATCTTCATTATAACTGCTTTTGTTTCTAATAAACAGCAAGCGGTTAAAGTAGAACATAATCCTTTTGGCAAAGAGAAGCTTCATCCTGCCACTGTTGAACAGTTGGATGATCCCAATTACCAGAACATTATCTTACCGGAAGAATTGCAAGAAGATTTAGAGAAAAACAAGGAACGCTTTGTCTACTTTTACAGCCCAACATGTTCTCACTGTAAGGAGACTACCCCTATTGTCACTCCATTAGCCAAAGACCTTAATGTTGATCTTGTTTTATATAATGTTTTAGAATTTCAAGAAGGCTGGGATGATTATAAAATTAAAGAAACTCCTACCATTCTCTATTTTAAAGGAGGCAAAGAGGTGGATAGAATAGAGGGAACTAAAAAAGAGGATGTTTTTAAGAAATGGTTTGAATTTAAATTAAAATGAAATGCAGTTGAATAAAATTGTTCAAGTAGGAGGTTGAAAATGTATGATAGAGATTAATGAAAATAAAATACCTTTAGCCATTTATCAACCTAAATTTGATTCTAATTATCAAGGTGTTAAAACATTAACTGATATGTTTCTTAAGGCTAGTATGGATAGAAAAAAGGGTATTACTTACATCCAAAAGGATGGCAATAAGTTATTTTGCAGTTATCAAGAATTATTAGAAGAATCTAAATGTATTTTAAATGGTCTTTATAAATTGGGGTTGGGACCTTCAAAAAAAGCTATTTTATTAGTAAATGAAATTGAAATATTCGTTCCCTTATTTTGGGCTTGTATTCTAGGAGGAATTACCCCTATACCATTAAAGGAACCCAATGAGTATCATAAAAAAAATGCAGATATATTAAAGTTGCTCAATTGTTGGGAATTATTTGGAAAACCGGTAATTCTAGCGGAACAGGAAGCAAAAGAAAAATTAAATGACTTGTTTAGTGAAGGGGAACATAAGGATTTTTTGGCTACATCCATTGCTGAATTGCGAAGTAATTTACCAACAGAAGATCTTTATAAGGCGACACAGGAAGACGTTGCCTTATATTTATTAACTTCTGGTACAACAGGAAAGCCGAAAGCAGCAGAATATAAACATAGTAATATTTGTTTTAATATTATATCTTCTGTAAATGTTATCCAGGCTACAAAGAATGAAGTAATTATGAATTGGATGCCATTATATCATGGGGCTAGTTTATTTAATCAACATATATTAGGGGTGTATTTAGGATGTAACCAAGTACTTACTAGTATTGAATTCTTTTTAGATAAACCTTCTAACTGGCTTGAGTGGATAGATAAATGTAGAGTAAGTATTACATGGGCTCCTCCGTTTGCATTCACTTTATTGAATGAATGTTCTCAAGATTTCGAGGATAAAAATTGGGATTTTTCGTGTGTTAGATATATTTTTAGTGGTGGACAGTCTATTATATATGAAAAAATTCAAGCATTTTTTAGTTTAATGGATAAATATGATCTAAAAATTGATTGTTTCTGTCCTCAATATGGAATGACTGAAGCTTGCGGCTCTATTACTTTTGGAGATAGTCAGTGGATATGGGATTATGTAGAAGTGGATTCGTCATTAGGTACAATAGAACATAAAAATTTAAATTATCCAGGTGTGAAGTGCTTGACAAACTTAGGAAGAAGTCTTCCAGGTTTACAAATTCGTATTGTTGATAAAAATGATCAATTAGTTAATGAGAAAAAAATCGGTAGAATACAATTAAAAGGACCCATGATTATAGATGGGTATTACTCTAATTTAGAGGAAAATTTAAAAACTTTTACATCTGATGGGTGGTTTAAAACTGGTGACATGGGTTTTTTATATCAAGGGAGATTAACATTAACTGGTCGTGAAAAAGACATTCTGATTATTAACGCTAAAAATTATTATAATTATGAGGTGGAGTCAATCCTTGAAGAAGTATATGGGATTGAGCCGACATATTTAGCGGTAGGTGGAGTGCAAAATCATATAGAAGAGAATGATCAGTTAATAGTCTTCTTTACACCAATGCATTTTGAGCTAGAGTTTAGTTGTTACGTAATTGAAGACATTAAAAAACATATCACACGCTACCTAGGAATACATCCTACTCATGTTATTCCTATACAGAAAGGTGAATTTCGGAAAACAGTGACAGGGAAAGTCCAGCGTTTAGGAATGATAGATGATTTTCAAAAGGGGAAATTTGACAGTATCTTAAATGAAATTTCTGAATATGCTTTGAAATTCACAGATGATTCATATTGTAATGAATTAATAACCATCGATTACCTTTCGAAAGAAGATGTTCCACGTGCAAAAATGTATATTGAATTGAAGGAATTTTTAAAAAAACAGTCTATTGATAATTTTTTTATTCAATTTAAACAGAAAGTTAATGCAATCAATAAGATTGATGATGCGTTAGAAAATCATAGCGATGGAATGTTGTTTAAACTAAAAAAAGTTTGGGAAAAAGTATTAAACACTAATGAAATTGGTTTAGAGGATCATTTCTTTCAAAAAGGTGGGGATTCATTAAAAGCATTTCAATTGGTTACGGCCTTGAATAAAGAACATGGAATTATAATTGGTATTAGTGATATTTTTCAGCATCCGACATTAGAATCTTTATCAATGTTTGTGAATCAAAAGAGAAAAGTTGAAGCATTACAAGAAGTGCATCCGGTACCTCAATTAAGTAAGGAGAAATTTTATCCACTTAGCCCGTCTCAGAAAAGCCAATGGTTTGTCTATAAAACCAATCCTAATAGCCCGGTTTATACAACATCTGTTACTTTAAAATTTGATGGGAAGTTATCTGTAGATATTTTACAAAAAAGTATACAAGCAGTTATTGAGAGACATGAAGCGTTAAGAGTAAGATTTTGTTTGATCGACAATGAAGTTCGGCAATGGATAGATACATTCATTATTGAGCTACCAACTTTTGATCTATCTAACCTACCACCAGAAGAAAAGGGACAAGTCATAAAAGAGCATATAGAGAACGAGATAAATACTCCATTCTGTTTAGAGTCTGAAAAATTAATGCGAGTTAAATTGTTAAAATGTAAAGAAAGAGAACATATTTTGGTAGTATCTATTCATCATATTGTAGTTGATGGCTGGTCAGTAGAAGTTCTAATTAATGAAATATTAGCAAACTACAAATCTTTTTGCCAACACGAACCATCTGATTTAGAACCACTTCCTATAAAATATATAGACTATATTTTATGGCAAAATTATTTCATTAATGAGAATAAAGAAGGTTTTAGAAGGCAGTTGCAATATTGGTTGAAAAATTTATCTGGTACATTACCGATTTTAGCATTTCCGACTGATTATCCGCGTCATTCACGTATTACTTATGATGGAAGAACAATAGAAAAAGTAGTAGAATCAGATTTAACTTTGAACCTACTAAGGGCGGCACAAAATTATCGAGTTACACCTTATGTACTCTTATTATCTCTATATGGCTTTCTAATTAGTAACTATACAAATCAAACAGAAGTTATAGTAGGAACTGTCATGTCAAATAGGACTCCTAATACTGAGAATTTGATTGGTTACTTGGCAAACTCTATAGCTTTGCGTCTAGACTTATCTGATGAGTCAACATTAGAAGGGCTAGTGGAGAAAGTTAAGCAGGTGGTCTTACAGGCTCAGGAACATCAACAAATCCCTTTAGAATTGTTAATTAAGGAGATAAAAGAGAAAGATCCAAGTTACACGCCGATTTTTCAAACTGTATTTAATTATCAAAATAAATTTGATTACAAATACCAAACTGATGACCTTGATATAGAGTTATCATTAGAGAGCAACTTTACATCTAAATATGATTTACTACTTCATGTATATGAAGAAAAAGAAATATATCGTTTAAAGTTAGAATATAATACTACTTTATTCAATGAAGATACCATGCAAAATTTTATGCAACAGTATTATAATTTGTTGGAAAATGTAGCTTTATATATTAATTAATTTATGTAAATTATATGGCATATAATCAGTATCAAGGAAAGACTAATTAATTTTAAAATTACATTTAGAAGGGGAAGAATATATGAGTAATGAAGAGAAGATATTACCAGATTATGGACTTATTAAACCTATAACAATTCATCCTGATTCTAAAGTACCATATTCACTAAGTGCAGTATCAACTGATGAGGAATATGATCTTTATTTTCGCTTACAGCGGAATGCATTAGATCTATTAGAATGGTCAAAAAGTTGTATAGATATATATGAAAATCACATTAAAGATTTAGAGGAAACTAATTTAACTGATAGGGAAAAATATGAAATAATAAAAGGTTGGGGAAATATTTTTCAAATTGCTTTAGAGAATTGGATAAAATCCTGTGAGAAAGAATAGGGAGAAGAAAAAATGACAACTAGGATTGATATTAATACAGCTTCGTATGAAAGAGCGGTATTTCGGTGGAAACAAGGGCATCAAGTGTTCCATATTATTTTGGTATGTATGAATACATTATTAGATGATGCTATAAAAGCAGTGGAATATAGAGATTTTATTAAGTTACAATCTATTCTTGGCCGTCTTTCAACTCTTTATGATGCAGCGACTGTTTCCATGAAGTATACTGTGAGTTTTCCAGTCGAATCTTATGAAGAGTTTATAAGGCCTTCTATGATGCCTCCTTTCCTGAGCCCAGGATTTAGTGGAACTCAAAATAAAGAGCATAAAATTATGATAGAAGGGTTTAAAGAATTGCATGAAACCTTAGTAAACCATCTCGGTCCTAAGGGCGAATGGCCTGCTGCTATAATAGAGTCTTGGGAAGAATTATCAAAGGCTCAAGTAAGGAATCGGAAGAATCATGGTTTCGTTTGTCGAGAGTTTGTAGATGATGGTGTTTCATTGCTTAAGGATTTTTATAAAAATAAAGAACACTTAAAATAAATTAAGGAAAGAAGGAATTGAATTGATTACTGTAATGGAGACTTGGTATTTGAAATTAGAATTAAAAGATCGAGCAATTGAATTAATGCAACAAATGGATGATTTATTAGGTCCAGCTGCACATGAACATCCTGGTTGGGCAGGGCATGCATCATTTTATCAAGATGATAGTGAATTGAATAAAATAAAAGTAATATATCCTTGGAAAAGCAAAGAGCTTCATGTAGATTTAGCTAATCAAGAAGAAAAGTTATTAATTGAGTTCAATCAAAATTATTGTATCAAGCCGAGAGAAATACATTATTATCATGAGTTAGAAGTCGAAGTTGAGCATGATCATCATCATCATCATCATCATGTTACTAAATAATACAAATAAGTAGCAATTTACTAGGGAATGTGGAGGGATCGTTATCTATTAATCAAAATAAAATAAATATTTAAGGAGGTTATAGTATGACTAATTCCATAAAGAATTTGGGGGACTGGAACCCTGCACAATTTGAGGAACATGGTATAGAGTTACTTGGAATGATTCGTGAACACTTTGAAAAAATACGTGAAATCCCTGTAACTTCTAATATTTCTCCAAATGATTTACTAGCGATGCTGGATCAACCATTGCCAGAACATTCTCAATCATTTGAGGTAATAATGAACGACACATGGGAGAAAATTATTCCTCATTTGACTCATTGGAATCATCCTTCTTTCCATGGATATTTCAGTACTTCAGCCAGTTCTCCTGGAATTCTAGCTGATCTTTTAATCTCTTCTTTAAATGTAAATGCTTTGGTGTGGAAAGCAGCTCCAGCTGCTTCGGCATTAGAAAAAGTTATACTCAAGTGGATCGCAGAAATGGTGGGATATACTCCAGCTGCGGAGGGGGTTTTATTAAATGGAGCTTCATTAGCGACTTTTTATGCGTTGGTTGCAGCTAGGGATCAAAGTACCGAGATAGATATAAGAACAAAGGGACTAATTGAGAGTCGAGTTTCTAAGATGCGTATTTATACTTCCGATCAGGCACATAGTTCAGTTGATAAAGCAGCTATAGCATTAGGAATTGGAACGGATAATGTAGTCCATATTTCTACGAATGGAAAATATCAAATGATGGAGGATCAACTTGAAAAAGCTATTCAAGATGATTTAAATAATGGTTATTGTCCCATAGCGGTTGTCGCTACTGCAGGTACAACTGCTACAGGAGCTATAGATCCTATTTTGAAAATTTCTCAAATTTGTAAGAAATATAACATTTGGCTTCATGTTGATGCTGCTTATGGAGGTTTTTGGAATTTAGTTCCAGATGTAAAGGAGAATACTGAAGATTTCTGTGTAGCAGATTCACTGGTTGTCAACCCTCATAAGTGTCTATATACACCTTTGGAAGTTACTACATTGTTTTGTAAGAGAAGAGGAGCTCTATCAAATAGCTTTCGCCTAGTTCCTGATTATTTACAAACTGAAAGAGAAGATGGTTCAGTTGATTATATGGATTATTCATTGCAACTAGGACGTAGTTTTCGAGCTCTTAAGATTTGGTGGATTATTAGAAGTTTTGGAAAAGATGGTTTATCAAAACGTCTTGAAGAAAGTATTCGTCAGGCTCGATGGTTGGAATCTGAAATAAATAAACATCCTGAATTTGAATGTACAGCCTCTTCACCTTATGCACTTATTTGTTTGCGGTATTTTCCTTATGAATTAAAAGAAAGGCTGAAAGATGCAAACGAGCAGCAAAAGATTATACTACAGAAATATATTGATGAGCTTAATCAATTATTACTTACAAGGCTTAATCAATCTAAAAAGACCTTTGTTTCTCATGCGACTATTAAAGATGGGTATGTTATTCGAATTTCTATAGGTAATATTCATACTACTGCTGAGGATATAGAAAGTCTATGGAACTTAATTCAGGAAGTTGCAAAAGATGTGAAGAAAAAAATTCCTGCTCCTGATAAATGGCTAACTGAAATTAGTAAATGAAACGTTTTTTTGGATATATATTAACTGGATTCCCCTCAAATTTTAGATATATACTCTCCTTAAATCGTTATTTCATTTCACCTGATTACTTTTTTGCATATGTGACAAGAAATAAATCTTGCCTCATATGCAAATTTTTTTGATTTATAACGTCTCTGTTTGAGCTCGCCAATAAAATTTCATTTGGTGATAAATCTTAAATACTAGAATGTATCCTTCGATTGTTATAAAACTTGTTGTATAATATAACCTGTATTTTCGCCTGTACAATGCAAACTAAGGTAGATGGTACACGTCTATAATAGAGAGGATATAAAAGAAACAATGTTTATCTTCTATGTAGCCATACTCTATATCTGCCTCTCATAATTAGTTAGAACTAGTAACTATTCGTTTGCGTATTAAAAAGTCATTGCTTTAACAAGAATGTTCACCAGCGTTCTATTCTTATTTATTCTGAAGAAAGTTGTTTGACAGCTGGGACAAATGAAGTTATTCAAGTGTACAGTATTCAATAATTCATCCATCTCAAAATGTTCGTATTAGAATTCCTAGGGTAAAGAGTGTCTAAAATTTGGCGAATTTGCTTTAAGCAATCACTATCACCAAATCACTGAAAATACAGTTTAATACTTCTTTTCCGTTAACAAAGGAAACAAAGAGTTATTAAATCTGGAAATTCAAACGTTAAAAAGTAGTAAATTTTTTCAAAAGGGATGGTGCATACCGTCCCTTTTGCTTTTTTTATTTAATGTAAAATATGGAATTTTTAACTTTATCTTGTCTGACAATTAGCTGCCACCCTCATTTGCATTTGTTACATTACCTGTAAAAAAGAATGTTAAAGGTCTAAATAATATTTTATTTACAGTCGATTTAAAAACAAAAAAGTTCAGGCAATTGTTCCATTTTATTGAAAAGCAGTTTAAAAGAAAATGGGATATCTTTTTTACATTTTAGAAGAGATTGTGAAGGTTTCTACTTAAAAAGAGAATATGTTAAAATAATTATTAGGAATAAAAAGAGAAAATAGTTTGAAACGAGGAATGACATGAATACAATTAAAAAGCGTAGGCCTAATAAACTAAAAGTTGTTTTAAAAGTATTGGCAATTATTATAGGGGCATTTATAACCGCGTATGGACTAGAAGCTGTATTAATCCCAAATAACGTTTCTGACGGTGGTGTGACGGGTTTAAGCATCGTTAGTTCACAATTATTTGGGCTACCATTAGGTCTGCTAATTGCAGTTATTAATATCCCTTTTGTTTGGTTAGGGTATAAGCAGATTGGTAGAAATTTTGCTATTTATTCTATTATTGGTATTGCTTCATTAGCAATCGGTACTGTTTTGATGCATGACGTACCAACTATTATCCACGGTGATACATTGTTAGTTACCGTTGTTGGTGGTATTATCATCGGTTTTGGTATGGGACTCGCATTGCGTAACGGTGGCGCATTAGATGGAATCGATATGTTAGCTGTATTACTTTCTCGAAAATTACCTTTTGGGACAAGTGATCTCATCTTATTTTTAAATATGTTTGTCTTTATTGTTGTCTCAACAGTATTTGGTCTGCAAGGGGCGATTCTTTCAGCAATTGCGTACTTTATCGCTTCTAAAGTGATTCATATCGTTGAAGTAGGTTTAAGTGGTTCTAAAACATTTAAAATTATCACAAAAGAGCCTGAATTAATGGTAGAGACAATTCGAGAGCGCTTAGGACGAAGCGCAACGTATAATGAAGTGTACGGCGGTTATTCAAGAGAGAAATTTAAAGAAATCACTTGTGTGATTAACCGGTTAGAAGAAAGTAAAATGAAAGAAATTATTCATGAGATTGATGAAAGTGCCTTTATTACGGTATATGACGTAGCAGAAGTAAAGGGCGGTAATTTCAAAAAGCATGATATTCATTAAGTATAACTTAGAAAACTTTAATAGAGTTTCACAAAAAATCACCTTTTCATTTGATGACAAGGTGATTTTTTAATGTTTTATAGCTGTAATGTATACATGTATAATTTAGCTAATAGCCCAAAAGTATAGTGTTTTTGTCGAACAGTCGATATGTTGTGTCGAATCGCTGATATATTTCAATTTGCGCCGATATATTTTAAAGGGGTGCTTAGAATGATTATAAAAGAGCGGAAACAACCGATTTATTTGCGTCATCTTTTTGAAAGAAGCACACAAATATGCCATGCAAGATTATGCACTTCTTTTAGGAACTACGGTTACAAATAAAGAGGTAAAAGAATTTCTAAATATCGAATCGAGTTCAGTAACGAAAAGGTTAATTTAAATGATGGAATTGTCTTATACAGGTAAGAATAAGGGGGAGAAAGTATGATTTGAATTTTATGGAATAGAAAGAAAACCACTTCTTAAGCATTAGAAGTGGCTTTTCCTTTCTTGTAGAAATAGATGATTAGCAAAATACCTATGACCACACTAATGATAACCGCTAGTGTAATATACATCGGGTCTTTGTTTATTTCAGGTGGAATAACGTGTTCTAAAAGTGGGCCGATACAAATTACGAATGCAGCTAAAATTGTAGCCCATGATTTTGTATACAATGCGAATGAAATAAAAATAAGAAGACATACACTAGCGATGGCATAATTTTGCATAGTCGTTGCTACAAAGTAATCTGTATCAAGGCGTCCATCTAACCAAAAATAAAAGCCGAACCATCCACCGATGGTAATGAACTGCGTTGTGATTAAAAGAATTATTGAGTTTTTCTTAGATGGGTATACTTTCGGAAGTCCTTTGAAAAATACAACTGCAAATATAGCAATCGTTAAGAATACTGGTAGTGATCCAAATAACAATATGTTTTGTGAAATTTTGAATTCTCCTCTAAGAGCTGGAGCAAAGCACATATAAGCAATAATAACTAAAATAGCAGCGGGAATGATTACGAGCAACCCTTCTTTGTCTGTAGGAAGTTCTTTCCCGATATTTTTCATATGCTGTTTACGGCTTTTTCCAATGATATGATCTACACTTTGTCCTCTTGATTCGGCTTCTGTTAAATGAACTTCTAACTCTTCCACTATTGCATTTATATCTTCATCTTTTTTTCCGCGCTGCAGTAAATACATTCTGAGTTCGATTAAAAATTGTTCAGATTTTGTTGATAACATTCTATTCGCCACCTTTATTCATCACTTTTTCCACAGATAGCTTTAAATCGGTCCAGCGCTCTTTAAAGCTAGTTAATTCTTTCTCTCCTAATTCTGATAACTGATAGTACTTTCGCTTAGGCCCAGCGGTTGATTCTCTTAATTCGCTTGTAAGCAAGCCTTCTTTTTGCATGCGTAATAGTAATGGATAGATTGTACCTTCACTAAAAGAGTGAAAACCATAGCTATGCAATTTCTCTGTTAATTCGTAACCGTATACTTCACCTTCTTGAATGATAGCTAAAATACAGCCATCCAGAATTCCTTTTAGCATTTGTGTTGAGTCAGCCATTTTAGCCCCCTAGTTGTATATCTTTTTTAATAACTTGTAATACAAGGTAAAGGGCTATAACAATACCTTGTATTACAAGTGTTATAATGAAGATAACATGGAATTAACTTGTAATGCAAGGTATATTAGATTAATGATATAATAATTCTGAAATTTATATATCAGGATAATTTTGCTATAATACATGAGTATGATTCACCTGTAGAGGAGTGCTAGAAAATGCGATCATTTAATGTCGATGAATTTATTGCCAGTGTTTTACAATGGATATTAAATACAGCTCTTATTATCCTGTCCATTGTTCTATCTATCTTTTTAATTAATGAAACAATCACATTTATACAGTACATATTTTCAACGAAAAAATATACATCGTATAAATTAGTTGAGAGCATTATTGTTTACTTCTTATACTTTGAATTTATTGCATTAATTATTAAGTATTTTAAATCAAATTATCATTTTCCATTACGGTATTTTATTTATATAGGAATCACAGCCCTCATTCGATTAATTATTGTTTCTCATGAAGAGCCATTTGAAACATTATTATATGCAGGGGCTATTCTCATTTTAGTGATTGCTTTATATATATCTAATATGAGGGATTTGAAGAAACATTAAATAAAAAAGTAGTGCAGACCAGTCTATTGGTTCGCACTACTTTTTTTGGTATTATGAATCCAAATATGAAAAGGGAGAAAATGCAATGGAAACATATAAAGAGATTGTAGCAGAACGCCGGATTTATACAGCTGCTAAAGATACACATTCCCATAGTTATGCCCAGCTCATTTTACCCCTTCAAGGAGAACTTGTTATCAAAGCTGGGGCACAAAATCTACTCATAGACCAACAAACATTATTTTTTGTTCCTCCCGAGTGTGATCATACTTTTCATTCTTCTGTGCGTAATGAATTTTTGGTTCTGGATATTCCTCATTTTATGATTCCTGCTGGGGAGTTACAAAATAGGGGGATTTCTTATCAATTTACGAATCAGTGGAAAGGGATTCGCTATCTAATCCTGAATGAAATAGAACAGGGAAGGCCTGCGCTTAAAGAGCTCTATCCGTATATTTCACATTGTTTACGCCAAGAGCAACAACCTAAGTCGATTCAATATATTCACGAACATTATCATGAGAATATAACGGTACAAAAACTTGCACAGCTTGAGCATTATAATCGTTCCTATTATTCAGATTGGTTTTTTAAAGAAACAGGAAAATCTCCATCAGCATATATACAAGAAGTGCGCTTAAATAAGGCGAAAGACTTATTACAAAATACCAATTTATCCATTTTGCACATTGCAATTCAAGTGGGATTAGAGCACCAATCTTCCTTAACACGTTTATTCCAAAAATATGAGGGAGTCACACCAAGTCAATATCGGAAAGGTAACTTTTCATTTGCACCGAATACATGACATATGGTTAAAAAGTACTGATTTTCGGTAAAAAAAATCTCATTGTATGTGTCTAAAATGTAAATATGGATATTGTAAAAACGGGAGGTAATACATGTGGCAAGCATTGAGGATTTTATGAAATTAGATATTCGTGTTGGAACTGTAATAGAAGCCGTACCATTTCCAGAAGCGCGGAAACCAGCTATAAAATTAAAAATTGATTTCGGTGAGATGGGTTTGAAACAATCTTCAGCTCAAATTACGCGAAGATATGAACCGGAACAGCTTATTGGTCGGCAAGTAATTGCAGTTGTGAATTTTCCCCCAAGACGTATTGCAGGTTTTAAATCTGAGGTATTAGTAGTAGGCGGTGTACCAGAAGAAGGGGATGTTGTGCTGTTAAAGCCGGATGATCCTGTTGCAAATGGAACGCCAATCGCATAAGAGTGTAAAAAATCGAATAGAAGTATGTAGCTTTTGATTACAGTATTTGGTTATTTCTTGACCTTTTGCAGAAACATATGCTAAAATCCCCTTTAAGAATAAGGAAGGTGCTTGAAATGCTTTATATAAAATTTGTAAAACTCGTTAGAAAACTTTGCTCCGCACAAATGTATACGGTGAAGCGTTGTACGGAGCTTAATCTGGGAGCATAATGTCTCTCATATTCATCGGCTGAATAGTCTTCGAAAAAAGTGTAGTTTTGCTATGCTTATTTGGTTATGACTATTAGCTGATGAATAATAGATGAAAGGGCCATAGACAATGCTTTGTCTATGGCCCTTTGTGTATAGTATTCCAATGAGCTTTTACAAATTGGAGTAGTATAGCAAAAATTACGAAGCAGAGGGCTAGTGTCGGATGACGCTATCCCTCTGCTTTTTTTATTCTTAGGAAAAGAGGAATTATTATGAGCTTACTTAAAGTTGAAAATGTATCACATTGTTTTATAGATAAAATCTTATATGAAAATGCTACTTTTGACTTATACAAAGGAGAACATATGGGAGTAGTAGGACAAAATGGATCAGGAAAAAGTACCTTAATAAAAATATTGATGGGAGAAGTTATTCCCGATGCCGGCGATATAAAATGGCAATCTAATATTCAAATTGGACATTTGGATCAATATGCTGAAATTGATGGGAATCATACAGTTTTAGCATATTTAAAAACGGCTTTTATAGATTTATTTGAAATGGAAAAAAGAATGAGTAAGTTATATGAGGAGAGTGCGATAACTGGCGGTGAAGAGCAATTGTTACAAGCGGCTGAGTATCAAGAACAGCTTGAAGCACAGGAATTTTACTCGATAGATAGCACAATAAATAAAATTGCTGCTGGTTTAGGAATTGATGCGATTGGTATGGATCGTAGAATCGAAGAATTAAGCGGTGGACAAAGAGCGAAAGTGATTTTGGCAAAGTTGCTACTTGAAAAACCGAATGTTCTGTTGCTAGATGAGCCAACGAACTTTTTGGATAAAGAACATGTTGAATGGCTTGCTGGTTATTTAGTAGGGTTTGAGGGTGCTTTTATTGTTGTTTCTCATGATTTTGATTTCTTAGAAGAAGTGTCTTCTTGTATATGTGATATAGAGTTTGGAACAATTAAGAAGTACTACGGTAAATACTCAGATTTTTTAAGACAAAAGGAGCATTTACGAAAGGATTATATTCGTCAGTACCACGCACAACAAAAACAAATTGAAAAGACGGAAGAATATATTCGAAGAAATATTGCTGGGGTTAATTCTAAAATTGCGCAAGGGCGCAGAAAACAGCTCGAAAGGATGGAGCGAATTGCCCCGCCTGCTTTTACTCATAAACCATCTATTCGTTTTCGTGAACTTGATCTTTCAAAACAGACGGTTCTTACGATAAATGACCTTGAGGTGGGTTATGACTCAGCTCTTTTGCCAAAATTGAATTTCTCAGTTATAGGCGGCCAAAAGCTTGTTATTACAGGATTTAATGGCATTGGAAAATCTACATTATTAAAAACTTTAGTTGGACGCATTCCGAGTATTTCAGGAGATTTTGATTTTGCAGACCCAATAAAAATTGGTTATTACGAGCAAGATTTGAAATGGGAAAACGGGGCAATGACACCAATTCAGATTATTTCAGAACAGTTTCCAAAACTGAATATGAAAGAAATTCGTCATCATTTAGCGCAGTGCGGTGTAAAAGACACGAATGTAACACAAGAGATTCGTACATTAAGTGGTGGTGAACAGTCAAAAGTAAAATTATGCAAACTGTTACTAACTCCTTGTAACTTTTTAATTTTAGATGAGCCAACTAATCATTTGGATGCGGAAGCAAAGAAAGCTTTACAAAACGCTTTAGTACGGTTTAAGGGAAGTGTATTACTCGTTTCTCATGAAGAAAATTTTTATCGTGAGTGGGCAGATAGCATTTTCAATATAGAAAATGGCGTAATGTAAATCCTATTCAAAATACTTGAAATGAAACAAGAGGTGTAAATAAATTTATGTATGATAACAATTGGAAAACAAAAATCGTTCTATTCCTAACAGCACAAACCATTTCGTTGTTTGGTTCGTCATTGGTTCAGTACGCAATTATATGGTATATCACACTTACAACATCATCTGGAATGATGTTGACCATTTCTACTGTTTGTGGTTTCCTTCCACAAATTGCGATTTCTTTATTCGCCGGCGTGTGGATAGACCGTTATAACCGTAAGAAAATGATTATGTTATCCGATGGGATAATTGCGTTTGCGACATTCATTTTAGCAATTTTATTTGTAGCGGGTTATAAGAGCATTTGGTTACTTTTCATTGTATTGCTAATTCGGTCGGCTGGGACTGGGATACAAACTCCAGCTGTTAATGCTTTGATTCCACAGATTGTCCCCAAAGATAATCTTATGAAAGTAAATGGAGTAAACAGTAGCATTACATCTTTAATCATGTTTCTTTCACCGGCAGCAAGCGGAGCAATTCTCTCTATAGCAAGTATTGAGGCTACATTTTTTATTGATGTTATGACTGCAGTCATCGGGATTGGCATCATGTTTATGATTCAGGTACCAGCGTATATAAACAAGGAAAATCAACAAAAGTCTAACGTACAAGGAATAAAAGAAGGGTTTGCTTATTTAAAAGAAAATGTGTTCATTAAGCGATTGCTCGTGTTATTGATTATCGTAATGATTTTAGCAAGTCCTGCCGCATTTTTAACACCTTTAATGGTGAGTCGTTCCTTTGGTGCGGAAATGTGGAGGTTAACAGCAAGTGAAATGACCTTCAGCGCTGGAGCTGCTGTGGGAGGAATTTTAATCGCTGCGTGGGGTGGCTTTAGAAATCGCATGCATACAACAGCTCTTGCGTGTGCTTTATACGGTTTACTAATGGTTGGATTGGGTATAGCACCGATATTTGTCGTATACTTGTTGTTTAACTTCCTAATTGGGATAACGATGCCTTGTTTCAACACTCCAATTACAGTCTTATTGCAGGAGGAAGTTGAACCTTCTATGCACGGTAGGGTGTTTAGTTTTGTACAAATTTCTAACTCATGTGCTTTGCCATTAGGGATGATTATATTCGGACCACTGGCTGATATTGTACAAGTAGAAAGTTTATTAATATATGCAGGGACATTCGTTTTACTTTGTGCTTTTTATATTTTCTTTAGTAAACGATTGATTGTATAAAACAGTATGATTCAAGTGAAAAAAGTTTGTGGAACAGTAAATGTTTCGCAAACTTTTTTATTTAAAGTGATAATAATTTATTGTTTTACGATAAAATTTTGTTGATTTATAATTTACTTCGGATTATTATATGGTTAGTAATTGAAGGGTGTTTCTTTTTTATAAAACAGAAAGAATTATCCGTATGATTAAAGTTAATCATTTTTTATTGCTTGAGTTCTAGAATGCCAACCATGTGACATTTTAGAATATGAAAAAAATGAATCTTAATTATTTAAAACGAGGAGAATATATGATGAAAAAGAAATTCTTATTAGCTATTACACCAATATTATTAGGGATTATCTGTCTTGGTATCCATGCCTCAAATAGTAGCGTGGCACCAGATGGTTTGCTTATAGAACCTTATTTCTTCTTAGTTCCAGTAAGTTATGTATTATTTTTAACTGGTACTATTTCTGTGTTGTTTGTGGCGATCGTTTCGGTGTTTAAAAAAGGGAAATGTAATTGATTCAAAAGGATTGTTTGTAGCATTTTTGTCGAAAGGTCGATATCCTGTGTCGAATCGCAGATATATTGTAAAGGAAAAATAAAACCAATTGCTTTTCTTCTCATTATCTGCCAAGCTTAAGAAGAAAAAATACTGCAGAGAAAGAAATGTATAGGTGAAGAATATGATTGAAATCAAGACTTCCACACTTAGCGATGGAGAGTTTAATAGAGGAGTATTTGCAACGCGTGATATAAAAAAAGGGGAGCTTCTACATGAAGCACCAGTTATCTCGTATCCGAATGAGGAGCATCAATTTATAGAGAAAACGTTACTTGCTGACTACGCATTTGAGTATGGGATAAATCATTCGGCAATTCTTTTAGGATACGGTATGCTATTTAATCATGCTTATAAACCAAATGCGACGTATGAAATTAACTTTGATAATCATACATTTGATTTCTATGCTTATAAGGATATAAAAGCAGGGGAAGAAATTCTGATCAACTATAATGGTGACGTTGATGATGAGGAATTATTATGGTTTGATAAGGAAAAAGAAGAAAACAATAAGTAATTAAGTGTAAAAAGAGCACATTCCGTTGGGTGTGCTCTTTTGTATGGAATAAAAATAAATTTTTTGAAACCAAACGGTGCTTGTATCTATCTAATAAGTGAAAGGAGGGATACAATGGATGAAATAAAATTAGTCAAAAAAGCAAAAAAGGGTGACGATGCAGCTTTCGAACAGCTCATTAGTTTATATCAAGATCAGTTGTACCGCACTGCGTATCTGTATGTGCAGAATAAAGAAGATGCGCTTGATGTCGTACAAGAAACAGTATATAAAGCGTATCTATCTATAGAGCAATTAAAGAAACCAAACTATTTTTTGACATGGTTGACACGTATTCTTATACATAATGCCTATCAGCTATTAGGTGAAAAGAAAAAAGTGAAGAAGATAGAGGACGGAAGAGAAGCAGATACATATGGTGAGGTACCAAACAAACTACATCAAATTGAGCAAAATATTGATTTGCAGGGAGCAATTCAAAGATTGGATGAAAAATATCAAACAGTAATCATTTTATATTATTATTATGATCTTCCAATTCATCAAATTGCTTGGCAAATGAGTGTACCAGAGGGAACTGTAAAGACATATTTACACCGGGCGAGAAAATCTCTAAAAAAATTATTAGGAGGGAGTGATGAGAGTTGGATAAACAGCGGTTTGATGACGAAATAAATAAAGTTGAAGTTCCAGGGCAAGAACTGAATCTGGCTATCCAAAAAGGGATTGCTAGGGCAAAGGCAGAAAAACCAGTTAAAAAGATATATAAGAGAAGAAAAATTGCTTTGTTAACTGCAGCTTCAATCTGTATCGGGGTACTAGGCTCAGGATTTGTATTTCCGCAAATGAGCCGTGTATTGGCGGAAGTTCCGATTATCGGGAAAATATATTCGCATTTTCATGATACAATTGGTCAAAACTTGTCGGCAAGTAAGCTTGTAACAGAATTAAATCAGCAGGCAGTGAGTAATGGGATTAGTGTAACGATGAACAGTGTGTATTATGATAGTGGTAGAATTAGTGTTACATTTAAAGTAGATAATCCAGACGAAGTAGAGATAAAGAATACTTTTGCAAATGGCTTTTACTATGATTTTAAACTTGTTGATGGCAGTCCGAAATGGGGGCGTGCAGCTTCATTTGATGGGAAAATAACAAAAGACGGTTGGTTCGGGAATATTCATATTGATTATCCAGAAAAAGAGCTTCCTCAAAATACAACATTACCAATTACCATTACGTCTATCGGAGACACAAAAGGGATTTGGAAATTTGATATTCCCGTACAACAATTGGAAAATAAAATGATTCATCCTCAAGCATCCGTAAGTAGTGAAGATAAAGAACATACATTGAACTTTGAAAAGATTACAGTTGGAAAAGGGTCAATTGCAATCGACTATAAAGCAATGTATCCACTTGCCGGAGAAAATGATTTAGCGAGAATTGGGAAGGTGACGGATGATAAAGGAAATGAAATTGATTTTAAAACGTCAGGTATTGAATTTGGAAGAGAAAAAGTCGGAACTCAGATAGAATCTGATGAAAGATCTATTTTTGGAAAAGTTCCAGAGAACGCAGAATTTATTACGCTACATCCGAATGTGAGGTTATCTGAAAAACCGTCTATTCAGGCTTTAAATCAAAAGACACCATTTGAAATACAAAGTACTCGTAGCGATTTAAAGATCATTGTTAATAAAATCCAACATAAAAAACAACGATTAATTGTGCAATATACACTTCAAAATGTCGATACAAAACATATTTCTATGGATGAGTTGATCAATCGAGGGGAAGTTATGAATTTAACAGATTCTTCATATTTGGATAAAGAATTTGCACCGATTGGTCATGTGATAAAGGGCAGCGATGTGAAGGTATTGGATAAGGAGAAGTTACAATTCCAGGCGACGTTTCAGCTAGATGGGGAATATGGTGTGAAAAATTTTAGTTTAAAGAATTATGTATTAGAAATAGAAATGTCACCATATCACCCTGAAAAACCATTACCGCTAGTCAAAATTCAATTAAAATAACATGAAAAAAGGATGCCCTTAACATATAAAGAGGCATCCTTTTATATTACAAGAGCCTTACACTTTTATAATATCTATTGTTGATGTGACAAAATATAGACATTTTTATCAGTTTGAAAAGTTCCTTCTTTAACCATATTTTTTCACATTAACATGCGATATAATAGAGTTTTGTAAAGGAAGAGATTAGATTTTAAATTTTTTCGCCTTAAACTTGGTTATATCGGAAAATTTTTGAAGGTAAAGTTTTCTTCTCGATTTTTTGATAAGATAGAGACGGAAGCTATCTTACTAAACTATTCAGGTAATCTATGTGGTGGCCGATTACCTACTTATTTTCAGCATGGCATTACATGTAGTGTAGTAAATGAACTTGTAAGCGGAATGGAAGAGAATAAGAGAAATAGTTTTAAGAATGCTGGAACTATCGAGAGGATAGGCCATTAATTATTAATAGAAATAGAGGAATCATAGAATGGATATGCAGAAAGTATATGAATATTTAAATACAGTATTACCAGAAGAACATGTAAAACAAGATGAGATGTTAAAGAATCATACGCATATAAAAGTAGGGGGAAAAGCAGATGTGTTTGTGCAGCCCACTACCTATACTGAAATTCAACAAGTGGTACAGTATGCAACTGAACATAACATCCCAATTACGTTTTTAGGAAATGGTTCTAATGTGATTATAAAAGATGGCGGTATTCGCGGAATCACATTGAGTTTGACACATATTACGGATATTACTGTGAATGGGCAAATAATTGTAGCACAAAGTGGCGCAGCGATTATTGATGTATCAAAAGTGGCGCTAGAGCACTCTTTAACAGGACTAGAATTCGCTTGTGGTATACCAGGTTCTGTTGGAGGAGCCTTATATATGAATGCAGGTGCATACGGTGGTGAGGTGGCATACGTATTAACAAAAGCGGTTGTCATGACAAAAGAGGGAGAGTTAATTACTCTTTCGAAAGACGACTTTGATTTTGGATATCGTAAAAGTACATTTGCTAATAACCACTACATCATACTTGAAGCTACATTTGAACTTGAAAAAGGTGAATATGCAGTGATTAAAGCACAAATGGATGATCTAACGTATAAAAGAGAATCGAAGCAGCCGTTAGAATACCCTTCATGTGGTAGTGTTTTCAAACGTCCACCTAACCATTTTGCTGGTAAGCTAATCCAAGATTCTGAACTGCAAGGAACGCGAATTGGCGGTGTGGAAGTTTCAACAAAACATGCTGGATTCATGGTAAATGTTGATAATGGAACGGCACAAGATTATATTGATTTAATTCATTTTGTTCAAAAAACAGTGAAAGAGAAATTCGGTGTTACGTTAGAGAGAGAAGTACGGATTATTGGAGAAGATTTAAATTAAATAATTTTTAAAAAGTTTTTGGGTATAATTGACAATGTGTTTTTGATTCACTATAATGGCTATAATTTAACATATTCAATACGTTGAAAGAGCCCAGTAGCAGTTTGTCACTGTTATCGAGAAAGCTAGGGGTTGATGGAACCTAGCACAAACAAACTTGTGAATTACACTCTGGAGTATCTTAGGTAATGCTAAGCGGAGTAGCAAACGATATGATTGCTAAGAGTGGTATGAATAGTAGCGTTGGTACTATTTGTGCAATCTGGGTGGTAACACGGTTCATAATCGTCCCTATGTCTAGTATAGACATAGGGACTTTTTGTTTTTTTGCAAGGGAAATTTAATAAAGGGGATGGAAAGACATGAACATTATTGATGAGTTAGAATGGCGCGATGCTGTGAATCAACAAACAGATGCAGAAGGATTACGAAAACTAGTAGAAGAGAAAAAGATTTCCTTGTACTGTGGTGTCGATCCAACTGGTGACAGTATGCATATTGGACATTTAATTCCGTTTATGATGATGAAACGTTTTCAGTTAGCTGGACATCATCCTGTTATTTTAATTGGAGGCGCGACAGGAACGATTGGTGATCCAAGTGGACGACAAACAGAGCGTCAATTGCAAACATTGGAACAAGTACAACAGAATGTGGATGCATTAACAGCGCAAATGAAAAAGCTATTCGACTTTGGTGGCAATAGTGAAGTGAAAATGGTAAATAATTATGACTGGACACATCAAATCAATATTATTGAGTTTTTACGCGACTACGGTAAAAACTTTAGTATAAATAGTATGTTAGCGAAAGATATCGTAGCAAGCCGCTTGGATACAGGGATTTCATTTACGGAATTCACATACCAAATATTACAAGCTATGGACTTCCATCACTTATACAAAGAAGAAGGTGTCCAATTACAGATTGGTGGTAGTGATCAGTGGGGGAATATTACGAGTGGTTTAGATTTAATTCGTAAACTAGAGGGGCATGAAGCAAAAGTATTTGGATTAACAATTCCATTATTATTAAAATCAGACGGTACGAAGTTTGGTAAATCAGCAGGCGGAGCCGTATGGTTAGATCCTGAAAAAACAACGCCATTTGAATTCTACCAGTTCTGGGTGAATACAGATGACCGTGATGTGGTTAAATACTTGAAATACTTTACGTTCTTAACGAAAGAGAGAATTGATGAATTAGCAGTTAAAGTTCAAACAGAGCCGCATAAACGTGAAGCGCAAAAAGTCTTAGCGGAGGAAATGACGCGATTTGTTCATGGTGAAGAAGCTTTACTGCAAGCAGTAAAAATTACAGCAGCATTATTTAGTGGGGATATTAAATCGTTAACTGCGGATGAAATTGAACAAGGCTTTAAAGATATGCCAACTTTCCATGCTTCAAAAGAAACGAAAAATATCGTCGAGTGGTTAGTTGATTTAGGAATTGAACCTTCTAGACGTCAAGCTCGTGAAGATATTAATAATGGAGCAATCTTGATGAATGGAGAGAAAGTAACGGATGTGAATACAGATGTTACAGCGGAAAATTCATTCGACGGAAGATTTATTATTATCCGTAAAGGTAAAAAGAATTACAGTTTGGTGAAATTAGGAGCCTAAAGTTTGTTATAGAGTAGAAGTGAGAGGGGTTCTTGCTTCTACTTTTATAATATCCATAATTTCGTCACAAAAAAGTCAGTATATTAAGATTATTGCGGAGGTTTATCTAGCTTTCGTGGCGAATAAAAATAATATATAAATCGTTGTTACGAAGAATAGAAGAAGTGGGCGGATGCTCTCTTCCATCAAACAGGAAAGTTTTTATGTTGGTTCTTTAATTTATATTTATAAAAAGTTACTCATGGTAATCTATATAAATTTCTTTGTTTTTTTGAAAGGTAAATCATTGCCACGAAGAAAAAAGGAGCCTTGCACTCATTGTATCTTTTTGTTTTAAACATGGCATGGTGCAGAAAAAGGCCCTGACCGCTCCTATGCATGGCTGGATGCTCTCTTTCGCCCAAAAAGAAAGGGATTTTTGGATTTAAAAAAAGCCCGAATCATGATTCGGGCTAGTATTTGGATTAGTAAGCTAAGCTGAATAATCCTTTAATATGTGATAAGTAACGAACGTTACTTGCTTCTTTCATTAATGATGCTGGTAAACCTTTAAGTGGAGTATTGCTTGCTCCGATTGTAGCAACAGCATCTTTACGTCCTAGACTTGCAAGTGTTCCAGAGTTTACAGGTGCGAACTCTTCGAATGCTTTGCCTTCTAGTGCTGCGTATAAGTTGTATCCAATTAACTCACCCATTTGCCAAGCGATTTGTGCAGTTGGTGGGTATGGACGTCCGTCTGGAGCGAAGACAACAGCGCTGTCTCCAGCAACGAATACGTCTTTGTGAGAAGTAGATTGTAGGTATGCATCAACTGTTGCACGACCACGGTTTACTTCAAGACCTGATTCGCCGATTAATGGGTTACCTTGTACGCCGCCTGTCCAAACGAATGTGTTAGCAACAAGTTTTTGACCGTCTTTTAAGTCGATTTCATTGCCAGCAACGTTTGTTACAGGAAGACCTGTTAAGAATGTAACGCCGCGTGCTTCTAAGCTAGTAGTTGCACGTTCGATTAAGTGGTCTGGTAGTACTGGAAGGATTTTTGGACCTGCTTCAACAAGAAGAAGTTTAACTTCTTTTGGATTTACGCCGTGGCTTTTTGCAAGTTTAGGCATAATGTCAGCAAGCTCACCAACTAGCTCAACGCCAGTTAATCCGCCACCACCGATTACGATTGTAGCATCAGCTTCGTTTTTCGTTTTAGCGTATTCACGAATACGGTCTTCAACGTGTTTGTAGATTTTGTTTGCATCAGCAGCAGATTTTAATACCATGCTGTTTTCTTCTAGTCCTGGAATACCGAAGTAAGCAGTTTTACTTCCTAAAGCAACTACAAGTGCATCGTAAGATAAAGTAGTGCCGCCAGCTAGTTTGATTTCTTTGCTATCAACTGAGAATGACTCAACTGTTGCGATTTTAAGATCGATGTCTTTGCCTTTGAAAAGCTTTGTAAGTGGCATTGCAATTGCTTGTTCAGACACGTTACCAGCTGCAAGGCGGTGTAGTTCAGTGATGATTTGGTGTGTTGGGTATTGGTTAATCACTGTAACTTGTGCTTCTGATTTGCTGTAATATTTACGTACGTTTAAAGCGGCAAGAAGGCCGCCATAACCAGCGCCTAAGATGACAATTTGTTTTGACATAGTATGATATCCCCCGTCTTTACTAATTGTTGTTATAAGTTAAATTATTTATTGTTACGTTCTGCACTAATTTGAAGATAAGCATTGATGAAGCGGAACATTTTTTGTGCTTGTGGGTCTTTTAGTAATTTTAATAGACCGAATAGGCCGATAACTTCGTTGCTTTCGTCAGCACGATCTTTCGCTTCGATTGCAGTTGCAGCCATGCTTTTTACTGTATCTTTTACAGGTTCTACAAGCTCTTGGATTGCACCAACAGTGTCGCTTTTTAATACTTCATCAGTAGCAACAGTTTGAGCGAAGTCATAAGACTTAGTTAAAATGTTAACAAGCTCAGTTAATTTTGGAAGCTGTTCCACTAGTGTTGTTAATGATTCTTGTACCTCAGGTTTTAACAACTGATCAAGTACATCAAGTTGTCCTTGGCTAGCAGAAATTTGTACAGTTTCTTGTTCTGGCTTTGTTTGAGTCATAGTTTCTGGCATCTCCAATTCTCCTTTACGATAGCAATACTCTTATTTTTGATAAGTAAGATAGTAAACGTTTGCGAAACTTTATACAAAGTTTCACAAAACACAATAAAATGCCTTTAAATTTATGACAGCAAGTAAGCTGAAAACATAAATCCAAAACCATAATGTCTTACCTATTATTTATGAACTGTCCGATACATGGCTTGTCCGCATAATGGAAAGTTCCCTTATCGGAAAGTGTATATAATATATATCCTATATTATATACTATATACACCTATGTTAACATAAAAATGATTCCTAATTATTTGATATTGAGCGTATAACCTAGTACTGACAAGGCATGAAAGCGCATAAATTATTTTGTTTAGATAAGAAATGTACATATATATAAAGAGAGAAAGGGAAAAATGGACAAATTTATGTTCATTTTTTCCTTTTTCTTATTGTTCATCCCCTGTAATTAGCATCGATGTGTTACCGTTCTTTTCAAGATGGCACTCTCCCCATGTGCAAAGGGAATCGAGAATGGCTTCTAAGGACCAACCATAGTCGGTAAGTGAGTACTCAACTTTTGGCGGTACTTGATTATATACTTTTCTTTGAATAACTCCATCTTCTTCTAATTCACGCAATTGCTGTGTCAGCATCTTTTGTGTAATGCCAGGCATTAAACGTTTTAATTCACTTGTTCGTTTTGTCCCTTTTGTTAGATGACAAAGGATAACGACCTTCCATTTTCCGCCGATTACTTCTAAGGTTGCTTCTACAGGAATATTGTATTTCTTCATATATTACAACCCCTTTAACGAGTCTTTTCTAGTCATATGTTACTTTTTAGTACCTATAGTACTTAAAAGTACGTACTGTTTTTTACGTTGAACATGTTTCATAATAGCATACGTAAGAGGCAAATGAGTAGTACGTTACTAAAAGGTGCCTATGTTACTTTTAGGTACCTACCGTACTTTCAAGTGCGTTCTTTCAAAAAAGAATGAAACCATTCATAATAGCAGTTATGAGCAGTAAAACTGTTTTATTAGAAGATAAAAAGGCCTTTTTATCATACTATTATGATTGGATTTCTCGTATTAAGGAGGAGTTCAATTGAATTCATATACAGTACCTTCTTCTGGTGTTCAAACGAATAGAAGAAGTATGTTTGCCTTATTAGCATTAGCAATTAGTGCGTTTGGCATTGGTACAACCGAATTTATTAGCGTCGGTTTATTACCATCTATTTCGAAAGATTTACATGTTTCTGTTACAACGGCTGGTTTAACCGTTTCTCTATATGCGTTAGGAACGGCATTTGGCGCACCTGTTTTAACGTCGTTAACAGCTAGTATGTCACGGAAAACGTTATTAATGTGGATTATGATTGTCTTCATTATTGGTAATAGTATTGCAGGGATGTCAACAAGTTTTGGTGTACTTCTTGTTGCGAGGGTTATATCTGCATTTGCTCATGGTGTATTTATGTCGATTGGTTCAACGATTGCGGCAGCTCTTGTACCAGAACATAAACGAGCTAGTGCGATTGCTTTTATGTTCACGGGTTTAACAGTTGCAACCATTACAGGTGTCCCGATTGGAACATTTATTGGTCAACAATTTGGCTGGAGAGCTTCGTTTATGGTTATTGTGGCAATTGGAGTTGTTGCTTTAGTAGCTAACGGTATGCTCATTCCATCGAATTTACGAAAAGGTGCATCGGTATCTTTTCGCGATCAATTAAAGCTTGTAACAAATGGAAGGCTATTACTTGTTTTCGTTATTACTGCATTAGGATACGGTGGAACATTTGTAACGTTTACGTATTTGTCCCCATTATTACAAGAAGTAACAGGCTTTAAAGCAAGTACAGTTACGGTTATTTTGTTAGTGTATGGGATTGCAATCGCAATTGGAAATATGATTGGCGGTAAGCTATCTAATCGCAACCCAATTCGTGCATTGTTTTTTATGTTTTTCATTCAGGCAATTGTGTTATTTGTGCTTGCATTTACAGCGCCATTTAAGGTAGCAGGGTTAATTACAATTATTTTAATGGGATTATTCGCGTTTATGAATGTTCCGGGATTACAAGTATATGTCGTGATATTAGCTGAGCGCTTCGTACCAAGCGCTGTCGATATTGCATCTGCTATGAATATTGCGGCCTTTAATGCAGGAATCGCTCTTGGGGCTTACTTAGGCGGTATTGTAACGAATTCATTAGGGTTAATTCATACAGCGTGGGTAGGTGCGATTATGGTAGTCGGTGCAGTTGTTTTAACGGCATGGAGTATGAGTTTAGAAAAGAGAGATCAAATGAAAAATGTAAAGGAGAGAAGAGTATAATGAAAAATTTACAAAGTACAACAACATTGCATAACGGCGTAGAGATGCCTTGGTTTGGTTTAGGGGTATTTAAAGTAGAGGATGGACCAGAACTTGTAGAGGCTGTAAAAACAGCAATTAAAGAAGGATACCGTAGTATTGATACAGCTGCAATTTATGGAAATGAAAAAGCTGTAGGAGAAGGTATTCGTGCGGGGATAAAAGAAGCGGGAATTTCTAGAGAAGATTTATTCATTACTTCAAAAGTTTGGAACTCAGATCAAGGCTATGAAGGAGCATTAGCTGCATACGACGAAAGTCTGAAAAAGCTGGAGCTTGATTATTTAGATTTATATCTTGTTCATTGGCCTGTAGAGGGAAAATATAAAGATACATGGAGAGCATTAGAAAAGCTATATAAAGAAGGACGCGTACGTGCGATTGGCGTGAGTAATTTCCAAATTCATCATTTGAAAGATGTAATGGAAGGTGCAGAAGTGAAACCAATGATTAACCAAGTCGAGTACCATCCTCGTTTAACCCAAAAAGAATTACAGGGCTTCTGTCGTGAACAAGGTATTCAAATGGAGGCATGGTCACCTCTTATGCAAGGGCAGTTACTAGATAATTCTACATTACAAGAAATTGCAGATAAATACGGAAAAACAACTGCGCAAATTATTTTGCGCTGGGACCTGCAAAATGAAGTTGTAACAATTCCAAAATCAACGAAAGAGCATCGTATTATCCAAAATGCGGATATCTTCAATTTTGAATTAACAAAAGAAGATATGGAACAAATCGATGCATTAAACCAAAATCATCGCGTTGGTCCAGATCCAGATAACTTTGATTTTTAATAGAGAATAGAAAAAAAGGGTGCAAAAAAGAAGATTTGCGCCCTTTTTTGTGTTATTAGAAAACTAAATATTCAAACAAAAGTGTTTACTCCTTATATTGAATAAGATATCTTAAATTTATAATATAAACTTTTCCTAGGGAGGCACATATGAATAATCATCGTACAAACCATTTTCGCATGTTAATTGTTACTGCACTATTTGCTGCTATTATTGGTATTTTGGCCCAAGTTACAATTCCTTTGCCGCTCGTTCCGATAACAGGTCAAACGCTAGCGATTGGTCTTACTGCTACAATTTTAGGTTCACGTTATGGCACTTTATCTGTATTATTATATGTTTTAATTGGTGCAACTGGAATTCCTGTTTATGCTGGATTTAGTGGCGGTCTATCTGTTTTATTCGGTCCCACAGGTGGCTTTCTGTTAGCCTTTATCCCAACGGCTTTTTTAATTGGTTTATTAACTGAAAAAACAAAACTAACATTTTGGAATTCATTAATGGCAAATATTTTAGGGATGCTTGTGACATTAACGATTGGAACTGTGTTTTTAAAGTATGTGGCTTCATTAGGATGGCAAGCAGCTTTCCTGGGCGGTTTTGTTCCTTTCCTAATTGTAGGTGTAATAAAAGCTGCGTTAGCTGCATGGATTGGAATAAAAGTGCGAGGAGCATTAGTGCGTTCAAAATTATTGTTACAAGAAAACTAAATGATGGTAGAAACACGCGCAAGCTGATTCCTGCGCGTGTTTTTTTAGTGTTCTAAGAAAGAGGAAGTAATGTATAAAAAATTCTTTTAACTAGATACTATACAGTAGTAAATTTGTTATTTCATAAGGGGTTGTAAACATGAATATTAAACAATCGTATAAGTTATTGGTTGCTTTTTTGAGTGTTTTATTTGTATTTGCGAACTTATTATTCCCACTCCAAAAAGCATCCGCAGAAGTCATGGATCATACAAAGTATCAAATGGATTGGAGTTATAGTAAATCATTAAAGAAACCAATCCGAACGGAACTTATTAAAACAGCAGATGGAAAAATAGCGTACTGCTTAGATGTGTTTTTGAAATCACCAAGCGGTCAAGATTTACCTGAAATAGGTAAGGTGGACATAGGTGTGTACCGTGTATTGTTAAATGGTTACCCACAAAAAAGTCCACAAGAATTAGGTGTATCTGATTGGAGAGAGGCGCACTATGCGACGCAACTTGCTGTATGGAATGCGCTTGGACAAGTGAGTATCGATGATTTAGATTTTCGTAATAAAAATGTAGAGAAATTAACGAAAGACATTGTTGCAAAAGCAAATAGTAGTGAAGAAGTACAAGAAATCACAATGAGCGTTACGCCGTCGGAAAAACAAGAAGCAGTATTAAAAGGTGAGTTCTTTGAGACTGTTTTATATACAGTGCAAACAAATGCAAAGAGTGGAACATACACAGTGCAAGCAACTGGTGCGCCACAAGGAGCTAAGTTTGTGAATGAAAAAGGCGAAGAAAAAACACAATTTAACGTAGGTGAAAAGTTCCGTATTTTAATTCCAAAAGCGGCACCATCTGGTGAATTTAGCTTTAAAGTATCTGGTAATTTAACGAAATTACAAGGTATTGAACATAAGGGAACGGAAACGATTCAAGATGCAGTAGTGTTATTAGAGCGTAGTGAAGAGAAAACAAGCCCGGATTTAGCGGTAAGTTGGAAAAAAGCTGAAGTTCCTCAGAAGCCGAATCAACCTAATAAACCTTCTACACCGTACAAAAGATAAAAAGTGCTGGCGTTTGCCAGCACTTTTTATTATTACTCAGCTTCAGAAACAACTGTAAAGCGTTCGTTCACATGTTTTGGATTTTCAATTTCATCAAGTGCTGCTACGGCAAAGTCTTCGTAGCTTACGTAGCTATCGCCTTTTTCGTTAACAAGAAGGTGATCTTTACCTGCTTTGTAAGAACCAGTACGTTTTCCTAATGCGAATAGGGCAGAAGGGCTAATGAATGTCCAAGTGATATCATTTGTTTGTTGTAAGATTTCCAAGTTTTTACCTTGATTTTGAGCCGTTGCAAGGTATTCTTTCGGGAAACCTGGTGTGTCAAATACACGTGTTGTCTTTGCTTCATCAACAAATAAGCTTCCAGCGCCTCCAACAACAAGTAATTTTGTGTTAGGTGCACCTTTCATTGCTTCAATTAATACGTTTCCTGCCTCTACATGAAGATGTTCTTTGCCTGCAGGAGCGCCAAATGCGTTCACTACTACATCAAATGTTTGTAGATCATTAGCGGTAAGATCGAAAACATCTTTTTCTAAAATTTTTACATCATCTTCTGTAATTTTTGTAGCGTTCCTTACGATTGCGGTTACTTCATGTCCGCGATCTAATGCTTCTTTTAAAATGCGACTTCCAGCTTTTCCACTTGCTCCGATAATTCCGATTTTCATAAGGAATCCCTCCAAATAATTGTTATAAGTGTATATCTGAAAAATGAATGAATGTCTTTTAAGTAGGTTTGTAACCACTAGTTGTAACTATTATAGTTACAGATTTATTTTTTGTCAATTGCTTTGTCTATGAAAAATATTTCTGTATATAGTATGTGCGTTTCTAAAAATAAAGAGTTAGATTTTCTTCCATATAACATGTGTATGTTAGGAAATCTAACATATGGAAGTAATATCCTGTCGAAAGATGTTGATTTTTGAATATTTTTTGAATATAATTCAATTTATGAAGAGAAAAGGGAGGGGACTAATCGTATGAATATTTTAGAACAGTTCGTTTCATCAACGAATACGATTCTTTGGTCATATATTCTTATTGCAATGTTAATAGGTCTAGGGCTTTATTTTTCTATCAAGTTAAAATTTGTACAAATTAGCCATTTAGGGGAAATGGTACGTTTGATGAGTGACGGGTTAACTGGAAAGACACGTAAAAAGGGCAGCGTATCTTCTTTCCAAGCTTTCTGTATGAGTTCAGCAGCCCGCATTGGGATTGGTAACTTAGCTGGTGTAGCGTTAGCGATTTCTATGGGAGGACCCGGCGCAGTATTTTGGATGTGGGTAATCGCAATTATTGGAGCATCTTCCAGTTTCGTAGAAAGTACACTTGCACAAATTTATAAAATAAAAGATGGCAGTGGATTCCGTGGTGGTCCTGCTTATTATATGGAAAAAGGTTTAAATAAACGTTGGATGGGAATATGGTTTTCTATTCTTATCACAATTAGTTACGGTTTAATTTTTAACTCAGTACAGGCAAATACAGTTACGCTAGCATTTAAAAATGCATTCGGTTTAGAGCGTTATGTTGTAGGGATCGTATTAGCTGTATTAGTCGCAGTTATTATTTTTGGTGGTGTTAAGAGTATAGCGCGCATGTCAGAAATGATTGTTCCACCAATGGCAATCCTTTATATTGGAGTAGCTATCTTTGTTGTTATTAAAAACTTCTATTTACTACCAGATGTTTTTACAGAAATCTTTAAAGGTGCATTTGGCTTAGATTCAGCTGTAGGTGGCGGTATTGGAGCGGCAATGAAGTATGGTATTCAACGTGGATTATTTGCGAACGAAGCAGGTATGGGTAGTGCGCCGAATGCGGCTGCGACAGCAGATGTAACGCATCCAGCGAAACAAGGATTTATTCAAACAATTGGAGTTTTAGTAGATACATTTTTAGTATGTACATCAACGGCGTTTATCGTATTATGTTCTGGTGCATATAAGGCAACGAACTTAGAAGGAATTGAATTAACGCAAAAAGCACTAAGCTCGCAAATTGGCCCATGGGCAAGTAGCTTCTTAGCGATTATTATTTTCTTATTTGCGTTCAGTTCACTTCTAGGAAACTATTATTATGGTGAAACAAATATTGAATTCATTAAACAAAGTAAAACTTGGTTAATGATTTATCGTGCTGCGGTAGTTGGAATGGTGCTATTCGGTTCTGTTGCGACGCTTCAAGTCGTATGGAATATGGCAGATTTATTTATGGGTCTAATGGTAATCACAAACTTAATTGCGATTACGCTTCTTGGCCGATTCGCATATGCTGCGTTGGCAGACTATGTAAAGCAAAAGAAACAAGGAAAAGATCCAGTCTTCAGTGCAGATTCTATTCCAGGTTTAACAAATACAGAGTGTTGGGACAAGCCAGTAGTTGAAAAAGAAAAAGCTGTATAGTGAAATGGAAAACGAGCATCAAGTCGAACTTGATGCTCGTTTTTTGGTGGGGATAAGTTAGAGGGGATGAGGTGAAAAGCGAACGTTAAATTGAGTTTTATAAGAAAATGTATTTTTTTTAGAAATATGAAGATGTGAATTAGAATTTATGTTAGAATGTATAAGGTCTTTCCAGATAAGAGGTAAGGCGGTTTTAATTCTTAATATACATATTTTTATGTGTTAAATAAAAGTTCGGATTATTTCTTGTTTTCTATGGTCAGACGTTCAACGTTAAATAATTTTCTAGAGCGTTGAATAAGGTTTAAATGGAGGATTTTATCTATGAAATTTGTTATGTTTCTTGTAGGATTACTCGTTGTATTTATACTCGGTTTTCTTATAAGTGCGGATCGAAAGAAAATTAAGTATAAACCAATTGGGATTATGCTTGTTATTCAGTTGGCATTATCGTACTTCTTATTAAATACACAAATTGGTTATATTTTAGTAAAAGGGATTTCTGACGGCTTTGGAGCATTGCTTGCATATGCGGAGTCTGGAATCGTTTTCGTATTTGGTGGTCTTGTTAATAAAGGAGAGGTTTCATTCTTCTTAACAGCATTATTACCAATTGTATTCTTTGCTGTATTAATTGGCATTTTGCAGCACTTTAAAATTTTACCGTTATTCATTCGTTCAGTTGGTTTCTTATTAAGTAAAGTAAATGGTCTAGGAAAACTAGAATCATATAATGCCGTAGCGGCAGCGATTGTTGGACAGGCAGAAGTGTTTATTACGGTGAAAGATCAATTAAGTAAAATTCCAAAGCATCGTTTATATACACTTTGTGCGTCGTCTATGTCGACAGTATCGATGTCAATCGTTGGTTCTTATATGAAAATGATTGATCCAAAATATGTAGTAACAGCACTTGTATTAAATTTATTTAGTGGGTTTATCATTATTCATATTATTAATCCTTATGACATTACTGAAGAAGAAGATACACTTAAGTTAGAAAATAAACAAAAGCAATCGTTCTTCGAAATGCTTAGCGAATATATTATGCTTGGTTTTACAATAGCAGTAACAGTAGCTGCAATGTTACTTGGATTTGTTGCATTAATTACAGCAATTAACAGCTTGTTTGATTCTGTATTCGGTATCACATTCCAGGCTATACTAGGATACATTTTCTCACCACTTGCCTTTGTAATGGGTATTCCACAAGCAGAAATGGTAACAGCGGGACAAATTATGGCGACAAAATTAGTATCAAACGAATTTGTTGCGATGCTTGATCTTGGAAAAGTAGGGGGAGAATTATCAGCTCGTACAGTTGGTATTCTATCCGTATTCCTTGTATCGTTTGCAAACTTTTCATCTATTGGAATTATCGCAGGTGCAACGAAAGGGATTGATGAAAATCAATCAAACGTTGTTTCTTCATTTGGATTAAGACTTGTATATGGTGCAACGTTAGTAAGTATTTTATCAGCAATTATTGTTGGGGTTATGTTATAGAAATAAAAAGCAGTGAGCATGAGCTTACTGCTTTTTTGTATTCATTAAAAATAATATAATTAGAAAAAACATGTTACTATATAGATGGGAAGGGGACGAGAAAATAGTAAATGAAATTTTATCGGCGATTTTTCAAATATATCGACTATTTCTCAGCATATATCGGCGCAAATTAAAATATATCAGCGATTCGACAAGGGATATCGATGTTTCGGCGAATAACGACAAGAAGTATATTGCATCGAGAGAGAGGGAAGGGATAAATTTACATATGATTTCTTTGAAATTTATGTTGCATTTCAATTAGATAACGCTTACAATTTGGTTTGTAGGTGGTATCAATTTCAGACTTTAAATACGGTAGGGAAGAAGAGACTACCTGTTATAAATTGCAATTTATGTAAACGCTTACTGATTTTAGGTTATAGTTTAAAGTAAATAGTATTTAGGGGTTCTTATTTTTTTAATATCAATGGTCAGACGTCATTCGTTGGACGACAGATAACTTATGGAAGTGGAGGATTCACATATGAAACTAGTTATGTTTCTAGTTGGTTTACTTGTTGTATTTGTACTAGGTTTCCTTGTAAGTTCAGATCGTAAGAAAATTAAGTATAAACCAATTGCAATTATGCTTGTTATTCAATTAGCATTGGCATACTTCTTATTAAATACAAAGATTGGATTTGTATTAGTAAAAGGAATTTCGGATGGTTTTGGTGCCATTTTAAAATATGCAGAAGCAGGGGTTAATTTCGTATTTGGTGGTTTAGCAAATGATGGACAAGCACCATTTTTCTTAACGGTATTATTACCAATTATCTTCTTAGCGGTATTGATTGGTATTTTGCAACATATTAAAATTTTACCGATTATTATTCGTGCAGTCGGTTTCGTATTAAGTAAAATAAATGGTCTAGGAAAACTAGAATCATATAATGCAGTAGCAGCGGCAATCGTTGGTCAAGGTGAAGTATTTATTACAGTAAAAGACCAATTAAGTAAATTACCAAAAAATCGTTTATATACACTTTGTGCGTCTTCAATGTCAACGGTATCGATGTCAATCGTCGGTTCTTATATGAAAATGATTGATCCAAAATATGTAGTAACGGCACTTGTCTTAAACTTATTTAGTGGATTCATTATCGTTCATATTATTAATCCTTATGACATTAGTGAAGAAGAGGACATTTTAGAATTACAAGAAGATAAAAAGCAAACGTTCTTTGAAATGTTAGGCGAGTATATTATGCTTGGATTCTCTATCGCAGTAACAGTAGCGGCGATGTTAATTGGTTTCGTAGCATTAATTACAGCAATTAACGGTGTATTTGATTCTATTTTCGGCATTACATTCCAAAGCATTTTAGGATATGTGTTCTCACCATTAGCATTTGTAATGGGTATTCCAACATCAGAGATGCTAGCAGCAGGACAAATTATGGCAACAAAATTAGTAACAAACGAATTTGTTGCGATGCTTGATTTAGGAAAAGTAGCTGGTGATTTATCAGCTCGTACAGTAGGTATTTTATCAATCTTCCTTGTATCTTTCGCAAACTTCTCATCTATTGGGATTATCGCAGGAGCAACGAAGAGTATCGATGGAAAACAAGCGAATGTTGTATCTTCTTTCGGATTAAAACTTGTGTATGGTGCAACGTTAGTAAGTATATTATCAGCGGTTATCGTTGGGGTTATGCTATAAAATAAGGAAAGCAATGAGCTTGGGCTCATTGCTTTTTTTTCATTACCTTATGCTTAAAAGCAGGCCTTTTCAAATAAGTTCCAAGCCGCCATACGTATTCAACAGGCCCTATACGATACCTTTGTAGCCAATAGGTACTAGCATATAATTGAATGCTATAAATTCCAATCGTCAATACGATGCCAAAGAAGTAACCGATTTTTCCATATAATCCGAAACCGTACGCATAAAAAATCGTAGTAGCAATGATAGTCTGTGCTAAATAGTTACTAACTGACATTTTACCCATATTAGCCACATACTCAAGTAAGCGTAATGCTTTTTTGTAATGGAATAAGAGAATAATTGAGCTTCCGTAAAAAAGGGCCATTCCTAATGGTGAAACACTGTCTTTTAGCATAATGAGGATCGGTTGCTGTGTTAATAATGCTAAGATTTTTACTGTGAAAGAAAAGATACCACTGATAAGCCAAAGTTTTTTGAGGGAAGATACATGTTTATCTATTTCAAACAGCCATCCTTTTTTCCCGACATATATTCCTAGCAAGAACAGCGGAGCCATTAGAATGATCATTAAAAAGGTTAGAAGAAATCCCCCGGAAAATCCAGTGATTCCAATATCTTCGAATGGATTTTCGTAGAGGCGGAATTTTATATGATCTGTATAACTCCCGGTTTTGTGGACTGTTTGTTCTTTTTCAATATAGGAGGAAAAATCATCTACATTTGCATTGGACTCAAAAGGGTAAGAAATAAACATAGTAAATGCTAGTAAGATAAAGGCCCAAATAAGCAATGTTTTTGGTTTTCGATTGATGAACATCATTAAGAAAATCCCTACAATCCCATATGCAAATAAAATGTCTCCACTCCAAATAAATATACCGTGAATATATCCAAGAATTAGTAAAATAATAATTCGTCGTATATAAATCGGAAAGAAACGCTTTTCTTTTGCGAGAATGCTCTTTTGCAGCAGAATAATACTAAGACCAAATAGAAAGGAGAATAGGGAAATGAAGTTGTGTGTACCAAAAAATTCAATAAACCAGTTGGCTCCTTCATCAATCTTTCCGAACACATAAGTAGGTTGGTCAGCGCTAAACATTCCAAACTGAATTAATGTCATATTAACGAGCAAAATGCCGAATAAAGAAAAGCCGCGAACTGAGTCGATTGCCTCTAGGCGTTGTTTCATAGTTTTTCTCCTTTTCTTTTTGTTTTTCTTTGAAAATAATACCATTAATAATGGAAGTCCTATGCAGAATGAATGGAAATTTAAGGTGATTTTAATGGAAGCTTAAGGTAAGTGGATATTTGGGAGAGAAAATAAAAATCACCTTAACAAACTTGTTAAGGTGATCGGCTTATTACTCAGCAGGAGGAGTAAAAGTACGTTTTTCTAATTCCGCATCTAACATAAATAAAGCGTTAGAATCGCTTGTAATACGTTTTAGTTTCTGAATGATGCTGTCGAAAGAAGCTTCTTCTTCAACTTGTTCGTCAACGAACCATTTCAAGAACGTAATTGTTGCATGCTCACGCTCATCCCAAGCGATATCAGATAGATTATAAATACGCTTTGTTACTTCACGTTCATGCTCAAGTGCGATTTCAAATGCACTTAAAACAGATTCGTACTCATTGTTCGGATTTTCGAATCCAGTAATAATCGCACGCTCTCCGCGGTCATTAATATAATTATAAAGCTTCATTGCGTGGAAACGCTCTTCTTCTGCTTGTACAAGGAAAAAGTTTGCAAATCCATCATAGCTTTCTGCCGTGCAGTAAGCAGCCATTGCCATATAAACATGGGCAGAGTAAAATTCAAAGTTCATTTGATCATTAAGTGCATCGTGTAATTTAGTAGATAACATAAAAATCCTCCCTTGTATAATATCGGGAATATTATATCATAATTGATAAATATTCTCATTTAGTTTCTTGGAAACGTTTAGATAGTTTTTCTACATGTGCTTCCATAATATCCTGTAAGTCTAAATCATATTTTTGAGAAAGAATAATGAGGTTGGAAAGTACATCCCCAAGTTCTTCTTTTAACTCTATTTTCAATTCTTCTTCTTGCTTTTCCTGCTCATCTGGGCGATCACGTCCAATTTCAATCGCGCGCACAACGCGTGAAACTTCGCCTACTTCTTCCACTAAGAAATTTAAGCGAATAAAAGAGTTATATTGTGACCAGCTTCGTTTTTCGTAAAAATCCTCGATCCATCTTTGAAATTCGACTATATTCACTTCTTCCTCATCCCCTCAATATGTTGTACAATGTTAATTGTATCATAACAATATATAGTTTTGGGGTGTAGGTATGAGAAAGATTTGTGTGTTTGCAGGTTCTAATTTAGGAGAGAGATCTGAGTTTAAGGAGCAAGCAATCAAGCTTGGAGAGGTGCTGGTTCAAAATAATTGTGAATTAGTATACGGCGGTTCATGTGTTGGTTTAATGGGGGAAGTGGCCAATGAAGTGTTACGCTTAGGCGGGCGTGTAACGGGCGTTATGCCTCGTGGTTTATTTCGTGGGGAGATTGTTCATGAAGGATTAACAGAATTAATTGAAGTAGAAACAATGCATGAACGTAAAGCAAAAATGGGAGAGCTTGCGGATGCATTTATTGCATTGCCAGGTGGCTATGGAACATTTGAAGAATTATTCGAGGTTGTATGTTGGTCACAAATTGGGATTCATGATAAACCAGTTGGGTTATTAAATATTAAAGATTTTTACGGGCCAATTCTGCAAATGGTCGATCGTGCAGCAGAAGAAGGATTTATGAATCCATCTAATAAAGAGTTAATTGTTTCAGCAACTACTGCGGATGAATTGATTCAGAAAATGCAAGATTATAAACGACCTGTTATGGGGAATAAGTGGAAGCAGTTATCATAATAAGAAGAGGCATTCCGTTCATTTAGGAATGCCTTTAGAGTTGTCTTTCTTAGTTTTCTTATATAAGTACCAACCGCCCCAACCACCAGCGATGGCGAGGACAATGAGGAAAGGATAGCTTCTTGTGTCTACGGTCAGATTGAAAATATTCGCTATTCCTAAAGCAATTCCAACAGTTAATAAGGCGAAAAATGCTCGAATCAAATAGTCTTTCAACTGAACCACTCCCGTCATTTAATGGTATATCTACCTAAATGATATTACGTAGAAGGAAATATCGGACTTTTCTATATTTTAACATAAAAACGTTTGAGATATATAGATATAATAATAAAACCCTCTCAACATAAATTGAGAGGGTTTTATGGGGTTCTTTAGCGTAGCGAGCCGCTTGCGCTTTTAGTGGTATCCAGCTTCAGCGGCTAGAATGTTCGGTGGCTTCGCTTCTTCCTGCGAGGCAAAAAGCGCCTCTACGTCAGAAACTCCATCCTCCTCACATTCTGAGCGAGCCGCTTGCGCTTTTAGTGGCATCCAGCTCCGGTGACAAGCTCTTCGTGTCTAAGAACCTTCCGCATAAGAAGGCAAAAAGCGCCTTCTATGCGAAAGAACCTTAGCCATTCAGAGCTGAACGAGCCACCTACGCTTTTAGAGATATCCAGCTCCAGCGGCTAGAACAGTCGGTCATTTCACTCCTTCATTCGAGGCAAAAAGCGCCTCGGAATCAGGAGTTCCAATGCCCTCCTGTTCTAAACGAGCCGCTTGCGCTTTTAGTTTAAGAATGCACGTAGCATCCATACGTGTTTTTCTAGTTCTGTGTAGATACCAAGTAGTAAGTCAGATGTCATTTCGTCGTCAGCGTCTTGTGCGATTTCCATACCTTTTTTTAGTTCGCCTAGCATCATTTCGTAGTCTTTCATAATTGCTTCGACCATCCCTTCTGCAGTTTCTCCGTAAGCCGCTTCTTGAATAGAAGATCGTTCTAAGTATTCTTTCATTGTCGCTACTGGTTTGCCGCCAATTGCTAAAATGCGCTCTGCAATTTCATCGATGTGTCCAGCTGCTTCTGTATAAAATTGTTCAAATTTCTCGTGTAGTGTAAAGAATTGAGGTCCTTTTACATACCAATGGAAGTTGTGTAGTTTTGTAAATAATACGTTCCAGTCTGCTACCTGTTTGTTTAATACTTCGATTACTTGTGTGTTCATATGATCAATCTCCTTCTGAGTTATTTATTATGTTGTATTTTTTATTAATTTATAATTATTATAATCTAGTAATTTGTATAAATCAACCTTTTTCCAAACATTATTTTTGAACATTTTTTGAACTAGGTGTAATGTGATATTGCAATATGTGTTTATTTTTTTTCGTATTGTGGCATATGTATAGGAAAAGGGATTTTAGAAAGGAGAATGGAGGTCAATGGAACTCCAGTTTCAAAACGTATATCAGCAAGCTGGGAATTGGTATGTGCTGGATTCAGAATTTCCGTGGGATATTCAGCAGGTGCAAAATGATGTGTTTTCATTAATTGAGAAGCGCGACATTCCAGTTGTTTTTTGCGATACGTGTGATACAAATGATGTGCTCGTGAACTTAGGAGAAGAAGAGGAAGAATTTTTATTTCCTTTAAACGGTTTTTATCATAAAGAAAGACAAATGATTTTTGTTTGCATGTGGGAACAATATGAACAAGTGCTCAAAACTTTATTACACGAGTTTCGTCATTCTATGCAGCATGAAAACAATGTATTGTATATCGAAAAAGAAGTATACGAAGCACGTTGGATTGAAAGGGATGCTAGGACATTTGCTGAACGTAAAATGAATGAATATATGCGCAGGAATATAAACTAAAGTATAGTGGTGGGAACATCATTATACTTTTCCTTTCTACTTACTAGAATAAAGTAGTTGACAATTACATAGTTTAGTTCTAAACTATGTATATCAAGCAAGCGAGGTGATGAAATGAAAGCAGAAGAAAGACTTGGGTTGTTATTATGGTTTCGTTTATCACGTTTTTATAACAGGAGCATTCGCGAGACAAATCAACATTTGAAAGAGTGGAGTTTATCAGCTGCTCAGTTTGATGTGTTAGCCCAAATCGGAGGAAACGATCGCTTAACGCAGCAGGAGCTTGGAAAAAAGCTATTTGTTACAAAAGGGAATATTACGCAGCTTTTAAATAAGATGGAACAACTAGGTTGGATTAAGCGAGAACAAGAAGGGACTACGAAATATCTTTCGTTAACAGAAAAGGGAAAAACTTTATATGAAGAAACTGTTCCGCCGCAAGAAACGTTTCAAGCAGAACAATTTAATAAATTAGATCATAATGAACAAAAACAATTATTAGAATTACTGCGAAAGTTACAATAAAAAATTTTAAATAAATATCTCGAATTCGAGATAATATGAGGTGAAGGATATGTTTAAAAAAATTGATCATAAAAATATGGGAAGAGCAAATCATGGCTGGTTAAATACACATTTTCATTTTTCATTCGCAGATTATTACAACCCAGACAATATGCACTTCGGGGCACTTCGCGTTATTAATGATGATTTAGTAGCAGCGCAAACAGGATTTGATATGCATCCGCATCGTGATATGGAGATTATTTCTTACGTTGTAGATGGTGAATTAACACACCAAGATAGCATGGGAAACCGCGGTACGATTGAGCGGGGACATGTACAATATATGAGTGCTGGTACAGGTGTATTTCATAGTGAACATAATTTAGGAAATGAGACATTACGTTTATTACAAATTTGGATTTTACCAGATCGTGCTGGTCACAAGCCAAACTATGGTGAGTTTAAATTTGATTGGAACAAGCGTGAAAATGTATGGTTCCATATGGTTTCTCCGGTTGATGGCGGTGCACCAATTGCTATTCATCAAGATGCAAACTTATACTCTCTATCGTTAGAAGCAGGAAAAGAAATTAGCTTACCTGTTGATGAAGGGCGTCAAGTGTACCTTGTACAAATTGAAGGAAGTGGCGTAGTAAATGGTGAAACACTTGTGATGCGAGATGCAGCAGAAGCAGTTGAAGAAGACATTCGCATTCAAGCAAAAGAGCAATCACATTATTTAGCGATTGAGATGAAAAAACAATAATGAGTGAATGAAAAGAGAGTGTCTAATGTGACACTCTCTTTTTTGAGGGGATGAAATTATAAGAAAAATGTTTCTCAATATTTTTTTGGCAGGAGATATTTTCCTTTTTTTGAAATGTATAAGAGTGTCAAAAAATTTTTGGGGAATGGGGAGTGTTAGATTGAAAAAGCAAGTCGTTTCATCAGCATTAGCTTTATCCGTTATCGCCTCAGGTTTTGGAGCATTTGGAGCAACAAACACAAAAGCGGCAGAAGGGCAAATTCAATATCACCAAGAATTTAAAACACCAGCTTACATAGGTGAGGAATGGAAAGCACCAGAAGGATTAGATAAAAAAGAAACAGTATTTCAGTATTTAGAAAGCAAAAAGGATATGTTTAAACTAGCAGGAAATATAGAAAGTCATTTTAGTGTTGTAGGGGAAGAAAAGGATGCTGAATCGGGTACAACACACGTGAAACTAGTAGAGAAACATAATAATATTCCTGTGTATGGATCTGATCAAACAGTTGCGCTTGATAAAGACAATAATGTGAAAGCATTCTTCGGGCAAGTTATCCCGAATTTAGAAGATAAAAATATTCCAGCTGCAGCGAGCATTACCGATGAGAAAGCGGTAGAAATTGCGAAAGCTGATATTGAGAAAGAAATTGGCAAAGTAAATCAATATGATGGTGTGAAAAAAGATTTATATGTGTATGAAAAAGATGGGAAATATTATCTTTCATACCTTGTAAAAGCATCTGTTTCAAAACCAGCTCCGGGTTACTGGCATTACTTTGTTGATGCAACAAATGGAAATGTGATTGAGAAATATAATGCAATCGATCATATTACTGGTTTTGGATATGGTGTGCTAGGAGAAAGACAATCATTTGAAATTGCTCAAGATGAAAAAACAGGAGCATTTAATTTATTTGATGGTAAACGTGGAAATGGTGTTCATACATTTGATGCACAAAATATGGATGAGAACTTGTTTAATCTCTTCTCACAATGGTTTGGATATACAGGTGAAGAAGTAGAAAGTAAATCGAAGTTCTTTGAAGATAAAGCTGCTGTTGATGCGCATGTAAACGCAGGAAAAGTATATGACTATTATAAAAAGGTATTTAACCGTAATTCTTTTGATAATCAAGGTGCGAAGTTAATTTCTTCTGTTCACGTAGGGGAAAATTGGAATAACGCTGCGTGGAACGGGATACAAATGATGTATGGAGATGGGGATGGAAACACATTTATTCCATTATCTGCAGGTCTAGATGTTATTGCCCATGAGTTAACGCATGCTGTAACAGAGCACACAGCAAATCTTGTATATAAAGATGAATCTGGTGCACTAAACGAATCGTTATCAGATATTTTTGGTGCGATGGTAGACCGTGATGATTGGGAGCTCGGAGAAGATATTTATACACCAGGTAAACCAGGAGATTCACTACGTTCCTTAAGTGATCCTGCTTCTATTCCAAACCCATTAAAACCAACTGAAGGCTATCCAGATCATTACGACAAACGTTATAAAGGAACAGCTGATAACGGCGGCGTTCATATTAACAGTAGTATCAATAATAAAGCAGCATATTTAGTGTCTGAAGGTGGCACTCATTATGGTGTGAAAGTAAATGGCGTTGGCCGCGAAGCTACAGAAAAAATTTATTACCGTGCGCTTTCAAAATATTTAACTGCAAACTCTAACTTTAAAATGATGCGTCAAGCTGCAATTCAATCTGCGACAGATTTATATGGCAAAAACTCTAAAGAAGTACAAGCTGTAACGAAAGCTTATGATGCAGTTGGTGTAAAATAAGACGTGAAAAAGACCTGACTTTATAAAGTCAGGTCTTTTCTTATTAACTAATCGCGAATGCCCAGTGCGATTTTCGCCATACGTGACATACGCTCTTTTGACCAAGGTGGATTCCAAACCACATTGACCTCGATTTCATTTACTTCTGGTACATTTGTCGATAATACTTTTTTGACATCTGATACGATCTGCCCCGCCATCGGGCAACCGATAGAAGTCATCGTCATTGTAATAACAGCATTATTATTTTCATCTGCTGTAACGTCATATACTAATCCAAGATTAATGATATCAACGCCTAATTCAGGATCAATAACCGCTTCTAAATTGGCATATAATTTCTCTTCGAATTCTTGCGACATGCACAACACTCCTAATATTAATGATATTCATTCTCATTATAAAGGAAATAAGATAAAGATGCAGTGAAATAGCTCACAGTGTTTTTTAGAATCTTCCCTATACTGATTATAAGTATGTAGGGAGGAGCGAGATGGAAAATGAATTATGATGAAAATCCTTTTATTGTGATATGGGAGGTTACACGAGCTTGTGAACTAAAGTGTTTGCATTGCCGAGCTGAAGCGCAGTATAGGAGAGACCCGAGAGAATTGACTTTTCTTGAAGGGAAGAGATTAATTGATGAAATATATGAAATGAATCAGCCAATGCTAGTTTTCTCTGGTGGGGACCCGCTTATGAGAAAAGATATTTATGAACTAGCAGATTATGCAGTGCAAAAAGGATTACGCGTTTCGATGACGCCTAGTGCGACTCCAAATGTGACGAAAGAGGCAATTCGAAAAGCAAAAGAGGTTGGGCTTGCTCGCTGGGCTTTTAGTGTGGATGGTGCTACAGCTGAGACACATGATCGTTTTCGCGGCGTGGCAGGGTCTTTTCAGCTTACGATGGATGCGATTCAATATTTAAATGAGCTACAGATTCCTGTGCAAATCAATACCACTATTTCTAAGTACAATATTCATGAAGTAGAAGAGATGGCGGCGCTTGTTGAAAAGTTAGGTGGTGTACTATGGAGCGTGTTTTTCCTTGTTCCAACTGGAAGGGGAAGTGTAGAAGATATGATTTCACCAGTAGAACATGAACTTGTATTTCGTAAATTATATGAAATAGGGAAAAGGGCTTCATTTGATATAAAGACAACAGCTGCGCAGCATTATCGGCGCGTTATCATGCAACAAAGAAAGAATCGAGAAATTCGTTATGAAGATGCCCTTCAAAATGGCTTAACCGGCAAAATTGATGGCTTAGGACGAGCACCAAAAGGCGTGAATGATGGCAACGGTTTTGTTTTTATTTCACATATTGGCGATGTGTATCCGAGCGGGCTATTACCAATTCAAACTGGAAATGTGAGAGAAAAACGTTTACGGGATATTTATCGTCACTCCCCAATTTTTCAAGCATTACGTAATCCAGATGGCTATAAAGGGAAGTGTGGGAAGTGTGAATACCGCTATATTTGTGGTGGTTCTCGTTCAAGAGCATATGCGATAACTGGTGATTATTTAGAAAGCGAACCTTATTGTGTATATGTACCGAAAGCTTTACGAAGAAAAATGTGAAATTCCTATTGTCTTTTTAGGATACATCATGTATACTTCTAATTAGTTGATAACGATTATCAGTATCAACTAAACATTACTCTTCGTTATGTTGGTCATACCCCTTTTGACTGCGTAAGTCAGAGACAAAATGTTGAAATACCTTGTGTCCTATTCTACAGAATTATGGTAATCTCCAACCTCAACTTATATGCGTTAAGCATGCAAAAAGGATCCTATCCGTGAAGGGATCCTTTTTTGCATGCTGTTGTCGTAATTAACGTGTAAAGTCCTGGAATACGTTCTTCCATTCCTTCTGGGGCTGAAGAAGGAAAGACCCAGCGTTGATGTGGACCATGCTCTTCAATAAGCTTTTCAATGCGTAGATTTGCCCCTGCAACTTCTGTAATAATTTCTCCTAACGTCCAGCGGCGAATCATCGTTTTAGGAAGTGATTCTTGCTGCGCTTTATCAAGTAGAATGCTATAAGCAACGTTATCCTCTATTACTTCTTCAGAGAAATAATCTCCGCTTGCCTTAAACTTTTGATCATCTATTGCTAATAATTTTGTATAAAGAGGATGATAGTCACGAAGGATAAAAGTCCCATCGTCTTTTAGAAGTCTTGAGATTAATTTGAAAAGTGGCTTGAGATCTAAAAAGTAATGAAGTACACCGAGTTCTAACAAAACAACATCAAATGTTGGAGAAGGTGTGATTTCTAGTACATCTGAAACGATATATTCGATAGATACTCCTGCGGCGTTTGCGAGCTCATTTGCATATTTGGCGTTGCTCTCAGAAATATCTACAACAGTGACGTCAGCACCTAATAATGCGAGTGCGACAGCTTTATTGCCTTTAGAGCCAAGTAAATTGATGATTCGTTTCCCTTTGGGGTTTTGTATATAAGGTAAGTAGTAGGCTACTTCATGAGCAGGATCTTGCATAAGTTTCTTTGCGTATTCTTTTGGAATGCCATGCCGATTTGTCCATGCTTCATAGGCTGCTGCACTCCAGCCTTTTTTATTCATTGTGCTTAATTGCTTTTGATTCAATAGAACTCCTCCTTTTTCTGAACATATAAATATTCGGAAGGGGTTTTCTATTTCCTTTTTTTCTCTAAATAAAAAATTGATTTTTCTGTAGTTTAGTCGTAAAATACGTGTTATATATGAAAAGCGTTGAAAAGGAAAAGTAGAATGAAACCATTCTTTCCAGAGAGCTTCGGGAGCTGAGAAGAAGCAAGAATATTCATTTGAACAATGGCCTTTGAGCTGCGTCCTGAACTTATCAAATGATAATAGTAGGCGGCGACGAGAGTTGGTTCTCGTTATCAAAACCACAGTATAAGAGTGTAAGTAATGCTCCGTACTTGATGAGGTCGGTTATGTGAATAGCTGGCGAAATAAGGTGGTACCGCGACTGTTTATAAAGCCCCGCCCTTATCTTTTCTGAAGATAGGGGCGGGGCTTTTTTATATTTAAAAGGAGGAATAGATGATGAGTATTTTTATTGGAGGCGCTTGGCCGTATGCGAATGGATCGTTACATCTTGGTCATGTTGCGAGTTTATTACCAGGGGACATTTTAGCGCGTTATTATAGAGCGAAAGGTGAACAGGTCCTTTATGTATCAGGTAGTGATTGTAATGGAACACCAATTGCGATTCGGGCCAAACAAGAGGGAGTTAGCGCAAAAGAAATTGCAGACCATTATCATGAAGAATTCCAGCGATGTTTTCAGCATCTTGGGTTTACGTATGATTGTTATACACGTACAGATACACAGCACCATCATGAAACGGTACAGAAGATTTTCTTACGCTTATTAGGAGAAGGATTCATTTATAAAAAGACAGTTGAACAAGCATATTGCGAAACATGTACACAATTTTTGCCGGATCGATATGTAGAAGGAATTTGTCCACATTGTCAGGAACCAGCACGCGGGGATCAATGTGATGCGTGCTCAGCCATTTTAGATCCGCTTGATTTATTAGAAAAGAAATGTAAGTTATGCGGAAGTACACCAGCAGTTAAGGAAACAGAGCATTTCTACTTTGCGTTGCATAAATTTCAGGAGCAGATGAAAGATGCAGTAGCGGTTGCGAAACAAAAAGGAGCATGGCGTGATAATGCGGTTCAACTAACAGAGCGTTACTTACAAGAAGGATTACAGGACCGAGCTGTATCACGTGATTTACCAATTGGAGTACCAATTCCAGTTAAGGGATATGAGGATAAGAAAATCTATGTGTGGATTGAAGCAGTGTCAGGTTATTATTCAGCAAGTAAACGATGGGCTAAAGAAACAGGGAAAGATGATGGGGAGTTCTGGAGTAGTAGTGCGAAGACATACTATGTGCACGGGAAGGACAACATCCCGTTCCATTCTATTATTTGGCCAGCTGTATTACTTGGGATAGGAGAAAAGGCGATCCCGCGTCATATCGTTTCAAATGAATATTTGACTGTTGAGAAACGAAAATTATCGACAAGTAAAAACTGGGCGGTATGGGTGCCGGATATATTAGAGCGATATAATCCAGATTCGATTCGTTATTTCTTAACAATTAATGCACCAGAAAATCGTGATACTGATTTTTCTTGGCGCGAATTTATTTATAGCCATAATAGTGAGCTTTTAGGGGCATATGGGAATTTTGTAAATCGTACACTAAAGTTCATTGAGAAATATTATGATGGTGCTGTGCCAAAAGGTCATGTGAATTTAGAATTGCAAGAAAGAGTGGAGGGATTATATCGCAGTGTAGGACGTGCAATTGAGCAAGCTCATTTTAAAGTAGCGTTAGAAACAATCTTTGAAACGGTACGCTTTGCCAATAAATATTTTGATGAAGAGCAACCTTGGAAACAAAGAGAGGAAAACCCTGCTGCTTGTGAAGAGACGATTTACACCTGTGTATACTTGATTGTGAACTTTGCGCAGTTACTTGAGCCATTTTTACCTTTTTCTAGTGAAAGGGTGCGGAACATATTATCTATTTCGAGTGTGAGCTGGGAATGTAAGAATGTGTTGCCAAAGCAGATTGGTCATGTACAGCCATTGTTTGAAAGAATCGATGTGAAACAAATTGAAAGGGAAGTAGAAAAGCTGTACGGAGCATTAAAGTAAAAAAGAGCACATGATGTGCTCTTTTTTTAGGCGCTTTGTTCTATATTACGTTTCTTCTCTTTTCGTACAATAAGAAATTGCGGTGTGAAAATACCGATTAATATACAAAGGATACCAAGCCATTGTAATAGCGATACGACTTCATGAACAAGTGTAATGGAAGCGATGATTGCTGTTGGTAATTCAGCTGCTCCTAAAATCGTTCCAAGTCCTATTCCTACTTTTGGTACGCCAATGGAGAAACAAATGACCGGTACAACAACACCGAAGAGTCCAAGGACGAATGCATATTTCCATAATCCAGCTTGCAAGGCACCGTCTGTTAAGAAGGTTGGCGGGAAAATTAAGCAAACGATAAGTGTAGCGCTTGTTGTCATCAGAAAGCTTTTCGTATACGGTGGTACATTTGTAGCAACGCGTCCGCTTGCAAAAATATAAAAGGAAAAAGAAACAGCGGCTAATAGTCCAAAAATAATGCCTTTTGTAGAGAAGTTTTGGCCAAGACCTTCGAACACACCACCTGCAAGTAATGTTCCGGCAAATAAAATGATAATCGAGATCACCTTTTCGCGACTTGGTAATGTTTTGTTCGCGATTGCTTCAATGACTACCCCAATCCATGTAAATTGAAAGAGTAAGACAACGGCAATAGATGCTGGTAATTCTTCTACAGAAATAGCGTAGAAAATTCCAGTCATACTCATTGTTGTTCCGACAGCCAATAAGGAAAATGCTTGTTTTTTCGAGATTTTATGACGTGAAAAGAAAAGAACGAGTAATAAAAGTCCGACCCAGCCAAATACATATTGTCCACCTAATAGCTCATGCGCAGAAAACCCATTCATAAAGCCCAGCTTGAAAATTGTCGAAAGTACGCCATAGCTGCAGGCACCAAATAAAACTAATAATGAAAACTTAAATTTCTCCACAAAAAATCCTCCTTTATAAATAAAAAACGCCCGCTGTCCAGTTCAGGACAACGGGCGAACGAAACAGAGTGGAAACTCTACAAAATTCCGCCACTCACAATCTTGTGTGAGTTTGGGTATAAAACATTGGATAATTATTATAACTCTAGTTTATAGCAATCTCTTTTAGATTTTCAATTAAAAATAAAGATAAATGAACTTTTTTAAAGTTAACTATGCGAAAATAAGAGAAAAACGCAATTTTTTCGTATATAATAAAGGAGAAATGAAAAAATTTGCAAATATATAATAGATATTAGGAGAATTTGCATGAATATGGATTATTTTAGTACTTTCCTTACAAAAATGTAATCTAAATGTAAGTTATTGTGATAGTTATTTCGACATTTTTTTTATACAATAATAGTAACAGTTTGTGCGTGGTAAATGCTGTAGATAAGACAGAAAAGGAGAGATCGACATGGAATGGATTCATGAATTATTTCAGCAATACGGCTATTATGTTGTACTTGTAGGATTGCTGTTAGAATATATTGCGCTTCCGTTTCCTGGAGAGCCGACATTAGCATATGCAGGTTTTTTGGCGCATAAAGGAGATTTACAATTACCACTTTTAATTATTTTGTCATTTATTGGTACAAGCGTTGGAATGACAATTCAGTACCTTTTAGGGAATAAACTTGGTATGCCTTTTGTGCAGAAATATGGGAAGTATGTGTTTTTAACACAAAGAAAAATTGATTTAACGAGAATGTGGTTCGATAAATATGGATATTTTCTTATTTTCATCGGCTTCTTTATTCCAGGCGTACGTCACTTTACTGGATACTTTGCAGGGATTATTAATTTACCGTTCCGCCGCTTTGCGATTACGATCTACTCTGGCGCTCTATTCTGGGTATCTTTCTTCTTAATCGGCGGTTATTGGTTAGGTGGAAACTTACATGATATATTTGGAGTACTTGGACAGCACATCGGGAAAATTATTTTCGGAGTGATTGTCATTGTAGCTATTACGTTAGGGGTTCGTTTCCGCAAGCAATTAAAACGCGTATTTGTACAAAGCGCAAATTAATATGGAATCCATTCTATGTCGAAAATTGGAAAGAGCAGTGCTTATAAGCACTGCTCTTTTTTATCGTTTTAACCGAGAAGACAACCTCTTCTAAACGAAGTGAAGGTGAAGGGAGTTCAATGTACTTTCCAGCTTGCTTTTATTTTCCCTTTCAGGTTGTGGCCAGCCACTACAATATAATATGTTCCCGTTTTAGTTACTGAAAGTAAGTAAGTATTTTCGTTTATTTCTGAAACAGGTTCGCTTCTGCTAAATTCGCTAGAAAAACGAAGGCCGTGACCATAGTTCCTATTTTCCTCGATAAGAAATTGAATATTGATTTCAAGTGCCTCTCCTTTTTGAGCGTGAATAGGAATTTTATGTTCGCCGTTCAAATATGAAAAAGTTGCTTCAAATTCATTTTTTGTAGTGTGTTCTACCCAGTGTTCTTTCTTTGTAAAATCAATTGAAGCAATTGTAATAAATAAAGCGGGAATAATGATAGAAGCTATATAGCGAAACCATTTAAATTTCTCTCCGATAAGAGTGCATAAGTAAAAGTAAATCGCACAGATTGCTCCGATAGAACCGGCAATGAAAAAGAAAATAATGTGTTCATCGTAAAATAATTGAAAAGGGAGAAAGTAGAGATAACCGCACATGATGTAGAGCAAGCTCTTTTTTATCATGCTTGTTTGTTTTGAACTTAGCTTATCAATTAAGAGCGAGCATAAGATTGCATAGAAGAAAAGCGCATAAGTCCAAGGGTTATATAGGGCGTTACATATAAAGTCTGAGAGCTCATATAAATCAAATTCATTTGTTAGAAAGAAAAGTATTCCAAAAGAAAGATAGAGAATAAAAGCTGCTGAAAGTTTGATGAGAAGATAAGAAAAAATCGATTTTTTCTCCATATTTCACCTCGCATATTATGTATTTTAAATATATTATATAAAATTTCTTAGTATGAATGTATAGTTGAATTTGCCATATATTAATGTCAAAATGACAATGATAATTGACAAATGTAAGGATATTATTTACAATTTTAATTAAATAAATGAAAAAGAGGTTAGATATGAAGCTTCAAAATCGAGTGAGGGAATTCAGGGCGAAGCACCGAATGTCACAAGGTGAGTTAGGGAAAGTAATTGATTCATCGCGGCAGACGATTAGCTTAATTGAGCGAGGTGATTATGCGCCATCGATTGTTTTGTCGCTTAAGATTGCGCAAGTTTTTGGGGTACCGGTGGAAGAGATATTTACGTTAGTTGAGGGGGAAGAAGATGGAGAGTAGGATAAAAGATACAATGTTTTTTTATTATAAAATTCTTGTTGTCTATGCTAGTGGGTTTAATCGTTGGATACATACTAGTTCATTATTTTGATGTTAGGTCAACCAAAGATGATTCTTATGTCGCAATAGCTGCGCTGTTTATGTTTTGTACAGCGGGGTTATTCTTGTTTGGAAAGAATGTGCGAACATTAGCAAAGTTACGTGATGAAGAAGAAAGTATACAGGGGCGTAGACTAGGGACTATGCTCATTTATTTACGTATAAGTGAAGTTATTGTATGGTCTTGGGCGAGTTGTGCTGCGATTATGTATTATCGATCATTTACAGATGGAACTCCGTCGTTATTTGAAATTGTAAACTTTGTTATAGCTACTGTATGTTTGATTCTTGTTATATGGAGTGGCTTTATTATGAAGAATCGATATAATAAGTTATACCCAGAACAATCCGTTACATATTCACAATCCATGGAAATGTGGGCGAGAAATGCAGATGAGGGACAAAAGCATATCGTTCATGAAGCGGGTTACAAGGCATATCAATTTACAAATGGTGTGCTTGCATGGGCATGGATTCTGTCAATTGGTTATACAGTTGTAAGGGAAGCGGATTTCTTTCTAATTGGTATTATTTCACTTGTTTGGATACTACATATCGGGAAATACATGTATGAAATGCATAAAAAAATGATTTATTAATGTTAAAGATTATAGAGGAGAGAAAAGCGGTGGACATTTTGAAAAGGCCTGTTTTTTCTATAGTTATTGCTTTTGCTTGTTCAGTGATATATGGATGGATTAGGCCGGAAAAAACACAAGGTTTATTGGAACTATGGGGAGTATTAGTTATTCTGGTGCTTGTTCTTGCCATTCATGAACTGGGGCATGTTATTTTTGGTTTGTTAAATGGTTTGCAATTTAAATTTATGACGGCAGGACCTATTACGATCCAAAAAGAAGAGGGGAAAATGCGGATAAGAGAAAATAAAAGGTGGATGTATTTTGGTGGCGTTGCAATGTTATTGCCTCCTTCTGTATATACACCAAACCTTTCAAAAAAATGGGCATGGATGACTTTAGGTGGACCGCTAACAAGTTTTGTGTGCGGCGCTGTATCAGGCTACATATACATGGTGAGTTATTATCAATTCCTTTTATATTTTTCTGTACTCCATTTTGTAATCTCTTTGGCCACAGCGATTCCGATGAAGGGAATCATGCTTAGTGATGGCAAGCAATTTTTAATTTTAATTAAAGGTGATGAGAAGGCTCGGCAGCATTTGCATAGTATTCAAGTATCCAGCGCGCTGTTAAGTTCAAAAAGGCCAAAAGATTGGGATGGTAAGATAGTAGAAATAAGTGCAGAAAAAATAAAGAGTAGCAAAGATGTAAGGAAAATAATGAGTGACCTTATGCTTGTGTTCTATTACCGCTGTGAAAGAGAAGGAATGAAAAAAGGCATAACTTGCTTAGAGCGAGTTCTACAAACACCTGTTACAAAAGAAAATAAATATTTTGTCAGTGGTTTTCATAGTTGGTATCTGTTATATAAGGTGCTATATGATATGGACGATGTTTCTCTACATGATATGAAGCAGCATGCTCATGCTATAACGAAATTAGATCCACATAGTTATTATCGTGCACAGGCGATTTTGAAATATTTGCAGGAGGATATGGGCTCCTTTCATACATATTTAAGGAAAGCAGAAAAAGAGTTAAAGGATGCTGAAAAGAGTGGAATAGGCTGTTTGCAATTAGAGAGGGAATGGCTTGAGAAGTTGCAAAAGAAACTAGTAGTCTAGTAAAAGGAAAGAGGATATCTTACGCTGAGTAAGATATCCTCTTTCCTTTATGTAAATTTATTAGGTTTCACAAATGAAATGAGAAGAGTAGAATGAAGGGACTTCCTATAAGAAGAAGAGAACGTTGTGGAGGCAGTACATATGGGTATTTTGACGCTTATTTTGCTACTATTGCTTATTTACGTGTTCTGTAAAGTGACGTATGTAGCACTGAAGCTGTTAGCGATTGTGTTAATTATTGTATGTATCGTTCAGTTTGGAGAGAAGTTGCTTGGGCTCTGAGGGGCGTGTTGTGCTTTGTCGAACGGTCGATATATTGAAAAAAGAGGCTAGAAGATTTATCTTCTAGCCTCTTTTCTATTAAGAATTACTTTCGACTCCTCGACCAGTTTCTTCTTCTGGGTCTTGCAATAGATTAAATACATCTGCTAAGCAAAATGCGATAAACCAAGTCCAAAGACCGTGGAAGAAAGCTGAGCTTAATTGAAGTGGTAATGTATAATTTGTCATGGAGTAGGAAATACATCCTCCGACGATTCCGATCATTGTTAATAGCATTGTTTTTTGAGCATTTTCTTCTGGATTAAAGAGGAAGAAAATGTATCCACCTAATATTGAAGCGCTTACAAGTGATTCGATTCCATTAAAAACGATATGTTCTCCAAGCTGAATGTTTGTCCAGAAGCAAATCGTACCACCGATGATAGCAAACAGTACAGCTACTATATAGCGTATATTTTGATTCATATGTTCATCTCCTTATATAATAAGATGATTTGGAAGTCAAAAAGGTAGGTATAATAGAAGTGAGTGTTAGTTGTACGTATCTTTTTTATAAAAGATTAAAGAAGAATAACTAAGATGATCGGCTTTTTTAAACCGTTTCTTGTATGATGTGATAATAATTAGTTATTACGCAAACTTGCATTGAGATATACCCGACTTCTCGTTTCTTTTTGCTTATAAAAGTAAGAGAAACTCCCAAGTCTATACATTCTTTTTTGTAAGTCTTATTGTATTATAGCATATTTAACGAGAGAATAATAGAATTATCTGATTTTGTAATAAGTGTAAAAGTAAAAGCGCAAGGAATTCTAGTTCCTTGCGCTTTCTTATATACGTTTGAAACGTCCAACGATTTCAACGGTTTCTGTAATATTCATAAACGCATGATTGTCGACGTGACGAATAATGCGCTTTATTTCTCCTAACTCGTAACGAGTTACGACAGTGTAAATCATTTTTTTCTTATGGTTGGTATAGCCGCCGACAGCGTCTACCATCGTCACACCACGTATGCCGTGATGCAGTAGTGCGCTTTTAATTTCCTCGCCTTTTTCTGTAATTGTCATGATCGTTAATTTAATGTGTTTTGTATGCACAGCATCGATTACCTTGCTGACAACAAAACGGCTAATTAACGTATACAGTGTAATATCCCATCCGAAAATAAAGCCAGCAACCACAAGCAAGACTAAGTTGAAGCCAAAAATAATAGCGCCAATCGAAATGTCTTTATATTTCGCTACAATCAATCCAACAATATCAAATCCACCAGTCGAAGATGCAAATCGGAATATAATCCCTGAGGATGCACCACAGATAACGCCACCAAATACCGAAGAAAGTAAAATATCATCTGATACTTGATGTACGGGGATAATGTTCATGGCAAGTGATGATACTGCCACGAAGTAAGCTGTTAAGAAAGTTGTTTTCTTTCCTAAGTAAAAATGACTTAGAACAAGTAGTGGGATGTTTAGTAAAAAGATAAGTGCACCGATATTATAGTGCATTAAATAACCGATAATCATCCCTACACCAGCGAAACCACCGCTAATCATATTATGCGGGATAAAAAACATATTCATAGAAATAGCATACAAAATGGAAGCTACAAAAATAACAATCAACTGTATTATAAATTCTAAATGAAATGTTCTAGCTGCTGGGAAGGATAAAAAGGCGGTGTCGGGAACGTAATCGGCGTCTCCTAATTGACCCATAGTATGTTTCATCTCCATATTCGTTTTTGATTACAAGAAGAGAATAATGCTTTTTTCAAAAACTGGCAATAGTTTTATTATAATGCAAAAATTTTATAAATTTCTAACAAATCAAACCTATTCAGTTATGTGTGTGAATATACTAAAGAAAGCGAATACAATGTTTTTTTGTATCGTTTTTGTGAGAGAATATGCAAAACTTTTTTTTGAAAATAAAAGGAAATAGAGAACGCTTGGAGAATGTGCTAGAATGAACGTATTAAGGATGTGAAGCGATGGAGTTTTTATTGCAAGATTTGGGTTTATATATAACTTTTGTAACGACAGCGCTTTGTTTATTAGAAGTCTTTTTTCTTGCTAATATTTCTCGCTTTGTACGGCAGCAAGCATCAAGCGGTAGACAAAGGGCTTTCGCACTAGTTGATACATGTGAAGAACATATAGGAAATACGTCGCTTTTTTCCACCTTCTATAAATATGGAATGATTCGGTCGGTTCGTAGACAAGAATCGAGCGGAGAGAGTGACGAGGTTGGCCCGTATACACCAATGTTTCGCTAACTAATTACGAAACATTGGAGGAATGAACATGTTAAAATCATACCGAGCTGTGCTCGTTAGTTTATCATTATTATTTGTTTTTGTTTTATCTGGATGTAGCAATGCGGCACCAATTGATGCAAATAGTACGGGGATTTGGGATCACTATTTTGTTTACCCAATTTCACTTATGCTTCAATTTGTGGCTCATCATGTACCTGGCGGAAGCTTTGGGATTGCGATTATTATCATTACGCTTTTGGTTCGCTTAGCGATGATTCCATTAGCTGTCTCGCAATATCGCAGTCAAATGAAAATGAAAAAGATGCAGCCAGAGCTGCAGAAACTGAAAGAAAAACATGGTGATGTAAGCAAAGATATTGAAAAACAAAAACAATATCAAAAAGAAATGTCAGAACTAATGAAAACAGGCGGTTGGAATCCACTAGCTGGTTGCTTACCACTTTTGATACAAATGCCGATTTTCTCAGCATTGTATTATGCGATTAGCCGAACTGAAGAGATTCGTACATCTTCATTTTTATGGGTAAACTTAGGACATGCAGATCCGTATCATATATTACCGATTCTTGCAGCACTAACCACGTTTATTCAAATGAAAATTATGCAGTCTAGTGCATCGGCAGGAGAGCAAGTTCCAATGCTTAAAATGCAGCAATTCATGATGCCGGCAATGATTTTATTTATGGGATTTGCCGCACCATCAGGACTTGTGTTGTACTGGGTTACAGGTAACATATTTACAATGGTGCAAATGATTGTATTACGAAAAGTGATGGAACGTGAAGAAGGACAATTACAAAATGCATAAAAGAAAGCCACTCTAATTTAGGAGTGGCTTTTTCAGTTTGTCGGGAAATAGGAGCTAGGAGGCTCCTATTTTTTGTTGTTATTTGTCGGTTGATCGATATTCTTTGTCGAATTGCTGATATATTCGAATTTGCGCTGATATATGGTGGGAAATGTTCGATATATTTGAAAAATCGCCGATAAAATTTCATTCACCATTTTATACGAAATACCCTTGGCAGTTCACTATAGTTTTTCTTATAGTTTTGTAACATTTCCCTTTTAACATGGCATGAGAAAGCTGCTCTAATTAAGGTTTGCTACCATATATACAATCAGAATTTCTTTTAGAAGTAGTTAAGGAAAAGTTAAGAAACCAACTTTACTATATGCATTGTATACGAAAGTGTACATGTTTTTGAAAAGATGAGGGAGGAAAATTTCTATGAAGAAGAAAAAAACAGTTGGATATTTAGTAGCTGCCGGAGCTTTATCACTAGGAATCATAGGAGGAGCAAGTATCCCTGCGTTTGCGGCAACTAACGATGCAAATACTATATCAGAGGCGGAACAAACTACAAAAGAAAATACGAAGCGGAACTTAGATGAGGCCACGAAACAAAAAGTAAAAACAATTATGGAAGATATGAAAAAACAATTATCGGATTTAGGAGTGAACCTTCCGGAGAAAGGAAAATACAAGGAACTGTTCGCTAACTTAGATGATGCTACAAAAGAAAAAGTAAAAGCGATTATGGATCAGAAGAAATCGGGTACATTAACTCACGAGCAAGTAAAAGAGAAATTGTCAGAACTAGGTGTGAACCTTCCTGAAAAAGGGAAGCGTGGTGAGATGCTAGCAAACTTGGATGACGCTACAAAAGAAAAAGTAAAAGCAATTATGGATCAGAAGAAATCCGGTACATTAACACATAAGCAAGTAGAAGAGAAATTGAAGGAATTAGGTGTAACTCTTCCTGAAAAAGGGAAGCGAGGAGAAATGTTTGCGAATCTTGATGATGCTACAAAAGAAAAAGCAAAAGCGATCATGGAGCAGAAAAAATCTGGTACATTAACTCACGAACAAGTAAAAGAGAAATTATCAGAACTAGGAGTGAACCTTCTTGAAAAAGAGAAACACGAGGAAATATTCGTTAATCTTGATGATGCAACGAAAGAAAAAGCGAAGGTGATTATGGACAAAGCAAAAGCACAATTGACGGAGTTAGGTGTTGATTTTCCAAGTAAGGATAGTAAATTTTTAATGGAAAAAGGCGAATAGCGAATTGAAATATAGAAAAAATACAAACGATTGATAGAAGTCTCTTTCGTGTGGGCAACCGAAAGAAACACTAAAAATCTTATCTTAAGGATAGATTTCTCTCTTGAAGAAATCTGTCCTTTTTTATCGGAAATTAGAGAAATATATGAGGTTCTGTTATAATATAAGAGGAAATATTTTTTGTATGTTATATAAAAAAATATATTGATTATTTCTAAAAATTCAATATAATGAACAATAACTACAAAATTCGACATCAAGAAGTGATGATGAGGACACGATCAATTTTTTACGATTCTCAGAGAGGGAAGCCTTTGGCTGTGAGCTTCCTAATACGAAGAAATGGATTACCACCTCTGAACTGCAGCAGTGAATAAACATCTAGTAATTGCTTGCCGGCAAAAACCGTTATCTAGACTTGAGAAATTGGTGAAGTGTGTTTTATTTTATCAATTAAACAAGGGTGGAACCACGAATATAACACTCGTCCCTTTTTTAGGGAGGAGTGTTTTTTTATTTCATTTTTGCATCACACTAGAATTGGAAGGAGGATACGCAGCATGCATCATGATGAGAAAAACAAAATTGGTTTAACTGTAGCACTATCTATCGTTGTAGGGACTATTATTGGGTCTGGTGTATTTATGAAGCCAGGGAGCGTATTAGATTACTCAGGGAGTTCGAATATGGCAATCCTCGCTTGGGTAATAGGTGGATTGTTAACATTAGCTAGTGGTTTAACGGTAGCTGAAATTGGAGCGCAAATTCCGAAAAATGGTGGATTGTATACGTATTTAGAGGAAATTTACGGGAGCTTTTGGGGATACTTATCCGGTTGGATGCAAACAATTGTATATGGTCCAGCTATTATTGGGACATTAGGTTTGTATTTTAGTTCTTTAGTAATTAACTTTTTCTATTTAGATAAATTATGGAATTTACCGATAGCAATTGGAACAGTTGTATTTCTTGGTGTTGTAAATAGTATTGGAACAAAATATGGGGGGATTGTCCAAACCATTACGACAGTTGGAAAGATGATTCCAATCGTATTAATTGTTATGTTAGGTTTTTGGAAAGGGAATAGCGATATCTTTAATGTAGTTGTACCAATATCAGAAAATCAAAGTATTGGGATGGCGATTTTAGCAACGTTATTTGCTTATGATGGTTGGATTTTACTTGCTTCTATCGGCGGTGAAATGAAAAATCCAACAAAGTTATTACCTAAGGCGATGACAGTAGGGATTTTAATTGTAACAGCTGCTTACGTATTAATTAATTTGGCGTTATTAAAAGTATTACCAGCAACAAAGATTGTAGATCTTGGAGAAAATGCGACAGCGACAGCAGCAGGCATGCTCCTTGGGGAACATGGCGGGAAAATCATTAGTATCGGTATTATTATTTCTATTTTCGGTTGCTTAAACGGAAAGATTTTAACATTCCCGCGTATTCCAATGTCAATGGCAGAACGCGGACAACTTCCATTTTCTAAGTTTATTGCAAAAGCACATGAAAAATTTAAAACACCAGCAAATGCAATTACTGTTGAAATTATATTAGGGATTATTTTAATGATTATTAGTGATCCAAATAAGCTCTCTGAGATTTCTGTATTTATCATTTATATTTTCTATGTGATGACATTTATTGGGGTCTTCATTTTACGAAAACGTAATGAAGGGAAAGAACGCGCATACAGTGTGCCGCTATTCCCGATTGTACCAATCGTAGCAATTTTAGGGTCATTATTCGTAATTGGAAGTGCGATTATGAATGATCCGCTAAGCTGCTTCTTATCGATCGGAATGGTATTTACAGGCCTTCCTGTTTATTGGTATTTAAATAAGAAAAAAGAAACTGGTGTGTAAAGAATGAGGATGATATAGAGAAAAAACGCATGGAGCATTCATGCGTTTTTTTATTATCTTTATTCTGATAGTAAGAGCTTCATCTTCTTAAAAATACTTGGCTTTAGTCAAAATCATTTTCTTCTTCGATTTTTAAGATTTTTCCTGTTTTTGCGAGTATTTCTACCTCGAATAATCTGTTTTGTGGTGTCAAAATGAATATTTCATAAACTAAGACTCCATGTTCTAAATCCATGTCTACGTGTAGAATTTGCCCAGGTATTTGCTTTAGGGCGATTTCTTTTGCTTGTTGTAGAGTAATTCTTTGTCTAAATATAGGTGCTGGGTTACCATGATAGGCATTTCTATACATTGAAAAACCCCCCTCATTTAATCATGTTATTTATCCATATGTATTAGACAAGGCAGGGGTGCAGATAGATAAATTTCATTTCATCTTTCCCTATTCTTGTTCTTCATATTAGATGAAATCTAATATGTTTCCATTTTATTTGTAAAAAATTTCCGAAGGCATATAGGAGAATTTACACTTGATTGCTTTTGTTATTTTGGTTACTATGATTGTAGTAACCAATAGTGAACGAGAGAAAGTGTGGGGAAAAACTTGAATTTTCGTGTATATATTTTAGCCATTGCGGCATTCGTAGTCGGGACGGTTGAGTTAATTATTGGAGGAACGCTCGATTTAGTAGCGGATGATTTAGGTGTATCTATTAGTGCAGCGGGCCAGCTTATTACAATATTTTCGGTTGTATTTGCTCTATCAGGTCCAATTTTATTAGCGGTGACAGGGAAAATTGAGCGCAAAACATTATATATCGGGGCATTATCTATTTTTTTAATCGGAAATATTATTTCAGCGTTTAGTGTGAATTATGCGATGCTAATGTTCTCAAGGGTCATTTGTGCAGCAAGTGGCTCCCTAATCATTGCGTTATCGGTAACGCTAGCTTCTAGTGTTGTAGAACCTCATTTCCGTGCACGTGCAATCGGAATTATTTTTATGGGGATTAGTGGGTCGCTTGTACTTGGTGTACCATTAGGTCTTGTACTTGGGAATGCATACGGATGGCGTGCACCATTTGTTTTAATTTCGGTATTAACGGTTATAGCAATTGCTAGTATTTCTTTATTTTTAACAAAGGTTCCACTGGTAGCTGTATTGTCTATAAGAGAACAAATTGCTACTTTGAAAGATAAAAAAATCGTGAGTGCACAGTTAACATCGTTCTTATTTTTAACAGGGCATTTAACACTATATGCATATTTAACACCGTTTTTAAAAGATGTGATGCATGTAGAGGCAAACTGGATTAGCGTGTTTTACTTTATTTTCGGTATTGCAGCAGTAATCGGTGGTGGATTTGGTGGTTGGCTTGCAGATAAATGGGGATCGAAGAAAAGTATTATCTCTATTATTATCGTCTTTGCATGTGCCATCTTTATCTTACCGATGATGACATTCTCATTCCCGTTATTTATCATCATGATGGGAATTTGGAGCATGTTAAGCTGGGCTATTTCACCAGCTCAGCAAAACTATTTAATTGAAATTGCACCAGAATCAGCTGGTATTCAACAAAGTTTAAATAACTCAGCTCTTCATTTAGGTATTGCGCTTGGCTCAACAGTGGGCGGAGCTGTTATTGAACAATCGTCTGTTATATATAATGCTTGGGTAGGCGGCGGTTTTGTGATTTTAGCATTACTTTGCGCAATCTTTTCGATTACGAGAGGACAATCTACTCATGTAGCAAAGAAGGAATCTATCGTTTGATAGGTTCTTTTTTGTTTGTAATAAATTGAAGGGTACAGGGGGAAGGAGTGATGGTATATGGATTTTGAATCAACGATTGGCTTCTTTGCGATAGTGTTACCAGTTTTTTGATTGCTTTTGTACTGCGATGGATTCGTTTCCTCTATCATAATTCTGAGAAACAGGTGAAGCAAAATGAGCAAATTATTGAGCTGTTATCTGAGATAACAAAGCAAAATAAAAAATAGCAAAGGTAGATCCTTTGCTATTTTTAATATCTCAACTTCATTAAAATGCTTCGTATCTCTTCATCATTCATAAAAAGATCGTTATGCTTCTGTGTAATTTTTGCAAGAGCAACATCATGATAGAAGAACTCTGTAAAGAATTTCACGAATGGCTGGGACATTGTTTTCATTGCTTGCCATGATTCTTGCTCTACTCCAGCAAATAAAATTTCACGATCATCGATAATAAGAAGTAAGTAACGTTCTAACGCATTAGGTTCCTCGGTTGGGATAAGGAAATGAACGTTTTCAAGTTTTGTTTCTACATTACCGACTACAAGTGCCTCAATATCAACGCCTTGTTCTGCTTTTGTTTCAAGTAAAGGAAGATAATCCAAAAAGGTATCATTCCAAGCGGAAATACGGATAGACTGTTTCGCTTCTTCTACTAACTGTTTACTTTGTACTTGAATAGAAGATTGCATTTTTAAACTCCAAACACGATCATCTGTAAAAGAGCGCTTTGAAATGTTTGTTTGAAGTTCTTTAATATTCGATTGAAACTCTGTCGTTAATTTTTGAATGGCAAGGTCTAGTGGCAGGGCGGTATATAACTTTTTCTTTTCTGAGACGGAATCCATGACCATTCCTTTATCGATGAGGCGCGCTAATACCTCATATATTTTCGCTTTTGGAACACCTGAATGCTTTACAATCGTTGTTGCATCTAATGGTTCAACGCTTGAGACTACGACCTCATATGCTTGGCTTTCATATTGTGAGAAACCGAATTTTTGTAACATAATGCCTCCCGAACAAGATAGATTCTACTCTAAGAATAAAGAAGTATATGTATTTACACAAGTGCTTCACTTTTTAACGAGGAAAAAAGAAAGAATAGAGTCAGCCTGGACCCCTATTCTTTGCGGTGTGTTTAATTATGAAGCGCCTTGAACATGAGCGCACCATTACTTTCAGTAACAGTTAATGTACCGTTAATTGCTTGAGTTGAGAATTGCTTTGTTTGAAAGTAATCTTTTGAACCGAGTTTTTCTAATATGGTATTTAAATCTTGTTCGCTTAGAGATGAATCAAGCGAACGAATAACAGTTTTGATTGTGGAATAAAAGGCATCGATTTGTTCTTTAGATGTACCTGATCCAGCGATAGCAACAGCGGCAATACCACCAGTTGCTTTATAAATGGAAACGCCTAATCCAAATGTAGTATTAAATGTTCCGTTATATGTCGCGATTTGTGCTGTTTCAGTAAAGAGTTTAACGTTGCTGATGCTAATACCATTTGAACTGCCAACTGAGTTAATTGCATTTACTAGCTTTTGCATGATTTGGGCCGTATCTACTGAAGCTGGTGGTGGAGTTGGATTAGGTGGTGGAGTTGGGGTAGGTTGTGGGGTTGGACTAGGTGCTGGTGCTGGTTTTGGCTCCGGCTTTGGCTCCGGTTTCGGCTCAGTTTTTTCTACCGGTTTTGAGTCCTTCTGCCATATGTCACAAGCTGTTGTTCCAAATAGAAGAGGAATAGCTAATAAAGTAAGAAACAACTTTTTCATGTGTCCACTTCCTTTCAAAAGGATAAGGTGATTAAAAAAGGGTAACATCAATATATGCACAACAGATGAAGAAGGATTACTACGAATAAGCATATTATGAAAAATAAATTAAAAGTATAGTTATGGTTAGTAAAGTCGGAGAGAGTTTTGTACAATAGAAATGAAGCAAACATAGGAGGGAAACGATCATGGCAATTGTTGATGTGTCGATTATTCCAGTTGGAACAGGTAATCCAAGCGTAAGTGAATACGTAGCAGAAGTACAAAAAGTGTTAGAGAAAAATGCGGATCGCGTGAAGTATCAATTAACACCAATGAATACAGTAATTGAAGGGGATCTTCCTGTATTACTTGAAGTGATTCAACAAATGCATGAGGTACCATATACAAAAGGTGCAAAGCGTGTAGCGACAACAATCCGTATTGATGATCGTCGCGATAAAGAGAGCACAATGGAGAAAAAATTAAACTCTGTTCGATCAAAATTATAAGAAAAAGCAGCGATCTTCGCTGCTTTTTTATATGGATAAATTAGGCAAGAAGACTTTATTCGTGATACACTTTTTTAATATTAATGATGGAGATTGGAGAAGGAGGAAGAGAAGGTGAGTGACAAATTTAATGAACAGTTTGATGGCTTGCTTGAAAAGTATACAGAATTATTACTAGGAGAAAGCAGCGAAGAGAGGAAAGAGCAGGTGAAAAAGTGGGCACTGTACTCTTACATTGCAAAAACAATGCCAGCTTTAGTGAAACATTGGAATGAGACGTATCCAGATGGAAAAGAAGAAATAGTGAACTTAATTGCGGATATTAAAAGATTAAATGAAGAACATCGAAATCATAAATAAGCGTTAGAAATCATTTTGTAACTGTCGCATAAAGAGCTTGAGGAAAAATAGTCCTCAAGCTTTCATTTTTATTCCTGCTATTCCACTAAATTAGTCAATAACATGCAACAAAATACGTGTCTATAAAGGTATTGCTTTATGTTGTAGAAGCTATTTCTAAACGCCAATCATTGCATCGCATAATACTTCCTGGTGGATATTCAAAATTACACTCACTAATAAATAAGAAGCCGAGTTTTTTGCAAATAGCGTTTGAAGCAGGATTACTAATGGAAGGAAAGGCATGAATGAATCTGTGCTTTTGTTCCATTCTAGCATGAGCGATAGCTTGTTCAATGGCTTTTGTTGCGATTCCTCTACCTTGAAATGCTGGTAGGACACTCCATCCAATTTCGTACACGGTCTCTTCTTGCCAGTAGTTGTCCCAATAGCCAACACTACCAACAATTTCGAGTTGCGGGAGTAGGACGATGTTAAACATACGTCCGGTCCCAAGTCTACTAATCCTAAGGTACCGTTCGTGGCGAGCAAGGAGTTGTTCTTCGGTTTCAGGACCTCCTAGGTATTCTAACATTTCAGATGTATTCATAAGACGAAGTAAAGTAAGATTGGTATCGTTCCAAGGTTCAATCCGAACGTATTGTGCATTTATTCTTCCTGTCATTTTTCACACTCCAATTGTTATTTTCCACCCTGAAAAAATTGTATATGCAATGTAGGGTAGTACCTGTAAATGAAAACGGGATTCTATGTTTTTACACTTGCTATTCTTATTTCAACAGGGATCCTCTCCCACCTTTACACTTGATTTTTATAGGAGTGAATTAAGTGCACTCAGGCTCTTATATTTGTATTCATCTTCAGTCATATTAATATTTTTATATAATTTATGGGGAGAAGTAAGAGGTGTGATGAGTAGTGTCGAATTTTTATTTTTAGGCTAGTTATTCACTTGTTTTTCTAGTTTCTTTTTAAATGTCGAAAAATTTTTTTGGATATTTGAAAGCGACATTATAGGCTTTTAAACATTTTTATAGTATTTTATAAATTATCTAAATAATTATTTGTATCAAATAATTTTAAACAATGATATAATTTTGAAGAGGGGTAAAAAACAGATAAAGTACAGTCATAGGGGTGAATTACATGGAACAATTAATGCGCAATTCGTTTCTTTTTTTATCAAAAAATAAAGCGTTAACAAAACTGGCTAAGAAGTACGGTTTACGCTTTGGTGCAGGGCGCTTTGTCGCAGGGGAGACAATTGATTTAGCTGCTGCAGCAATTAAACAATTAAACAAGCAAGGCCTTTGTGTAACAATCGATTATTTAGGTGAGTTCGTTGATAATGAAGCGGAAGCAAATGAAATGGCGAACCAATCGATTGAAGCAATTCGCGCAATTGGACGTGAAAAACTAGAGTCACAGCTTTCTTTAAAGATGACTTCTATGGGATTAGATATCTCAGATGAAATCGTAATGAATAATATGCGCCGCATTTTAGAGGCTGCAAAAGAAAACGGCGTGTTTGTTACGATTGATATGGAAGACTATACGCGCTGCGGGAAAACAATTGATATCTTTAAGCAATTAAAATCTGAATACGATAATATCGGTACTGTTATTCAAGCGTACCTATATCGTACAGAAAAGGATATTGAGGATTTAAATGCATATAGCCCAAATTTACGTCTTGTAAAAGGCGCTTATAAAGAATCTGAAGAAGTTGCGTTCCCGGAAAAGAAAGATGTAGATGACAATTATAAGAAAATTATTAAAATGCACTTATTAAATGGAAACTATACTGCTATTGCTTCTCACGATGAGGCAATTATTGAATATACGAAGAAACTTGCCGAAGAACATAATATTTCACGTGATCAATTTGAATTCCAAATGCTATATGGTATTCGTACAGAACGTCAGCTTGAGCTTGTAAAAGAAGGCTATAAAATGCGTGTTTACGTACCATATGGAAATGACTGGTATGGTTATTTCATGCGCCGCCTAGCAGAACGTCCAGCAAACGTTGCGTTCGTTTTAAAAGGAATGATCAAAAAATAACCAAGGAGAAACATACTCCTTGGTTATTTTAATTGCTTGAATGCATAATGTGCCATCTTTTTCGTATCAGGATATAACTGAGTACGGGTAGAAGATAGTACAACGTTAATAACTCGTTTACCGTCTTTTTCATCGACTGTGACGACCGTGTATTTTCCTAAAGCAGATAAACCACTTTTACTTCCAATTGCATATGGATCATCGTAAAGTTCTTCACGGCCATAGTTTGCGATTTTTGGAGACCTCTGTGAAGTATGTAATGTTGTGCGCGTTGTGTTCATATAATCTAGCACAATCGGATACTTTAATGCTTCCTTCGTAATGATGGCGATGTCATAAGGTGATACTTTATTGCCCATTGCATCAGCCCCGCTCGCATTTTTAAAAGTCGCATGCTTTGTTCCAAGTTCTTTGGCCCTCGCATTCATCATTTCTACAAACTTCTCTTTTGACCCTGCAATATGTTCCGCAATGGATTCAGAAATGGGATCGGCACTGATGATGAGCATCAGTTTCAGCGCTTCATCTCTTTTTAACTTTTCGCCGGCACGAAGTTTAATTTTCTTACTTTGACTTTCTGTTTTTATCGCGTTCTCTGTGATTGTAATTTCTTCATCTTTTTTCACATTTTCTAATAATAGAAGAGTTGTCATCATCTTTGCTATACTTGCTGGATAAGAGCGTTCTTGTTCACGTTTTCCATATAGAATTTCGCCAGTATCGGCATCAATTGTAATGGCGTATTTGCCTGTAATAGCAGGCTGATTAGCTCTTACGTTTTTTTGCCTGTTTGCATAAGAGCAGAAGATCATACTTGTAAACAGTGTAGCAATCATCACAATCATGACTATTGTTCGTTTCATCACTTAGTCCCTCTTTTACTTATGTATACAAATAAATTGGGCAGAAAAGCAGCCCAATACTCATTATGCCACGTTCTCTGCCCAAAAATATAGCGGAAGTTCAAAAAGTCCGGTAAAGATAGCTTTCGCATTTCTTCGTTACGTCGCTAGTCCGGTACTCATGTAGTCCCAGCTACACTCCGTATCCTTCCGGCTTCCGCGCCTCGAACTGCTCGGCTCTTTTTATCCTCCTTTTTGAACAAGCACATATAGCGGAAGTTCAAAAAGTCCGGTAAAGATAGCTTTCGCATTTCTTCGTTACGTCGCCAGTCCGGTACTCATGTAGTCCCAGCTACACTCCGTATCCTCCCGGCTTCCGTGCCTCGAACTGTTCGGCTCTCTTTATCCTCCTTTTGAACAAACACATATAGGATTATTTTTCACCCATGTTGTGCTTTTTGTATTGCTGGTTGTTACCTTGGCGGCCTTTTTCAATGCCGCGATCAACCGGTCCTGCGTTTCCTGTTACACTTGCTGCGCTAACGCCTGCTTTTGAAGGGTCTTTCTTAAGTTTTCCCATATATATTCCTCCGTTTTCGTCAAATTCTAAAAAAGGAAAAAGCGTATTTTATCGCGAAAATACACAGTTATAGGATAACCGAATAAAAGAAAAGTATTTATTTCAGAAAATTTTATCAATAAATATATTGCGAAAATTTAAACAGTATCATATATTTATTAGTAGAGGCTCACTCATTGATTGCGACGTATGTCGAAAAATTGAATGAGCATTCATTCAAGAATAGGGGGAGAAATGAATGTTCCAAATTAAAAAGGCTGCTGTTCTCGGTTCTGGCGTAATGGGCTCAGGGATTGCTGCACATTTAGCCAATATCGGTATACCAACATTACTGCTTGATATTGTGCCACAGGCGCTTACAAAAGAAGAAGAAGCGAAGGGGCTTACATTAGAACATAAAAGTGTGAGAAATCGTTTTAGTAACGGGGCACTGCAAAAATTAGTAAAGCAAAAGCCAGCTCCTCTTACGGTGAAAGATAACTTAGCACTGATTGAAGCAGGGAATTTAGAAGATGACCTTGAGCGTCTTGCTGATGTAGATTGGATTATTGAGGTTGTTGTTGAAAACTTAGATATTAAAAAGAAATTATTTGAAAAAGTAGATGCAGTTCGTAAACCTGGCTCGATTGTGAGTTCAAATACATCAGGTATTTCCGTTGAAAAAATGGCAGAAGGTCGTTCAGATGACTTCCAAAAACACTTCTTAGGAACGCACTTCTTTAACCCACCACGTTATTTAAAACTTCTAGAGATTATACCGACAAAAGAAACAGATTCACAAGTGTTAAACTTTATGAAATTATTCGGCGAAGACGTTCTTGGAAAAGGCGTTGTTATCGCAAAAGATACACCAAACTTTATTGGAAACCGCATCGGCACGTACGGCTTACTTGTAACATTGCAAGAAATGATGAAGCGCGGTTATAGCGTTGGGGAAGTTGATTCTGTAACAGGCCCATTAATTGGTCGTCCGAAGAGTGCAACGTTCCGTACGTTAGATGTTGTTGGTTTAGATACATTCGTTCATGTTGCAAACAACGTATATGAAAATGTACAAGAAGAAGAGCGTGACGTATTTAAAGTACCTGCTTTCATGCATGACATGCTAGATAAAAAATGGCTTGGAAGTAAAACTGGTCAAGGTTTCTTCTTAAAACAAGGAAAAGAAATTTTAGAGTTAAATCCTGAAACAATGGAGTATGGACCTCGTAAAAAATTAAAAGCTGCTTCCGTAGAATTAAGCAAACAAGAAAAAGGATTAGCGAATAAATTGAAAGCGCTTGTATACGCGAAGGATCGTGCAGGAGAGCTTTTATGGAATATTATTACGCCAACCCTTTTATATTCTGCGAAGCTTCATAAAGAAATTGCGGATGACATTGTTGCAATTGATCAAGCGATGAAATGGGGATTTGGTTGGGAGCAAGGACCATTTGAAATTTGGGATGCAATTGGCGTAGAAAAATCCGTTCAAAAGATGGAAGAGAACGGAAAAGTTGTTCCGGCATGGGTGAAAGACATGTTAGAGAAAGGGTTTAGCACTTTCTATAAACATGATAACGGCGAAAGCTATTACTACGATAACGGCGAATACAAATTGATTGAACGCAATAAAAAAGCAATTTCCCTTAAACAATTAAAAGAGAAAAATGGTGTACTAAAGAAAAATAGTGGTGCAAGCTTAATCGATTTAGGAGATGGCGTCCTTTGTTTAGAATTCCACTCGAAGAGCAATGCAATCGGTATGGATATTACGCAAATGATTAATTACGCTGTTGATGAAGTTGAAAAGAACTACAAAGGTCTTGTTATCGGGAACCAATCGAAAAACTTCTGCGTTGGGGCAAACCTTGCAATGATCTTAATGGAAGCGCAAGATGACAACTACTTTGAAATTGAGTGGGTTGTGAAAAACTTCCAAGACGCAATGATGAAAATTAAGTACTGTTCTAAGCCAATTGTTGCAGCGCCATATGGCATGACGCTTGGCGGCGGTACAGAGGTATGTTTACCAGCAGCGAGTATTCAAGCTTCTAGTGAAACGTATATGGGATTAGTAGAAGTTGGCGTTGGCTTAATCCCTGGCGGTGGCGGTAACAAAGAACTATATATTAAACATTTAAATAAAATGGCAAACGGTGTGGAGTTTGACCTGCAAAAGGTTGCGAATAAAGTGTTCGAATCAGTTGCGATGGCGAAAGTATCTACATCAGCGCAAGAGGCTGTTTCTCGCAACTTCTTAGGCGATAAAGATGGTATTAGTGTGAATGGTGATCACTTACTATACGATGCAAAACAAAAAGCTCTTGCTTTATATGAAGCGGGCTATAAAGCACCGATTCGTAAAAAGATACCGGTTGTTGGTGAAACAGGATATGCAACGCTTTTACTTGGAGCAGAAGCAATGCACTTATCTGGTTACATTTCCGAGTATGACTTACACATTGCGAAAAAGCTTGCATATGTCATTGCTGGCGGAAAAGTGCCGTACGGAACAGAAGTTGATGAGCAATATTTATTAGATGTGGAGCGCGAAGCATTTATTAGCTTAGTAAGTGAGATGAAATCACAAGCAAGAATGCAGCACATGCTTGTAAAAGGAAAGCCATTACGTAACTAATAACGAGGGGAGATATCGTTCATGAGAGAAGCTGTCATTGTTGCGGGAGCAAGAACACCAATTGGTAAGGCAAAGAGAGGTTCATTAAAAACAGTTCGTCCTGATGATTTAGGAGCATTAGTAGTAAAAGAAACGTTAAAGCGTGCGAATAACTATGAAGGACCAATTGATGATTTAATTTTTGGTTGTGCGATGCCAGAAGCAGAGCAAGGCTTAAATATGGCACGTAATATCGGAGGATTAGCAGGACTTTCTTATGATGTTCCGGCTATTACAATTAACCGTTACTGTTCTTCAGGACTGCAAAGTATCGCTTACGGTGCAGAGCGCATTATGCTTGGTCATTCTGAAGCGGTGTTATCTGGTGGAGCTGAATCGATGAGTTTAGTTCCAATGATGGGGCATGTCGTTCGTCCAAATAGCCGTCTTGTAGAAGCGGCTCCAGAATATTATATGGGCATGGGCCATACAGCAGAGCAAGTTGCTGTGAAATATGGCATTTCCCGTGAAGAGCAAGATGCATTTGCGGTAAGAAGTCACCAGCGTGCAGCGAAAGCATTAGCTGAAGGGAAATTTGCTGATGAAACAGTACCTGTAGATGTAACGCTTCGTACTGTAGGAGCAAATAATAAAATTCAAGAAGAAATGATTACTTTCTCACAAGATGAAGGCGTAAGAGCGGATACTACGCTAGATATCTTAGGGAAACTACGTCCAGCATTTAACGTTCGTGGTTCTGTAACGGCTGGTAACTCTTCACAAATGAGTGATGGTGCAGCATCTGTTCTTCTTATGGATCGTGAAAAAGCAGTGAGTGATGGCATGAAGCCACTTGCAAAATTCCGTTCATTTGCAGTTGCTGGTGTACCACCAGAGGTAATGGGAATTGGACCAATCGCAGCAATTCCAAAAGCGTTAAGGTTAGCAGGATTAGAGCTATCTGATATCGGCTTATTTGAGCTAAATGAAGCATTCGCATCTCAATCAATCCAAGTTATTCGTGAGCTTGGTCTAGATGAAGAAAAGGTAAATGTAAACGGCGGTGCAATTGCACTTGGACATCCGCTTGGTTGTACAGGAGCAAAATTAACGTTATCTCTTATTCATGAGATGAAACGCCGCAACGAGCAATTCGGTATCGTAACAATGTGTATCGGCGGCGGCATGGGAGCTGCTGGGGTGTTTGAACTTCTATAAAAAGTGGAAGGAGCTCGTCCAGAACAAGAGGACATTGGAGCTCCTGACATAGAGGCGCCTTTTGCCTCGGAGGAAGGGGCGAAATGGCCGACTGTTCTAGCCACTGGAACTGGATTAGATAAAGAAGAATGGAAGTAACTAAAGGGTATAAAAAACAAAGGGAGAGCCAGCTTCTCTCAAAATGAGAGAAGCGGCTTATGAAAATATGAAGGAGGAAATTTTCATGGAGAAAATAGTAGGAAGCGCAGTTAAGGGCGGTAGCTTTTTAGTTGATGAGATTACAATTGATCAAGTATTTACACCAGAGGATTACAGCGATGAGCATAAAATGATAGCGAAAACAACAGAGGACTTTATCGTAAATGAAGTTCTGCCAGAGCTTGAGTATTTAGAGCAACATGAATTTGATCGCTCTGTTCGCTTATTAAAAGAAGCTGGCGAGCTTGGTTTACTAGGTGCTGACGTACCAGAAGAGTACGGCGGAATTGGTCTTGATAAAGTTAGTTCAGCATTAATCGCAGAGAAATTCTCTCGTGCTGGTGGATTTGCAATTACGCACGGTGCGCACGTTGGGATCGGATCGTTACCAATCGTATTATTTGGTAACGAAGAGCAAAAGAAACAATATTTACCTGCCTTAGCAACTGGTGAAAAATTAGCTGCATACGCATTAACTGAGCCAGGATCTGGATCTGACGCATTAGGTGCAAGAACAACAGCTCGTTTAAATGCAGAAGGTACACACTATGTATTAAATGGTGAGAAACAATGGATTACAAACTCTGCTTTTGCTGATGTATTTATCGTATACGCAAAAGTTGATGGCGAGCACTTCACAGCATTTATCGTTGAGAAAGAATATCCTGGCGTATCTACAAGCCCAGAAGAAAAGAAAATGGGTATTAAATGTTCATCTACCCGTACATTAATTTTAGAAGATGCACTTGTTCCGAAAGAAAATGTACTTGGTGAAATTGGTAAAGGTCATGTTATCGCGTTCAACATTTTAAATATCGGTCGTTATAAATTAGGTGTTGGTACAGTTGGTTCTTCTAAACGTGCGTTAGAAATTTCAGCACAATATGCAAACCAACGTCAACAGTTTAAACAACCAATCGCTCGCTTCCCATTAATTCAAGAAAAATTAGCGAATATGGCAGCGAAAATTTATGCAGCTGAAAGCTCTGTATACCGTACAGTAGGTTTATTTGAAAGCCATATGAGTACATTAACAGAAGAGCAAGTAAAAGACGGTAAAGCTGTCGCAGCTTCTATTGCTGAATATGCAATTGAGTGCTCTTTAAATAAAGTATTCGGTTCGGAAGTATTAGACTATGTAGTAGATGAGGGTGTTCAAATCCATGGTGGTTACGGATTTATGGCAGAGTACGAGATTGAAAGAATGTACCGTGATTCTCGTATTAACCGTATTTTCGAAGGTACGAACGAAATCAACCGTTTAATCGTACCAGGTACATTCTTACGTAAAGCAATGAAAGGTGAATTACCACTTCTTCAAAAAGCACAAAAATTACAAGAAGAGTTAATGATGATGATACCTGAAGAAGTAGGCGACGAGCCATTAGCACTTCAAAAATATTTAGTAAATAATGCGAAGAAAATTGGTTTAATGGTAGCTGGATTAGCTGTTCAAAAATACGGTAAAGCATTAGATAAAGAACAAGAAGTTCTTGTTAATATCGCTGATATCGTAAGCAACTTATACGCAATGGAATCAGCTGTTCTTCGTACAGAAAAAGCAATTAAAGCAACTGGTCTTGAAAAGAATAAACAAAAAGTATTATACACAGAAGTATTCTGCCAAGAAGCGTTCAACCAAATCGAAGCAGATGCAAAAGAAACAATTATCGCAGTTGAAAATGGTGATATGCTGCGCATGATGTTATCAGCGCTTCGCAAATTCACACGCCACACGCCGCTTAACGTAATTCCGAAGAAGCGTGAAATTGCTGCGAAGATTTTAGAGGATGAGCGTTATACAGTTTAATAAGTAAGGGAAAGCAGTAGCCACGTTTGGCTACTGCTTTTTTGTTGTTCTTTGTCGGAATGTCGATATCCCTTGTTGAATCGCCAACATATTCGGATTTACGCTGATAAAATTTCATTTACTTTTGTCTACCACGATGAAATATTGATATGTGAATCGTCACTGTTACTTTATGTATATATTAATCTTCACTCATTACTCCGTATCTCATTTTATCTCCCATCCACGAACTAACATCTCTCCATTTTACATTTTTTGCAGAAATCCAGCTTACTTCATATTCTATAACCTGATCAGGTTTCCAGCTACTGTCATCGGCCTAATAAAATAAATTGTTTTGGAAGATAAGAGATGCATCGTAAATGATTGGATCATGTTTTTTAGGAGTTACATGGAATTGTGTGACACCTTCGAATAGTAATTCTATTGCGGAGGGGTTCTCATACTGTCTTTGAAAAAGTATTCTTACTTTCGTATTTGATTATTTTTTTAATTGGTAACCTGTATTCATTGACAGCTGAGCAGTATAAATTAGCAAATGCGTTTTTATTGGCAGGGGTGTTAGGTTCTTATTCACTATCAATTGTAGTTTTGAAGAGAAAATATTAGGTGGAAAGGAGAAACGTTATAATAAAACGTACCAGTGATAGAAAGAGTAGAGAGTTCAGCAGTAGAGTGGGTTGATAGAAAATTAATACATAAAATTTTATCGGCACAAATTCAAATGTATCGGCGTTCCGACAAAGAACGATAACAAAAACAGGTGGGCGAAGCCTTTATCCACAATCTAAAAAGGAGCTGTTTTATAGAGTAACTTGTAAACAGCTCTTTTGTATGTTATTTTGCAGGTTTTAAAAACGTATATAGAGCTAATAAGAAACCAAATAAAGTAAAGGTTAGAGCATCTTGGCTTGGATTGGGATCGTAGCTTTTTTGAATTTTTGTAAAGAATTCGTGTGTTTTCATGTTCATATCTCCTTTAACTAATGGTTTGCTTAATAATTATTAGGTTCTATTTTTTGAATTTTCATTCTATAAGTATTATATAATAATTTATCTATAAAAACTATAAAATATAGGACTTTGATACTTATCTATAATTGCATACTATGTCTTTTTTGAGTAAATCAAGAAAAAGGTTAACTCGTGCATACAATCCAAAAATAAATAAATACTAAATGATGAATGAACAAAGAAAGGAAGGTCTTAATTATGCCAAATTTAACAGAGCTTGAATTAGAAAACTTACGCCATATTATTGGGGGGCATACAACAATTGCAAATAAATTAGATCAATATGCACAGCAATGTACAGATCCTCAACTAAAGCAAATACTACAACAAGATGCGCAAGCTGCAAGAAACACAAAACAACAATTAATGTCCTTTTTAGGATAGGAGGTTATGAAATATGAATGAAAAAGATATGGTGAATGATTATTTAGCGGGATTAAATGCAAGCTTAGCAAGTTATGCGCATTACATAGCAGAGTCAAATAACGAACAGCTACATCAAACGCTGATTCACATTCGAAACCAGGATGAGATGAGACAACGTAATGTATATAAATATGCATTGCAAAAAGGGTATTATAAACCAGCGGCTCCTGCAAATCCAATGGTTGTTCAGCAAACGAAAAGTCAATTAAGCGCACAGTAATGAATAAAAAAAGCGAGTGAATATCAGATGATCATTCACTCGCTTTTTTATTTGTATATATGTCAATAAAGATGTATAAAATATTTTTCCAGTTGTAACAAATATGACGAAAACAGAGTAGCGTGTTTCACAAAATATACATAAAACTTGCTCAACATTTCACAAAGTATCCATGGTTTCTATAGTGAGAATCTCTATAATAAAAAGTGTAAAGAACAAACAAAAACAATACAGAAATACTTAGGAGAGATTCTTATGAATAGAAACACAAGAAAAATCGCAATTATTGGAACTGGATTAGTTGGATCAAGCTGTGCGTATTCAATTGTGAATCAAGGTATCTGTGAAGAACTGACATTAATTGATATAAATCATGAACGTGCAGTTGGAGAAGCGATGGATTTATCGCACTGCATTAATTTTACAAATACAAGAACAAAAGTATATGCAGCTACTTATGAAGACTGCAAAGATATGGACATTGTGATTATTACAGCAGGTCCAGCGCCAAAACCAGGACAAAGTCGTTTAGATACTCTAGGAGCAAGCGCAAAGATTATGGAAAGTGTTGTAGCAGGTGTAATGGAAAGTGGATTTGATGGCATTTTCTTAATCGCATCAAACCCAGTTGATATTATTACTTATCAAGTTTGGAAATTGTCTGGATTGCCAAGAAATCGCGTGATTGGTACTGGAACATCGTTAGATTCTTCACGTTTAAGAACAATTTTATCTGAAATGCTTGAAGTGGATCCTCGTAGTATTCACGGTTATTCATTAGGTGAGCATGGTGATTCCCAAATGGTTGCTTGGTCTCACGTTACAGTTGGTGGGAAACCAATCTTACAAATTTTAGATGAACAAAAAGAGCGTTTCGGTGAAATTGACTTAGATGAAATTGTTGAGAAAACTGCCAAAGCTGGTTGGGAAATTTATAAACGTAAAGGAACTACTTATTACGGCATTGGTAACTCACTAGCTTATATCGCACGCTCTATCTTTAATGATGATCACCGTGTAATTGCTGTTTCAGCAATTTTAGATGGTGAGTATGGTGAATATAATATTTGCACAGGTGTACCAGCAATTATTACAAGAGATGGTGTGAAAGAAGTTGTTGAACTAAACTTAACAGAAACTGAAGAAGGCCGATTTGCACAATCAAATGATATTTTACGTGACTATATGAAAACAATCGGCTACTAAACTAGGAGAAGGTGAAGCAGATGAAGGAATATATAATGTCTCGTGTCTTTAAAGGTTCTGCCGGAATTGCACAAGGTATTTTCGTATCCCTTGGAATTGGTTTACTTATCGAAAATATTGGAAGAATTGTTGATATTCCGATGTTGATTACAATTGGAGTTGTTGCGAAATCACTGATGGCACCAGCAATTGGAGCAGGGATTGCTTTTATGCTTGGAGCAAACGGACTTGTCATTTTCTCAGCGATGGTTGCCGGGGCGATTGGAGCAGGATCCATTTCGATTACTGAAGCTGGTCTAATCATTAAAACTGGTGAACCGATTGGTGCGTTATTAACAGCAACTTTAGCAGTTTATATCGGTAAACGGTTAAGCGGAAAAACTGCTTTAGATATGATGCTCGTTCCATTTGTAGCAATACTTGGTTCTGGCATAGTCGGTATTTGGTTATCTCAAAATATTAGTCCTGTTTTAAATGCAATTGGCGCATTTATTAAAGATAGTTCAGCTGGTAGTCCATTTATTGCTTCTATCGTGCTTGCGGTTGTTTGGGGACTATTATTAATCTCACCAGCGTCATCAGCAGCTCTAGCAATTGCACTTAGCCTAGATGGTGTTGCAGGAGGTGCAGCACTTGCAGGATGCGTCGCTCAATTTATCGGATTCTCTGTTATCTCAGCAAAAGAAAACAATTTAGGTGGTATTTTAGCACAGGCCCTTTGTACTCCGAAAGTCCAATTGCCGAACATTACTAAAAATCCAATGATTCTCGTCCCAACTGTCGTTGCTAGCGCCATTGTGGGCCCTGTATCTGCACTGATTTTCCAATTAGAAGCAGGTAAAGAAATCGCAGGTCTTGGATTAAGTTCTCTGATTGCACCAATTAATTTAATCTCCAGCCAAGGATTCGGTGTTGTACCAGCGATGGTGATCACTTATATCGTAATCCCAGTAGCTGTTTCTTATATAATATATATCGCATTAAAAAAAGCGGGTCGAATTCATTCTGGCGATATGACTGTGCCGCAATCTTAATCGCCAAACAACGTATTGCACCTGAAAATCTCCTTTATATAGATAAAAGCAGACTGAAGAAGCCACAGTCTGCTTTTTTGTTTACATTTTATGATTTTGTTTCATCGGAACTGTCACCGTTTCTTTTACTAATACTAGCTGAATACCAAAGTATAGTATACTTGCTAGCGTCATCCCAGAAACGGCATCTATGAAGGCATGCTGCTTTGTAAATAGTGTTGATAAAATGATGAGTGTACCAAAGAAAGTAAGAATATAATATTCAAAAGCATGTTGTTCTCGGCGTTTAAAGGCAGCTAACATAATGACAAATGTCGTAAGCACATGAATGCTAGGGAAACAGTTTACGGGTTGATCAATACTATAAATATAGCGAACTAGTTCAGAAAATATGTCTGTTCCAACGACGGTTGGACGCGGTACAGTCGTTTGCCAAAAGTAATAAATAGAAAAACAAGCAAGCTTTCCAAGAATTACACTACTTAAAGTGACATAATATTGCTTTCGATCAGCAAAGCAGTAATAAATAAGTGCTCCGTATAAGTATGGAAACCACAGTAAATATGGAATGATGAATGCTTTTACAAATGGAATCCAATCATCTACTACAGTTGTAACGTTTACAGCGTGAACAGTAGATTTATTTAGTACATCGTAAAGGGGACTTACGAGTACGAGTAGAAGTATATAACTTAATGGAAGAAAAGATGAAAGTTTATATTTTTTCATGAGTATCTCCTAGTGTTTAGTAATGAAAGTAAATCCAATTGATTATAATATAGAAAATCAAAATGAGCTATCGATTTTACTTACATTTTTTGGATTTGCCTTACATTTTTGTCACTTGACTTTTGGGATGGGGGAGTAGAAATGAAGCGTTCGCTTAATTTTTGTTTTCTTATATTGTTATGCCTAGTAGGAGCTGGGTGTGCAAAGAATAAGGATATACCGCTTGTTCAAGAGTATAGCGGAAGGGCATTGACAATTGGAGTTGTCGGTGAAGCGCCAAAAGACACGTTTCGAAATATAAAGTTTGAGAAGGTAAAGTTAGATGAAATGAAGGAGAAATCAGAGAAAGTTGATGGATTTCTTGTTATGAAAGAACATTTTGAAGAAGCATCAAAAGAAAAATATACAGATCTATTTTTAGGCTTAAAAAAGCCAGTGTTTTTTGTTGGTTTAAAAGATCGACCGTATTTAATTTTTACTGAAAAAGATCTAGATTATAACAATGCACCAAGAGATAGAGCGATGATGTATACACAAGGATTTGTAAATATAGGAAGTGGGGAAGGGCAATTTTGGGGCACTGATTTATACAATGATACGATTTCAGAGCAAAGTATTCATAATATGTATATATACGTGTTTCAAACGATTGCGGATTATTTGAGTAGACAGTGAAGGAGCTCTAGATTAGGAGCTTTTTTTATCATTTTAACGGAGAATCCCCCCTATCTTAAGCTCGTGTAGAGGGAGTTCAATTAATCAAACGTTTGTTTAAGACGTATGTTCGCTTTTGTAGCGGCGAATCTATTAAATAAACGTTTGTTTAATATGTGTATTCGGCATACATATATATTTTTATACTTGCAATTTATACAGAAATACCGGAAAAATAAGAAAAATTTGCAGGATAAAAGAAAATTATCACGAAATAAGTTAAAGTTTAGAGAAGAATCGTTTGAAATAATAAAACGTTTTCTATATGATAAAGGTAAAGGTTAGTAAAAAAGTAGGTGAATTTATGACAGTAACATTTTATTCATATCCAAAGTGTGGCACATGTCAAAAAGCGAAAAAATGGTTTGAGGCAAACGATGTAGCATATGAAATGATTCATATTGTTGAAAATCCACCGTCAAAAGAAGATTTGCGTAATTTACATGCAAAAAGTGAATTGCCATTAAAAAAATTCTTTAATACAAGTGGAATGCGTTACCGTGAACTTGGCTTAAAAGATAAATTAAAGGATGCAAGTGAGGACGAAATGTTTGAACTTTTAGCGTCTGATGGCATGTTGATTAAACGTCCAATCGTAACAGATGGCACGAATGTAACACTTGGTTTTAACGAAGAGCAGTTTGAAAGTGTGTGGAAAAAGTACCAATAAGGTATTTTTACATAATTAATACATTCACTGGAGGTACAGTCATGAGCATTCCAAATCATTTACGTTACTCTGAAGAACACGAATGGGTAAAAACTGAAGGCAACCAAGTTGTTATCGGTATTACTCATTTTGCACAAAACGAGTTAGGCGATATCGTATTCGTTGAACTTCCTGAAGTAGGTGCAACACTTGAAGCTGACGAGCCATTCGGAAGTGTAGAATCTGTTAAAACAGTTTCTGAATTATACGCACCTGTAAGTGGTAAAGTTGTAGCAGTAAACGAAGAATTAAGTGACCAACCAGAACTTGTTAACGAATCTCCGTACGAAGGTGCATGGATGGTTAAAGTTGAACTTTCTGATGAAAGCCAATTAGAAAAGTTATTATCTGCAGAAAAATATGCAGAAATGACAAACCAGGACTAATTCTAGTCACCAAAAAGGGCAGCCAGTGTGCTGTCCTTTTTATTTTGTATTGTGTGAATGAAAGAGTGCCTCTATGTCAGAACCTCCATCCCCTTCACATTCTGAACGAGCCGCTTGCGCTTTTCTTTGTCTAGCTCTAGCGGCTAGAACAGTCGGTCGTTTCACTCCTTCCTGCGAGGCAAAGAGCGCCTCTACGTCAGGAGTTCCAACGTCCTCCTGTTCTGAACGAGCCGCTTGCGCTTTTCTTGATTTAGCTCCATCCCCCTCACATTCTGAGTGAGCCGCCTCCGCTTTTCTTTGTAAAAATAAACAGGAAACAACATGAAAATATCGAATATACTATATACTAAAGTAAGGTTGTTTTATAGTATATGGTGATCGGGTGATGACGTATGGTCTATGTAGAGAAAGTCATTATTGTCGAAGGAAAATCAGATAGAAGAAAGATTGAATCTATTATTCGTGAACCAGTGGAAATTGTTTGTACAAATGGTACAATTGGTTTGTCGAAAATGGATGAGCTCATTGATCAGTTTTTTGATAAAGAAGTGTATGTATTAGTGGATGCTGATGCTGCAGGTGAAAAGCTTAGAAAACAATTTCGAAAAGAATTCCCGCAGGCCGAGCATATTTACATTGATCGTTCGTACCGTGAAGTGGCTACTGCTCCTTCTAATCATTTAGCGAACGTATTATGGGGAGCTGACATTGACGTTTATACAGAATATTTACGGTAAGGAATGATAGAAGTGATTGACTGGACAGGTGCTGAAGCTACAGCTCTAATAGCAGACCAAGAAAAAACAGTGTTATATGTATATACACCGATGTGTGGAACATGCCAATTAGCAAAGAAGATGCTAACAGTGGTAGAAGCAACTATATCTGAATTAGAAATAGGAATGCTAGACTTAAACTATGCCCCGCATTTAGCGCGAGAGTATGAAGTAGAAAGTGTACCTTGCTTACTCGTATTTGAGCGTGGAACAATTGTGAAGAAAATATATGCATTTCATTCAGTTGAATATTTATATAAAGAATTACAGTAGGCGGCAAAGTTTTTGCCGCCTCGACATATTTTCTGGGAAATATGTCGAGGTATCAAAGCGGTACGTTATTTGTCGAGAGAAAGTAACAGGATTGCTGTTTGAGAAGATGGAATGGTATTAGGAGAAAGTGAGATGAAGGATGTGACTAGAATGAGATTATATTCGTTGCTTCAATCATTTGTAACGTATGCTAATAGCCAATATCATCTAGAACCGCTTCTTCGGCAAGGAGAAAAAACGATCAATTTTCGTTTTGGAGATGAGTGTTGCTCACTTCAAATTTCAAGAGAGTATATACAGCTTTTGAAAGAGACACGGGGAACGGAACAACTTATTTGCTTTCAGGAAGAAGATTTAAGGCGATTAGTTACTGGAAATGTTCGGTTGCAAACACTATTGCACAGCGGACGTGTGCAATATAACGGAACGTATCGTACGATGTTATTATTAGAATCCGTATTTCATATATGTAAGCCAATGCCAGTAGGTGCTTAATAGTCTGAAGTTTCGTTTTTTAAGAATTTTTTTGTTGACATAGTGGGTGTATATTGATACAATTCAAGTCATAAAATATAGACAATTTCATAAATTTCAAATCAGACGAAAATTAAATCTGATTTCTCTTATCAAGAGAGGTGGAGGGACTGAGCCCTGTGAAGCCCGGCAACCGTCAATTTTTAGATTGAAATGGTGCCAATTCCTGCAAAGCAAATGCTTTGAGAGATGAGAGGAAGGGATCATGTTGATATACGCATATAAACCTTTCTGCTCATTCTAAAAGCAGAAAGGTTTTTTTGTTGTTTGAATGAGGAGGACATTCGAATAATAAGAGGAGCTAATAAGAAATTTAGCTATGGCGACGGTTAGATTTAAGTAATTCTTACACCAAAAATAAAAATTGTGGGAGTAAATCTGAACGAGCTGCTTACGCTTTTTAATTCAAAAAGGGGTGAACATCATGATTTTATTGGAAAATGTAAAGAAAATATATAAATCAAAAAGCGGTGATGTCACTGCTGTAGATGATGCCAATTTAAAAATAGAAAAAGGCGAGATCTTTGGTGTTATCGGATATAGTGGCGCTGGTAAAAGTTCTTTAATCAGATTATTTAATCAATTAGAGAAACCAACTTCAGGACAGATTACGATAGCAAATCGTGTGATTTCAGCAATTACTGGGAATGAACTTCGAAAGGCAAGACAAGAAATCGGAATGATTTTTCAACATTTTAATTTACTGTGGTCACGAACTGTACGTGAGAACATTGCTTTTCCACTTGAAATTGCGGGAGTGGATAAGGAAAAGCGAAAAAAACGAGTAGATGAGTTAATTCATCTTGTTGGATTAGAAGGAAGAGGCGATGCATATCCGTCTCAATTAAGCGGTGGACAAAAGCAGCGCGTTGGGATTGCGAGAGCATTAGCAAATAATCCGAAAGTGCTGCTATGTGATGAAGCGACGTCAGCGCTTGACCCTGAAACAACAGATCAAATTTTAGATTTACTACTAGATATTAATAAACGTCTTGGCTTAACAATTGTACTTATTACACATGAGATGCATGTGATTCGTAAAATTTGTAATCGTGTTGCAGTCATGGAAAAAGGAAAAATTGTAGAGACGGGTCCTGTACTAGAGGTATTCCGTAACCCACAGAAGGAGATTACAAAGCGATTTGTACAACAGCTAACAGATTCTGAAGATACAAATGAAACAATTGAGAGTTTATTAGAAAAATATCCAGATGGAAAAGTCATTCGTTTACAGTTTATTGGTGATTCTGTAGAGCGTCCAGTACTCCAGAGATTAATGAGGCGGGATGATATAGAAGTAAGTGTACTTCAAGGGAATATTGCTCAAACAAACAATGGATCGTATGGAAGTTTAGTGATTCACTTAAATGGTGAGGAAGTGGCAATCCAACAAGCAATAGCAGGAATCCATCAAGAGCAAGTAGAGCTGGAGGTGATTGCACATGGATAAGTTACTCGCGAACGTCGACTGGAATCAAATGCTAGAAGCAACAGGTGAAACATTATATATGACGGCAATCGCAGCATTTGCGACATTTGTTTTAGGTCTTATTTTAGGACTATTACTTTTCATGACGGCAAAGGATAATTTATGGGAAAATAGAGCGATTCACACAGCGATTGGAGCATTTGTAAATATCTTTCGTTCCATTCCATTTATCATTTTAATTATTTTATTAATTCCATTTACGAAGATTCTCCTTGGAACAATTCTTGGAGCAAGCGCAGCACTACCAGCTTTAATTATTGGAGCGGCACCATTTTATGCAAGGATGGTTGAAATTGCACTTCGTGAGATTGATAAAGGAGTAATAGAAGCTTCAAAAGCAATGGGAGCAAAAACGAGTACGATTATTTGGAAAGTATTGATTCCAGAATCTTTGCCAGCACTTGTATCTGGTATTACAGTAACGACAATTGCACTTGTAGGCTATACAGCGATGGCTGGTGTTGTCGGTGCTGGTGGTCTTGGTACACTTGCTTATTTAGAAGGATTTCAGCGTGGAAATAACGATGTAACAATCGTTGCAACAATTTGTGTATTACTCGTTGTATTTTTAATTCAGTGGATTGGTGATCGTGTAACAATTCGAATTGATAAACGATAATTAAAATGGGAGGGTGTTTCAAATGAAAAAATTATTACTTACAGCACTTATTTCAACGTCAATTTTTGGTTTAGCTGCTTGTGGTGGGAAAGATAAAGATGAAAAGAAACTTGTTGTAGGAGCTTCTAACGTACCGCACGCTGTTATCTTAGAAAAGGCAAAACCTTTATTAGAGAAAAAGGGAATTGAATTAAAAATTGAAACATTCCAAGACTATGTATTGCCGAATAAATCATTAGCGGATAAGGAATTAGATGCGAACTACTTCCAACACATTCCATACTTAGAAAAAGAAATTAAAGATAAAAAATACGATTTTGAAGTAGCCGGAAAAATTCATTTAGAACCAATTGGTGTATATTCTCAAAAGTATAAGAGCTTAAAAGACCTTCCAGATGGAGCGACGATTATTATGAGTAACTCTGTCGCTGACCATGGACGTGGTTTAGCGATTTTACAAAAAGAAGGTATTTTAAAAATTAAAGATGGGGTAGATCCAGTTAAAGCAACTACAAAAGATATTGCAGATAATCCAAAAAATCTAAAATTTAAAACGGATATCGAGCCTGGTTTATTGCCACAAGTGTATAACAATAAAGAAGGCGATGCTGTTCTAATTAACTCTAACTATGCGATTGATGCGAAATTAAACCCAGAAAAAGATGCAATCGCGATTGAAGGAAATGACTCTCCATATGCAAACGTAGTAGCGGTTCGTAAAGGTGATAAAGATAAGAAAGAAATTAAAGCTCTTGTAGAAGTGCTGCATTCTAAAGAAATTGAAGACTTCATTGACAAGGAATATAAAGGCGCAGTTGTTCCTGTAAAAGAATAGTAGGTATCAAAAGGGCTGGTAAATGCCAGCTCTTATTTTGTACCTAATAAAATGCATATATGAAAAAAGTTATGAAAATTACAAAAATAAGGGTGACATCTGATGAAGAAAATTATATTAACCATTTTTATAGCAGTCTTTGTATTTGCATTAGCTGCTTGCGGCGGGAAAGATGAAAGTACACTTGTTGTGGGAGCTTCTAACGTGCCACATGCTGTTATTTTAGAAAAAGCACAGCCAATATTAGAGAAAAAAGGAATCAAACTAAAAATTGAAACATTCCAAGATTATGTGTTACCTAATAAAGCGTTAGCCGATAAAGACATTGATGCCAACTATTTTCAACACATTCCTTATTTAGATAAGGAGATCGAGGAAAAGGGATATAAAATTGTAAATGCAGGGAAAATCCATTTAGAGCCAATGGGAATATATTCCAAAAAATATAAAAAATTAAAAGACCTTCCAGATGGTGGAACGGTTATTATGAGTAATAACGTAGCAGAACGCGGTCGTATGCTTGCATTATTGCAAAAAGGCGGCGTCATTAAACTGAAAGATGGTGTAGATATCGTTAAAGCGACAGTCAAAGATATCGTGGAGAATCCAAAGAACTTGAAGTTTAAAACAGATGTTGAGCCAGGGCTTTCGCCAAAGCTATACGAAAATAATGAAGGTGATGCGTTATTCATTAATTCAAACTATGCAATTGATGCAAAATTAAATCCTACAAAAGATGCAATTGCAATTGAAGGATCAGATTCTCCGTATGCAAATATTATTGCCGTTCGTAAAGGCGATGAAAAGAAAAAAGAAATTAAGGAATTAGTAGAAGTTTTACATTCAAAAGAAATTCAAGATTTTATTAATAAAGAATATAAGGGAGCAGTACTTCCGGTAAATGAGTAGACATGAAAGGGGCTAGGAAATTTCCAGCCCTTTTTTCTTTATATAAATAAGAAGAAAGGTGTATCATAGTAGGATGTGAGGGAAATACTTATATACATTTGTGAAAAAAGTGTTACTTTTTTTCAGCGTTTGCGATATCATTTTATTTGATATAAAATTAGAATGAGAATAAAATGAGAATGTGAATGTTTTAGGAATTTTTAAAATGTATATAGAGGATTAATGGAGGTATTGAGATGGCTGGTTCTACATTAACGGTTAAAGACTTACATGTATCAATCGACGGTAAAGAAATTTTAAAAGGTGTAAACCTTGAAGTAAAAGGTGGAGAAATCCACGCAATTATGGGACCTAACGGAACAGGTAAATCAACTTTATCTTCTGCAATTATGGGTCACCCGAAATATGAAGTAACAGAAGGTAGCATCATCATCGACGGTGAAGATGTATTAGAAATGGAAGTAGATGAGCGCGCACAAGCGGGTCTATTCCTAGCAATGCAATATCCAAGTGAAATTAGCGGAGTAACAAACGCTGACTTCTTACGTTCTGCAATTAACGCACGTCGTGAAGAAGGCGACGAAATTTCTCTTATGAAATTTATCCGTAAATTAGATAAAAATATGGAGTTCCTAGAAATGGATCCAGAAATGGCACAACGTTACTTAAACGAAGGTTTCTCTGGCGGTGAGAAAAAACGTAACGAAATTCTTCAATTAATGATGATTGAGCCAAAAATCGCAATCTTAGATGAAATCGACTCTGGTCTTGATATCGATGCATTAAAAGTTGTATCTAAAGGTATTAACGAAATGCGCGGCGAAGAGTTCGGCTGCCTAATGATTACGCATTACCAACGTTTATTAAACTACATCACTCCAGACTTCGTTCACGTTATGATGAACGGTCGCATTGTTAAATCTGGTGGCCCTGAGCTTGCACAACGTCTAGAAGCTGAAGGTTACGACTGGATTAAAAAAGAACTAGGTATTGAAGACGAAACAGCAGAGCAAGAAGCGTAAGAGAGGAGCATAAACATGACAATCGGTACATTACCTTTCGATCAAGAAACAATCCGTCAGCGCGCTAGCGAAGTTAACGAAGCTGCTTGGTTGACTGAGTTCCGCTTACAAGCTCTTGCACAAGCAACTGAACTTCCAATGCCAACGCCTGATAAAACAAAAATCGATAAATGGGATTTTATCGGAAAAGGCGCTACTCCTAAGCAAGAGCCTGTAAGTTCTTTAGCGGAACTTCCAGAAACGGTGAAAAACTTAATCGATGAAAATAACAGCGTACTAGTGGGCCGCACTGGTACAACTGCATTCGTTTCTTTAGCTGATGAAGCGAAAGAAAAAGGTGTTATTTTCACGGATATCGTAACAGCTGCAAATGAGCATGCTGAACTAGTACAAAAGTATTTAATGAAAGACGGTGTGAAGGTAGACGAACATCGTTTAACAGCACTTCATGCAGCATTAATCAACGGCGGAGCATTTGTATATGTTCCGAAAAACGTTGTTCTTGAAACGCCACTTCAAGCTGTATTCTTAGTAGACGGCGAAGAAGCAAACGTATATAACCACGTATTATTTGTAGCTGATGCGAACAGTTCTGCAACATACGTAGAAAACTACGTAGCACATGAAACTGTTACAGGTATTGCAAATATCGTGGCAGAAGTAATCGTAGAACAAGGTGCACAAGTGAAATTCGGTGCAGTTGATCTATTAGCGAAAGATGTAACATCTTACGTAAACCGCCGCGGTGTTGTAGGACGTGACGGCCGTATTGAGTGGGCATTAGGCCTTATGAATGACGGAAATACAATTTCAGAGAACGTAACGAACTTAATGGGCGACGGATCATTTGCTGATACAAAAACAGTAACAATTGGCCGCGGGTCTCAAACACAAAACTTTACAACGAAAGTTGTTCACTTCGGTAAACACTCTGAAGGCTTCATTTTAAAACACGGTGTACAAACAGATAGCGCAACATCTATCTTTAACGGAATCGGTAAGATTGAACACGGTGCATCTAAATCAAATGCACAGCAATCTTCTCGCGTTCTTATGTTAAATGAAAAAGCACGCGGTGATGCAAACCCAATTCTTCTGATTGACGAAGACGATGTAATGGCAGGTCACGCAGCTTCTGTAGGTCGCGTAGATCCAATTCAACTATACTACCTAATGAGCCGTGGTATTCCGAAAAGAGAAGCAGAACGTTTAGTCATCCATGGATTCTTAGCACCTGTAGTAAATGAGCTTCCAATTGAAGGAGTAAAAGCACAGCTTGTTGAGGTAATTGAAAGGAAAGTTCGCTAATGGATATTCATGAAATACGCAAACAGTTTCCAATTCTTGATCAAAAGGTGAACGGTAAACAACTTGTATATTTCGATAGTGCAGCAACTTCTCAAAAACCAATTCAAGTCATTGAAACGTTAGAGCGTTACTATAAAGAATATAATTCTAACGTGCATCGCGGTGTTCATACGCTCGGTACGAAAGCTACCGATGCGTATGAAGGTGCACGCGAGAAAGTTCGCAAGTTTATTAATGCAAAATCAATGGAAGAAATTATTTTCACGCGCGGAACAACAACTGCATTAAATACAGTAGCAGCCAGCTATGGCCTGGAACATGTAAAAGAAGGCGATGAAATCGTCATCTCTTACATGGAGCACCATAGTAACATTATTCCGTGGCAACAAGTTGCGAAGAAAACAGGCGCAACTTTAAAATATCTTCCGCTTCAGCCAGACGGAACTATCTCTATTGAAGATGCCCGTCAAACAATTACACCGAATACAAAAATTGTTTCTATCATGTATGTGTCTAACGTACTTGGAACGATTAATCCTGTAAAAGAAATTGCAGAAATCGCTCATCAAAACGGTGCAATTATGGTCGTTGATGGTGCGCAAAGTACACCTCATATGAAAGTGGATGTACAAGATTTAAACTGTGATTTCTACGCGTTATCCGCTCATAAAATGTGCGGGCCTACAGGTGTCGGCGTATTATATGGTAAGAAGGAATTGCTAGAAAATATGGAGCCAATTGAATTTGGCGGTGAAATGATTGATTTCGTAGACTTGCAAGATTCTACGTGGAAAGAACTTCCGTGGAAGTTTGAAGCGGGTACACCGATTATCGGTAACGCGATTGGACTTGGAGCGGCAATTGATTTCCTAGAAGAGATCGGTCTTGATAATATTGAAAAGCATGAACATGAATTAGCGCAGTACGCTTTAGAAAGACTATCAGAAGTAGATGGCGTAACAATTTATGGTCCAAAGCATCGCGCTGGTCTTGTGACATTTAATATTGATGAAGTACATCCTCACGATGTGGCAACAGTATTAGACGTAGAAGGCATTGCGGTTCGCGCAGGACATCACTGTGCACAACCGCTTATGAAGTGGTTAAAAGCTTCTTCTACAGCACGTGCAAGCTTCTATTTATATAATACAAAAGAAGAAATTGATACATTTGTTGAAGCGCTAACGAAAACAAAGGAGTATTTCACAAATGTCATTTAATAATTTAGATACGTTATATCGTCAAGTTATTATGGATCATTATAAAAATCCTCGTAACCATGGCGTGTTAGAAGATAGTGTTACAGTTAACTTGAACAACCCAACTTGCGGCGATCGTATTCAACTTACGATGAAAGTAGAAGATGGGATTGTGCAAGAAGCGAAGTTTGAAGGAGAAGGTTGTTCTATCTCTATGTCTTCAGCTTCGATGATGACGCAAGCAGTAAAAGGAAAGAAAATTGAAGAAGCACTTCAGCTTTCTAAAATTTTCTCTGACATGATGCTAGGAAAAGAGTATGATGACAGCGTAGATTTAGGAGATATTGAAGCATTACAAGGCGTATGCAAGTTTCCAGCACGTATTAAATGTGCAACATTAGCTTGGAAAGCGTTAGAAAAAGGCTTAAACGAAGATAAGTAATGTGAAGGGTTCCTAAAAACGAGGTTATCTAAGGAGGGACATACCAACATGGCGAAGCAACTGCCAGATATCGGCGATTATAAATATGGTTTCAAGGATAAAGACGTTTCGATTTTCCGTGCTGGACGCGGTTTAACAAAAGAAATCGTTGAAGAGATTTCACGTATGAAAGAAGAACCACAGTGGATGTTAGACTTCCGTTTGAAATCACTGGATAAGTTCTATGAAATGCCAATGCCACAATGGGGCGGCGACTTAAACGACTTAGATTTCGATGAAATTACGTACTACGTAAAACCATCTGAGAAATCTGAGAAGTCTTGGGATGAAGTACCTGATGAAATTAAAGCAACATTTGATAAATTAGGTATTCCAGAAGCTGAGCAAAAATATTTAGCTGGTGTATCTGCACAGTACGAATCTGAAGTTGTATACCACAACATGAAAGAAGACCTAGAAGCTCTAGGAATCGTGTTCAAAGATACAGATAGCGCATTAAAAGAGAACGAAGATATTTTCCGTGAGCATTTCGGAAAAGTAATCCCACCAACTGATAACAAATTCGCAGCATTAAACTCTGCAGTTTGGTCTGGTGGATCATTCATCTACGTTCCAAAAGGTGTAAAAGTTGATACGCCACTTCAAGCGTATTTCCGTATTAACTCTGAAAATATGGGACAATTCGAGCGTACGCTTATTATCGTAGACGAAGGCGCACACGTCCACTACGTAGAAGGTTGTACAGCACCTGTTTACACAACAAACTCACTGCACAGTGCGGTAGTAGAAATTATCATTAAGAAAGATGCATATTGCCGTTACACAACAATCCAAAACTGGGCGAACAACGTATACAACCTAGTTACAAAACGTGCTGTTTGTGAAGCAAACGCAACGATGGAATGGATTGACGGTAACATCGGATCTAAATTAACGATGAAATACCCAGCAGTTATCTTAAAAGGCGAAGGCGCTCGTGGTTTAACATTATCTATCGCGATTGCTGGTAAAGGCCAACACCAAGATGCTGGTGCGAAAATGATTCACTTAGCACCAAATACATCTTCAACAATCGTTTCTAAATCGATTGCAAAACATGGTGGTAAAGTAACGTACCGTGGTATTGTACACTTCGGACCAAAAGCGACAAATTCTCGCTCTAACATCGAATGTGACACGTTAATCATGGATAACCAATCTACATCTGATACAATCCCTTACAACGAGATTAAAAACGATCACGTTTCACTTGAGCACGAAGCGAAAGTATCAAAAGTATCAGAAGAACAATTATTCTACCTAATGAGCCGTGGTATTTCTGAGCAAGAAGCAACAGAAATGATCGTAATGGGCTTCATCGAGCCATTCACTCGCGAACTTCCAATGGAATACGCAGTTGAAATGAACCGCCTAATCAAGTTTGAGATGGAAGGTTCTATTGGTTAATATTTAAAGTGGAAGCGCCCTGCCAAGCAGGGCGCTTTTTTGTGCGAGGCAAATATATCGGCGATTCGACATGAGATATCGACCGCTCGACAATAAATGACATGGAAAAACTCGAGATCTAAATGTTTAGATCTCGAGTTTTTCTCGTTTTCTATAAAGAAACCATAATCTCGTTATGGATGCGTATATGCTATCATGCATTAAGGAAGTTTTGATAATAGGAAATGTTCTGAATTAAAAAGCTTTACGTTGATAAATGATGAATGATACTCCCCATGAAATGATATAAGCACATATGATAATAAATGTAGCTACGGTATACAATGCAGGTACAGATAAGCTGAAAATAGCATCGGTAACTGTACTAAACTGTGTTGCTAGAAATTGTACAGCAGGTGGACCCAAATAAGCTGATGCTAAAAATGAAACCATGACAATGGACGACATATGCTTTTGCTTAAATTGATAAAATAGTGGAAAGGTAATGGCTGCAAATAGCAAAAATAGTGTATTGCCCATTACAATATGCTCTATAGTAAATGACTTTTGAAAGATGATAAGCATTAAACTTGTTACAGCAATTGCTAGCAACATGTAAACAATTGCCCCAATATAGCGTGAAGCGACAATTTCCTTACGGGTATATGGTAAAGAATTTAATAAAATATTTGTTTCAGTTTTTTCGTCATAGGCATGCGTATTAAAGGGAATAAAAATACTTGTAATTGTAAAGAGCAAAATAGGGTGCGTGTTCATCACAATAAAAAAGATAATGCAGCCTAAATAAACTAGCAATTGTTTCTTCTGTAAAATTAAATCGCGCTTGATTAAATTAAGCATGGTACCCTACTCCTTTCGAATAATACATAATATCTTCTAATGAGGCACGTTCAATTATAACCTCATTACCAAAAATTTCTTCAACTTCGGCTACATTATTCGTTAATGCCTCAAAGCCAGTTGGTGCACGATGAACATGCATAAAGGCTTTTTCTGTATCGCGATCTAATAAATCCGTACTGCCTTTGACGAGAGCATAGTTTTCTCCCACCTCATGAATCGACTGATTAAAGATTAATTTTCCCCTTTTTAAAAAGGTAATAAAATCAGCGATGCGATCTAAATCCGTCGTAATATGTGTAGAGAAGAAAATTGTACGATTGCTATCCAGCATTAATTCATGCAGTAAATCGAGTAACTCCCGTCTAAATATTGGATCTAAGCCAGCTGTTGGCTCATCCATAATAATCAACTCGGCATGGTGTGATAGCGCAAGCGCTAATGAAGCTTTCATCTGCATACCTTTTGAAAAAGTTTTAATCGCTTTATTCATCGGTAATTCAAACTGCTCTATATAACGCTTAAATATGGTATCGTCCCAATTTTTGTAAGCAGGTGCGACGATTCGCTTAATATCTTTCAGATTTAAGCCTTCATAAAATACGTTACTATCAAAAACAAAACCGATGCGCTCTTTAATTTCCTTTTCGTGCGATGCATAGTCTAATCCAAAAATTTTAATCTCGCCTGCATCTGGCTTTAATAAGTTCATTATCATTTTAATGATTGTCGATTTCCCTGCACCATTTGCGCCAATGAAGCCTGTTACAAATCCTTTTTTAATTTGTAAATTTAATTGTTTTATTGAAAAACCTTGAAATGTTTTACTAACATTGTGTAGCTCTACTATATTTTCCATATCGTTTACTCCTTATATAAAATAGTTAATAATTCTTGCAGTTCCGTTAAGGGTAGCCCAATTTCCTTACTATTAGTAATGACAGCCAATAATTGTTCTTCAATCACTTTTAATTTTTTCTCACGTACTACATCTAAATTTTGTTCAGCAACAAAAGAGCCCTTACCTACAATTGAATAAATAAAGCCTGCTTTTTCTAGCTCCTCATACGCGCGCTTTGTCGTAATAACACTAATCTGTAAGTCCTTTGCCAGCTGGCGCATTGATGGGAGTGACGATCCTTCTTTTAAATCACCAGTTAAAATTAGTGATTTTATTTGATTGGTAACTTGTTCGTAAATTGGCTCCTTAGAACTGTTTGAAATAATTATTTGCATGCAAATCCCTCTTAGTCTTTATATTGTATATACACTCTATATACAATATATATATTTCGTATCAAAAATGCAATATATTTTCAGAATTTTTATATAAAAAATGTTCATGTGAGTGAGTATATTCAAATTTCTCCCACATTAACAATCAGTAAGATTTCCATCTGAAAGCCCAGAAGAAGCAAAGAAGGCGGGTAGCGGATTAACTACCCGTAAAAGTTCAATTGGTGAAGGCTAATAATCAGTGGTGGGAATTATTTTTTGTTTTTTGAAGGAAATTTGTATTTCTTTCAAAAAACAAGTTAGATATTTAAAGAAGGGAAGTTCTATATGAAAAGGAGAATTTTTTGCTTTTTCACCTAATGAGAGTACAATGTAAAATAGCAAGAAAAGGCGAAAAGTATTTACAGGATTATCGCAAGCGCGTAGCGTAAAATGCAGTAAGGAAATGAGAGGAGGTTTTTTCTCTGGATATCAATAAAGAAACAATCATCCACCTTTATCATACAAACGATATACATAGTCATTTTGAAAATTGGCCGCAAATTTCTAGGTTTGTACTAGAAGAGAAAAAGCGAAGACAAGAAGCGGGGGAATCTGTTTTAACGTTAGATATTGGCGATCACGTGGATCGTTTTCATAGTATTACGGAAGCAACAAATGGACTGGGAAATACAAAGTTATTAAACGAGGCGTTATATGATTATGTAACGATTGGAAATAATGAAGGGATTACATTAGCGAAGGAGCATTTAAACCATTTATATGATCATGCTGGATTTGAGGTGCTCGTAGCGAATTTATTTGAAAAAGAGGGCGTTCGTCCTACTTGGGCGAAGCCGTATAAACTTCATACAACTACAGAGGGGATTACAATAGCTTTAATCGGTTTAACAGTAGCCTATCCGGAGTTCTATAAAATGTTAGATTGGCATATTGAAGATCCGATGATGCATTTAGAATCCATTTTGGCAGAAGTAAAAGATAAAGCGCATATTACAGTTGTACTTTCTCATCTTGGGAAAAGTGCCGATGAGTATATGGCGGAGAATTATGATATCGATGTAATTTTAGGAGCGCATACACATCACCTATTTGAACGTGGTGTTCTCGTGAATGGAACTTTACTTTGTTGCTGTGAAAAGTGGGGGCGCTACATCGGCCATGTTCAGCTTACTGTGGATAAGGAAACAGGGCAGTTGTTGAAAAAGGATGGTAGAGCGATTAAAACAGAGCGTTTAAGTGCTTATAACAAACCTTTATCCACAATTGAAATGTTGCAAGAAGAAAGTAAAAATATAATGGCAGAGCCTGTGGTTGAGTTGAAGGAGCCTTTACCAATTGATTGGTTTAAGGAAACACCATTTCCTAGTATGCTGGCAAGTGCATTAAAAGAGTGGTGTAATGCTGAAGTGGGCATGGTGAATGCGGGTGTATTATTAGAAGGATTAGAAGAAGGGATTGTCACACGAGGCGATATTCACCGCATTTGTCCACATCCTATTAATCCATGTGCACTAAAAGTAAAAGGTAAAACATTACGGGAAGTTATTTTAAAAGCACGTTGTCCAAGTATGGAAGAGCTTGAAGTAAAAGGGCTCGGTTTTCGCGGGAAAGTGATGGGGAAAATGATTTATGATGGTATAGAAGTTATTCCGGATACGATTCCTGGAAATAAAATTTTACTTAAAGATGTGCTCATTAATGGGGAATCTTTAGAATTAGATCGCGTATATACTGTTGGAACGATTGATATGTTTACGTTCGGGTACTTATACCCAGAACTATCCACACTTTCTGAAAAGCAATATTATATGCCAGAACTGTTACGAGATGTGTTAGCAGAGATGTTAATAACTTATACATCTTCCATTAAACTATAGGCTAGTTAACCTGTAACACTCATTTTTCTCTTTTCATAAAGATAAGAAAGAGAGGAGTGTGTGAACGATGGTGAATGTGGAACCGATTATCATTGATAACTATACGTTTATAGCGGTTAGCGTAAAGCTCCCAAAAACAAATTTGCTGGCTGTTATGAGCGATAAAGGATATATTATGTGCGGCGCTTTAGATGTCGGTCTCTTAAATGAGAAATTAGGAGACCGAGGAATTATTGCTGGCCGCGCAGTTGGTGTGAGAACAATTGAACAACTGCTTGAAGCACCGCTTGAATCGGTTACGACTGGGGCCGAGGCTTTAGGCATTCCAGCAGGAACAATTGGAAAAGATGCACTATTAAAAATGATATAAGCATATATCGTCCCTCTTTCTTGCATAGAAATGATATAAGAAGGAGGGTTTTCTTATGCGTACATTTCGTCCAAAAGCTTCGCGGTTTCGAAAAGGGCCGCTTCCTTTTCGGCATGTACTACTCATCTCATTTATCATTTTTTTATTGTTAACTTTACAAGGATTCTGGATTGTGAATAAAAGTATTCAGCCGACATTGATCAAGTATGGAGAAGTGCAGACACATAAAATGGCAACGGTTGTCATGACGAAGGCAGTAAAGGATCGGATTAAGGAAGGGTTTGATGTGGATTCATTAATGAAAGTACAAAACGATAAGAATGGAAAAGTATCCACAATCGATTTAAATACAAAGCAAGTAAATGAGATTTTAACATCGACTACTGCATACATAGAGAAATATTTGCATCAAGTAGAGAATGGGGATATGAAGGCGCTCGGTTTGCCAGAAGAGAGCGGAGTGTCGATGTCTGTTCCCCTTGGGCGCATAACGGATAATGCACTCCTTGGTAATTTAGGGCCAGATATTCCGATTGATTTTACAACAATCGGCCATGTGAATACGGATATTAAGCAAAATGTAAAGCCACACGGGATTAACAATACCGCAATTGAAGTGGTCATGGAAGTCGATGTGACGCTGCAGGTGATTATTCCCTTTCGCACAAAAGAAGTTAAGGTGAAACAGCATATCCCGATTGCGACGCGAATTGTACAAGGAGAGGTACCATCTTATTATGGAAGCGGTGGAGTTGTTGTGCCAGATAGTAAAGGGAAGAAAGCGGATGATTAACAAGATACTATAACGGATGAGTAAGTTTGAAAAGACATTATAGGATCTAAAAGGAAACAACCGTAGCGATTAGCTACGGTTGTTTTTTAAATTTGCACGTTCTTTTCGCTCCCACAAACTTAAATGCATATATGGATCAAAAGCCCATTCTGTATAGCCGTTGTCTTTATACATACCAAAGTGTAAGTGCGGAGGGAATTTCCCAGATGTACCAGGAGGGCCGTAGCCTGTGTTACCAACGAAGCCAATGACTTTTCCTGGTTCGACAATTTGACCAAGTTGTATTTCTTTCGAAAAACCGCCTAAATGTGCGTAATAATGATAATTGTTATATAAATCGCGGATACCGATGCGCCAGCCACCGAGGCGGTTCCAGCCCTTTGTTTCGATAATGCCGTAGCAGGTAGATCTTACGGGTACACCATGTCCTGCAAAAATATCGGTGCCTTCATGGATACGTCTTCCGCCAAAGCTGCGACCAGCACCGAATGTACTACGGTAGCTATTATCGCTATAGACAGGAAGGGGAAAAGCATTTCCTTGTAAGTCAATGCGATCATAGTGCTTATAGATTCGAGCGTACTCGGTAATTAATTCAACCGTTTTTGCGCGTCTATAATATTCCCACAGCATAATTTTAATACGGTCTTCCGAAGTCCCTTGCTTCTTTATAATAGTTGCCATTGTGTGTAAAAGATCTTGGTCGTTATTTGCATTTGCAAATCCATCTTTATCGCCGTCTAAACCAATCCCGCCAAAGAGAGAAATCGTATGGGGTAATGTATCATTGTAAGTGGCATTGGCAGGACCAGACCACATTTCTGGTTTAAAGTAAATGGATATGACGGCATCAGGTTTTTTCGGAATATCTTTTCTTACGCTACGAATGTTACGTTCATATTGATCAATTGCTGCTACATAATACCATGGAATATTAGTATTTTTTTCAGTTTCCTTATATAATGTCATGCGCTTTTCATAAATTTGATTTTGATCCACTTCACCATAGGCAATACCTTGCCCAAGAAAAAAGTAAATAGAAAGAAATAGGGCAATCTTTCGAAGCATGAAAATAAACTCCTTTCACAACATCACTCTTTTTAGTGTGGGATATACGAGATATTTCATTATAGTAAATCATTGGTAAAAATTCTTGGAATCTTCATTTGAGCAAATCGCTTTCATACGTTAGAATAGATATGTTACATTGAAAGAAGCGAACACGGTAAACTATTTCATATTGTGCGGAGTTGATAACATGGCAAAACAAACAGAATATAAGCGCAAGCCCGAATGGTTGAAAATTAAGTTAAATACAAATGAAAACTATACAGGCTTAAAGAAAATGATGCGTTCTAAGCAGCTTCATACCGTTTGTGAAGAGGCAAAATGTCCAAACATTCACGAATGTTGGGCAGTAAGAAAAACAGCAACATTTATGATCTTAGGTGCGGTTTGTACACGTGCTTGTCGTTTTTGTGCGGTTAAAACAGGCTTACCAACAGAGCTTGATTTACAAGAACCAGAACGCGTAGCAGATTCTGTTGTACAAATGGGTTTAAAACACGTTGTTATAACAGCGGTTGCACGTGATGATTTAAAAGATGGCGGAGCAGCTGTTTTTGCTGAAACAGTACGCGCTGTTCGTCGTAAAAATCCATTCACGTCTATTGAAGTGTTACCATCTGATATGGGCGGGGTAGAAGAAAACTTAAAAATGTTAATGGATGCAAAACCAGATATTTTAAACCATAACATTGAAACAGTAAGTCGATTATCTGACCGAGTTCGCGCTAGAGCAAAATACCCTCGTTCATTAGAGTTTTTACGTCGTGCAAAAGAAATGCAACCTGATATTCCAACTAAATCTAGCATTATGGTGGGACTAGGTGAAACAAGAGAAGACTTAATTGAAGCAATGGACGACTTACGTGCGAACAATGTGGATATTTTAACACTTGGACAATATCTACAACCATCTAAAAAGCATTTACCAGTTATTAAATACTACACACCAGCTGAATTTGCTGAGCTGAAAGAAATTGCACTTAGCAAAGGATTTAGCCACTGTGAAGCTGGTCCGCTTGTTCGTTCTTCTTATCATGCAGATGAGCAAGTACGCTCTGCGAAAGAAAATACAGCAGCAGCAAAATAATTGTAAAAAATCCTTCTTAGTGACATGCTAAGAAGGATTTTTTAGGAGGGACTGTATGAAAGCCTTTCTGTTTTTAGCAATTGCGATTGTAAGTGAAGTATTTGGTACATCCATGTTAAAGGTCTCAAATGGTTTTACAAAAGTATTGCCCAGCATAGGAGTCGTGTTAGGGTTTGCCTCAGCATTTTTCTTTCTGTCAAAAGCATTGCAACATATACAACTTAGTACGGCATATGCCATTTGGTCAGGAGTAGGAACAGCTTTAACGGCATTAATTGGTGTGCTTGTTTGGAAAGATGCCTTCACGTGGCAAACAGCAGTTGGATTAGTACTTATCATAGGCGGGGTAGCAGTACTAAATATGTCAGGATCTAGCGCACATTAAAACAGAGCTGAATCATTAGCTCTGTTTTTGATATCCATTCATAGTGATTTGCTGACACATAAACTATGGCTATAAAAATAAAAGAGGAATCTCTACTGATTGAATCTTTTGGTTTTCACATGGAATGGGCGAAAAGAGTCCCTGACCGCATCTATCCACGGTCGGACGCTCTCTGCCACCTAAAAGAAATGTTTTACCTAGGTTTTTTAATTTGCTTTTCTATACTCCAAAACATTATTTTGACATGTGGATAAAATTTTTTTTAATTCCTCTGTGGATAATTCAATTGTAAATTCCGGAACACCTGGTGTAATTAAAATTTTGTCATAGTTATAAACGGAGCTATCCACAATAATCGTTACTTCTTGTGAATAGCCAAAAGGAGCGACGCATCCAGGAATACATCCTGTTTGTTCCCTTAGTTCATCAGGTGAACAAATGGATAAGCGCTCACCGGTAAGTTCCTTCATTTCATTTCTCTCGAGACGAGTTCCTTCCAGTGTGAAGAAAACGTAATAGAATCCAGATTTTGATTTTAAAAATAAGCTTTTACTAGGAGCACCTTGCAAGCCGAGACGTTCACGAACGACTCGATCCGTCTCATAATCGAGAACGGGTTCGTGTTCAAATTTTTCGTAGGAAGCATTTGTTTTATGTAATAAAGAGATAACTTCTTCGTACATATTTTGGTGATACCCCTTTCTATATTTGTTGCAGTTTCATCATCACTTTTTTAAATTTTTTCGCACTTAAAATTTCATGTTTCAAAATTTTCCATTGTAAAAAGCTCCGTATGTTGTAAAGGCACAAGGAGCATGCTGCGCATCTTCTCGCGATGTCAACTGAATGTATTCAAAAGGGATGTTATATTGCTTTGTGATATTGGCTAATTCTTGATGAATGTAATAATCAGTGTAAGGACACTGATTTGTATAATAGACAACTAAGCCGTTTTGATTTGGTATTTTCATGTTTTTGGCACTTGCTATAAAATGTGGTGAAGGAGCATTTGAATCAAACTTATACACAAGTAATTCAAAATAAGGCGGTGCTGTATCACATACTTGAAATCCTTTTTTCTTTAAGTAGCTGCCATCTGATAAATATGGGCGTTTCTTCTTACTTGAAATAACAACGATACCATGCTTCTCATTTGCTTTAGAATCTTGAATACATTCTTCTAAGAGCTCTGTTCCGTATCCTTGCCCTTTAAAGCGCCCTGATACCCAAAAGCAATTGATACATGTGTATCCTGGTGCGGAGATAGGTACCCATGCGTACTCAGCTGGAAGGTATTCAATGAACACTTTTCCTTTCACATCTAGCTTTTTAAATACAAGTCCTTCTTCAAATCGATCTTGTAACCACTCTTTTTTTAGCTCGACACCACGTTTCACTTTCTTATCTGACATTGCACAGCAAATATGTTCTTGTTCAATATTATTTTGTGTTACAGTTTTCAACAGTAGCTCCCCACAATCTGTGGATTGTTGTTTGTTCATCAATCGTAATTTCATACACATCAGGATTGCTTAAGCTTTTCCACTCTAGAAAACCAATCCGATTATCAAAGTATTTTAAAAGGAGTGTTAATAAATTTCCATGTGTAACAAGTAATGTTACTTGTTGTTCTTGGTTTAAAACATTTTGAATAAGCGATGCAACGCGGTTCATCGCTTGTTTTGTTGACTCTCCGCCTGAAAAGGCAATATCTATATTTGTAAAAGTATGTTCTAGTTTGTTTAGCCAATCTTCCATTGGAACCTCGCTTAATATGCGCTCTGATAGTCTGTCGTCTTCTTGAATTGGTAAATTAGCTTGTAATGCAAATGGTGCAATGGATTGAATAGCACGAGTAAACGGGCTTGAAATAATGGACTGTATTTGCAGGTTATTATTTATGAGAAACTCCGCAAGAGCGTTTGCTTGCTCTCTTCCTGCAATTGTTAGTGCTGCATCTTGCTCTTGTCCAGCAGCTGAGCAGTGACGTATAACAATAAGTTTTTTCAAAATCCATCCCTCATTTTTTTAGTTGACGATACATACTTCGACAAAGAGGGAAAAAGTCCTCTATACAAAAAAGCTAAGCCATGTTGGCTTAGCTTGTAGTGGATTCTGTAATCAGTTTTTCTTTCATTTTGCGAATAAGGATAAAAGCGCAAATTGCAAACACAACCATGAGGCCCTCTGTAATGAATATGTTGATTACGTGCTTCTGATATAGGGCCGCAAAGAAATCCACAAAAGCGTGGAAAAGTACAGCGTATAAGACAAAAATATATTTCTTATGTTTTACGCCATATAATACAAGCATTGTGAAAGCGATTTGCAGGATCAGTGCGAAAATCCTCTCTAAGCTACCTAGTAAGTAGAGATAGGAAGGCGTGCTAAGCAATAGATCTTGTACTTGACTGAGCTGAGGAGCTTTTTCAATAAGCTTTGAAAAACTTCCATTATTGATTGAAATAGCAAAGTATAGAGTTTGGAGACTAGCTAGAGCTCCAATTGAAATAGATTCAATTCCTCCATGTCCAATTCCATATGCTAAACCATCTTTATATTCTCGGAATTTCTTAAGTAAGTAGAAGAAGGCAATGAACCGTCCTGCTTCTTCAAAGATAGCAGCAGTGAGTCCGCCATAGATGGCATAAAGAAATGGATTCTTTAAGACTTCTGATGTTGTCTCGTTCCCTAACATAAATACGTGAAAAGGCGTTTCGAGAATTTGTGCAAATCCGATAAAGATAAGAACGCCAATCCCAACTATTTTCCAGTTTATATGGTATTTTTTTCGAAAATAAACAAGTACTATAATCGGAACGAGAACCGAGAGTACAAGCTGTGTAATGATACTGGCCATTACAGCATTTGAAACCATACTTTTCACCACTTTCTAATATATGTACTTTTATATTATACAGGGAATTATGGGAATCGTTTACCTTAGAAAAAATATAGGTATTAAAAAAGAGTTTTTTCAGTTGACTCTCACGTTGCGTAATACTTTATTGTATGTATTAAGGGAGGCGAAATCATGGCAATGAAGGTAAAAGAAGTAGCCGATTTAGTTGGTATTAGTGTGCGCACACTGCATCATTATGATGAAATTGGGCTTTTAACCCCAGATGAAACGACCGAGTCTGGTTATCGTTTGTATTCCAATGAAAATCTAGAGCTATTACAGCAAATCTTATTTTTTAAAGAGCTTGGCTTCCCTTTAAAGAAGATTAAAGAAATTATCAGTAGTCCTTCATTTGACAGGCAAGAGGCGCTTCAGATGCACCGGAAAATGTTACTTGAAAAGCGAGCTCGACTGGATAAGGTGATTGCGACAATTGATAAGACGATTCAGCATACAAAAGGAGAGATTGAAATGACGAACAAAGAAAAATTTGAAGGATTTGATTTTAGTCATAACCCATATGAAGAAGAAGCACGCACACGATGGGGAGACGAAGCTGTGGAAAAGGCGAATAAAGCAGCTGCTGGTATGTCTAAGGAAAAGCAAGAAGAGTTTAATAATATTTATAGAAATCTTGCTACACTTCGGCATGGTGCACCTGATTCTAAAGAAGCGCAAGAAGCGATCCAAGTATGGTATGATTACTTGCAAAACTTTGGTCAATATTCATTAGAGGCGTTTAAAGGATTAGGGCAAATGTATGTCGATGATGAACGCTTTACAAAAAATATTGATCAGTTTGGAGAAGGGTTAGCACAGTTTATGTGTGAGGCAATGGCAGTGTATGCAGATAAGCGTAAAAAATAAAAAGATGGGGCTTTTAGTGATCGATTTTGTTGGTGTAAAATGGTAAATGAAATTTTATCGGCGTAAATTTAAATATATCGAACGTTTCTCAAAATATATCGGCGATTTTCTCAATATATCAGCGATTCGACAAAGGATATCGACGATGCGACAAATAACAACAAAAACAGGAGCCTGCTAGCTCCTGTTTTTCAATAATTTGGATGGAGAGTTTCACTTTACTTCTTTATCATGTCACTTAGCGTAGCATTTTGACTATTATTTAAATGTGGATTTTTCCCCATTTCGCGTTTTAACATATCAAGGCTTTGCTCATATTCCTTATTGTTTAATGTACCAGATTGCAGCCCTTGAATTTGTGTAATCAATTTTTGGTCTGTTGATACATATGCTTTATAATAGCGAGGAACGATGGACAAAGCAGTTCTATAGACTTGATCTGTTACTAGCCCAGGGTCTGAAGTATTTGATCGGTATACAACAAATACTTCATCGTCAGTGACAAGCGTAGCGGCATTTGTGACGTCAGGGAGTTGTACGGTCATATTTGTAATCATTTCAGCTACTTTCTCACGGTTAATTACGCCTACTTGTTTGTTAGATACTTCGTCTTTTTGTTTAGAGGAATAGCCGACTCTTGTGAGCCTTGTATTTGTATTTTCTGTATGATACATGTCGTTTCTATTGGAAACAAGAACACGGCTGCCTTCCTCACGTTCCATTTCAGCTTTATTTGCTGTTTGACACCCTGCAAATAAGGAAAGGGTGAGAAGAGAGAGTATTATTTGTTTTTTCACGATGTATCACCTCCTTCTCCATAGCATGTACTACTTTTCAATTTTTTGTATTTGAAATTGTTGGTTGTTGGGCTTTGTGATACGATAAAAAGAAGAATGCTTAGAAAGGAAGTTAGTGATGGAGCAAAAGCAAGAGATTCATGCTACGGTGAACATTAATAATGTTCAGTACGAAGTAATTAAAGACAATCGTGACGGTTTTCGTGAAGAAGCATTTAAAGAGCGCTATGCAGAAATTTTAAATAAATATGATTATATCGTTGGTGACTGGGGCTACGATCAACTCAGATTACGCGGATTTTTTGATGATAGTAACCAACGTGCGACATATGATACGAAAATTAGTACTTTATCGGAGTACTTATATGAGTACTGTAATTTTGGTTGTGCACACTTTGTATTGCGAAAAGTGAAGAAATAAAAGAAATCCTCTTACGATAAGCGTAAGAGGATTTCTTTTTTACAAGCAAATTGAAATAAGGTCACCTTCAGAAAGCGTTGTATTTGGTTTCATCCTCTGTCCATTCAACTGAATGTGTCCGTTCTTTATTCTGTCTACAATCAATGTGCGGCTCCAATCTGAAATATATGTTGATAAAGCTTTGTCAATGCGATGGGAGCCAAAGACTGTTTCTAATACAATGGTTATTTCTGTAGTACCAGCTTCTTTATATTGCATAATCGAGATGGTAGTTGTTGTTTCAACTTGTTCTTTTTGAAACACATCAATCGTTTCCACATGATCAGAAAACGATTTATAAATGTGAAGTTTTTTATTCCACGTATGACCTTTCGGGCATTTATAAATAGCAAAGCGGTAAATGTTCTTTCCATTTGCGTTATGCCTGCGAATATTTGTATCAATAAAAAGGGTGGTATGCCCACAGTTTTTACAATGTTTTAGGGCAGTTGTTTCAAATTCATTTTCATATAAATTCCAAGAAAGTTGTACTTTCTGCATTTTCCTTCACCTCGTATATATGGGATAAAGGAACGTAATACAGCTATTTGGATGTCTTGCAGTATGAATAGGGAAGAAATGGATAAAAATAAAAGGAGGTTCCCTTAAGAGGAACCTCCGTACAACATCATACTACAGATGTGTTACGTTCCTTTGTAATGGGAAATGAACAGACTACTCCCTTGATAAAGCACACGGCTTTTTTGAGAGTAGTGCTATTCAATTGCTGATCCATTACAAAGTAAATGTTGGCATACGTAGTAGACGTCCTTTCTTCCAAATAGATTTGCTCATAATTATAACAAAAAAGTCGGAATATTCAAAATACATTTCGTAAAAAAACACCAGCTACTATAATAGCTGGTGCATAATATTATATAAGTTCAAATAAGAATGAGCGTAGTTCCTCTGCAATTTCTTCAGAGACAGAAAATGCGTGCTCTAAGTAGCCCGGTTCGTTTAAATCATCGGTTCCAATGATTGCAAATTTATTGCGCTGCATATCAAGGACAATTGTTTTACCGTAATGACGATCGGAATATAAAAGCGCTAAATCGTGGCGCTCATTTTCTCCCATAAAGCTAACGAAACGTGTTTTTGTATCGACTGTATCGTCGTAAAGAAAGAAACGTTCTTCCATATTACAAAAGCTCCTTTTTAAATGTCTAAATTTAAGTGAGGCTTATGATCTAAATGGTGATGTGTTTTAATAAAGCGCACTGTTCTTGTTTTGTAACGCATAACGATAGAATATGTTTCTGCTAAATCTCCGCCAAGGAATTTTACACCATCTAATAACTCGCCGGCAGATACGCCTGTTGCTGAGAAGATTGCATCATCTCCTGATACTAGGTCATCTAACATAAGAAGTTGACGAGGATCTTCTAATCCCATTTTACGGCAACGTGCTTCTTCTTCTTCGTTCATTGGCACTAAGCGTGCTTGCATTTCTCCGCCAAGACATTTCAGTGCAGCTGCAGAGATAACGCCTTCTGGAGCACCACCAACACCAACGAATAAATCAATACCTGTTCCGGGAAGAGCTGTTGCGATTGACGCACCAACATCGCCATCACCGAATAGTTTTACACGTGCACCTTTTGCACGAACACGGTCAATAATATCTTGATGACGTTCACGTTCTTGGATGATAACCGTTAGGTCACGAATTTTTTTATTGTTTGCTTCTGCTACAATTTCAATTGTTTTTTCAATTGGATCATCTAAGCTAATTTTACCAGCTGCTTTTGGACCAACCGCGATTTTTTCCATGTACATATCCGGAGCATGAAGAAGGTTTCCTTTATCTGCGATTGCGATAACTGCCATTGCGTTTGCAAGACCTTTTGCAACAATGTTTGTACCTTCTAATGGGTCAACGGCAATATCAACTTCTGGACCGTTACCTGTTCCTAGTTCCTCACCAATATATAACATTGGTGCTTCATCAAGTTCTCCTTCGCCAATTACAACAGTACCTGCCATGTTTACTGAATCAAACATATCGCGCATAGCTGTAGTTGCTGCATCATCTGCTTCGTTTTTCTTTCCGCGGCCCATCCATTGTGCGGATGCTAAGGCTGCTGCTTCTGTTACACGGACAATTTCTAGTGCGAGTTCACGTTCCAAGGTGACATTCCTCCAATTTCAAAAATCATACAGTTATAACTATAACAAATAACGAGGAAAAGGTGAATTCGAAAAATTGTCGATTTTTTCAAGGGAAACGGTTACAATTGAAATATAAATGCTTTTATTTCTAGGTGGGTGACATTCATGTACTTTGTAGACAGAAAAAAAATAGAACAAATGTTAACATGTTTAGAACAAGCAGTAGATACATTTCAAGAGAAGCAGCGATATGAAACGCCTTTTGAATATTACGCATTAGAGCGTATGTCGCATCTTATCATGGATTGCATATTAGATGTTGGAAATGCAATGATAGATGGATTTATTATGCGTGATCCAGGAAGTTATGAAGATATTATTGATATTTTAATGGATGAAAAAGTTATAAGTGATGAAGAAGGAAAAGGAATTAAAGAGGTAATCCTTCTTCGTAAAATGCTTATGCAAGATTATATTCAAATGAACCATGAGGAATTATATACAACGATTCAAAAACAAATCGCTGTGGTACAGAAATACCCTGCGAATATTCGACGTTATTTAGAAAAGGAATTAGGACCTGTATCTGCATTCGTGGCAGAATAAATGTAAGAAGATCCCCAATCACCTTTTGGGGATCTTCTACTTTTTATTATAGGTTAATAGGAAGAAGGGGTGAGCAATGGGGCAAGCTCGTACAACAAAGGAAGAGATTGTACAGATCTTAAAAAGAAATGGTGAACAAACCGTTGGATCGCTAGCCGAATTTTTAGAGATTACAGAGATGGCAGTACGCCGACATTTAAGTAAGCTTGAGAAAGAACAAGTTATTCAATCGAAAATGGTGCGCCAGCACGTTGGTAGACCAACATATGTATACGGTCTAAGCCAAAAAGGGGAAGATTCATTTCCGAAAGATTATAAGCAATTTGCTTTAGGTATGTTAGAGGATTTAGAGGAAATTGGTGATGAAACGCTTGTAAATGCTATCTTAAAGGCAAGAACGAATCGAATGGAAGAGCAATTACAAAAGCGAGTAAGTCGCCAAGATCATGTACTGCAAAAGCTTCGGGAAGTTGCCGTTATTCAAGAGGAAAATGGATATATGGTCCAAGTGAAGCAAGAGGAAGAAAACTCATACATATTACAAAAACAAAATTGTCCATTAAAAGCCGTTGCTGAAAAATATCCACAGCTTTGTTTGGAGGAAGAAAATATGTATAAGCGGTTGTTTTCGGATGAAAATGTGAAGGTATTATCAAATATGTGTGATGGTGACTGTCATTGTTCGTATCACATACAAGAAAAAAAATGAACGTTATGGGACGCTTTTAGACGAAGCGTTTTTTTCTTTGGAAAAAGCGGGTAATATAAGAAGGGTATGAACGCTAGGACAAAAAGGAGAGAGACATAGATGTATAAAGGCTATTTAATCGACTTAGACGGTACAATGTATCGCGGTGAAGAACAAATTGAAGAAGCGAGTGACTTTGTAAAAGCCTTGCAGGAGCGCGATCTCCCATATTTATTTGTAACAAATAATTCAACTCGTAAACCAGAACAAGTAGCAGAAAAACTTGTTCGTTTCGATATTCCAGCTAAGCCAGAGCAAGTCTTCACAACGAGCATGGCAACAGCGAACTTTATTTATGAGCGTAAACAAGATGCATCTGTTTATATGATTGGTGAAGAAGGATTGCACGCTGCACTTGTGGAAAAAGGGCTTAAGCTTGTGGATGAAAATCCTGACTTTGTCGTTGTTGGATTAGATCGCGAAATTACATATGAAAAGCTAGCAAAAGCATGTCTTGCGGTACGTAATGGTGCGACATTTATTTCAACAAATGGAGATATTGCGATTCCAACTGAGCGTGGTTTACTACCTGGGAACGGTTCACTAACATCTGTCGTTACAGTATCCACAGGTGTAGAGCCAATCTTCATCGGAAAACCAGAATCTATTATTATGGAGCAAGCACTAAAAGTACTTGGTATGGCAAAGGAAGAAGCATTAATGGTTGGGGATAACTACGATACTGACATTTTAGCGGGGATAAATGCTGGTATGCATACACTTCTTGTCCACACTGGAGTCACATCTGTGGAGAAGTTAACAGAATACGATGTGCAGCCAACGCATGTTGTGCATAACTTAACGGAGTGGATTGAGAAAATGTAATAGTGGACAGGCAATCGTTTGGATTGCCTGTTTTTTTATGCATAATTGCATATTTATATAATGGATATAAATGGTAAAATTGTTTTGTTAGTATATAAAGAGACTATATTCTTGATGGGGATATGACATAGAGATTGGAGGGATAGAAATGCATATCATGTCTATTAGTATTCTTATTTTTACACTATGTATTTTAGGATTTGCTATATGGAAAATGAATAAAGTCAGGGGTGTACAAGAGGATATAGGGGACCTTATTGCCACTTATCCACGCAAAAAAATCCGATGGTTTACTTTGCTTGGTCCAGCTTATTTCTTTGTACAACTTATACTTACATACGTTCGTTATATAGATGGAGAAATTGATAGTTTCGAACTATTTTTACTTAAAATAGGAGCTTACATGGTAACAATTTGTTTTACGATCCTTTTCGTGATTCATCTAATTAAAGATGTCAAGGTGTATGAAAAAGGAGTTATTGATGGGATGAATTACTATTCTTATGCAGAATTAAAAGGTTATAAAATATCCACATGGGAAAATCCGCAAGAAAATATCTTCTTATATCGTGGGCGAGAAAAGTGGCATGACAATGTAAACTTACTAATTAGACAAGAAGATATGAGAGAGTTAGAAAATATTTTGCAAAGATATCTTCCTAAGCTCACCATAAAATGAAACACTCCACCTTGGCATAAGGTGGAGTGTTTTCATTAAAATACGCGATTCACAACCTCTTTTACTTCTTCAAGATATTGTTTTCGTGCACCATCATCAACAGAAGGGACACTCGTATAGAATGTGTGCTCCAACGTTTCAATTCCTGTAAAGTCAAAGATTCCAGCATCAGTCGTTTTCTTCATCGCATCAAACATACCGCTTGCTGTATAAGCTTCTTTTGAATTCCCCATTGTGGATAATAATAATCCTTTTTTACCACTCAATAATTTTTCGATACCATTTTCACCGTAAGCATAGGCAAAGCCATGACTAAATACACGGTCAACATATCCTTTTAAGATTGCTGGAAGGCCAGCCCACCAAACTGGATAAATAAATATGATGCTGTCAGCCCAAGTGATGTGTTCTTGTTCTTCTTTAATATCCTCTGGTATATTGCCTTGAGAAAATGAGACGAAATCAGAGGCCCCTAATATCGGATTAAAGTTTAATTCATATAAATCGCGAACGCGTACTTCTTGACCGTTTTCTTCCAATTCACCTTTTACAGTTTCTAAAATTGCATGGTTAAAACTTTGTGGATTAGGGTGTGCATAAACAACTAGATGTTTCATGTTTGTTCCTCCTATTTGTGGATATGTTGATAGTTTGTTCAAATAATAAAGAATTTAATGTAACCATTTTAGTTACCGGATGAGTGCTTAGTCAAATATTGTGATTCTATCAACAGGAACATGAAAAAATCGTGTAACATTCCACAGTGGCTAACAAAATCTTGGTTTACTGTGATAAAATCCGTTTCTCCTTCGCTTCTTTTATCCACGTCGGAAGTTCATTCAACAAGTTGTTATACAATGTTTCATCTGTTGTTTTTTCGATATCGCGAATATAGAAAAAGTTTGCGTTATCAATGAATCGACCTTCCATTTCATCTAGCTTTCTAAGAACGTCGAATTTGCCATTTCCAATCCCGACAAACTGCCAAAAAATCGGTTGGTTAGAAGAGAATACAACCGGTTTTTGAATTCCTTTTTTACAGCCCCCATCGTTAATGAAAATAACAAAGGCAGGCTCTTCGCTTTTTTCTTCAATCGTATATTTTTTTATGATATCTTCCATTACTTGTGGCTCATCATTTCGGCCAAATTTATGAATGGAGTTATTATTTAAAATATGATTTTCTACGTAATTAGCAAAGTCTTTCTCGGTAACAGATGGTAACCTTGAAAATTCATTATCATATACCCAAATATCTAATGAACCATCATCATCAAATTGGCTTGCTACAGCAAGAACACGTTCGACAACTTCTTGGACAGTACCGTTTTTGTATAGTGTTCGCATTGACCCGGAAATGTCTAATACGAACGCAACTTTTGCGACAACACCTGTTAATTTCTTTTTCTCTAATACAACGCGTACTGCTTCTTTTCTTAAAGTAATAGTTCCCATTCTAATCGCTCCTTTTATCAATTTAGGTAGTAGGAAGAGAATGATGAATCATTTGGAGTGCTTTATCCACAATTTCCTCCGCTGCATATATACCAATTTCATTTGTTCTTTCGATGTGAGGTAATAAACTTCTTTGATTTGTTTCGAGTTCACCGTGAAGAGGGGCAATTGCATGATTCGCCCTTTCTAACATACATAAATCAAGTAAGGAATCTCCAGCAGTAATTACGGTTTTTACTTGCAGTTTTTCTTGTATATACTGAACGGCATCCCATTTGTTCACAGGTTTTGGCACAAAATATAATTTTCTGCCTTGCAAAGAATGAGCCCATCCTTGTTTATTGAGCCAAGTGGTGAATGAATGTAATTCGTCGTATGGAATATTGTCACGCTTAATGATGCAGTAGTGAAATAAATCATCAGCTGTTTTTTGTGAAATGACCCATTCTTCATGAGCGATATTTTGAAATTCTGTTAGAACATCTTCTTTTTCCATGCATGCTGCTAATCGCTCCGTTTGTATGTTTTTCCAAGTAGCATCTAATTTACCGTTATGAAGGATATTGCCTCCGTTGCTTGTAATCGCATATTCCGGAATGACCTCTGTTTGAAATAGTGTGATGCGCTGAAACTGTTCAATTGTTCGTGTTGTAACTGGGATGAATTGTGCTTGTAATTGTAGTTCTTTTAATAAAGAGATGGTTTTGTGTGTAATAAAAGAGATCTCTTTCCCGTCTAACGTTTCGATAAGTTGAATGTGTTCATCTTCTATAGAAGTACGAAATGCTTTACGTGAATAAATAAGTGTTTGATCAAGGTCACTTGCAAAAATCATGAGGTTTTCCTCCCGAGAGGTTTAATTAGTCCGCAGCACGAGTATGTCATATCCTTATAGAGTTTTACTGGTACGTTTTTTTCTTTTGCAAGAAGTAAAATGTGTTGTAGGTCTGGATTGTTTTTGTCACGAATTAGAATTTTCCAAGGCATTCGCCTTAGTAAACCACGCGTTGTTTCTCCAACGCCTGGTTTAATTAGATTTATATTTTCTATTCCAAAATGCTTTTGAATAGAGGTGATGTCTTGCATACCTTGCCAAGAAGGCTCGGTATAGGTAGCGATAACATGCTCTAGTTGCTTTGTTACGTCAGCGCTAATAGAAGGGAATAACGCTGCGATTTCTTCAATAAAGAAATGAGATAAATCTTCTGTTTCGAGTTCTTTATAATATTTGGCGCCGTGAAAATCATTTGAATCAATATAAGCTTCATTTAAAACTGTACGACTAATTAATCCTGATACGGTTGCGTTTAAACAAGCGCTTGGAATGAGGAAATCTTCTCGCGTTCCATATATGGAAGTACAATGACCTGGATCAGCAAGCACTGCCATACAGTCTGAAATATATTCATGATTCTTTTCGTTAAATGTATGTACAGCTTGGCGCAGTTCTTTCTTTATGGCACCTTTCCCAGTCCAGCCATCAATGAACTGAATCGTTTGATTTGGATGCTGCTGTAAAATATAGTGAAGTGCATTCTCATCAATGCCGCGCCCTCGAATAATAGAAACGCAATAATGCGGCAAATCGAGATGATATTGGTAACGAATATATCGTTTTATTAAAACGCCAATTGGTGTACCGGCTCTTGCGAGTGAGACGAGTACAAGATTCTTTCCTTTCGTCTTTATAATTTGCTCAGCTACTACGCCGATAGCAACAGCTAGCTTACGCTTGTATTGCTCGAGGGAAGCAAAAAATAAATCCATATAAGCTTTAGATGGCTTATATTCAATCGGAAGCATTTCAGAGTAGTGTGTGCCCGATTGAATGGCTTGTTCTCTGTCTTCTGTTGTACTTTCTTCTATAACATCACTAATATCTTTTAATAGAAAAATAGCATCTTCTTTCGCATAACTACCGATAAGCTGTAATGTTTTGACTTTGGTCATATTTTTTCACCATCGCTTTCTACTAAGCTGCTAAATGAGACGATATGAACGAGCGGAATAACAGTTTGTAATTGTGTAAGAAGAGGCTGGAACGCATCTTCTTGTAAATCACGCTCTATAAAAAGAAAGACTTCATCGTAGTCTCCAGGCTGGATGTTATAAAAATAATTTGTAACTGCTTTGTCTTCAGGGCTTTCATAGGAAAAACGACTATGAATAGCATAACGTGTATCACCTACGTAAGGATGAATCGGACTCCGTGTTGTTGATTGATAGGAAATGTTTTCTCCCATTTCAGCAGCAATACGCATTGGAAGATACATAAATTCACCGGTTCCTAAGCAGAGTGTCTGTTGACCTTTTCGTTTTTTCTTTAAAGCATGGCCATTCTGTTTAGCAAAAGAGTGGATATGCTTTTGATCATCAGATGAAATGCCAAAGCGCCCTGTGTAGTGTATGTAGCTGATATCATGCCAGAGAGAGGTATACGGTAAAGTAGGGCATGGCAGTATATGTTTTTCTATCTTAGATTCTATTGATTTATCAACCATTTCACCATGTGAAGAGGAAGTAACAATCGGACTACCGATTACGTCAATGGAACCGCTTAATAGAGAAATCACATGAATCGTAATATCAAGATCTTGCTCGAGCTCTGTGAATTGTTTTCGATGTGCATCTGAGCGCCAATCTAATAAAGAAGCAACAATATATTCTTTTCTTGGGAACTTTTCTTGAATGGATCTGATGATATTTAGCGCGGTTTTTCCTGTTGTCATTTCGTCATCCACAAGGACGATAGGCTGTTCATTTAGGAAATAGCTTTTGTCCACATAACAACGATGAGATGTTGCGTGAGAATGTTCTTCTTCAAATGTAATGACGGAATCGATTTGTGAGATCGTCTCCCTTGTTGTATGAACGTATTTTGCATTTTGAAAACATTGAAACATAGCGTGTCCTAATGCTGTAGCTGTTTCAGCGAATCCGATAAATAAAACTTCTTTTTCTAAAGGAAATTGATATTGAAGAATCGCCTCTAGTTCATTACCGGTGCTATCTTTAGAAGAAATCAGATTGAGAATTTCTTTTTGATACGGATGATTTGTACGATGTAGCACCTCCATATATCTTGCAGCAAGAGTGCAGCCTCCAGTTAAAGAGATTGCAGGTGGAATGGGAAGATGTTTCCCTAAAATGGTGCTCACAAATAAAAAACCACGCTTCTTATTGATTCTTGCAGCCATTTGAAATAGCTGATCTAGTGATAATAAATATGGATTATCTCGTACATCGATATGAACTGTTATTTTATTTAAAATGTGGTACGTGTACGTTTTGCTTTGATTTTTCGGTAAGGAGATCGATGAAAGTTTGTTCTTCATGTAGCACCCCGTAAATATTAGATTTCAGAAGTGTTTTACGCGCCCAATTATAATGTGGCTTCACTTCATTCATTTTGTTAGAAAAGTTGCTTTTCATTACGCCGTTATACGTCTTTGCAGATTCGAAAATAGCTTTTGCATCTAAATAGTCCTCTAATGTTACAACATGCATAGCTTGTATGAGTTTAATGTGAGAAGGATGAATGACCGTTTTTCCAATTAATCCATTTGCCTGATCGAGTAAAACTTCGTGAATTAAGCCATCTTCATAGCGATGAAGCATGTCCTCACGCATTGTAAGCCCAGCGCTTCCGAATGATTCACGAAACGGTGTTTGCCGGAGCTGTGGTTTGAGTACGCGCTGATTATTTCCGAAGTACTCCCACACCGGTCCAGATATAACATATTCATCTGCTGACCTAGAAAAAATATTGATAATATCAGAAATACAATCACGAATAATTGAAATGTCATAAATCGTCGTATCCTTGTTACGGCGAATGCCGAATATGCCAGAAAAGTCGGTGGCGCCGATTCGGACATTCAAAATGAAATCACGGTATGAATCTAGGATGGATTTAATTGATAACAATGCCTTGATACGACTTTCTTTATAAATAATTTCAGGAGATTCTAAAATAGGCATCCCATACAGTGAAAGCGAATGTTGTTCGTTTATATGTCTTAGTACATCGATATAAGATATTCCGTTAGAAGGCGTGAACTTTGGAAAGACAAAACCGCTTATACAATGAATGGCATTGCCTAGTTCGTGAACGAGTGAGTGCATTTGTTTTGGTTCACGAATCCGGATAAAGAGAAGTGGTATATTTGATGGATGAAGCTTTCCCGCATGAATCATATAAGCCAGTAGTTGCATTTGTATGACGACGTTTTCCTCAGCAAGTTTCACTTCTCCATCACTAATGGAGTCTTCTAAACAAATTACAATCGACATTGTATCTTCATGCTTTTTTCTAACGATGTCCTCTGCAATGGTCCTTTTTGTTCCAGGTGTATATAGGGTAGCTCCTAATGCGTAAGCTAATTGGTCTTTTGCGATATCCTTTGAAAAGATAATTGGTTCTTGGTAGAAAAGTTTTTGTTTTTCTTCAAGGGATAGATAGGAAAAATACTGCATGTTGCCACCACCTTATTTTGAATGGTTAATTTAATCGTAACACGATAGAAAAAATTTACAATTTTGTATTTTAAAAATTTGCAAACTTTTCAAAAATGGAAGGTGAATTTCGGGATTCATGTAGAACTTTGTTAGTAAGTAGTTTTAGAAAGGAAGAAGAGAGATGGATATACACAAACTAACAGGGGCAGAAGCAAAAGAAATCAATACATGGCAGTATGAAGAACCATATTCGTTATACAGCTTTTCGGGAAGTAAAGAGGTAATAGAGGAACTATTAGATGGAACATACTATGGCTGCTGTAATGAACATGGAGAACTAATTGGCTACTTTTGTTTTGGAGAAAATGCACAAGTTCCAGGAGGAAGGGCTGCGAAGTTATACGTAGGAAAAGATACCGTGGATATTGGGCTTGGTATGAAGCCAGGGCTAACAGGGAAAGGGATGGGGAAGTCTTTCTTTCAAACAGGACTAGCGTTTTCCGTAAGTAAATTTCAGGCTAAAAAGATACGTTTAAGTGTAGCAACTTTTAATAAACGTGCAATTAAGTTATATAGAAATATTGGTTTTCAAGCAGGTCCAACTTTCATGAGCAGAGGAAGAGAGTTTGTACTGATGGAATATGATTTGGAGTAAGTATATCGGCCTTCGGTGAAATATAACATAAAAAAGGCTGTCAGCATGAAACTGACAGCCTGCATATGCGATCTTATTCCGCATGCTCAGCGCGATGAGCCAAGCGACTAGATGCAGCGGCAGCAATTGCGCCCACAATATCATCAAGGAATGTATGAACTTTTCCAGATGATTTATCATTTAAGTATTCTAAAATACCTGGCTTTAATTTATCGATGTATCCAAAGTTTGTGAAACCGATAGATCCATACACGTTTACAATTGAAAGTGCGATTACTTCATCGACTCCATATAAACCTTCATCACGTTTTACGATATCTTGTAATGGTTTGCTTAACAGTCCTTTTTCAGCAAGGACGTCTAATTCGATTCCTGTAATGAGTGCATTTTGTACTTCCCGTTTGGATAGTACACGTTCTACATTGTAACGACATTCGGACATCTCTAATTTTGGATGGTATTTTTTTTGAAGAAAATGAACAAGCTCCGCAATATCATCGATTGTTACACCACGCTCTTGTAGTAGTTGTAATGCTCTTTCTTGTAGTTGATTTGATTCTTTCATGTTATCACCTTTTTTTCTTTTTATTATTTGTATACGTTTTGTTGCTTTATCATGTGCATAGGAATGAAAGGCGAGCACAAGCTCATATATATATAGAAAAACCATAGGTGGCGACTATGATGATTCAGCATATTTATGAGCATTATCAAATGCATGTCAAAGAATTAATCCCCCTTGGCCCCTATAAAAGCTTTTGGATTCGCAATAAAATTTATGTACTTCTTCCAATTGGGAATATGGAGGAAGATGTACTTGTTGAAATGAAAAAATTAAGCGATTATATGAACCAGCAAGGGGATATTACTGTTGCGACTTTTGTTCCGACAGTGCACGGTTACTATGTAAGTGAGCTAGAAGAAAAAAATTACTGTTTATTAAAAGGTATGCGTTTGCTCGATCGACATGCTACTTCGTTAGGTAGCGAGCTTTCTTTATTCCATAAACGAGGCGCCTTTTTTCCTGAAGAAATAGAACAATTAAGTCGCATTGGTGAATGGAAGTCATTATGGGAAAAAAGGCTGGATCAATTAGAGAAGTTTTGGCAATCACAACTTATGAATCAGCCGTCAGATGTATTCGATCAACTATTTATGGAGTCTTTTCCGTATTATTTAGGCATTGCTGAAAATGCAATTCAATATGTTGTGGATACAGAAATAGATGATACACCTCAGCTTGCTGATGCGGCAACAATTTGCCAAGAACGCTTCACTCCTTTATTATGGCAGCAAACGAATAAATTAAAAATTCCCATCGATTGGGTATATGATCATCCAAGTAGAGATTTGGCAGAATGGATTCGCTATGTATCGATGGAAAAGAAGAAAGGCTGGGAACAAACAATTTTTCAGTTTGTAACGGATTATCAGAAAAATTATCCACTTTCTTCTTTTGGGTGGCGTCTTCTCTTTGCGCGTCTTCTCTTTCCGCTTCGCTACTTTGAAACGGTAGAACAGTACTATCTGACCGCAGATGAAGAACAAAAAAGCATGTATCGAGATCACTTAGAAGACATTTTACACGATGTGAACCGTTCAGAGCAATTTATGAAGAATTTTTATGAATTCCTTCGTTTACCTATCGACAAGCTAGGAATTCGAAAATTGGATTGGTTATCTTAATAGAAATTTATAAAAAAGAGACCAATTGTGGTCTCTTTTTTATAAATATTTAGTGAAAGTGGTTCTAAGCGAGCCGCTTCCGCTTTTAGAGATATCTAGCTCCAGCGGCTAGAATGTTCGGTGGCTTCGCTTCTTCCGCCGAGGCAAAAAACGCCTCTATGTCAGAAACTCCATCCCCCTCACATTCTAAGCGAGCCGCTTCCGCTTTTAGATTAAAATACTTGTTCTACTTCGATAACGCCTGGTACTTCTTCAAGTAGTGCGCGTTCGATACCAGCTTTTAGTGTAATTGTAGAACTTGGGCAGCTACCGCATGCTCCCATAAGGCGTAGTTTTACAATACCTTCTTCAATATCTACTAACTCAACGTCACCGCCATCACGAAGTAAGAACGGGCGTAATTTATCTAATACTTCTAGTACTTGTTCTTGCATATTTGGGTTTTCCATTTTTATCGACTCCTTTCATCCATTTTATTATAATCAAGATACAGGGGAAAATCTATTTTTTCTGTTCTTGTTTTATTGTCAAAATATTGTATCATGTTTACAACGTGTTTTTTCAGTATAGGGGACAAGAATTGAACTTGTAAAGAGATGTGCTTATGAGGGAAGTCCCCAGAGGGTACTGTTAGAACAGGGAAATGGGGGAGAAACGATGGTAAATGTTCAAGTATATGGGGCGAAAGTAATTTGTGCGAGCTGCGTTGGAATGCCGTCTTCGGCCGAAACATTTGAATGGCTACAAGCGGCAATTGGTCGCAAATATGAAGGACAAGATGATAAATTCAAGTTTGAATACATTGATATTCAAGAAGAGCAAGAAGATGCTGAGAAGCAAGCTTTTGCAGAGCGTGTAATTGAAGAAGATTTATTTTATCCTGTTGTTCTTGTAAACGGTGAAATCGTTGGAGAAGGAAATCCTCGTTTGAAGGACGTATACGAGGAAATTGAGAAATATTTATAATACAAAAGCCTTTGTGATTGCAAAGGCTTTTCTTACAAATTCATATGGAAAAAATAGTTATTAAAGGTAATTTTATTAAGGGGGATGTATGTGGAGGGTGTAGTGAAACAGGAGTTACCAGAAGAAGTAAAGGACCTAATGGAGCAATATGTGAATGGACTACAAGACATTTTTTTAAATGAACAATTAGTAGGGGTATATGTATACGGTTCAATTGCTCTAGGGGCATTTCATTTGGGTACGAGTGATGTTGATTTTGTAACGGTAACGAGAGAGACAGTCAGTGAATTTGAGAAGTTGCAAATAGGTGATTTACATAAAAAATTGAGTGAAAGTAAGCTCGGAGGACGGATGGACGGTATGTATATCCCACTTGCTGATTTAGGGAAGCAAAACCAAGAGATGCCGCAGTATGTCTATTGTGCTGACGGGAAAGTTAACGTAGGTCACTGGGATGTGAATGCTGTGACATGGTGGACACTGAAGAACCGTGGAATTACTGTGACTGGAGAAGAAGCAAGTGAACTTCTGTTTGAGGCCCCATGGAGTAAGGTTGTAGAAACGATGAAATATAACGTAGAGCAGTACTGGAGTGAAAAGGCGTCAAAACCATACTTGTTTCTAATTGAAGAATGGGTAGAATCAGCTGTTGTCACAATGGGGCGTATTTTATATACATTAGAGCATAAAACAATTGTTTCAAAAGATGAGGGATTACAATATATGATGGAATCGTCCTCTGGGAAATGGATGCCTTTGTTACAAGAGGTAGAACGGATACGTCATAATCAAGGAAAGAAACGAACGATTTCCATTTGGAAACGGGCAGATATGACGAAGAAGTATCTGCTTAGTGGGATAGAGGAGTGCCGGAGGAAGTGGGAAGGATAAAAAAAGCGTCAATACTAGAAATAGTATCGACGCTTTTTTTATTGGATTCTACTTTTGGTATAAAATGAGCAGAACGAAACCTTTATAAAGTGAAACTTCCATCAGTGGTGGTTTTACTGCCTGTGAATGCGGGGGAAATACAAATTGATTTATTTTAAATGAAGTAAAATTTTAACTTAGTGTAAAACATGATGAAACTATAAGTATTTTAATATATTTAATAGAAAAACATAATATAAAAATTATAAGGGATGAAATATTAAGACCTCTGCAGTAGTTACTATAGAGGTCTGTTTGTAGAGAAAGTAATTTATTGATCCTAAACCTACACACTACTTAGCTACTCACTATTACGCGGTGGAAGTATCCTCATCTTTACGTACTTCGAAAAACTCATTTTTGCATAGGTATTTAAAAATCCTTTGTGTAACTTGTTCTTCTTGATCTAATAAGAAGCGATGATCAAAAGCATAGAAGGATTGTCCTTTAACTAATTTAACATAATACATTATGCATACCTCCGTTATTGAACGATACAAATTTAAAGATTTATTACTATGATATCCATAATTTGGATTGAAATACTTAACTATTTTTCCATCTCTTTCAATTGACACCGTTTATTAAAGAATGTTTTATACCCAAGTTGTAAAAAGATAATGACAGAAAAAGCTGTACTTCCAGAAATACCAAGTATAATTGCAATTTGATATTGAATAGCGGTAAACGGTGAAACACCTGATAAAATTTGCCCTGTCATCATACCTGGGAGGCTAATGATTCCCATTCCGACCATGGAATTAATTGTTGGCAAAATAGCTGAATCGAAAGCATCTCTTACAAGGGGGGCAGCTGCTTGTTTTGGAGTGGCCCCAAGCATAAGTGCTCCTTCAATCTGCTCGCGCCTTGATTTCATGTTGTTTAAGAATGTATTCGCACCGAGGGATATACCGGTCATCGCATTCCCGATAAGCATTCCGGCGATTGGAACGATATATTGCGGAGCATACCAAGGGTCGTGTCCAATAATGACAAAGATAAATAATAAAAGAGGCCCAATTGATCCCGCAATCATTGAGAGTGCGGCCACACGTTTCAATTCTTTTGACATAGGGATGTTTACTCGTTTATAAATGTTAAAAATAGCAAATGTCGTAATAGAAGTAATGATAGCAATTGTATAAAATGGATTGCTATTTTCAAATATGTATGTAAGTACGTATGCAACAAGTACAAGTTGAATAGTCATGCGTAATGTAGCAATCGTAATTTGTTTTTCACGAGGTATTCCTTTTAGTTTTACAAGTCCGATTAAAATGATAATGAAAATATATGCTGCAGCAAGTTGCCAAATTTGTAGTTCAATAACGCCCTTCAAGTGCGTGCACTTCCTTTCTAATAGCACCTTTAGCTTTACTAATTTCAATAATGTCATCTGCGATTTCTTCTGGGAGACTTTGTGAATGGGTAATAAAGATAACGGTTTTCTTTTTTTGTTTCGCAATGGCAGAAAACTGTTTCATGACGCGCCTCTCTGTATCAGCATCTAATGCAGAAGTTGGCTCATCTAATAAATAAACAGGTGGGTCCATAAGTAAAACACGAGCTAAGGAGAGTCTTTGTTTTTCACCACCAGATAGTGAAGAGGCGGTACTTGTTACATCTTTTTCTAAGTTTACAATTGTTAGTGCTTTTTGAAGTGCTTTATTAGGTGGAAAAGGTTTCTCTGAAAAGCGAAGTCCCATTAACAAATTATCTTTTATTGTTCCATCAAAGATAGGTGGTGTTTGACCTAGCATAACAATTTCACGGCGTAATTGAATAGGTGGATAAGACGAAATAGAAGTCCCATTATATTCAATTTCACCGGCTGTTGGTGATTGTAAATCATTAAGCATGCGAAGTAATGTACTTTTTCCGCTGCCACTTTCACCGATAATGCAGGTGATTTTTTCTTTGTGAATCTCTAAGTAAGGAACGTGCAGGATATCTTTATATATTACATTTTTTAATAGAAACATAATTTTCTCCTTTCTGATTCTATTCATATCGTATCAAAAAAGGAGAAAAATAGAAAAAAACAAGAGCAACCTGCCCTTGTTTTTTTTCTTAACCATTATGATATTTATACATCCAAAGAATACCGGACTTTAAAAGTCTAGGTACACGTCCCATTAATGGTTGATTTGCTAATAGTCCGAATCCGTGTTTCTTACCGAGAGAACCGAGAACACCTTTTAATTTAATAACAGGTAGTTCATCAGGAAGTGTTTCATTGTTCCAACGTTTTAATAATATTTGGACAATTTGTTCACCTTGTCCTTCGGCAAGTTGTGCAGATGGTGCGTGCGGTAAGGATGCGCAATCACCTACAACATAAACATGCTCATTATTCGGAATATTATGATATTTTGTTAATACAACCCGTCCACTACTATCTTGTTCAACTGGAAGGTTTCGAACAACTTCATTTGCTTGAATACCAGCTGTCCATACGATTGCATCACATTCAAGCGGTTCATCATGGTTGTACACAATGTTTGGCTCTACTTTTGTAATGTTAGAGTTTCGTATAATTGTAACATTATGCTTTACGAACCATTCTTCTACGTATCTACTTAATTTTTCTGGGAAAGGGAATAAAATGCGATCCTTTCGATCAAATAAGTAAATTTTCAAATCAGAACGACTTTCCCGAAGTTCACTTGCCACTTCAACGCCACTTAATCCAGCACCGACAACTGCAACTGTTGCGTTAGGTTCTAAACTGTTTAATTGTTCGTATGTTTTACGTGTTTGCTCAATAGATTGCAGGCTATGTGTATATTCTTTTGCACCTGGAACATCGTGATATTTGTCTTCACAGCCAAGTCCGATAATTAAATCATCATATTGAATTTCTTCACCGCCATCGAGATGGACGACTTTGTTTTCAAGATCAACATTTGTTACGGTACCGTATTGAATGTTGAGACGCGGGTGCTCTGGAAACGGAATGCGAATATGCGTTTCTGAAATTGTGCCCGCTACTAATGCATAATATTCTGTTTTAAAACAGTGGTATGGTACTTTGTCGATTAATGTCACTTGGACATCATCTGGAAGTTGATTGTTTGGCAGAAGCCGTTGCAGAATTCTCATCCCACCGTAGCCACCACCTAGTAATACGAGGTGTTTCATGATGGATTACCCCTTTTCTGTTGAAATATCCCCTAATCATACAATTATATATTGAAAAAATATTTTGACTTTACTCACTCAAATTATATCGAATTTGTGAACAAATAACAATGCATGAATGTGTACTCTGTTGTACAATAAGAAGAAAAGTGAGCAAACTGTTTCAATTAAGTTATGTAGTTGACATAAACTTCTTCTTTTGGGGTGGAGAGCGTCCGCTGATGGATAGAAGCGGTCGTTAGTGCCTTTTTTTGTCCCCATGCCACATGAAAGCAGAAGGAGGAAATAAGTAGAGGTCTTTTTCTGTTTTCATAGCAGTGATTTGTATGCTGAGAAATCGAAGTGAATTGATATAACGAAGATCTTTTAGTTTGAAATGAAACAGTGAAGCAACTAAATATTTTAGCAAGTGTAATGAAAACAACAAGAAACAGCTTAGTTTTCTTATTATAGATTCATTTTTAGAGATACAGGGGGGAGCATTTTGATTAAACCATTAATCGAATTTTGTGTAGGTAATCTTGCAAGTGGCTCACAAGCAGCACTAGAGAAATTAGAAAAAGATCCGAATTTAGATGTTATGGAGTATGGCTGCTTAGGGTATTGTGGTATTTGTTTTGAAGGACCTTTTGCACTTGTAAACGGAGAAGTTGTGCAGGGGGCAACAGTAGAAGAACTTGTGAAAAATGTATATGATTACTTAGATGAAAATCCAATGTTTTAAGGCGTTGCAAATGAGCAACGTCTTTTTTTATGCCATCTATTCTATTAGAGTAAAAATTCTTTCGAAGGAAATGCTAACAAAGAATTTGAATCTTTGAGGTGACAAAATGAATATTATTTGGGGACTCGCTGGAATTATCGTTATTCTTCTGATTGGATATTTACTTTCAAATAATAGAAGAGCGATCTCGGCACGTACTATATTTGGCGGACTTGCCATTCAATTATTATTTGGCTTTATCGTGCTAGAGTGGAATGTAGGACGAATGGTTTTAGAGAAGGTGACACAGTTCGTCCAAAGAATTATGGATTTTGCGAATGCCGGTATTTTATTTTTATTTGGCAGCTTAGGGGATCCGACGAAGATGGCTGGATTTGTATTTGCGTTTCGTGTACTGCCAATTTTAATTTTTTTATCATCAGTTATTGCTGTTTTATATTATTTAGGAATTATGCAATGGGTCGTTCGAATTATCGGTGGGGCACTAGCAAAGTTGTTAGGTACAAGTCAATCTGAATCGCTATCTGCTACAGCAAACATCTTTTTAGGACAGACAGAAGCACCCCTTGTAATTCGTCCATACATGCCGCGTCTGACGAAATCAGAGCTATTTGCAGTTATGGTCGGAGGCTTAGCGTCTGTATCTGGATCAACTCTTTTTGGATATGCTGCGCTTGGCGTACCGCTTCAATATTTGTTAGCTGCGAGTGTTATGGCGGCACCAGCAGGACTTATTATGGCGAAACTATTATTTCCGGAAACAGAAAAGCCAGAAGTACATAAGGCACATGAGGAAGACACAAAAGATGATGACCAAAAGCCAGCTAATGTTATTGATGCAGCTGCACGTGGGGCTGCAGATGGATTATCACTTGCTTTAAATGTTGGGGCAATGTTAATTGCATTTATTGCAATCATTGCACTGTTAAATGGAATTGTTGGTGGAATCGGTGGTCTTTTCGGTTATCCCAATTTGTCACTACAACTCATACTAGGTTATATTTTTTCACCGCTTGCTTTTGTTATTGGTGTACCGTGGACAGAAGCGATTACAGCAGGAAGTTTTATTGGAGAAAAGTTAATTTTAAATGAGTTTGTAGCGTTTACTGATTTTGCTCCTCAAATGGGGAATCTTTCAGAAAAAACGACGGCAATGATTACATTTGCTCTTTGTGGATTTGCTAATTTATCTTCGGTGGCTATTTTACTTGGTGGACTTGGAGGAATGGCACCGACGCGTCGTAGTGATATTGCTAAATTTGGATTAAAGTCGATTGTAGCAGGGACACTCGCCAATTTATTAAGTGCTGCGATAGCAGGGATGTTTGTATAAAGTAGAATTTTAACCAGTGGGCTTCAGTGCACTGATTATTAGTTCTCACTAATTGGTCTGCCCGTGAATAGCGCGATAAAATAAAAAAAGGCCCTTTCCGAGAAGGGCTTTTTTCTTACACGATTTGTGTAAGAACGGCTCTTATATAAAAGCCATCAAAATGTTGTCAAATATGAGAAACGGGGGACGTTCTTATTGTGTTCCAAAAGCATGCATTTTATACTTAAAACAACAAATTTTTTTTGGAGTGAATGAGGATGAAACAATTTTCTTTTACAAAAATGCATGGTCTTGGAAATAGTTATATATATGTAAATATGTTTGAAGAACAAATTCCAGAGGAAGAGCTAGCTCTTGTGGCGGAAAAGGTTTCGAATATCAATACTGGCATTGGAGCAGATGGCATGATTTTAATTTGTCCATCGGAAATAGCGCCAGTAAAAATGCGTATGTTTAATAACGATGGTTCAGAAGGGAAAAGTTGCGGGAACGGACTGCGCTGCGTAGCGAAATATGCGTATGAGCATAAACTAGTAGAAGAAACTGTTTTTACAATTGAAACATTAGCTGGAATTGTAACAGCGGAAGTAACAGTAGAAGGTGATATTGTTACATTAGTGAAAATTGATATGGGAGCGCCTCGTTTAACTCGTGCAGAGTTGCCGATGCTTGGTGAAGGGGAAACACCATTCATTCGTGAAGATTTCTTATATAATAATCACCGCTATGTCTTTACAGGTGTTTCAATGGGAAATCCGCATGCGGTTATTTTTGTTGATGATGTGGAAGAAGCGCCGCTTACAACATTAGGACCGGTGCTTGAGACACATGAAATGTTCCCAGAACGAGTGAATGTTGAATTCATTGAAATTGTAAATGACAATGAAATGAATTTCCGTGTTTGGGAACGCGGGTCAGGCGTGACGCAGGCATGTGGAACAGGGGCATGTGCAGCAGTTGTGGCAGCAGTGTTAAATGAAAAAATGAAGCGCGGCGAAGAAATTACGGTTCATCTAGCAGGCGGCGATTTAATGATTGCCTGGACAGAAGAAGGGAACGTTTTGATGAAAGGTCCAGCAGAAGTAATTTGCCGCGGAGTGTATGAGTACAAGATATAAGCGTAAAGATGTATAATAGAACGAGAGAAGAAAGGAAGGTGGATTTCATGATTGATGTAACAGAACAAGCAGCATTTCAAATTAAGGATATGTTGAAAGATGCTGAAGATGGAGAGAAATACGTTCGCCTTGCTGTACATGGCGGTGGATGTAGCGGTCTTTCTTACGGTTTAGGATTTGAAAGAGAACCAAATGAAGACGACACAGTTCTTGAGTTTTTTGGTGTTGAATTTGTTATTGATAAAGAAAGTGCTCCGATTGTAAAAGGAGTAAAAATTGATTACAAGCAATCGATGCTTGGCGGTGGGTTTACAATTGATAATCCAAACGCAATCGCATCATGTGGATGTGGATCATCTTTCCGTACAGCGACGAATGCTGGTAAGCCGGAAGAGTGTTAATCTTAACCTTCTCACATATAAGTGAGGAGGTTATTTTTGTTATCTTACAAAAGTGTAATGTTCATGTCACGTTTTTGAATTTCTCCTCAAATGAAAAAGGACTATGATAACAACATAATAAAAAAACACATGAGGTGAATGACGTGAAAAGATATATTGCACTTTTTAGTATTTTAGTTGTATTTGCGACAATGTTAGTTGGTTGCGATTTAAACCGTATGGGAAAAGATGAGTACTATGTTCAAATTACAGTTGATGGAAAAGAAAAAATTGAACAAGCAGATGGTGGTCAGAAGCACAAATCATTTGAGTACAAGTTACCTGCATTTGATAAAGATGGTAAAGAAAAAGAAATGGAATTTACAGCTGTGAAAAACCTTCGTAAAGAAGCGTTCCTACGTGTATTCCACTCTGATGAAAAAGGTGTAACAGCTTGGGAAGAAGTGAAAAAAGACGAGCTTCCTGCGAAAGTGAAAGAAAAATTAGGTGTGAAATAATGAAGAAGGAGTTGACCTTGTAGGTCAACTCCTTTATTTGTTTTCAAAATCTTCTTCTGAAATTACTGTAAAGCCATGTCTTCGAAATAAAGCTGTTGTCACACCGTAACCTTCTTGTTTGTTTCCATTAAATTCTCCTGTATAAATAGTAGAACTACCACAAGACGGACTTTTTTCTTTCAAAATGATGTATTCGGGATTTAAATCTTTTATTTCTTTCAACGCTTTATAAGCTCCTTGTACAAAAGCTTCTGTTACATCGTTTCCGTCTTTATCTATTACCTTTGCTTTTCCATCTAGTACATCGTCACCGTTTCCACCGATGATTTCTGCGGAGGGGCGTGGTGTAGGCAAACCTCCCAATACTTCTGGACAAACAAGGACGGTTTCCTCTTTCTGTAATAGCTCTTCTATTTTTGAGATTAGATTGTCATTTCCATCATAGCGACAAGCAATACCAGCTAAACAAGCACTAATTACAATCATGTTTTTCACCTCATGTCATTAGGAATCATCAAATCATCGTTCATTAATCTTTATATAATTTAATGAAAGTATATAGTAAATTGCAGAGTAAAGACACATCATCTATATTTTATAACTATCTTATAATTTATTTGTATAAATATCGTAAAAAAACATTTAATGTATTACAGATAATTGGTAAAATAGCATAGAAAATATATATTCTGAAAAGGGGAAAATTTATGAAAAAGGTAATTATGACATCTTTACTTTCTGCTGCATTATTAATTCCAACAGCAGCTTATGCAGATGGAAACAAAGCTATTCAACAGAATAACACAGTTTCTAAAGTTACAAATGTAAGTTATGCTAAGGCGGCTAGGGGCTGGGTTCAACAAAATGGATATTGGTATTACTATGGTCAAAATGGTAATAAGCTAAAAGGCTGGTTATCCACTGGAGGGAAATGGTATTACCTTGATCCTTCTTTTGGATATATGCATAAAGGGTGGACGTCAATTCAAGATAAAAAAACAGGGAAATATGCATATTACTACCTGAATGAAAGCACTGGAGCAATGCATACGGGATGGATTCAAATTAAAGGATCTTGGTATTTCTTAAATAGTAGTGGAGCAAAACAAACAGGCTGGTTAGCAACTGGAGGAAAATGGTATTACCTTGGATCATATGGAATAATGGAAAAAGGATGGGTTTCCATTCAAGATAAAAAAACAGGGAAATATACATATTATTATCTAAATGAAAACACGGGAGCAATGCAAACAGGTTGGGTTCAAATTAAAGGATCTTGGTATTTCTTAAATAGTAGTGGAGCAAAACAAACAGGCTGGTTATCTAATGGAGGAAAATGGTATTATCTTGGATCATACGGAATTATGGAAACAGGAAAACGTTATATCAATAATACATATTACTACTTTGATAACGGCGGGGTAATGCAAACAGGTTGGCAAAAAATCGGTAATTACTGGCACTACTTTAAGAGCGATGGATCTGAATATAAAGGGTGGTTAAAGCTTGGTGGAAGCTGGTACTACCTTGATTCTTTCGGTACGATGGTAACAGGAACAAAATGGATTGATGGTAAATATTACAAATTTAATAATGATGGTGTTTGGGTTGGTTAATTGTAAGCAATAGCTTTTATTGATAAGTAAAACAGGTCGCATGTTGTAGTGCGACCTGTTTTTATGTTTTACGCTTTTTAAATTATTCAATTACCCCTTTTGCTTTATCGCACCTATTTATATATGGGGTGATAAAAATGGGAACTTTCTATTATTTAATGAAAACATATAGCGAATTTCAAAGTAGAGAAGAATTTAATACATACCAAAAGCAAATTTTAGTGCGTTATAAAGAGAATATAAATAAAACAGATTTTTTAGTGATTCAGTTTTTAGGAAGATATGCAGTAAATGAAAAGCAAAAAACAGTTGGAGTTGCTTGTCCGTTAATGGCGACGATTGCGACTAAGATAGAGAAAAGCATTCGTACGGTGCGTCGCTCTGTTGCAAAACTAGAGGAACTTGGGATTATTGAGCAGATCCCTACGAAAGAAAGATATAAGCGAGGGGGATATAGTGCAAACTTATATGTGTTTCGTAAAACTGCACTTGACCGCATGGATGACCGTATGGAAATGTCCGCATGTGAAAAGAGAGAAAGTGTAGATGGATGTAAGGAGGAAGGGGTACGGGAAGAAAGGGAAACGGTTCTTTTTAAAAACCTTTCTAAAGAAGTACAAAAGAAAAAACAACGTATGTGCTTGATGAAACATATTGTCGTCATGATATTCCAGTTCAGTTTGTACATGCGATTGTACCGATGTCACGAAATCCGCAAACGATTAATATACTTTGGAGTAAGGTAGAACTGGCTTATAAAAAGAGCGGATTATTAGAGCAAGGCGTATTTTTGGAACAACTTATGGTCGATGAAGATATGCGAGCGAAGCTTATATGGCGGGTGAAAAGTGTTGTCAGGGCGTATAAGTTAGGAGAAATTCGTAAAGATGTTAAGGCTCTTTTGTATAGTACGATGCGCGATTTATTTTTAGATATTGGGTTAGAGTGGGGAGCGGCTATAAGAAGGAGTAGAAAGGTAGATTTATTCGATCCGTTTAAAAAAGAGTCATGCGTATAATACATGACTCTTTTCGATCAATCGAATTTTCGTACAACAGGAACGCGAATCGCCACAAATAGTACAAAGACAATAACAGCGATAGCACCGCTTTTCATAATCGTCACAATCGGAATACCAGCTGCAAGCGCGAGCGATGTAAATGCATAGGAAAGCGGGATGAAGCCCATAGATGACAGCATCAGTAAGCTCATGACACGCCCCATCATTTCTTCTTTGACAGTAGATTGAATCATTGCCATTAATGGAACGATGGCCATGGCAATGGTAATACCGTAAAATGCGCCTGCGAGTAGTGCTTGCCAAAGTGCTGTACTGAAGTTAATGGATAAGAAGAAAACGCCAGATAATAGCATCATAATGATGCAAAATAGTCCGCGTCTGCGATTAATATTTTTAAGTCCAACAATGACAGCACCAATTGCCATTCCGCCTCCAACAGCGGCTTCTAAGTAACTAAATTGAAGCGAGTCACCATGAAGAACGTTTTTGATAAATAATGGGAAACCAACTTGCATTGGACCGATTAAAAATAAATTTAGAAAGGCACTACAGATAAGGAATGTTGAAAGAAAAGGTGATTCCTTTACGTACAAAATGCCTTCTTTAATAGATGTAAACATTCCTTTGTCTGCATCCTGTTCTACTTGCACGGTATATTGAATTTTTTGGACGAGTATAGCAGCAACAATGAGCAATAGAATGGTAATGGTAAAGATGGTCTCATAATTACTAAATTTAATGAGGATTCCACCAAATACAGGTCCTAAAATGACTGACGCTTGGTTTGTCATTTGTGTAAGTGAATTTGCCTGTGTTAAACGGTGTTTTTCTACAAGCTCAGGGAGAATGGAACCGTCCGCTGACCAAAAGAAGGCATCCGCTAATCCAAAAAACAAGGCAAACAAAGCAAACGTATATAATGTTACATGACCAACGATAAACCAAGTTAAAATTGTTGCGACAAGAAGCGCACGAATGATATTTGAGTAAAACATAATATTTTTTTTCGGAAACTTATCTGCCACAGCTCCTCCAACAATCATAAAGATAAGTCTTGGGACGCTAAGCGCAACAAAGACAACGCCTAGTGAGGCTTCAAGATTTAATGTTTTGGCTATGTACCAAGTTTGGGAAAATGTAAAAAAGGCTAAAGCAAAGCTTGAGAATAATGTAGCTGCCCAGAGAAATAGGAAATTTGTATTTTTTAGCAAAGGTGTTCCACTTTCTACTGGAGCAGATTTGTTTTGTTGTAGTTCCTCCATATTGCTTCCTTTCTATGTACCAATTTTAAATGAATATAAAATCCTGTTAACAATCGTTTTATACAGTTTTTAATATTTCTATACTGTACTTTTTCATTGTAGACAATAATAGAAGATTTGCCCAGTGGATTTTTAAAGACAAAAAAAGAGGGGGGCATCTTACAGTAGAAAACATAAAAAAACCATCAGACGTTCTCTCCGCTTGGAGTGTTTGATGGCTTTTCATGTTAGGATTTCATGACTTGAATTCCTTTTACGATATTCCAAATAAAGAAGTATAGGCTAATAATACTACAAATGCATAAAGTAATAATCGCACCGATGCCAAGTGTCACATCAGGTTGATTGGAACCAAGTCCCATAATTCCTACTACAATCATTCCTACAAAGGCTGCGATACTTGGAATAATATGTGTCCATAGCGCTCGTTTTGCATGGGATTTCGTTTCATTTTCACCTATAATCCAAACAATAATTGGGAATAAAATAGGAGCAAAGAAAACACTCCAGTATGAAAAAGCAGATAATAATTTATTTCCGTTCATATATATCACCTCATGAAATATTGTTTGTTGTTGTACTTTTAGTATGCGGTAGAATGCAGTAAAGTACTATCGATTCATCTTACAAAAAACTCACAGTTTTGTAAGGTTTGGAGAAATTGAATGTATATGTAATGAACTGATAAATATGGATTGCATTATAAAATGTAGTGTAGTAACAAAAAAGACACAGCGAAGATTCGCTGTGTCTTTTGAGGTAAAGAGTGCAGAATAATATTAATGTATGAAATGGATTAAGCGAGTGCGATATAAATATCAACCTGTGCATCATTTGGATCAATAGCTCTTTCATCATAGAGCTCAAAGTCAATTGTAAAAGCGCGTTTATTTTCTTTTGACCAGTTCCAAATATCTTGCCATGTTTCGTATACGATTTCTGATACAGGACCCTTACGTGTTGTAAATACTGCATATGTCTGAGTAGGTATTGTAAGAAATTTCATATTTCCAGGGATTGTGTCTAGTGAAGAGACCGGCATACCAATTGTGTATGTATATGTTCCGGTTTCATCGGACTCGTAATCTGAATACAATGCTAGTGTTGTTTGAGCGTTTTTATTAGGAATTTGATTCATGACTTGATCTTGATAGTAGTGGTTCCATAGGTGAGGAATCTGTCCTTCAGCTGATGTTTCCATTTCATTATTTGTTGTGATAGAAATACCGATGGCTTGGAAAGCTTCTTTTTTAATAATCTTTGGTTGAATCATGTTTTATAATCCCCCTTTTTTTTATGAGAACAAACGTTCCTTTTGATTGTACCATAATTATACAGAGAAGGGGAGGATTGAGAGGTATCCTTTGAATGTTTTTTTACCCAGCATTGGTTAAAGTGGTTACCCAGACTTTATAAATAAATGAATCTGTAATTACCGCTTCTTCTGTGTGAACGATGAAGGTAGGAACAGAAGCTAAGAAAAATGACAGAGCGTAAGCAATCTTATAGTCAGGTGTTATATACCCGTCAATCGTTCTTCCGTATATTTCGTTTGCGATCGAGTCAGCCCATACTTCAGCTTCCCTTAGTGTGTCAAAAATAACATCTTCACTTTTCCATCTAATATCCATATCAAAACCACCTTTCTATATAAATCTAATTTGATTTTCTAACAGATAAATTATGGCTATGGAGAACAGACAGAGACTTTCACTCATTTTTTCCTTCTGTTTTCACATGGCATGGGGCGAAAAAAGGCACTGACCGCTTCTATGCATGGCCGGATGCTCTCGCCAATCTGAAAAGAATGGTTTGATGTTCGTTTTTTTTATTGGATTTATATATTTGTGTTGTAGTTTGTCTTAAAGAGGAGGAGAGGATTATAAAAAAAGACCCCCTTCGTACGAAAGGAGTCCGTTTCATCTATAAATTAAAACATACTAGAACTATGCATTGGTTGCAGTTTTGCATTTGGATCGATGTAAGCTTTTGCATTGTTTACTGCTGTTGGAGCTTCACCAAATCCACATGCAATCAGTTTTACTTTTCCTTCATATGTACAAATATCACCAGCTGCGTAAATACCAGGGATGTTTGTTTCCATTTTAGAGTTTACAACGATGCTGTTTTTTTGAATGTCTAGGCCCCAGTTTTTAATTGGACCAAGAGAAGAAACGAAGCCATAGTTTATGATGACATCATCAACGTCAATCACAACTTTTTCTTCCGTTTTTACATGCTGTAATACAACTTGTTCGATCTTGTCTTCGCCAATTAATTCGACTGGAACGTAAGGTGTTTTTACATCTGCGCGAGAGTTCATTAAGTTTTCTACGCTGTGCTCATGAGCGCGGAATTTATCACGGCGATGAACGATTGTTACTTGTTCAGCGATTGGTTCTAACATCATTGTCCAGTCCACTGCAGAGTCGCCGCCACCAAATACAACGACGCGTTTCCCAGCGAATTTATTCATATCATCAACGAAATAGTGTAGATTTTTCTTCTCGAATTTTTCCACACCCTCCAATTCTAAACGGCGTGGTTGGAAAGCTCCATTACCAGCTGTAATAATGACAGATTTAGAATAGTGCGTTTCCTTATTTGTTACAAGCTTAAATACGCCATCGGCTTGCTTTTCAAGGGTATCAACTGCTTCTTCTAAGCAAACAGTTGGGTCAAACTTTTTCATTTGTTCCTTTAAATTATCAACAAGTTCTTGCGCGCGTACTTTCGGGAATCCGGCTACGTCGTAAATATATTTTTCAGGGTATAGTGCGGATAATTGTCCTCCAAGTTGCGGTAAGCTTTCAATAATTTTTACACTGGCCTGTCTCATGCCGCCATAAAACGCTGTGAATAATCCTGTTGGACCTCCACCGATAATCGTTATGTCGTAAACTTTTTGATTTTCTGTCACTATTTATTCCCCCTATAGATGGAATTTTGATATTGATTCCATATATTGTTCATATGTATACGGAAATCCTGCAAATAAGATTACACTTTACAATAAATGATAACATATTTAGGTTTAGAATACTGCAAGAAATGACTGAATTATATGTAAGCTTGTGCATAGTTAAGTTAAAAATGTATAAAATATACCAACTAGGAAAATACATGTAAAAAAGGTTGGAAAACCCTTGAAAACGCTATGTTATTTTAAAATATTGATAATTCGCTAGGTGCTTGAATTATGAAATGAAACCGACTAATATAGGAAAGTATTATGTTAATTTTTTATGACAAATTTCGTAAGATTTTTTGAATAAGTTTTGTTATGCTTGAGAATGTGAGGAATTCCACATTCTTGACAAAGTAAGTGTTTAACACTTTGGTCTTATTTTTCATTACTATTATATAAAGAAAAGGGTTGTGATTGAGTGAAAACTCCAAAAATCGTAGTTTTAGGTGCAGGTTATGGCGGGATGATTACGACTGTTCGTCTGCAAAAAGCATTATCTGTAAGTGAAGCTGAAATTACGTTAGTAAACAACAACAGCTATCACTACCAAGCAACTTGGTTACATGAAAGTGCAGCTGGCACATTACATCATGATAAAATCCGTCTCGACATTCAAGACGTTATTGATACAAATAAAGTAAACTTTGTACAAGATACAGTTGTAGAAATTAAAGCAGCTGAAAAACGCGTTATTTTAAAAAATGCTGAGTTAGAGTATGATTACTTAGTAATCGGTCTTGGCTTTGAGTCTGAAACATTTGGCATTAAAGGGTTGAAAGAGCATGCATTCTCGATTACTAACATTAATGCAACTCGTCAAATTCGTGAGCATATGGAATACAAGTTCTCTCAATATGCGACTGAAAAGCGTGATGAGTTAGTAACAATCGTTGTTGGTGGTGCAGGATTTACAGGTATCGAGTATGTAGGTGAGCTTGCAAACCGAATTCCTGAACTTTGCAAAGAGTATGATGTTCCACGTGAAAAAGCACGTATCATCTGTGTGGAGGCTGCTCCAACAGCGCTTCCTGGTTTCGATCCGGAATTAGTGGAGTACGCTGTAAAACAGTTAGAGAAAAAAGGTGTAGAATTCCGCATTGGTACAGCAATTAAAGAAGCAACTGAAGAAGGTATTCTTGTTGCGAACGGTGACGATGTAGAATTACTTAAATCTGAAACTGTTGTTTGGGCTGCTGGTGTTCGCGGTAATGGTATTGTGGAAGAGTCTGGCTTTGAAGCAATGCGTGGACGTGTAAAAGTTGATGAGTATATGCATGCTCCAGGTCATGAAGATGTATTTATGGTTGGTGACGCAGCGTTAATCATTAATGAAGAGATTAACCGTCCATACCCACCAACAGCGCAAATTGCGATTCAACAAGGTTACAACATTGCACACAACTTAGCTGTGTTAGTTCGTGGTAAAGGCGAAATGAAAAAATTCGTGTTCGATAATAAAGGATCTGTATGTTCATTAGGACATGACGATGCAATGGGCGTTGTTATGGGTAAAAAATTAACAGGTTGGAAAGCTTCGTTCATGAAGAAAGTAATCGATAACCGTTACTTATTCTTACTTGGCGGACCTTTATTAGTTCTGAAAAAAGGTAAATTGAAGTTCTTTTAATATATAAATATAAATGAAAAAAAACTTTCTTTTTTGATGGAAGAGAGCAACCGGCCATGCGTAGAAACGGTCAGGGCCTTTTCCTACCCCATGCCATATTAAAACAAGGGAAGTAAACGAGTGGAGATCCACTTTTGTTTTCACAGCCGTGTTTTATATGTTGGAAAATCAAAAGAGGGATATAGTAGAAAAAAGCAGAAACGGCTATGAGTCGTTTCTGCTTTTTGTGTAATACAAGCTTTTCTTAAACTTCTATTTCATCGTACATTCAGTGTATAAGTAGAATTTCTTTTTGGGCGAAAAGCAACAAAAAACCAAATGATGTTTGTGATTATTACCGCTGTGCAAACAATGATGACTCCTAAGAAAGAGGAGGCGTTATAGTCACTTACGCGTATTACAATACATACGACTGTAAGTATCACGAGATGTATGAATAGCCCCATACCGCAAAGAAAAGCCATAATGAATCGCATTGTCTTCACCCCTACGATATAAAGAAATAGAGGTACGATATAAAATAGTAAAATCGTGCCGATTGATTTCCACATGCCTAAAGAGTTAAATTTATTTGCATTAGGTCCTAAATTAGCAAGTGGTGAAAGTGAAGAAACAATTAAGACAGCGCAGAAGAGTAATGCAGAAATTAATGTTACAAATACAATATTGGATTTTTTTGATGGATTTCTCATTTTACTTTTAACTCCTTTCGCAATGAATAGGTGTGATGTCAAGGAAGAATTTTGAAGTGATTCGAGACCTTTTTACAAGTGATAAAATTACATATATTAACATTATATCAAATATACGGAAGTTATAGAAGGGTAGAAAGAAACGTAGTAACTGAAGAACAAGGAAGATTATATTATTCTCACTGAAAAATATAGTATAATACATAGAAAAGAATGAATATTCTGTTCGTTTAATCGGAAGGGGTTTTGCATCATGGGGAAGCGTGGGAAAGTTTGGCTAGCTGTAAGCGGACTAGTAGCGACAAAAGATGGGAGATGGCTCTTCGTTAAGAAAAAATATAGCGGATTAAAAGGGAAATGGTCATTACCAGCGGGCTTTGTCAATGAAGGTGAAACCATTGATGAAGCTGTAAAACGTGAAGTTTTGGAAGAGACAGGCGTTACTACACATGTAAAAGGAGTGATTGGTATTCGCTCTGGTGTTATTCGTGATGAAATTAGTGATAACATGATTATTTTTCTATTGGAACCAGAAGGAGAAGAGGTTACTGTTCAAGAGGAGGAATTGTCAGAAGTCGCATTTTTATATCCGAAAGATATTGCATATGATCAAAATACTTCCATATTAATTCGTTATTTATTAGAAGGGAATACAGGACCGGTTCTTAAGATGGATACAACATTAAATCCAGGAGATCAATTTGGATATACATCGTATCATGTATTTACGGCAGGGGATAAGAAGTATATAAATCCAAATTAAAAAACTAACATCAAGGCATTTTTTTAAATGGGAGAGAGCATCCGGCCATGCATAGAAGCGGTCAGTGCCTTTTTTCGTCCCATGCCAAGTGAGAACAAAAGTAGAAAGCGAGTGGAGATCTTCTTTTGTTTTCATAGCCGCGACTTAGATGCTTGAAAATTAAAATGAATATATGTTGGGAAATTAGATTGAATATATATGGAAGGAGTGGGGAAAAGTGAGTATTCCAGTATTACTGATTTCAATGATGTTGTTTTTTATACTTTTCTTTGGAATTGGATTTTTACTCAACATGATTTTACGTGCTACTTGGGTGATGGTTATCATTTATCCGATTGTTTGTATGTTGATTATTAGTAAAGCAAGTGTCTGGGATTATTTTTCAAAACCTAAGGAAACATTTTCTTTATTTGGTACAAGCGTTTTACGTCTTGGACAAGCCGATCTTTTTATTTTATCAACAGGGTTACTCGGGGCAATTCTAGCAGGAGTTGTTATAAAGAAGCTTCGGAAAAGTGGATATCAAATGTTCTAGTCTCCAGTTTACTGGGGATTTTTTTCTGCATATTTTTTTATCGTATAGGGAATGATGAACGATGAAGGAGTGTGGAATATAAAAATGTTAAAACGTTATGGTATTCGCATTATGATGACTTGTTTACTTGTAGCAGCATTATGTGTGACATGGCAAGCATTCACTGGAGTGTCTTTAACAGAGCTTATAAAAACATATCAAGAAAGCAATGTAAAGGAAGTACATGCAGCAGAAAGAGCACAACAAGTTGTTCCGAGTAAAGAAGTGATAAATGCTTTAGAACAGGGAAAAGACTGGTCTAAATATCGTGTAATGGAAATGACAGCAACTGGTTATACGTCAGGGATAGAATCAACTGGTAAAAGGCCCGGGCACCCAGAGTATGGCATTACATATTCAGGTGTAAAGGCAAAACGTGACATATATTCTACAATCGCAGCTGATTTAAGTGTGTTTCCGATTGGGACCATCCTTTTTGTACCAGGCTATGGATATGGTGTGGTAGCAGATAAAGGGGGAGCTATAAAAGGAAATAGACTCGATTTATATTATGAAACGGTTCAAGATGTATATAGTGAGTGGGGTAAGAAAAAAGTAAATGTATACGTAGTGAAAATGGGGAACGGTAAGTTGACAGAAGAGCAGTTAACGATGTTGAACCAAGATGAAACATTGCAAGTGTTTCGCGGTCAATATTTGAAACAGAGATAGTCTAGTGAGGTTAACACTAGACTTTTTTCTTTGTCTTGGTTCACAATATATAAATCCAAATTAAAAAACGAATAGCAAACCATTCTTTTTAGATTGGCGAGAGCATCCGGCCATGCATAGAAGCGGTCAGTGTCTTTTTTAGTCCCATGCCATATAAAAACAGAAGGAAAAAATGAGTGAAAGTCTCTTTTTGTTCTTCATAGTCACAATTTATATGTTAGAAAATCAAGTTGGATTTATATAAGAAAAAGGGGCGGGGAAGTGGAAGACTATCCATTACATCATTTGCCGTCATTACCGGAGCTGATTCTATATATGAAGTGAAAGAAAAGTTAGAATTATCGCATTTCTGGAAAAATACAGTTATAATGAAAGTAGAGAAATCTAGGGGGTTTGAACATGTTTCAAGTACAAAAAGAATTAGCGAGTCATGAAGCAGTTATCGTTGCTTTATTTGAAGAAGAAAAAGTGAGTAGTTTTGTACAGGAATTAGATAAAGCATTTGATGGACAATTACAAGTTTTATTAGAAGAGAAAGAGCTGAGTGCAAAGAAAAAAGCTATTTCCAAAGTACATAGTTTAGGAAAAACAAATGTAAAACGTTATTATTTTGTCGGTCTTGGCAAAAAGGAATCATACTCAACAGAAACGTTACGTGCTTCACTTAGTAAAGCATTTAAAACATTAAAAGCTGAAAAAGTGCAAGAAGCTGCAATTTTACTTGATTCTTTCGTAACAGATAAATTAGATGCAATTGATGTTGCGCATATTGCAGCTGAAGTATCTTGTCTTGGTACATATGATTTACAAACATATAAAACGGACAAAAAAGAAAGTGTAGAGTTAGAAAACTTTGCGGTTATTACAGCGGAGGATGCAAAAGAAATTGAAGCTGCATTAACAGTAGGATATGTGCATGGACGTGCTACAAATTCAGCTCGTACACTTGTAAATATGCCGCCTAATGTATTAACAGCAACAACACTTGCAGAGTATGCAGTTGAATTAGCTGAGAAATATGATATGGATTATAAAGTGCTTGAGAAAGAAGAAATGGAAGAGCTTGGTATGGGTGCGTTACTTGCTGTAAACCAAGGTTCTACAGAGCCACCAAAAATGATTGCTCTTATTTATAAAGGAAAAGAAGAGTGGACGGATGTGATCGGATTCGTTGGAAAAGGGATCACATATGATACAGGCGGTTACTCTTTAAAACCACGCGAAGGCATGGTAGGAATGAAAGGTGATATGGGCGGCGCCGCAGCAGTTCTTGGCGCAATGGAGATTATCGGTGAACTTCGCCCAGAGCAAAACGTAGTTGCTGTTATCCCATCAACTGATAACGTTGTGAGTGGTACTGCATTTAAACCGGATGATGTCATTACATCTATGAGTGGTAAAACAATTGAAGTATTAAATACAGATGCAGAAGGCCGCTTGGCATTAGCTGATGGTATTACGTATGCAAAAAAACTTGGTGCAAACTACCTTGTTGATATTGCAACATTAACAGGCGGTGTTATCGTTGCGCTTGGAAATCACACAACAGGTGCAATGACAAATAATGAAGCATTATTTGAACAAGTATTAGAAGCATCCATGGAAACAGATGAGCCAATTTGGCAATTACCGATTTTCGAGCGTGATAAAGAACGCGTTCGAGGCAGCAAATTTGCTGATTTAAATAACTCACCAGGCCGCGAAGGTCATGCGGTAATGGCCGGAACATTCCTTGGCGAATTTGCAGAAGAAACGCCATGGGTACATTTAGATATTGCTGGAACATCTGATACAACGAGTGCACATGATTTAGGCCCAGCTGGAGCGACAGGTGCAATGGTTCGTACACTTGCGACACTGGTTGAACGCTTTGGAGAAGAATAAGATAGGGATAGAAAAGGCAGCGGACTACGCTGCCTTTTTTATAAAGAAATTGTATATAACGTTCCATTTAAAGCAAAGGATCTGCGACCCGTTTCTTCAGAGACAACTAATATGAGTGCATCGCTTTTTTCTGATAAACCAATTGCAGCCCGATGTCGTGTTCCTAGTTTTGAATCGATTTCTATGCTTTTTGTTAAAGGAAGAATGTTCGCAGCTGAAACAATATGGTTTCCTTTAATGAGAACAGCTCCGTCATGAAGCGGATTGCCTGGATAAAAGATGGATTCCAGCAGTGGAACAGTTAAATAAGCTTCAAGTTTTGTTCCAGTTTGAATAAGGGAATTAAGTGAATCATTTCTTTCGACAACAATTAACGCACCATGTTTTCTATCACCTAAATGTTGAATTGCTGTTGTAATGGGAGCATAGCCTGATGTATAGGGTGATAAATATGCCTTTAAATAATAAGAAGCTGCTAGTGTTTGAACATTACTTAGTAAATGATGAATTTCTTCCATTTTACATAAAATACACTCACCGTCTTTTTCAACAGTTTGCTTCATATCACGTAATTCGCCCTCTACAACTTCGATCATTTGTTTCGTTTTTATTTTTAACTCTTCAGATAATCCCCATTCTTCCATTTTTCTCACCTTTTTGTTTAAAGTATATAGGGTTAGTGTATACAAATGCTTACAGTAAAATCCTGTTAGATTTTAAAATATATTGAGATACCTGTCGTTTTTTTCATATAATGTAGTTATGACATGCGAGAGGAGATTAGAAAATGGATTGGAAACAAGAACATAGTCGCTGGCTATCCTATGCAAGCTTAGATGCAGAATTAAAAGAACAGCTAGAAAATATGCAGCAAGATGAAAAGAAAATAGAAGATAGCTTCTATAAAAACTTAGAATTCGGTACAGGTGGTATGCGCGGGGAGCTGGGTGCTGGTACGAACCGTTTGAACGTATATACTGTTCGAAAAGCAACAAAGGGACTAGCACACTTTATTGAAAAATTAGGTGCAGAAGCGAAGAAGCGCGGCGTTGTTGTAGCATATGATTCACGTCATAAATCACCTGAATTTGCAATGGAAGTAGCGGCAACTCTCGGCGCACATGGTATTACGACATATGTATTTGAAAGTTTACGTCCAACACCAGTACTTTCTTTTGCAGTTCGTTATTTACATACAGTAAGTGGAATCGTTCTTACGGCGAGTCATAATCCGCCTGAATATAACGGCTATAAAGTGTATGGAGAAGATGGTGGGCAATTACCACCAAAAGAAGCAGACGAGTTAATTAGCTATGTAAATGAAGTAGAAGATGAATTAACAGTAGAAGTTGCTGATGTGGAGCAATTGAAAGCAGAAGGCTTATTACATATCATTGGAAAAGAAGTAGATGACGCATACTTGGCAGAGTTAAAAACAGTCATTATCAATAAAGAAATGGTACAAAAAGTTGGAAAAGATTTAAAGATTGTCTTTACACCGCTGCATGGAACATCGAATATTCCAACGCGTCGCGGCTTAGAAGCAGTTGGATTTACAGACGTAACGGTTGTAAAAGAACAAGAGTTACCAGATCCAAACTTCTCAACAGTAAAATCACCAAACCCAGAAGAGCACGCAGCGTTTGAACTTGCGATTCGCGACGGTGAAAAAGTAGGAGCAGACGTGTTAATCGCAACAGATCCGGATGCAGACCGTCTTGGCGTAGCTGTTCGTAATCACGCTGGTCAGTATCAAGTATTAACAGGAAACCAAACAGGTGCGTTAATGCTTGACTATTTATTATCACAAAAGAAACAAAACGGCACACTTCCAGAAAACGGTGTTGTATTAAAAACAATCGTAACTTCTGAAATTGGTCGCACAATTGCAAAAGCGTACGGTTTAGATACAGTAGATACATTAACTGGATTTAAATTTATCGGTGAGAAGATTAAGCAGTATGAAGAAAGCGGACAGTATGAATTCCAATTTGGTTATGAAGAAAGCTATGGCTACTTAATTCGTCCGTTTTGCCGTGATAAAGATGCAGTTCAATCTGTATTGTTTGCATGTGAAGTAGCTGCATATTATAAATCACAAGGAAAAACGTTATACGATGGTTTATTAGAAGTGTTTGTGAAATACGGTTTCTTCCGTGAAGACCTTGTATCGCTAACATTAAAAGGAAAAGATGGTGCAGAAAAAATTCAAGAAATGATGGCATCATTCCGTGAAAATCCGCCAAAAGAAGTAGCTGATTTAAAAGTAACTTCAGTAGAGGATTATAAAGCAAGCATCATTACATCACTAAAAGATGGAAGTACAGAAGAGATTCACTTACCGAAATCAAATGTGTTAAAATATCAATTAGCAGATGGTTCTTGGTTCTGTTTACGTCCATCTGGAACAGAGCCAAAAATCAAGTTTTATTTTGGTGTGAAAGATGATTCCTTACAAAATAGTGAACAAAAGTTACTTGCTATTAAAGAAGATGTTATGAATCGTTTATAATAAGATAGAGTGTTATTTCCATTAGTGGAAGAGAAAAGAGGAGAACGTAGAACGGCCTCCTTTTTTCTTGCATCTGGAAGAAACCTGCTCTATGTATAATGAGCAATGATATTTCATATGTAAGGCTTTGTAAGAAGAAAAGAATTGATGTTGTATACTGCCTGTAATATTTTGATTACCAAGGGCCGATTAAAGTTTCACCTAATAGAATTTAGAGCATTACACCATACAATAAGAAAAGGTATGTGACGATTAGAACAGAAGAGAGGGTATTTATTATGAAAACAGTGAGAAAAGCGATTATTCCTGCTGCTGGATTAGGAACGCGTTTTTTACCAGCAACAAAAGCGATGCCGAAAGAAATGCTTCCAATTGTAGATAAGCCAACAATTCAATATATTGTAGAAGAAGCTGTGGCATCTGGAATTGAAGATATTATTATTGTTACTGGTAAAGGAAAGCGTTCAATTGAAGATCATTTCGATAATGCGTTCGAACTAGAACAAAACTTATTAGAGAAGAAAAAATATGAGTTACTTGAAAAAGTCCAAGCTTCTTCTAAAATGGTTGATATTCATTATATCCGACAAAAAGAACCAAAAGGACTAGGGCATGCAGTTTGGTGCGCGCGTAAATTCATTGGTGATGAACCATTCGCTGTTTTATTAGGTGATGATATTGTTCAAGCTGAAAAGCCATGTTTACGCCAATTAATGGATGAATATGATAAAACACTTTCATCTGTTATCGGTGTACAAACTGTTCCAGAAACAGAAACACATCGTTATGGAATTATTGATCCATTAGAACAAGAGGGTCGTCGTTATCAAGTTCGAAAGTTTGTTGAGAAGCCAGCGCAAGGTACAGCACCTTCAAACTTAGCGATTATGGGACGTTATATCTTAACACCTGAAATCTTTATGTTCTTAGAAAACCAGAATATTGGTGCAGGTGGCGAAATTCAATTAACAGATGCGATTCAAAGCTTAAATGAAATTCAACGTGTATTTGCTTATGACTTTGAAGGAAAGCGTTACGATGTTGGGGAAAAAGTAGGCTTTGTTCAAACGACAATTGAAATGGCACTTCAGCATGAAGAGCTAAGAGATGACATGCTTGTTATGATGAAGAAAATTTTAGAAGAGCAAATGAAGCAAGAATCTTAATATAAAAAGAGTTACTCCACGCAGCGGAGTAACTCTTTTTTTCATTATTATAGTGTCGAATGAGAATGTTGATAAGCAGAACGACGAACTGCATAATATATGCGAGGGGCAATGACAGCACCGATAATTGTAAAAAGAATATCTTTCACCGCAAACCACATCATAATTGCCCAAGCTGCTTTGTAACTCATATTTCCGCCCATCCAAAAGTTTACAGCTGCATACATATAAGTAGTACCGATGATATACGTTAAAATAATTCCGGTAAAAGAAGCAATTGCAAATGTACCGAACTGTGGTTTTTCTCTTTGTTCTACTAGTTTTCCTGATATGTAAGCAACAATAATAAATGCGATAATAAAACCGCCAGTAGGATCTAACAGTGCTCCAAATCCGGCTTTGAAATTTGCGAAAATCGGTGCTCCTGCAACTCCAACAAGCATATAAACAGTCATAGATAAGGTACCAAGTCTGCTTCCAAGAAGAAGTCCCGCTAAAATAGCGAAAAATGGTTGCATAGAAAGTGGAACACCAGCTACTTGTAAAAATGGTGCCCAAGATACGATATTCGCACCGATTGCCATGAGTGCAACAAACATGGCAGCTAGTGCTAAGTCTAAAGCACGTAATTGTTTCATAATGTTAACCTCCTGCTGTTGTTAGGTTAACATTATCGTAGCTAATTCATCTATTTATTGTCAATTAAAATGTTTTGATAGTTAGGCTCTAGTGATTCCCTAAATAATGTGTATGGAATCCGAAATTGCGGAATTCCACTTGCATAAGGAGCGATCTCATATAAAGAGAAATAAATGACAAGGTTATCTGGTTCTAAAAAGTAATTGAATTTCTTTGTACTCATCACTTTCTCAGCTGCATCTGGAAAGTAAATACTTTCATCTTGTTTAATTTGTTTAACGATTTCTGTACGAATAATATCTTTATAGTTGCTGCCCTTTTGAAATAAATCGGCTAAGCGTAATATTTTCTTTTCTTTTAAATCAAATGTATTTGCTTTCCATGTATAGAGGCCGTGTGCTCCGCCTGTATATTGATAATAATTTACATATAAGCTAAGTAAGGGAGACTGCTGTAATGTGACTTTATAATCAACATTTGCAACATATGGGTGGAAAGGGGCATCTGATTCCTGAGCTTCTTTATAGTATTTTTTCGCTTCTTTTGTTAATGTTGTTTTAAAACGATCTGTCGTTGTCTTGTAGTATGTATTCAACTTCTTTTGAAATTCCGGATCGTAAAAGTTACTAAAGTAAGGTCTACTAATTTGATATTCTAAATAAGGTTTCTTACCTTTTTGCGTAACAGTCTTAATATCGATTGTCAGGTCAGAAGGGTGGGCTGCATTCGTACAATTTGGTACAATAATGAGCAAGGAGACTAAGAGTAATAGAATACAGAATTTATTTTTCATATAGATGGAACCTCCTTAGATAAACGCTATGGATAGTTTGAAAAGAAATAGGGGAAATTATACATTTTTTAATAAGGAAAAGGGGGAAGTAGTATGCCAAAAACATTGATGGATGCACTTGGGATTGAACTGTTAGAAATGACAGAGGAGAAAGTGGTGGCAACGATGCCAGTAGATGGACGTACACACCAACCGTTTGGTTTTTTACATGGTGGTGCATCAGTTGCATTGGCAGAAACGGTAGCGAGCGTAGGCTCCTATAATTTAATTGATCAAGAAAAGTGTATTTGCTTTGGACTTGAAATCAATGCAAATCATATTCGCTCAAAACGTGATGGAATCGTAACAGCGATCGGTACACCAATCCATAAAGGACAAACCACAATGGTTTGGGATGTACGAATCATTGATGAAAATGATGATTTACTATGCATTTCAAGATGTACAGTCGCAATTAAAGAGAAAAGAGAAAAATAGGCTGCCGGGGGCAGCCTATTTTTTTAGTAGTTATTAATATATAAATACGGATTGAAAACCCAACATACCCCCCTTCCTTTTAGGTGGGAAAGAGGATCCGCTCATGTACAGAAGCGGTTAGTGCCTTTTTTAGCCTCATGCCATGTAAAACAGAAGGAGAAAATGAGTGAAAGTCTCTGTCTTCATAGCCACAATTTATATGTTAGAAAATCAAATTGGATTTATATATATCAACCTTCAGGCAATATGAGACATAAAAAAGGCTGCCAAGAGGCAGCCTTTCCATAATTAGAACTGAATTTTCTTCTCTAAGAAGCCTTTTAATTCGCTAATTGGCATACGAACTTGTTCCATTGTGTCACGGTCACGTACTGTAACAGCTTTGTCTTCCACAGAGTCGAAGTCATATGTGATACAGAATGGTGTACCGATTTCGTCTTGACGACGGTAGCGTTTACCGATAGAACCAGTTTCGTCATAATCTACCATGAAGTCTTTTGCTAGTTCTGCGAATACTTCCCCAGCGCCTTCCGATAGCTTTTTAGACAATGGTAAGATAGCTGCTTTATATGGTGCTAAAGCAGGGTGGAAACGAAGAACTGTACGAGAGTCGTTTTCTAATTGCTCCTCTTCATATGCATCACATAAGAATGCTAATGTTACACGATCTGCGCCAAGAGATGGCTCGATGCAGAATGGTACGTAACGCTCGTTCGTTTGTGGATCGATATAGTTAAAGTCTTCGTTAGAATGTTCCATGTGACGTTTTAAGTCGAAGTCTGTACGAGATGCAACGCCCCAAAGTTCGCCCCAGCCGAATGGGAATTTAAATTCAATATCAGTTGTTGCGTTACTGTAGTGAGATAATTCTTCTTCACCGTGGTCACGAAGGCGCATGCTTTCTTCGTTCATACCAAGTGATAGTAACCAGTTTTTACAAGTGTTACGCCAGAATGTGAACCATTCTAGTTCTTCGCCTGGTTTACAGAAGAATTCAAGTTCCATTTGTTCGAATTCACGTGTACGGAATGTAAAGTTACCAGGCGTGATTTCGTTACGGAAACTTTTACCGATTTGGCCAATACCAAATGGAAGCTTTTTACGCATAGAGCGTTGTACGTTTTTGAAGTTTACGAAAATACCTTGTGCTGTTTCAGGACGAAGGAAGATTTCGTTTGTGCTAGATTCAGTAACACCTTGGAATGTTTTAAACATTAGGTTGAATTGACGGATTTCTGTGAACTCTTGGCTACCACAGTCTGGACATTTTACTTCGTGTTCTTTCATTAAGTCAGCCATTTGATCGAAAGTAAGACCATCAACGATCATTTCGATGCCTTTTGCATCTAAAGCATCTTCGATTAATTTATCAGCACGATGACGCGCTTTACACTTTTTACAGTCGATCATTGGATCGTTAAAGTTACCAACGTGACCAGAAGCGATCCAAGTTTTTGGATTCATTAAAATTGCTGCGTCTAAACCAACGTTGTATGGAGATTCTTGAATGAATTTTTTCCACCAAGCTTTTTTTACGTTATTTTTTAATTCGATACCAAGTGGACCGTAATCCCAAGTGTTTGCAAGACCACCATAAATTTCAGAACCAGGGAAAACAAAACCACGATGCTTTGCTAAGTTTACAACTTGTTCCATTGAATACATATTAAAATCCTCCTTTTAAAAGTTAACGTATTGGCGATGACAGAGTGTACTTGTTGAGCAGGCGCTTTCTTGAGCAAGCCGCTTCCGTTTTTAGGGGTATCCAGCTCCGGTGGCAAGCTCTTCGTGTCTAAGAACCTTTCACACGAGAAAGTAAAAAGCACTTTCTGTGTGAAAGAACCTTAGCCAGTCAGAGCTGAACGAGCCACCTCCGCTTTTAAGGGTATCCAGCTCCAGCGGCTAGAATGTTCGGTGGCTTCGCTTCTTCCGCCGAGGCAAAGAGCGCCTCTATGTCAGAAGCTCCATCCCCCTCACATTCTGAGCAAGCCGCTTCCGCTTTTAAATACAAAAAAGCTCGTCTCTAGGCATTTATGCCTAGGGACGAGCTTGTATATACCCGCGGTTCCACCCTAGTTGATGTGTGTAAACACGCATCCACTTTATCACGTATTGCTCGAGACTGCCGTTTCCTTGCTTTTTCAGGCTTTCACTGTCCCTGAATCGCTTTTTGTGCAAGTACTTATAAGTCCGTCATCGCTACTATATTTAATAATAATGACCATATTCTATCATGTTCTTTTTTAAATCACAATAGAAGAACGATTGTATTTATGATAGAGTCTCGCCTATTTTACTACTCTTTATTCTGAAGGGACACTCATTTTTGCACGAATATGCTTAATCGCTTCACGTTTGCTTAAAGGAGCGAGTTCATTGTTTTGGACGTATTCCCATACAACATTTGGGCTCGTTTTCGCATATTCACGAAGTACCCAACCGATTGCTTTTTGAATGAAAAATTCTTTTGAAGACTTAAGCTGTCCGATAACCGAGAAGAGAAGTGCTTCATCCATTTGCTGTTTATATTTGAGTTGAAATAGGATTGCAGCACGCTGTAACCATATATTTTCTGAAGCGATCCATTTCGGAATATAGGTAGGAATGGCATCTGGATATTTCAGGAAGATGTCTCCTGAGAATGTAGGGACGATACCATCAACGGAATCCCACCATGACTTTGTTATAATGAGCTCTTCTAAAAAGGGGATGTGAGTTTTATCGAGATGTTTTTTATATTTCTGTAATAAATCGAGAGCGGCGGCTTGAAATTCGCGTTCTGGTAAAGACCAAAGTTCATGAATGACGATTTGAAATTCCTCTCTGTCTGGAAGTGTATGTACTTGTATGACTTCACGTAATAGCTTTCTTCTTTCCGGTGTTTGAATACCGAGAAATGGAAAATGGTTTTTCATATATCGAGCCATTGGTTCTGCTTTTTCAGGGTTTTGATGTGCAATGAAATGTTGCTGTAAGGCTTTTACAAATGGATGCATAAAATCGTTCTCCTTTCAGGCTTCTTATTCATATTATATAAAGAAGTGATTGGAAATGGATATAAAAAATATGATGAGAGTAGAAGGGAGAGGGAGCGATGGAAGATCAAGGTATATTTGCTGGTTTTTTAGCGCTTAGTTTTACTTTTATTTTAATTATTGTAATTTGGGGTATCCTTGCGTATATATTAACGGCATTTGCACTTTATACGATGGCGAAAGATGATGGTGCTAATGATGGTGTTCTTGCTTTTATTCCTTTTTTAAATAGTAAAGTATGGGGGGATTTGGCAAGGGAGAAGTTGCCTGGATTTTTGAAAGAAGAGGCAGGGTGGAAAGTATTTGGGATATATGTTCTATGTTTTATTTTAAATTTTGTTCCGATTATAAGTGTGCTAGCAACAGGAGTCTCGCTTGTTCTGTCAATTTATTTGGTATATGCCATTTTGGACCGGTATGGTACGAACTCGGTATTATTTACGATTATTCATGTGATAACATGTTCTATTTTTCTTCCGATTCATTTGTTTTTAATTCGAAATGAGCCAACGAAATATTAGGATTTAATTAAGGTGTTCTGTTGAACATTGTCGAACAGTCGATATGTTGTGTCGAATGGTTGATATATTGAAAAAATCGCTGATATATGTGAAGAAACGGTCGATATATTGAAAAAATCACCGATATATGAAAAAGAAAGGCTATCGTTGCAACGATAGCCCTTCTTTGTTTGCGAGCCACTGCCGCTTTTTATTTCTACATTAAATAACGCAGATAAATATAAATGTGAGAAATAATTAATGAAACGATCATAATCGGGAAACCGAATTTTAAGAATTCCATGTAGCTAAATTTATGTCCTTCACGGCTTGCGATTCCTGCTACGATTACGTTAGCGGAAGCACCGATTAATGTTCCGTTTCCACCTAGACAAGCTCCTAATGCTAATGACCACCATAGTACATCGATTTGTGCATCAGAAGGTGATAGACCAAGACCGACTGCCATATCGTTAATAAGAGGGATCATTGTTGCAACGAATGGAATGTTATCGATCGTTGCTGATGCAATACCAGATACCCATAAAATCAGGATAGATGCATAAGAAATATCTCCGCCTGTTAAATTAATTACTTTTTGAGCTAGCATTTTAATGAGTCCAATATCAATGAGTCCACCAACGAGTACGAATAGACCAGCAAAGAAGAAAATGGTAATCCACTCTACGTGAGCAAATACTTCTTCGATTTCATGTTCTTTTACACCGATTAGCATAAGTACAGTAGCGCCTGTTAATGCGATTACCGCTGCATCAATGTGGAAAATAGAATGAGTCATGAAGCCGATAATTGTAAGAACAAGTACTGTTAAAGATTTTTTCATTAATACAGGGTCTTTAATGTATTGTTTTTCATCTAAGCTCATTAATTTTTTAACTTGTACAGGATCAGCGATGAGCTGCTTGCGGTACATAAAATAAATCATTGTTGCTGTCACAGCGATAATGATAAGTACGATTGGTGCTAAGTTGAATAAGAAAGCATTAAAATCTAAGTGCTTATTCGCAGAACCAATCATGATGTTTGGTGGGTCACCAATTAATGTTGCTGTTCCCCCAATATTTGAGAAAATAATCTCAGAAAGTAAATATGGAACAGGATTTACTTGTAAAATGCGCGTAATAGATAAAGTAACAGGAACAACAAGAAGTACAGTTGTTACGTTATCTAGAAATGCGGAACCAAGTGCGGTAAGTAAAGAAAGAGAAATTAAAATTTTAATTGGATTTCCTTGTGCTTGTTTAGCAGCTTTAATCGCGACATATTGGAACACGCCCGATTTACTCGTGATGTTAACTAAAATCATCATACCGATCAGTAGCGTAATTGTTCCCCACTCGATATGTTTTGTAAAAGCATTGTGTAAATCAACAACACCTACTATTACCATAAGTGCTGCACCAAGAAGTGCGATAACAGCACGGTTAATTTTTTCTGAAATGATAATGGCATATGTAATTAGAAAGACTGCGATTGCAAAGTAATATTGCCAGTTTGCGATTTCTTGCGTTGTTTCGTGCAAAAATTCCATCTCCTTTCGGGTAACTTTTCTTAGTGTGTCATAAATTTTTGGAAGAAACACACTTAAAGCCATTATAAAGTAGAAAAATGTCGGATGTAAATGAAAGGGTTTGTTTTGTCATATTTTCTATGGAAATGAATTTTTCTCCTTTTTGAAAATATTTGCGGTTATTTGACATATACATAAGATACATCCAATCTGAATGATTAGCATTCGAGAATGTTCGTGTAGGAGGAGAAAGTAGACGAAATGATAAGGAAGGGATCGTATGGATGAAAAACAATTTTTATTTTTAGATTTCGAGTTCACGATGCCACAAAATAGGAAAAAGCCAAAGGGATTTTTTCCGGAGATTATTGAGGTAGGACTCGTATCAGTTGTGGATTGTGTAGTGGAAGATACGTATTCATCTTATGTAAGGCCGGAAACTTTTTCATGTTTAACAGAGCGGTGCAAAAAATTTCTAGGGATTAAACAGGAAGCGGTAGACGGAGGGATTTCTTTTTTGGAACTTGTCGAAAAGCTTGTCCAATATGAAAAGCGTTGTCAAACAACGATTGTCACGTGGGGCAATATGGATATGAAAGTACTGAAGCATAATTGTGAGGCTGTAGGTGTAGCGTTCCCTTTTTCAGGACAATGCCGAGATTTATCTCTCGAGTATAAACGTTTCTTTGGAGAACGGAATCAAACTGGATTATGGAAAGCGATTGAGGCATACGGGAAAGTAGGAACAGGAAAGCATCATTGTGCGCTTGATGATGCGATGACGACTTATAATATTTTTAAGCTGGTCGAAAAGGACAAAGAATATTTAGTAAAGCCATCTCCACCGACTTTAGGGGAGCTTATCGACTTTTCGAAAGTGTTAAAGAAAGTGAGTACACAATAGCGACCAAATTACAAACTGTGTAATTTGGTCGTTTTGTTTTTACAGTTTGTAATCTTGTTTTAATTGCTGGAGTGTTTGCAAACTACGCTGTGCAAAAGGAGAATCATCTTCCGAAAATATATTCATTTGTGCTTCTAATGCCGCCTTCAGAGATTCTTTATAATCAGGGATATCCCCTTCATATTTTCTCACCATTGGTTGCGGAATATTGGTTTGTTCGCGAAAAGCTAAAGCGCGTCGTTCATGGAAAAATGGTACATCGGCTTGTTTCACATTATGTAAATCGCCTTGCGTAGGGTGCTTTAAAACAGCTAATACTTTGACAACGTAGCTCCCAGGACGGCTGTTTGTAATTTCGCCGATATATTTTCCTGTTTTGTAAATGCCAGTAACGATATCACCAATTTGGAATGTTTCGCTCATATTTTTCACCTCAATTTTATAGTAAGGAAAGAGCAAGGGAGAGTCAAAGAAATCATTTGGTGGGGAATGAATTTGTGTGTAAGAAATGTTATAATTTGAAATGTGACAGAAAATTCTGATGAGTTAAAGTGATGAAGGTATGCATCATATGCATCGATGAATTCACAGGTATAGATGTATTTTGACGTGGGATTTATTGAATATAGTCAGGCTATAGAAAAAATAAAGGAGTGATTTTTTTATGATGCCATTATATTTTCCAGAAGATAAAACGGAATACATTATTCCCGGGATTGTTTGTGTTTTATTTATCATCGGTGCAATTGCAACATGGCGCATGTTTATTCGCGTATCAAAGAGAGAAGCTGAACGTTTACAGAAGGTAGAAAAGAAGTTATTAGCTGAGAAGAAACAGTAATTTCGTGTGGTATGTTTCCCTCTATGCTCGGACAATCTAAGGGCAGAATGTATTTTGGAGGGAATTGTGATGAAAAAACAGCTTTTATTTGGGTGTTGTTTGCTGTTTCTTATGACAGGTTGCGATAAAGGAAACCCAAAAGAAATCGAGGTGAAATTACATAACGCCTCTGGTGATAAAGTAGGTACAGCGAAAGTGAAACAAGAAACAAGTGGTGTGAAAATATCTATTAAGGCAGAAGGATTCAAACCGGGAGCTCATGGATTACATATTCATGAAATGGGGGAGTGTAAAGCACCTCATTTTGTATCAGCTGGTAATCATTTTAATTTAGATGAGAAAAAGAAACACGGACTTATGAATCCAAAAGGTGCAGAGAATGGTGATTTGCCGAATGTAATTGCAGATGATAAAGGCACGATTGAAGCGGAAATTGAGGCGCCGAATGTATCACTTGAAGAAGGAAAAACAACGCTTCATCGAAAAGATGGTGCATCTATCATTATTACGGAAAAGCCTGATGATGGAATGTCGCAGCCTGCTGGAAATGCAGGGAATCGAATTGCTTGTGGTGTCATTGTAGAAAAGGCAGCAGCCGCCAAGAAAAAGTAGAAGCTATCTTCGAAAAGGTAGCTTCTTTAGTTGATTATGAAAATGTATACTTCAGTCTGCGCAGTATTTCTTCAAGTTGCTTTCTTGGACAACCGATATTAATACGAATGTGCTGCCTTCCACCTGTTCCATATTTTTCACCTGGTTCCACAATAATTTTGCCCTTTTCTTCAAGTTGCTTTGTGCGTTCTTCTTGAGAGAGTCCAAGGCAAGAGCAATCAACCCATAGTAAAAAAGTGCCTTCTGACTGAATGACAAAAAGTGCAGGGATATGCGTTTCAATAAATTCACGAGCAAACTGAGCATTTTCTTCCATATATAAACGGATGTCTGTTAACCATTCGTTACACTCTGTATAGGCACTTTGCATTGCCACATAAGCAAATATATTTAGTCCATGAAAACCTTGGCGGTATTGCACAGATGTAAAAGCATCCCGAATCCTTTGATCTGGAATAATAACGATGGATGCTTGTAACCCCGCAATATTAAATGTTTTACTTGGTGCCATACAAGTAATGGTACGCGCCGCTAATGATTTAGATAAAGAAGCGAATGGTGTGTGGGTATGACCTGAGAAAATAATGTCGGCATGGATTTCATCCGTGACAACGGTTACATTGTATCGTTCACATAAATCTCCAAGTTGTGTAAGTTCAGCCTTTGTCCAGACGCGTCCAATAGGATTATGCGGACTGCAAAGAAGCATGAGTTTTACACCTTGCTTAAACTGTGTTTCTAAATGTTCAAAGTCCATTGTGTAGAAACCATTTTGCAAATGTAACGGGTTTTCACATAGATGACGCTGATTTTTTATGACCATATCAAAGAATGGCGGATAGATAGGTGGTTGTACAAGCACAGAATCATTTTCATTTGTTAAAGCTTGCACACTTGTACTAAGAGCCGGAACGATACCTGGACTAAATACAATCCACTCTTTTTTTATTTCCCAATTGTATTGGCTTTTTGTCCAGTGACAAATTGTATTGGTAATCTCTTCTGGCGGTATTGTATAGCCGAAAATAGGATGTTCAAGACGTTTTTGTAGTGCAATTTGAATTGGCTCTGGAATCGGAAAATCCATATCGGCAATCCATGCATGTAATAGTTCTTCATTCTCGTATGTATCCCACTTCACACTATGGGTCCCACGACGATTTACAGTTTTATGAAATTGCTGCATATTTTTGCTCCCTTCATGGTTTTGTGAAAGTTCCTTACTTCTTCTAGCATAGCTGATATGATACGATAAAGAAAAGATTTAAAAAGTGGAAAAGGCGGGAAGTAGATGGGTGTATATGAAAAGATGGTGGAAATGGTGAAGAACTGGGATCCCTTTCAAATGGGACCAGAATTTTATGAAACAGAAGCAAGTGATGTTGTGTACGTGGTAAGCGCGTTTGATGATCCGAAATATATTGCGAAAAAAATACAACACATTTATTTCATGTCGTTTGAAGAAGTACCAGCTATCGAAAAATGCGAGAAGTTAGCAGAGGAATTACTTGTACTAAAAGAAGGTGGAAGCTGTTCATTGTAGGCTGTCGGGTGTTTCGACAGCCTTTTTTAGGAATGCATGTTGTACGTGGCAATCGATATATGAATATTACTGTGCTGAAAATGCCATGATCTCTTCATATACATGTTCTGGTTTTTCTTCTGGTAGTAAGTGTCCTGTATTTTTATATGAAATAAATTTAGAGTTTGGTAAGTCACCGTGTAATCGGTGCCCGACATGAACAGGAACCACACGGTCTTTTTCGCCCCAAATGAGTAAAGTTGGTGTTTCGATTTTTCGTAATTCTGCTGACGATAAATCCCCTTCCCGATCTCTAATCATTCGCGTTAAAGCAGGAAAAATACGGTTATCGTAAAAGGGAGCAGCATAACCTTCCATCATTTCATCATCAATTAAAGAGTGATCATGGACGACATTCATTAAATTATGAACAATGCCCCTTCTTATAATCCAATTTTTTACGTATAAATGAAAGAATGGTAAATAGGAAGAGTAGATGAGCGGAAACTTTGCCCTTGTTAAATAGCTTGAGCTACATAGTAAGATTGTTTTTGTAATTAAATCGGGACGTAGGCGATTGACGTAGAGTGAGATTTGTCCGCCCATTGAATGTCCAACTAGCACGATGTTTTGTAATGCTAAATGTTCCATTAAATCAATAATTACAGTTGCTAAATTACGATAGGAATATGTAAATTGATTTGATTTATCACTTTTTCCAAACGGTGGTAAATCAAGTGCGACAACGGTTCCTTCTTTGACAAGCAATGGGATGAGCCGCCGGTAACTAAATGAGGACGATAGAAAACCGTGAACGAGTACAAAAGTTGGTTTTTCCTCTTTACTTTGGTGTTCATATAACTCGTAATGAACAGTAGTACCGCGAGTGGAAAAAGTGAAGTAAGGATGCTCTATCTCATGTTTCATTTTCTTTCACTCCATTGTTTTTTTTCATATCATCTCCTAGTAGAAAAAGATTTATGTTAACAAAAAAAGGCAAGATGGAGGATGATCCATCTTGCCTTTTTTATAATTTAGTTTTATTCCTCAAAAGTTCAATTGGTAAAGGCTAATAATCGGTGGGAAGATGAAGACCCCCGACCGATTAAAGTTTCACTTTATCCACGCACAATATTAGGCGGCGTATTCCCTTCTAACCCAGCCACTAGATTTTTTGCAGCTGTCATTGCCATCTCGTGTCTTGTTTTTAATGTCGCAGATCCAATATGGGGCAAAGTAACAACGTTTGTTAAAGATAAGAGTGGATTATCTTTTTCAATTGGTTCTTGTGTAAATGTATCGATACCTGCTGCAAAGATTTTCTTTTGCTGCAAGGCCTCAATTAATGCAGCCTCATCGACTGTTTTCCCGCGGGAAGCATTAATGAAAATTGCTGTTTCTTTCATTAATGAAAATTCCTTTTCTCCAATGAGATGATATGTTTCTTCTGTTAATGGAGTTAGAAGGACAATAAAATCTGATTGCGCTAATAGCGTGTTTAAATCACAATATGTGGCATCAAATTTTTGTTCAGCCTCTTCTTTACGGCGACGGTTATAATAAAGAATGTTCATATCGAATCCGAATTTTGCTCGTTTTGCAACAGCCTCTCCAATTCGCCCCATTCCAATAATCCCGATTGTACTATGGTGGATGTCTAACCCGAAATGTTCTTTTTTAATTTCATCGTCCCATTTCCCTTGTTTCACATAAGAATCAAGTTCGCATACGCGGCGTCCTGCTGATAACATAAGAGCGAAAACAAGATCGGCAACAGTGTCATCTAATACATATGGAGTATTTGTTCCAATTACATTTTTACGCTTCATCGCTTCTAAATCAAAATTATCATAGCCAACAGAAATGTTACTTACAACTTTTAAGTAAGGAGCTGCTTGTAACAACTCTTCGTCAATTTTTGCACCAAAGTTAAGTAAGCCATGTTTATCTTTTACTTTTTCTAATAAAACTTCACGAGGTATCTTCTCGCTACTATCCCATTTTTCATATTCACAATGCTCAGAGATATATGTTTCTACAAATTTTGGAACGCGATCAGCAATATATACTTTTGGCTTCACGGTTTCAGCCCCTTTCTTTTTTATTTTTACATAATTCTCTAAAAAAATCTTCTTTTCAAACATAAAAGGATATCTGTATAATTTAAAAACAAATAAAAGGAAGGATGAGGAATATGGTGACTGAAAAAGAATTAGAATTGTTAGCTTGTCTTGAAAAAAATAGTCGTTTATCCGTAAAAACATTAGCGAAAATGTTAAATATAGAAGCAGAAGTAGTAAAAGAAATGATTGAGAAATTAGAAAGAGAAAAAATCATTGTGGATTATGTTACACATATTGATTGGACAAAAGTAAAAGAACATAGCGGTTTAACTGTGATGATTGATGTAAAAGTTACACCGAAGCATGGAGTTGGATTCGATGCAGTTGCTGAGCAAATTTACCGTTATTCAGAAGTGAAATCGGTTTATTTAATGTCAGGGACATATGATCTTTCTATTACGCTAGAAGGGAAAAGTATGGCTGAAGTAGCAACGTTTGTTTCGGAAAAATTAGCAACGATTGAATCGGTTGTTTCAACAACAACTCATTTTATTTTGAAAAAATATAAACATGAGGGACTTATTTATGACAAAACGGATGATGATAAACGAATTGTGGTGGCACCATGAAGCAGTTTGAACTATCAAGAGCAGCAGAATCTTTACAACCATCCGGTATCCGTAAGTTTTTTGACTTAGCGGCAGGTATGAAAGGTGTTATTTCACTTGGAGTGGGAGAGCCGGATTTTGTTACACCATGGCATGTAAGGCAAGCATGTATTCGTTCGTTAGAGGAAGGATATACAGCATATACTGCAAATGCAGGATTATTGGAGTTGCGTCAAGAAATAGCAAAGTATCTTCAAAAGCAATTTTATGTTTCGTATGACCCAAATGAAGAAATTATTGTTACGGTTGGAGCGAGCCAAGCATTAGATGTTGCGATGCGCGCCATTGTAAATCCAGGCGATGAAGTGATCATCATCGAACCGAGCTTTGTATCATATGCACCACTGGTTACATTAGCTGGGGGAGTGCCTGTTCCAGTAGCAACTTCTTTAGAATCGGCATTTAAAGTACAGCCGGAGCAAATAGAAGCAGCTATTACAACAAAAACAAAAGCTATTTTACTTTGCTCTCCAAATAATCCAACGGGAGCACTTTTAAACAGAGATGAATTAGAAAAGTTAGCGACAATCGTGGAAAAGTATAATCTCATTGTATTATCGGATGAGATTTATGCAGAGCTTGTATATGACGAGGCCTATACGAGTTTTGCAAGCATTCAAAATATGCGTGACCATACAATTTTAATTTCAGGATTTTCAAAAGGATTTGCGATGACGGGATGGCGCCTTGGAATGATTGCGGCTCCTGTACATTTCTCAGAATTAATGCTGAAAATTCATCAATATTCAATGATGTGCGCACCGACGATGTCACAGTTTGCAGCATTGGAAGCGCTTCGCTTTGGGAATGATGAAGTCATTCGAATGAGAGACAGTTATAAAAAACGTCGTAATTTTATGACGACATCGTTTAACGAAATGGGCTTAACATGCCATGTGCCAGGAGGAGCTTTTTATGTGTTTCCCTCGATTTCTTCAACAGGGTTATCCTCAGCAGAATTTGCAGAACAATTATTGTTAGAAGAAAAAGTAGCAGTTGTACCTGGAAGTGTATTTGGTGAGAGCGGTGAAGGATTTATTCGTTGTTCCTACGCAACTTCGCTTGAGCAGTTAATGGAAGCGATGAAGCGCATGCAACGATTTGTTGAAAATAAAAAAAGGACAAAACAGAATACGTTTTGTCCATAAAAGGGGGGGAATACTAGAAAGCCATGTGTTAGTATTCTATCCCAATATTTGAAAATTATACGTACTAAAGGAAACTTTTTCATGGATTTTGAATGAAAGAGGAGCTGGTGGTATAATTTACTAATATAGAGTGAAGTTTTTCTTGAGTGATATATTTTGTTTGCTTGAGAGTATGCTTTCACCAATCGCGTATTTATGAGCAGTTACTCACTTCGCGTAGCTATATTTGTCTGAATTTTGAGGTGGGTACTTTTACTGCAATCTGCAAAGAGCAGAGAAAATGGTAAACGTATGGGAGTGTTTCATATGTCAGAACAATACACAACAGGAGTGGTTGTAAAAGGGAAAGTAACTGGAATTCAAGATTACGGTGCATTTGTAGCGCTGGATCAAGAAACGCAAGGGCTTGTGCATATATCTGAAATTACAAATGGATATGTGAAAGATATTCATGACTTTTTAAAGGTCGGAGATACGGTAGAAGTAAAGGTACTTTCAATTGATGAAGAACACAGAAAAATGAGTTTATCGTTAAAAGCAGCAAAGCGCAAGCAAGGAAGAATCATCGTACCAAAGCCATCTGATAAAGGGTTTAATACGCTTCGCGAAAAGTTAACAGAGTGGATTGAAGAATCACAGTTAACCAAGTAAAAGAGGATCGCTAAACAGCGATCCTCTTTTACTTGGTTATGATATATATTAGCAAATATGATTGCATGCAATCATATTCGTATGTCGGATAAGGAACGCGAAGTATACTTGTTTATTATCGAACTTCACGTGTTTCCGGGTGTGTTCCAAGATTTTCAGATGGTTTAAATAATAAACCAAGGTTGATAAGCCCGGAAATACCAACGATACCGTAAATGATTCGTGCAAGTGCTGAATTTTGTCCGCCAAAGATAGCTGCTACTAAATCAAATTGAAAGAATCCAATCAGTCCCCAGTTGACGGCACCAATTACAGTGAATACTAATGCAATACGTTGTAAAGTACTCATCTTGAATAGTCCTCCTTAAATTTGAAGCATAAGCAAGCTTTTAGTGCATGTGAGTAGTAAGAATCCACCTTGGTGGATATAAAGCGAAATCCGAAAATGGAAGTGCGCCTTATACAACTTAACTCTTTTATAGAATGGTTGTCTTGTGTAGTTTTTATACATAAAAAATATCCATTATAGGATGTATATACATCTATACCGAAAAGTGCGAATTTTTATGCAAAAAATGAACTTTTAAAAAAAAATATATATTGGTGACGTTTACAATTCTCCAATTGCTTGATTTACAACTTCAGTTTCGCTAAAGTGAATACAGAAATACATATACATAATTGGAGGGAAAAAGATGAGCACACATGTAACGTTCGATTATTCTAAAGCGTTATCGTTCATCAGTGAACACGAACTAACGTATTTACGTGATGCAGTAAAAGTATCACATCATGCAATCCATGAAAAAACTGGGGCTGGGAACGATTTCCTTGGATGGGTAGAGCTTCCGCTTCAATATGACAAAGAAGAATTTGCTCGCATTCAAAAGAGTGCAGAGAAAATTAAAAATGACTCTGACATTTTACTTGTTGTAGGTATTGGTGGTTCTTACTTAGGAGCACGTGCAGCAATCGAAATGTTAAACCATTCTTTCTATAATACGCTTTCTAAAGAACAACGCAAAACTCCACAAGTGCTATTTGTTGGACAAAACATTAGCTCCACTTACATGAAAGATTTAATGGATGTATTAGAAGGTAAAGATTTCTCCATTAACGTTATTTCAAAATCAGGTACAACAACAGAACCTGCAATTGCATTCCGCCTGTTCCGTAAATTATTAGAAGAGAAATATGGTAAAGAAGAAGCACGTAAACGTATTTATGCAACAACTGATAAAGCGCGTGGTGCTTTAAAAACATTAGCTGACGAAGAAGGATACGAAACATTCGTAATTCCAGATGATGTTGGCGGTCGTTTCTCTGTATTAACACCAGTTGGTTTATTACCAATTGCAGTGAGCGGTTTAAATATTGAAGAAATGATGCAAGGTGCAGCTGCTGGACATGATGACTTTGCAAAATCAGAGCTTGAAGAAAACCCAGCTTACCAATATGCAGTTGTACGTAATGCTCTATATAACAAAGGAAAAACAATCGAAATGCTTGTTAACTATGAGCCAGCACTTCAATACTTTGCTGAGTGGTGGAAACAGTTATTTGGCGAAAGTGAAGGAAAAGATCAAAAAGGTATTTTCCCATCTTCAGCAAACTTTTCAACTGACCTGCATTCATTAGGTCAATATATTCAAGAAGGACGTCGTGACTTATTTGAAACAGTTCTTAAAGTAGGAAAAGCTACACATGAACTAAAAATCGAATTAGATGAGAACGATTTAGATGGTTTAAACTACCTTGCTGGTGAAACAGTAGACTTCGTTAACACAAAAGCATACGAAGGTACATTACTTGCACATAGCGATGGCGGAGTACCAAACTTAATCGTAAACATTCCAGAATTAAATGAGTACACATTCGGTTACCTTGTATACTTCTTCGAAAAAGCATGTGCGATGAGCGGCTACTTACTAGGCGTAAATCCATTTGACCAACCAGGTGTAGAAGCATACAAGAAAAACATGTTTGCTCTACTTGGTAAACCAGGATTCGAAGAACTAAAAGCAGAATTAGAAGAACGTTTGAAATAAGAAAAGCGAAGCCGACTGTTTAGGCCCGATGGCTAAGAACCTTCCGTACAGAAAGTGTTTTTACTTTCTCGTGCGGAAGGTTCTTAGACGGAAGGGACTAGGAGGCGTAGCTGGACAGAAGGAAAGCGGAAGCGGCTTGCTCAGAATGGGAGGGGGATGGAGCTTCAGACATAGAGGCGTAGTTTGCCTCGGCGGAAGAAGCGAAGCCACCGACCATTCTAGCCATTGAAGCTGGACAGAAGAAAAGCGGAAGCGGCTTGCTCAGAACCGATGTAGCAAAAAAAACTGTTGGGAAGATCCCCCAACAGTTTTTTTATGGTCTAAATGTGGAAGGCGAAGTGTCAGATGTTGTTGGTAAATCGATATGATATATATGTTAGTTCCGCCGATATATTCATATCGGAACGGGCATGCTAAGGAAAAAGTCTAGAAAGGATGAATAGATTGATTCCGATTCAATCAAATTTAGAAGGTCATACATATGCTCTTTTTAAGCTAGAGGAAACGTTGAAACCACTTGGGTATAGCATCGGTGGCAATTGGGATTATGACAAAGGATGCTTCGATTATAAAATAGATGAGGAAGATGGTTATCAGTTTTTACGAGTACCATTTACAGCAGTGGAAGGAGAACTTGATGTACCAGGGGTAATAGTTCGTCTTGAAACACCGTATCTTCTTTCACATGTATATCAAGACGAACTTGATGATCAAGTAAATACGCTTGCAGCTGGGACAAGTGGATTAGATCAATTTGCAGAACCGAAAGATGCAGATGGCGATATAAAACGAAAATATGTTGATATTGGAAAGGTATTGGTAAAAGAGCTAGAGCAGCATCTTATCAATGCTTAATTACGATAAAGACGTCACTTTCAATAGTAATAAAAGAATGAACAGGATTGATGTGATATTGTTCATCACGCTGTATACCTAATAGTAAAGTATCTTGTTTTAAAAGCAGGTTACTGCAAACTTCGAAAGTTTTTCCAATATAGGATGCAGGAACGGGCATTAGTTGTAATTTGCTTTCTGAGATTTCATTATAAAGTGTAAATAATACACCTGAAATGGAAGGGAATAAAAGGGACGCAGTAAAGACATAGCTTGTTAACTTATTCCCTTCAATAATTTCTGTTGCTCCAGCTCTTGTTGCATTTTGAATTTGATCAGAAGTAAGTAGTTCGGCAATGCAATGGATAGTTGGATTTAATCCTTTCGCAGTTAAAATATTTAAAATCGATTGTGTATCAGCTAAGCTTTCGTTTTTTTCTTTATCTGCTGTTATTAAAATGGTATGGGCAGTCTTGATATTTGCTTTTAACAAAGTTTGATCGTGATGTGGACACCCCTTAATAAAGGTCAGATGGTGAAACGGCCTTGGAAGCAAAGAAAGTGTTTCATCGATGAGCACGATATCAAGGGTTGGTTGTAAAATATGCATTTGACTTACTACATGTTTGGCGCGTTCATTCCACCCCACAATAATCATATGGCCATGACAAGAAGCCGCTTCTTCTCCTTTAATTTTCATATACTGTTTACTGATCATTTCAGTAGCGAATAGCACCATATAATAGGAGCAAAATCCTGTTCCTAGTAAAATAAGGAGCATGCCGATGAGTTTTCCTACAGGTGTGTGCGGGACGTAATCACCGTAACCGATAGTAAATGTGGTGACAATCGCCCACCATATACCATCAAACCATGTAGAAAAATACTTCGGTTCTAATTTGTATATTAGAAAACCAAACACAGTAATAAGTACGATAATGAAGGTAACTAAACGAAAAATAATGGAGTCTCGAAATACATCTATTATATTGGTACGTGAATTCAAATTTATATTCCTCCTCATTTTGTATAGCTACATTGTTACCATTTTGAAAAAAAGAAAAACTCTCTATTTTAGAGAGTCGTTTAACGTTATATAGAAAGTGTTACATACTTTCAACTTCTGTTTGCTGAACGCTTTCGAAATGCTGCAAGGTATAATAAACATCAGCTGTATGCTTTTTTTGATCAACAGATAATTTAAGGTGTAGAAAGTGGGAGCCATTTTCTAGTGTTTTGAGTTTTATGTTCTTTACTTTTATGTCCATTTCTTGTATTTCTTCAATAACAATAGGGATGTTATCCATATTGCGTACGACTAGTTTGACGGTAATATCTCGCTGTCTGAATGACCTAGGACCTAAAAATTTCATTGTTAATGGTATAAGTTCGACACTAATCATAAGGAAACACATGCCGAAAATTGCTTCAAGATAAAAATCAGCCCCAACAGCAATTCCAATACCCGAAGCGCCCCAAATCATAGCAGCGGTAGTTAATCCTGCAATACTGTCATTACCTCTTCGTAAAATAACGCCAGCACCTAAAAAGCCGATGCCTGAAACTATTTGAGCTGCAAGGCGAAGTGGATCCATGTTTATATGGTCTGTATGAGGTAAAGTATAAGCTGATTTAATAGAAACAATGGTAAGGAGGCAACTAATAATGGAAATGACTAAGCAAGTTTTTAAACCGAGTGGTTTTCTCTTTAACTCACGTTCTAAACCAATAGCGAATCCTAAAATGGCAGAGAGACCTAGCTTGATTAGTAAATCGGTATAGTCCATATGTATATTCCTCCTTATAAGTTTGTTCAATGCAATGTAGCGATAATAAATGAGTACAATATGCATTTATAACTTAAGCTTTTTAACAACGGGGTTATGATTTCCTGCCAAATGAGGTGTTAGCTTTTAGAATATATGTAGTAATTGGATAGGGTGAAAATGGCTATTTTATTTAAGTATATGAGGTTAATAAAGAAACTTGGCTATTTTTATAAAAAAGTTTAAAAAGAGTATTGCATTTCATTTTTCTACATGCTATATTAATAACCGTCGCTGATGCGAAACGGCAGAAAGCGAAAAAAAGAAATTAAAAAACTTAGTTGACATCGAAAAACGAAGATGTTAACATAAGGAAGTCGCAAATGAGCGACAAACGAGTTCTTTGAAAACTGAACGAAACAAACAACGTGAAACGTCAATTTTTATTTTAGATGCTAGACAAACTTTATTGGAGAGTTTGATCCTGGCTCAGGATGAACGCTGGCGGCGTGCCTAATACATGCAAGTCGAGCGAACCGATTAAGAGCTTGCTCTTATGAAGTTAGCGGCGGACGGGTGAGTAACACGTGGGTAACCTGCCCATAAGACTGGGATAACTCCGGGAAACCGGGGCTAATACCGGATAACATTTTGCGCCTCATGGTGCGAAATTGAAAGGCGGCTTCGGCTGTCACTTATGGATGGACCCGCGTCGCATTAGCTAGTTGGTGAGGTAACGGCTCACCAAGGCGACGATGCGTAGCCGACCTGAGAGGGTGATCGGCCACACTGGGACTGAGACACGGCCCAGACTCCTACGGGAGGCAGCAGTAGGGAATCTTCCGCAATGGACGAAAGTCTGACGGAGCAACGCCGCGT